>NZ_AP018448.1:5039500-5709000 GCF_030294945.1 Streptomyces graminofaciens | reverse complement strand
CGGGGCAGCGAAACGGCGGTCGCGCCGTGCCGGTCGGCGGCCAGATGCAGGAGGATGGTCGTGTCCGACCGCTCGGTGCCGGAATCCCGCCCGTATTTGCCGTTGTCGTCGCCCGACCGCGAGTCCGACCCGATCAGCAGGATGTTCTGCGCGCCCCGCACCAGCGAGGTCGGCCGCTCCTTCTCGTACCGGGCCAGCTCGTCCGCCGCCGTGTGGTCGGACGTGATGTTCCCGTCCAGCTTCTCGTACGCGGCCCACCCGAGCCCGAGCGCCACCATCAGCAGGCCGCCGGTAACCCCGCCGGCCCACCGCAGCCACCGTCGCCGCCGCCGACGCACGATCCCCTGCCCACCGGCCGACCCACCCGCACCGGGCCCGGACGCGCGGGCCCCACCTCGGTCCTTGCCCACTTCGGATTCACCCCTCCCGGCGTACGAGCGTGCAGTGCTCCTACGACGATGGCGCGGGGGGAGGGGCGGGGCTGGGTGGGGGTGGGCCGAATGGGGGGTGACTCTCTGTGCTCGGGAGCTGCGCGAGCGACCACGAACAACCGCGGTCGCCCCACAACCTCACCGAAACGGCGCTACCGCGAGGTCGCGGTGACCCGCTCACTCTCGATCCGCTTGTCCAACGCGCCCTCTCCCAACTGCTCAAGATGCCGACACAGCACCACGGACCCCCCGGTGGCGAGGGGCGCGTACAACCCGGCGCTCAACCCTTCCCACGTGTCGTACCCCAGCCCCGACAACAACCGGGACCCCGGCCCGGTCAACCCCAGCCCCGTCGCCTCGTCCCGCGCCCGCTCCACGACCTCCGCCCCGCTGAACTCCCGCCCGGCCACGATCAACGCGGGCTCGTCGGGATCGACGGAGGCATACGGTACGAAACGGTCACCCTGTGACGGCACCTCGACGGCGTAGTCGACGAACCCGGCCGGGGGCTGGGGGAACCGCCCGCCCAGCGGCCGCAACGCGAGCGCGACCCGCTCCCCGCGGCACGCCAGCGCAGCGTCCAGCGTGTCCGGCCCGCTGACCACGACGTCGGCCGCGGCAGGATCTCCGGCCACGTCCGCGACGACACCCACGGACGAACAGGCGAGCAGCCACACGGCCGTCTGCCAGTGCGCGGGCAGCAGCAGCGCGACCCGGTCGCCGGGCTCCACGGACAGCTCGCCCTGGAGCAGATTCGCGGTCTTGGCCACCCAATTGGCGAAGGTGGCCACGGACAATTCGACGCGCTCGCCCGTGGCGTCGTCGTAGAAGGTCACCAGGGGGCGCGCGGGATCGGCGGCGAGCGCGGATCGCAGCAGGTCGGCAGGGGTGCGGTCGGTGGCGGTCACGCGCGTAAGCGTACGCGGGGACGGCATGTCGACGAGGCCCGGGCGGAGCTGACGGGCCACCGGTTCGGCGGAGCGCGACCGACAGTTCGTCAATTCCGGCTCGATTCACCATTAGACAGGTATGTACGACTATGTTCATGATCCGACGTATGCGTAGATATCGACTCCTCGCTTCCTCGATCGGCGTGACCTGCGCGGCGGCCCTCGCACTCCCGGCGGCGCTGCTCACCACTGCCGTTGCTTCCGACCGGGCGGCCCCCGAGGCCCCCGCCCCTGTCCCCGGCAACACCCAGTCGCTCCCCCTGGTCCCGCGCGGCGACGACCGGGCCTCGGGCGCCCCCGAACAGGGGCTGAGCCGCCGGGACGTACGGTCGTTCTCACTCCTCGGCGTCGTCTGGGACGATCCGGACACCGAACTGCTGGGCCGCGTCCAGGTCCGGACGCGCGCGACCGGCACCACCCGCTGGACGGGTTGGCAGAACGTCGAGACGCACAACCACGGGCACGCCGCCGACCCGGACACCGCCGAACGCGCCTCGGGCCGGGTGCGCGGCTCCACCGCCCCGCTGTGGGTGGGCGAATCCGACGGGGTCGAGGTACGCGTCCGCGCGGAGGCCCGGGGCCGTACGGGCGCGTCGGGCGTTCAGATGCTTCCGAACGGACTACGCCTGGAACTGGTCGACCCCGGCGGCTTCGCGGAAGCGGCCGGTACGTCCGGCCCGAAGGGCAAGGGGGCGCCGGAGCCGCCCGGCACCGCACCCGCGGACACCCCGCGCCTCGGCGCGCTGACCGCCGAGTCGGCCGCCGCGTCCGCCGTGAACGCCGATCTCGCGCCACTGGGCGCCGCCGAGATCCCGGCGCTGTCCCGGCGCGAGACGGCGGAGCAGGTCGTGGGGCTGGAGCCCGGGGCGAAGCCGTACATCGGGCCGCGCCCCCGGATCGTCACGCGCCGCGGCTGGGGTGCCGACGAGAAGCTTCGCGAGCGCGACTTCCGCTACACCACGCGGGTCAGCGCGGCCTTCGTGCACCACACGGCCTCGGGGAACAACTACACCTGCGCGCAGGCGCCTTCCGTCATCCGCAGTATCTACCGCTACCACGTGGTGAGCAGCGGCTGGCGCGACATCGGCTACAACTTCCTCATCGACAAGTGCGGAAACATCTACGAGGGGCGCGCGGGCGGTGTGGCCAAGCCGGTGATGGGCGCCCACACGCTCGGGTTCAACACCAACAGCATGGGGATCGCGGTGATCGGCAGTTTCAGCACCTCCAAGCCGGCGGGTGCGGCCGTGAAGGCGATCGCGCAGCTCACCGCCTGGAAACTAGGACTTTACCGGGCGGACCCGCTTGGAAAGACGTACCTGACGTCTGGAGGTGGCAATCTCTACCGAAAAGGTAAGAAGGTACGACTGAACGTGATCTCCGGCCACCGTGACGGGTTCGCGACCGACTGTCCGGGGAAGCGCCTGTACGGAAAACTCGGCGCGGTTCGCTCGGAGGCCGCCCGCTATCAGGGCCGATAGGGCGATGGCGGCGGCAGGGTGAAGGGGGGACCGGGTGGTGACGCATCACCCGGCTGACCGGGTGCCGGCCGGCGATCGCGACCGAGGCCGTGCCCTGTTCACAGACAGCTCGCGGCGTTTGCACGCGCCGCCTGGGAACAGGGAACCACGGCCGCCGAAGGCGCCATCGAACGGTCTGCATACATCGGCCGGCCGAAAGCGAGTTCGGCCGGTCCCGGCAGGAAGTAGAGACGACAGGTGACAGAAGCGATTCTCCTGGTCGGCGGCAGAGGCACCCGGCTGCGTCCGCTCACGGTCCACACTCCGAAGCCCATGGTCCCGGCGGCCGGGGTCCCTTTCCTCACCCACCAGTTGGCACGCGCCAAGGCGGCGGGCGTCGACCACATCGTCCTCGCCACCTCCTATCTGGCGGAGGTCTTCGAACCCCACTTCGGCGACGGCTCGGCGCTCGGCCTCCATCTGGAGTACGTCACCGAGGAGGAGCCCCTCGGCACGGGCGGCGCGATCCGCAACGCGGCCTCGCATCTCCACTCGGGCCCCGACGACCCGGTCCTGGTCTTCAACGGCGACATCCTGACCGGCCTGGACATCCGCCGCCTGGTCGCCACACATGAAGCGACGAGCGCGGACGTGTCCCTGCACCTGACCCAGGTGACGGACCCGCGCGCCTACGGCCTGGTCCCCACGGACGAGACGGGCAAGGTCCTCGCGTTCCTGGAGAAGCCCCAGACCCCCGAGGAGATCATCACCGACCAGATCAACGCGGGGGCGTACGTCTTCCGCCGCTCGGTCATCGACACGATCCCGGCTGGCCGCCCGGTCTCGGTGGAACGGGAAACGTTCCCGGACCTCCTCTCGGCCGGAGCCCACCTCCAAGGAATGGTGGACTCCACGTACTGGCTCGACCTCGGCACGCCCGCGGCCTTCGTCCGCGGCTCGGCCGACCTGGTCCTCGGCCGGGCCCCGTCCCCCGCGGTGCCCGGCCGCTGCGGCGACCGCCTGATCCTCCCCACGGCCCGGGTGGCGGGCGACGCGAAACTCACCGGCGGCACGGTGGTGGGCGAGGGCGCCTTCGTGGGCGAGGGCGCGCGCGTCTCGGGCAGCACGGTCCTGGCGGGCGCGGTGGTCGAACCCGGCGCGGTGATCACCGACTCCCTGATCGGCGCCCGGGCCCGTATCGGCGAACGCTCGATCCTCACGGGCGCGGTGATCGGCGACGGCGCGATCATCGGCGCCGACAACGAACTCCGCTCAGGCGTACGCATCTGGTGCGACGCCCAGATCCCGACGGGAGCACTCCGCTTCTCCTCGGACCAGTGACGGCGGCCCGCGCCCCGCAAGGGGCGCGGGGAACGGCGCGAGCAACCACGACGAACCCGCGGCCACGAACGCACCCCCGCGGGGGCCTGAGGGCGGCAGCCCCCCGAAAACTGTCGGGGTCGAAGGGGCAGAGCCCCTGGAGGATGGGACGGGCAGGGGCGGCCGGGGGCGAGAGGACCCACGGTCACCCACCTGTCACCCACCCACGTCACAACCTCCCGATATCCCCCCGGGGCATCCGGGGCGCCCGCCGCGCAGGCACCCGCCCCGACAACAGGATCAACCGAGCCGCCCGATGCCGCTGCCCCGCATACGGCTCCAACAACGACAACATCACAGAGTCGTCCGCATCCCGATCCCCCGCCAACGCGAACCCCACGATCCCCGGCAGATGCAGATCCCCCACGGTCACCGCATCCGCCGCCCCATGACTCCGCTGCACGGTCTCCGCCGAGGTCCACACCCCCACCCCCGGCACCAGCTCCAACCGCGCCCGAGCCTCCTCGGGCGCCATCCCCACGGCCTCCTCCAGCCGCCGGGCCACCCGAACCGCCCGCAGAATCGTCGACGCCCGCTTGTCGTCGACCCCGGCCCGATGCCACTCCCAGGAGGGAATCAGAGCCCACTCCCTCGGCCCCGGCATCACGGACATCGCCCCCGGCACGGGCCCGGGCGCGACCTCTCCGAATTTCCGCACCAGCAACCGCCACGCCCGATACGCCTCGTCCGCCGTGACCTTCTGCTCGAGAACCGACGGAATCAACGACTCCAGCACCAGCCCGGTCCGCGTCAGCCGCAACCCCGGCCGCCGCCGCCACGCCATGGCCACCACCCGATGCCGAGGCACGAAGACATCCGGCTCGTCGAGCGCCCCCATCAGCGAGGGCAACTGCTCCAACAGCCACTCGCCGCCGGGCCCCCAGGCCTCCGCTTCCACGACCCCACCGCGCAGCGCGACCCGCAGGGTCCCCGCCCCCACCGGCGTACGACTGCTCCGCCACACGGCCCCGTCCGGTGTCATACGGAACGTCGGATCGCCGGGCCCTCGCCGCAGCGGTCCGAGCACCAGCCCGAGATCGAGCGGCCCGTTCGGCGTCCAGGTACGCCGCCGCCCGGGCGCGGGTGCCGGCCCAGGCACCCCACCGGGCACGGCGACATGGCCACCACGCACGGTCGTACGCGTGGGCCGGGGAGCGAAACGACCAGCCACGGAAAAAGACCTCAGGGTCGGCGGAGAAGTCCTAAGAGCCTACGAGCCGCAGGTGAACCACGCCCCGAATGTGCGCCGACTCACGAAACCGACACCGACGCCCCTCACCTCGAAGAGCCCGGCATCTCACCACGGCTCACCGAACCTCGATGAACGCGCCCGCATCCCGCTCGCTCCGGGCCCGCGGTTCCTCCGCCGGCCGCCCCACCGCCACGGCCCCCATCGGATCCCAGCCCTCCGGCAGCCCCAGCACCTCCCGCACGACATCGCGGCAGAACATCGTCGACGACACCCACGCGGACCCCAGCCGCTCCCCGGCCAGCGCGACGAGGAAGTTCTGCACCCCGGCCCCGGCCGCGACGACGAACATCTCCCGCTCGGCCGCGTCCCGCCGCGGGTCCCCGTAGGTGTGCGAGCCGTCCATCACCAGACAGGGCACCACCAGGTACGGCGCGTGCCGCAGCACATCGCCCCGCCGCACCCGCTTGGCGATGGACTCCTCTGACTTCCCGTCCCGCCGCAGATCCGTGATCCACGCGTCCCGCATGGCGTCGAGCAGCCGTACCCGCGACTCCTCCGACTCCAGCAGCACGAACCGCCAGGGCGTCGTGTGATGCGGCGCGGGCGCGGTCACGGCGGCGGCCACGGCCCGCCGTACGGCACCGGGGTCCACGGGCTCGTCGGTGAACGCCCGCACCGTACGCCGCTGGGTCACCGCCAGCCGTACCGCCTCGGACGTGCCCAGCCGGAACATGTCGTCGGCCGCGCCCCGGACCAGCGCCCGGGTGCCCTCGCCGTGGTCCTCGGCCACGACATGGGCCAGCCCGCGCACCACGGCGACGGGCCGCCCGCCGGCCTTGCCCTTCACCAGGTCACCGGCGGCGGCCAACTCGTCGGCGGTCGCGACGACCGTCGCGCTGAGCGGATTGCCGTACGCGTCCGTCCCGCCCCGCAGGTCGTCCAGTACGCGCACGCCCGCCGCACCGATGGCGACGTCGGTCAGCCCGGACCGCCAGGGCCGCCCGAAGGTGTCCGTGACCACGACCCCGACCTCGACCCCGAGGATGTCCCTGATGCCGTCCCGGACGGCCCGGGCGGAGGCGTCGGGGTCCTCGGGCAGCAGCAGCACCGTCCCGGCAGGGGTGTTGGAGGCGTCGACCCCGGCGGCGGCCATCACGAGCCCCTGCCGGTTCTCCACGATCCGCAGTGCTCCGCGCCGCGCCACGACCCGTACGGTCTCGGCGTCGATCGCGGCCTCCCGGTCGGTGGCCTCGACGATCCGCCCCTCGGCCTTGGACACGATCTTCGAGGTGACGAGGAGCACGTCCCCGTCGGCCAGCCCCGGCTCGGCGGCGGCGATCAGCTTGGCGAGGTCGTCCCCCTGCTGCACCTCGGGAATCCCGGGCGGCGCCCAGACCCGGTACTCGGGAGCACCACCCGCGGCCCCCGTCTGCGTCGACTCACCGCTCGAACCGGTGACCTCGTCACTCGAACCGGTGAACTCGTCCTTCGAAGCGGTGGACTCGCCGCTCAAATCGCCCGCACCTCCTCGGCCAGCGCCAGGGCCTCACGCGCCATGGCCGCCGTCGCCTCCAGGTCCGTCATCATCAGGGGCACGGCCCGGCACCGGATCCCCGCGGCCTCGACGCGCTCCACGGTGGCCGCGTCCACGGTGTCGACGAGCCAGCCGTCGAGCAGCCCGGAGCCGTAGTGCTCGGCGACCGCGGCGGCCGTGGACTCGACGCCGACGGCGGCCAGCACCTTGTCGGCCATGCCGCGCACGGGCGCGTCCCCGACGATGGGGGAGAGGCCGACGACCGGCACCCCCGCCTCGGCGATGGCCTCACGGATACCGGGCACGGCGAGGATCGTGCCGACGGAGACGACGGGGTTGGACGGCGGGAAGAGAATGACGTCCGCCGCGGCGATGGCCTCCAGGACGCCGGGCGCGGGCTTGGCCTGCTCGGCGCCGACGGGCACGATCGCCTCGGCCGGCACGGCGGCCCGCAGCCGTACCCAGTACTCCTGGAAGTGGATCGCCCTGCGCTCGCCGTCCTCCTCGACGGCGACATGGGTCTCCACGCGGTCGTCGGTCATGGGGATGAGCCGGACGCCGGGCTTCCACCGGTCGCACAGCGCCTCCGTGACCGCGCTGAGCGGATAACCGGCGCCGATCATCTGCGTCCGCACGATGTGCGTGGCGAAGTCCCGGTCGCCGAGCCCGAACCACTCGGGCCCGACGCCGTACGCCGCGAGCTCCTCCTTGAGATGGAAGGTCTCGTCGGCCCGGCCCCAGCCCTGCTCCTCGTTGATGCCGCCACCGAGCGTGTACATCACCGTGTCGAGGTCGGGGCAGACCTTCAGCCCGAAGAGGTGGATGTCGTCCCCGGTGTTGCCGATGACCGTGATGTCCGCGTCCGGCGCGGCCTGCTTCAGGCCGCGCAGGAACCGGGCACCGCCGATGCCGCCTGCCAGAACCACAATGCGCATGGAAGCAGTCTCGCAGGCGGGTACGACAACGTGTCCCCCGCCCGCGACCACGGCCGGTTCTCACCCGGTCACGACCGGCCACTCCCGGTCGGGCCGCGACCGTCGGGCTCAGCCGGTCACGACCGCCGGCTCGGCCTCCACGGCCGTTCCCGCCGTGCACGCCTTCGTGTGCATGGGCATGTCCGTGAGCCCGGGGTAGTAGATGTGCAGGCTTATGGCCGGTTCCAGCGTGTCGTTGACGACCTCGTGCGCGAACCCCGGCGCGAACACCCGCTGCGCGCCCTCGCCGAGCACCCGCGTGCCCCGGTCGGTGCGCTCGGTCAGCGTGCCGTCGAGAACGGTGAGCACTCCGGAGGAGTGCCCGTGGTCGTGCAGCCCCGTGCCCTGGCCGGGCACCCAGGACAGCAGCCACACCTCGTAGCCGGGGCCGGTGCTCAGCCGGTGGTACCAGCGCGTCGTCGCGTCGTACTCGACGACGTGCTCCCACCGGGAGCGGTCGGCGGCGATGGAGCGGGCGAGTCCGACGAACTCGGCCACGGTGACCGGGTGTTCGCGGGGCGCCTGGAGCAGGTGCGGTACTTCGAGGATGTCGCCGGCGATCTGGATGTCGCTGTCGCTGTTCATGGAGTGGGTGGTCCTCGATGAAGAGTGCGTGGGGGATGGCTGTGCGTCGCGTACCGTCCGCCCGGGTCACGGGCGGAGCGCGGTTGCCCTGGTGCGGGCGGGAAGGGAACAGCAGCCGAGCCTGGATGGGCTCAGTGGCAGCCGGAGCGCGTTCGGCTCAACAGCTGGAACAGCAACAGCTACAGCGAGCGCGGGCAGCACCGAGGAACCCGGCGGAGCGGGTCGAGGTGAGTGCCAAGTTCGCGAGCATGCCCACAAGGACATCGGTTCACACCTCCGCTGTCAACTTCCCGTCCGTTATGTGGATCGTGTTTCACCTCTTCCGGTGCATCGGTGAGACGAAAGGTTTGTGCAGGAGTGGCCCCGGACACATGGCGCACAACCGGGCGCGCCCGGGACGGGTGGGAAACGAGGCGGAACGAGATCGAACGTCTGGACGTCTTCTTCCGTAAGGGAGGGGAGTCCCTGAGTCCGGAACTCCCGCTGCACCCCCAGCCTGCTGTCAGGGTTTATGCCGATTTGAACACTTTCCGCATAGCCTTGGTTCCGCAGAGTGAATAAGGGGCCCAATAGCAGATCTCGGCTTGACTCGCCCGTAGCAGCACACTTGTAATTTCACTCGTGTCGTTCAGCCGAAATCGGTAAACGGCCGCACGACGGGGACGCGAAAGACGGACGAGGGGCGCACATGACCGAGCTCGTGCAGCAACTGCTGGTCGACGACGCGGACGAGGAACTCGGCTGGCAGGAGCGCGCGCTGTGCGCCCAGACCGATCCCGAGTCCTTCTTCCCCGAGAAGGGCGGCTCGACCCGCGAGGCCAAGAAGGTCTGCCTCGCCTGCGAAGTCCGCTCCGAGTGCCTCGAATACGCCCTGGCGAACGACGAACGGTTCGGCATCTGGGGCGGCCTGTCCGAGCGGGAACGCCGCCGCCTGAAGAAGGCCGCCGTCTGAGACGCCGGACACACCCCCTTCCCGAACGTACGGCCCGTCACCCATGGGTTATCCACAGGCGGCGGGCCACGATCTTGTGCAGCCGTTAGTGTGGGCCTCCGTCCGAGACGTCCCGATGCCCCCAGGGGGCGCGGACGTCCACCGCAGTCCAGCGAACCGGGGCCCGTACCTCGATGTCCGTGCACAGCCACACGGCAGCCCACCACGACGCTGCCACTCCTGAGTTCCCACGCCATGTGGTGACCGCGGTCCTCGTCGCCCACGACGGCGCCCGCTGGCTGCCCGACGCGCTCGCCGGGCTGCTCGGCCAGGAGCGCCCCGTCCAGAACGCCCTGGCGGCCGACACCGGCAGCGCGGACGACTCCGCCCGGCTGCTCACCGACGCCCTCGGCCCCGACCGGGTCCTGCACCTCGCCCGGCGCACCGGTTTCGGCCAGGCCGTCGACGAGGTCAACCGCACCGCCGATGTCCTCACCCCGGACGACCTGCCGTACCTCAAGCGCCCCAGCGGCTGGGACCCCGTGACCCGCACCTGGCGCGACGACACGTACGACATGCCCGAGCTCCCGCACGGCGAACCCGAACAGTGGCTGTGGCTGCTCCACGACGACTGCGCCCCCGAGCCCGACGCCCTCGCCCAGCTCCTGCGGGCCGTCGAGAACGAACGCGAGCTCGGCCGCGACGACGTGGCCGTGGTCGGCCCCAAGCTGCGCGGCTGGTACGACCGCCGCCAGCTCCTGGAGGTCGGCGTCACCATCGCCAACTCCGGCCGCCGCTGGACCGGCCTGGACCGCCGCGAACAGGACCAGGGCCAGCACGACCACGTACGCCCGAGCCTCGCCGTCTCCACCGCCGGCATGCTGATCCGCCGTGACGTCTTCGAACAGCTGGGCGGCTTCGACCGCCGGCTGCCGCTGATGCGCGACGACGTCGACCTGTGCTGGCGCGCCACGTCCGCCGGCCACCGCGTCCTCGTCGCCCCCGAAGCGGTCGTACGGCACGCCGAGGCCTCCTCCCGCGAGCGCCGCACCGTCGACTGCGTGGGCCGCAGCGCCGCCTCCCCGCACATGGTCGACAAGGCCGGCGCCGTCTACACCCTCCTCGTCAACTCCCGTACGGCACAGCTGCCCTGGGTGCTGCTGCGCGTCGTCCTCGGCACCCTGCTGCGGATCGTCGCCTACCTCGTCGGCAAGGTCCCCGGCCAGGCCGTCGACGAGATCCGCGGCCTGCTGAGCGTGCTCCTGCGACCCGAGCGGATCATCGCCGGGCGCAACAAGAGAGGCCGCTCCCAGGTCGACAAGGGCGAGATGCGCCCCCTGTTCCCGCCCCCCGGCGCCACCATCCGGGCCACCGTCGAACAGGCCGCGGGCAGTCTGTTCGGCAACTCGGACACCGAGACCGCCGCGGCCGGACGGCACGGCGGAGCGGTCGAGTCCGGGCCCGGCGACGAAGACGCCGACTTCCTGCAGATCGAGCAGTTCGCCCGGCTCAAGCGCATCGCCCGCAAACCCGGCCCGGTGCTCTTCCTCGTCCTGCTGCTGGCCTCGCTCGCCGCCTGCCGCGACCTCCTCGGCGGCGGCGCGCTCGCCGGCGGCGCCCTGCTGCCCGCGCCCGCCGACTCCGCCGAGCTCTGGTCGCGCTACGTGGACGCCTGGCACCCCGTCGGCACGGGCGGCACCGACGCCGCCCCGCCCTACCTGGCCATCCTCGCCACGCTCGCCTCCCTGCTGCTCGGCTCCACCGGGCTCGCCGTCACCGTGCTCCTCGTGGCGTCCGTACCGCTGGCCGGCTGCACCGCCTACTTCGCCTCGCGCCCCCTCGTCGAGTCCCGGCTGCTGCGCGCCTGGGCCGCCGTCGTGTACGCCTTCCTGCCCGCCGCCACCGGAGCGCTCGCGGGCGGCCGCATCGGCACCGCCGTCCTCGCGATCCTGCTGCCGCTGATCGCCCGCGCGGGCGCCGCCGCCAGCGGGCTCGCGAACACCTCGGGGGCGCGTGGCAGTTGGCGCGCCACCTGGGCGTACGCCCTGCTGCTGACGATCACCACCGCGTTCACCCCGATCGTGTGGCCCATCGCGCTGCTCCTCGGCCTCGGCCTCCTCGTCGTGCGTCGCCGCGAGATCGTCCCCTACGGGCTGCGCTTCCTCGCCCAGCTGGGCACCCCGCTGCTGATCCTCGCCCCCTGGTCGCTGACGCTGCTGCCGTTCGGCTTCTTCACCCAGGCCGGCCTCGAGTACGGACCGAGCGCGGCCTCCGCGACCGATCTGCTCGGCGCGAGCCCCGGCGGGCCCGGCACGGTCGGCGGGCTGATGCTCATCGGCGTCGTCCTGGCCGCGCTGGCCGCCCTGCTGCGCTCCGAGCGCCAGTGGGCAATCCGGACCGCCTGGGCCGCCGCCCTGGTCGCCCTCGTCCTCGCGGTCCTCTCCAACAAGTCCACCTGGGCCGGACCCGCCACCCTCGTCTACGGCATCGCCCTCCTGGCCGCCGCCGTACTGGGCGCGGACGGGGCACGCGCGCGTGTGGCCGAGCAGAGCTTCGGCTGGCGCCAGCCGGTGGCCGCGCTCATCGCGCTCGCCGCCGCCGTGGGCCCGCTGTTCGCCGCCTTCGGCTGGATGCTCGGCGGCGCCGACGGACCCCTGGAGCGCCGCGACCCCGTACAGGTGCCCGCGTTCGTCGCCGAGGAGAGCGGCACCCGCGACCAGGCCCGCACCCTCGTCCTGGACAGCGACACCACCGCGCGCGTGGGCTACACCCTGGTCCGCGGCTCCGGCGCCCGCCTCGGCGACGCCGAACTCGCGGCCGCCGGCGGCGAGAACAAGCGGCTCGACAAGGTCGTCGCCAACCTCGTCGCCGGCTCCGGCGCCGACCAGAGCGACGAACTGGGCGGCTTCGCCGTGCGCTACGTCCTCGTCCGTGAGGGCGCGCCCCGCGAGGTCGGCCGCGTCCTGGACGCCACGCCCGGCCTGAGCCGCCTCGGCCAGCAGGACGGCAGTGCCCTGTGGCGGTTGGACCGTCAGGTCGCCCGCGCCACCATCGAGACCGCCTCCGGCACCCCGCAGCCCATCGCCGCCGGCCCCGTCGACGTGCACACCACGATCCCTGCGGGCGCGTCGGGCCGGGTGCTCCGCCTCGCCGACACCGCCGACGAGGGCTGGACGGCCACCCTGGACGGCAAGCCGCTCACCCCCACCACGGTCGACGGCTGGGCCCAGGGCTTCGAACTGCCCACCACCGGCGGCAAACTCGACATCACCTTCGACGCCCCCGCCGGCCACACGGCCTGGCTGTGGGTCCAGGGATCGCTCGCCGTCGTCCTCGTGGTGCTCGCCCTGCCCGGCCGCCGCCGGGACGTCGACGACGACCTCCCCGACGAGCCGGTCGCCGTGCCCGCGCAGGACAGCACCGGCGACGGCCGGCGCGCCCGCCGACTGCGCGCCCAGGCGGACTCCGAGGCCGAGGCCGACCGGTCCGCCGACGCCACCGAGCCTGCTCCTCCCGCGGAGGAGCCCCTCGCCCCCGACGCGGTCCCACAACAGCAGGCGTACGGGGAGTGGGACCAGTCGGCCTACGCGGGCGCGGCCACCGAGTACGGCCAGTACGACCAGCAGTACCAGGGCCAGTACCAGGGCGGGGGCTACGACCAGCAGCACTACCAGACCGACCCCTACCAGGGCGCCCAGTACGACCCGTACGCCTCCTACGGGGGCAACAACGCCTCCTACGACCAGACGTACACCCAGGGCTACGAGACGCCGTACGACCCGTCGCAGGGCACCGGCACCGACAGTGAGCGCCCCGACGGGAGCCAGCAGTGAAGCGCACGACCCTGTCCCTGCTCGCCGGCACGACCGCGCTCGCCGCCGTCACCGGCTTCGCCGTGCTCAGCACCCCCGACGCCGTCGGCGGCGACACCACCGCGGCGGCCGCCCAACTCCCCGTGGAACGCACGAGTCTGCTCTGCCCCCAGCCGAGCACCTCGGACGTCGCGGAGACCGCGTACACATCGTTCACACCCGTCACCAAGGGCACGGGCAGCGACGGAAGCGCGGCGCTGGAGGCGGCGGGCGGGACAGGCACCGACGGCAAGACGGAGAAGTCGAAGAAGGCGAAGAAGCCGGTCCTGGAGCTGAAGGAACCCGGCAAGCCCGTGACGACCAGCACCGACAGCGGCGACTCGCCCGCGCTGATCGGCACGGCCGAGGGGAAGTTCGCACCCGGCTGGACCGTCCAGCAGACCACCGAGGTCGCCGCCGGCATCGGCCGCGGCCTGCTCGGCGTCAACTGCACGGCCCCGGACACGGAGTTCTGGTTCCCGGGCGTCAGCACCTCCGAGGGCCGCACCGACTACGTCCACCTGACCAACCCGGACGACGCGGCGGCCGTGGTCGACATCGAGCTGTACGGCAAGGACGGCGCCCTGAAGTCGACGGTCGGCGAGGGGATCACAGTCCGGCCCCGCTCCAGCGAGCCGGTCCTGCTGTCGACGCTCGCCACGGCGAAGGAGGCCGACCTCACGGTCCGCATCAGCGTCCGCAGCGGCCGGGTCGCCGCCGCGGTCCAGGCCCTGGACGAGAAGCAGGGCGGCGACTGGCTGGCCGCCTCGACCGACCCCACGGCCGACCTGGTCCTCCCCGGCATCCCGAAGGACGCCACGGACGTACGGCTGATCGCCTTCGCCCCCGGTGACACGGACGCCGACCTGAACGTCCGCCTGGCCTCGCCCTCCGGCCAGATCACGCCCGCGGGCAACGAGACGCTCCATGTGAAGGCCGGCATGACGGCGGCGGCGGACCTCGGCGACGTCACGCGAGGCGAGGCGGGCTCCCTGATCCTGACGCCCACCGACAGCTCCGTCCCCGTGGTGGCGGCCCTCCGGATCGTCCGCGGCAAGGGCGCCGACCAGGAGACGGCGTTCATCCCCGCCACCCGCCCGGTCGGCTCACGCGCGACGGTCGCCGACAACCGGGCCAAGGGCACCACCCTCGCCCTGACCGCCACCGGCAGCGCGGCCAAGGTGAAGGTCACGGCATCCGCGGGCAGCGGTGGCGGCACACCCACGACAAAGACGTTCACGATCAAGGCAGGCACGACCCAGAACGTCGACATGCCCGCCCCGAACGGCTTGAAGGGCACCTACGCCCTCACGGTGGAACGGCTCTCCGGTGGCCGCCTCTACGCCTCCCGCACCCTCGCCTCCACCCTCGACGGAGTCCCCGCCTTCACCGTCCAAACCCTCCCGGACGACCGGGGCACGGTGGCGGTACCGGAGGCGGAACAGGACTTGTCGGTGCTGCAGAAGTAGGCGCCGGGGGGCTGGGGGTGCAGCCCCCAGTGAGTGGGACGGGTGGGGGCGGCGACGGCGAAACCCGCCTCGCCCACCCCCCTGGTCAGTCCTCCCCGTACCGCGGATCCACAGCCTCCGGATTCAATCCCAGCAACTCCGCCACCTGCTCGACGACGACCTCGTGCACCAGCGCGGCCCGCTCGTCCCGCCCCTTGGTCCGGATCTCCACCGGCCGCCGGTACACCACGACCCGAGCCGGTCGCCCGTCCCGTGCCGGAATCGTCCCGCCGAGCGGCACCGCCTCGTCGTTCCACGTCTCCCCGGGCCCATCGAGCCGCGGCACCTCCAGCACGAGGAAGTCGATGTCGACCAGCTGCGGCCACCGCCGCTCCAGCCGCTCCACGGAGTCCTGCACCAGATCCGCGAAGAGATCGGCCCGGCTCGCCGCGAGCGGCACCTGGGGCGGCGCGATGGGGCCACGCATGCCCCTGCCGTGACGATCGCGGCGACGGGGCCCGGGCGCGGCGGCGGGGGGCGGTACGAGGTTGTCCATCACCTACGAAGCGTAGTCCCCACGAGATCCACCCGCCGGACCCCACGCGGCCGACCCGATCCCCGCACCGACCGGGGCGTGGCATGTCGCCACATGACCATTCCGGCCAAGCTTGGGCTTGATTCCGATCTCTCCGAGACCGACAGCTTCACCACCTTTAACCAATTTTGCATCAATTGCTGATCGCGTTCGAGAATGTTCGATATCCCGGACGTTGGGTTACCCGCAGGTCAACGAGGTGGCCTCGGAAGCCCGTGTGGGCCGTTTCACAGCACGACACGGGGGAGTGACCTGGTGCAGAGTCGTCGCGGCCCGCTCAAGAGTGCGGTACCGTCCAACGTCGTGAGCCCTGTACGTCGCTGTTCGCGCACCGCTTGCGGCCGCCCCGCCGTCGCGACGCTGACGTACGTCTACGCCGACTCGACCGCGGTCCTCGGCCCGCTCGCCACCTACGCCGAACCCCACTGCTACGACCTGTGCGCCGAGCACTCCGAGCGCCTCACCGCACCGCGCGGCTGGGAGGTCGTCCGACTGCTCGACTCCTCGGCTCCGGCGCGCCCCAGTGGCGACGACCTGGAAGCGCTTGCCAACGCCGTACGCGAAGCGGCCCGTCCTCAGCAGCGCGCCGCGGAGGCCGGAGGCCCCGGCGCACGCACGGTGGACCCGATGGAGGTCGCGCGCCGAGGTCACCTGAGGGTCCTGCGCTCACCCGACAACTGACGCGACCTGCTTGGCGCCCGTCGCGGCTCACTCGTCACCAGGCTTCCCCCGGCAGGGTTCTCCCCGTGTCACCGGAGGCCACACAGCCGACTGTCAGTTCGGGCGGGTAGTTTGGGGTGACTGTGAGGACTTCAGGAGGGCCAGCCGTGGCTGCTGATCTGTCGACGATCGTCAAGGCGTACGACGTGCGCGGGGTGGTCCCGGACCAGTGGGACGAGCCCCTGGCCGAGCTCTTCGGGGCGGCCTTCGCGCAGGTGACCGACGCGGAGGCCATCGTGATCGGACACGACATGCGGCCCTCCTCGCCGGGCCTGTCGCGCGCTTTCGCGCGCGGAGCGGCCGCGCTCGGGGTGAACGTCAGCGAAATCGGCCTGTGTTCGACGGACCAGCTGTACTACGCCTCGGGGGCGCTGAACCTGCCCGGCGCCATGTTCACGGCCTCCCACAACCCCGCCCAGTACAACGGCATCAAGATGTGCCGCGCGGGCGCGGCGCCGGTCGGCCAGGACACGGGTCTCACCGAGATCCGCGAACTGGCCGAGTCCTGGAGCGAGTCGGGCGCCCCGCAGCCGGCCGCGACACCGGGGACGATCACCCGGCGCGACACGTTGGAGGACTACGCGGCGCACCTCCTCGGCCTTGTCGACCTGACCTCCATCCGCCCCCTGAAGGTCGTCGTCGACGCGGGCAACGGCATGGGCGGCCACACGGTCCCCACGGTCTTCGCCGGCCTGCCCCTGGACGTCGTCCCGATGTACTTCGAACTGGACGGCACGTTCCCGAACCACGAGGCCAACCCCCTCGACCCGGCCAACATCGTCGACCTCCAGAAGCGCGTCCGCGAGGAGGGCGCCGACCTCGGCATCGCCTTCGACGGCGACGCCGACCGCTGCTTCGTCGTCGACGAGCACGGCGACCCCGTCTCGCCGTCCGCGATCACCGCACTGGTCGCCTCCCGCGAGCTGGCCAGGAACGGCGGCAAGGGCACGGTCATCCACAACCTGATCACGTCGTGGACGGTCCCGGAGGTCGTGAAGGAGAACGGCGGCACGGCGGTACGCACGCGCGTGGGCCACTCCTTCATCAAGGCCGAGATGGCGAGAACGGGCGCGATCTTCGGCGGCGAACACTCCGCGCACTACTACTTCGCCGACTTCTGGAACGCCGACACAGGCATGCTGGCCGCGCTGCACGTCCTCGCCGCCCTCGGTGGCCAGGAGGGCCCCCTGTCCGGCCTGGTCGCCCAGTACGAGCGCTACGCGGGCTCCGGCGAGATCAACTCCACCGTCGCCGACCAGGCGGGCCGCCTCGCCGCGATCAAGGCCGCCTACGAGGGCCAGGAGGGCGTCATCCTGGACGAGCTGGACGGCCTCACGGTCTCGGCGTCCGACTGGTGGTTCAACGTCCGCCCCTCCAACACGGAACCCCTCCTCCGGCTGAACGCGGAGGCCCGCGACGAGACGACGATGACGAAGGTCAGGGACGAGGTGCTGGGGATCATCAGGGGCTGAGGCAGGGGATCGGCCCACCCCGGCAGCCGCGGGCGACCGTGCCGCCGTCCCGGCCGCGGGCAGTCGCGCCGCTGGGGCGGCACGGGTGGGCACAGCGGCACCCCGTAGGCGTCGGGCCGCGCGCCCCACGCCGCTCAGCAAACAGCCGCCGGGCACCCGCCCGCCAGCAGGTTCACCCCGGGTGCCCACCCGCGGGCCCAGCCCAACCCCGGCGCCAACCCCCACACGGCGGTACTCTGACCAGGCCGCACCGCATCACCATCCGCCCCCCCCGAAGGGAACGACATGCCGCTCGAAGCCGGCCTCCTGGAGATCCTCGCCTGCCCGGCGTGCCACGCCCCCCTCAAGGAGGAGGACGCCGAGCTGGTCTGCACGAGCGACTCCTGCGGCCTTGCCTACCCGGTCCGCGACGGCATCCCCGTACTCCTCGTCGACGAGGCCCGCCACCCCGCGTAGCACCCGTGGGCCGCACGGACCGCGCACCCGCACGAACCTGCGCACACACCAGGTGTAACCAATCATAGGTGGGGAAACCCGGCGAAAAGGGCAACCCGGTGATCGGAGGCTGCCGCCCATGCTCGACGACTCGCTGCTCGACACCCCCGACGCCCTGTCGGAGGCGGACCACCGCGGCCTGCTACGCGGCGCCGCCGAGGCAGGCGCACGGGTACGCACGGCCGTACGCCTCGGCGCCGAGGCCGGCATCCCCGACCTCAAACCGGACGGCCGCCCACGCGCCGTCCTGATCGCGGGCCCCGGCATGGCCTCCGCGGGCGTCGCCGACCTCCTCGGCTCCCTCGCGGGCTCCGGCTGCCCGATCATCCGCCTCCACCCCACCGGCGTGGCCCCCGCCGCCGGCGCCCTCCGCTGGGAACTCCCCGGCTGGGTGGGCCCGGTCGACCTCCTCCTTCTCGCCACCCCGGACGGCAGCGAACCCGGCCTGTCGCTCCTCCTCGACCAGGCCTACCGCCGTGGCTGCACGGTCGTCGCCGTCGCCCCCGCCCGTACCCCGGTCGCCGAGGCGGTGACGGGCGCCCACGGCCTCTTCGTGCCGATGGCGGCCGCCCCGTACGAGCAGGAGGTCCCGCTCGGTGCCGCCGCCCCCGGCGTACTGTGGGGCCTGCTCACCCCGATGCTCGCGCTCCTGGACCGCACGGGCCTCGTCACGGCCCCACCGGACGCCCTGCAGAAGGTCGCCGACCGCCTCGACCACGTCGCCGAGCGCTGCGGCCCGGCCATCGCCACCTACAACAACCCCGCCAAGACGCTCGCCGTCGAGCTCGCCGACTCGCTCCCGGTGATCTGGACCGAGGGCCAGGCCGCGGGCCCCGTGGGCCGCCGTTTCTCCGCCGCGCTGGCCGAACTGGCGGGCCGCCCCGCCGTCGTCGGCCAGCTCCCCGAAGCTCTCGCCTCGCACATGGTCCTGCTCTCCGGCCCGCTCGCCGCCAGCGCCGACCCCGAAGACTTCTTCCGCGACCGCGTGGAGGAGCCACCCGCCCTCCACGCGAGCGTGGTGCTCCTCCGTGACCGCCCGACCGGCGGCCTCAGCGCCGCCCCGGCCGCCCGTGACCTGGCCCTCAGCCACGACACGCCGCTCAGCGAGCTGGAGCCCGAGGAGGGCACCGACCTGGAGACCCTCGCGGAGATGATCGCCATCACGGATTTCGCCGCCGTTTACCTGTCGCTCGCCTCGGCGGCCTGATCTTTACCCGAGCCCTCGGAAGAGCAAGAAAGTCGGACGGCTCACGGCCCCGGACGGCGTACGGAGAAAGACACACCATGGACCGCCTCGACAACACCATCCGCCCCTACGCCTGGGGCTCCACCACCGCCATCCCGCACCTCCTCGGCGTGGCCCCCACCGGCGAACCCCAGGCGGAGATGTGGATGGGCGCCCACCCCGGCGCACCCTCACGCACCGGACGCGGCCCCCTCACCGAGGTCATCGACGAGGCACCGGAACGCGAGTTGGGAAACCAAACGGTCACCAAGTTCGGCCCCCACCTCCCCTTCCTCCTCAAAATCCTCGCCGCCGGCGCCCCCCTCTCCCTCCAGGTCCACCCCAACCTCGAACAGGCCAAGGAGGGTTACGAGGACGAGGAACGCCGCGGCATCCCGGTCGACGCCGGCCACCGCAACTACAAGGACGCCAACCACAAGCCCGAACTCATCTGCGCCCTCACCGAGTTCGACGGCCTCTGCGGCTTCCGCGACCCCCTCCAGGCCGCCGACCTCCTCGCCGGCCTCGACGTCGACTCCCTCAAGCCGTACGTCGACCTCCTGCACGCCCACCCCGAAGAGGCCGCCCTGCGCGAGGTGCTGACCGCGGTGCTGAGCGCCGACCCCGAGGAGATGGCCCACACCGTCACCGAGGCCGCGGCCGCCTGCACCCGCCTCGGCGGCCCCTACACCCCGTACGCCGACATCGCCCACCACTACCCGGGCGACCCCGGCGTCATCGCCGCCCTGCTCCTCAACCACGTCCGCCTGCAGCCGGGCGAGGCCCTCTACCTCGGCGCCGGCATCCCGCACGCGTACCTCGACGGCCTCGGTGTCGAGATCATGGCCAACTCCGACAACGTCCTGCGCTGCGGCCTCACCCCCAAACACGTCGACGTCCCCGAACTCCTGCGCATCGTCCGCTTCGAGGCGACCGACCCCGGCGTCCTGCGCCCCGAGGCGTCCCCCGACGGCGAGGAGGTCTACGAGACCCCCATCGACGAGTTCCGCCTCTCCCGCTACGTCCTCCCCGAAGAAGCAGGCCCGCACGACCTCACGAGCGCGACCCCGCAGATCCTGCTCTGCACGGCCGGCTCCGTGCGCGCGGGCGAACACCCGCTCGCCCCCGGCGAGTCCGTCTTCGTACCGGCAGGAGAAACGGTCGAAGTGTCCGGAACCGGCACACTCTTCCGCGCGACCGTGATCGCCTGAGCACGACCCCGACCCCGGCCTGACGGAACCTCATCCACAGCCTGCCGCACCCGCGCCGGACCGGGCTGCAACAATGCCCCCTGCAAAAGGCGGGCAAAGCCCGGCCCGGCGACGGACGAACGCGTATGCCCAAGCGCAGGCAGACGCACAGCACACATGCGTAGGCGAAGGGACACCCCGGACACATGAGCGCGTCAGGCGGCACCAAGGCGATCGTGGCGGCACTCGCCGCCAACCTCGCGATCGCGGTATCGAAGTTCGTGGCGTTCGCGTTCAGCGGCTCGTCGTCGATGCTCGCCGAGGGCGTGCACTCGCTCGCCGACTCCGGCAACCAGGGCCTGCTGCTCCTCGGCGGCAAGAAGGCCCAGCGCGAGGCCACCCCCCAACACCCCTTCGGCTACGGCCGCGAGCGCTACATCTACGCCTTCCTCGTCTCCATCGTCCTCTTCTCGGTCGGCGGCATGTTCGCCATCTACGAGGGCTACGAGAAGATCAAGGAACCGCACGAGATCGAGCACTGGTACTGGCCGGTCGGCGTCCTCGTCTTCGCGATCATCGCCGAGGCGTTCTCCTTCCGCACCGCCATCAAGGAGTCCAACGTCCTGCGCGGCGGCAAATCCTGGAAGGACTTCATCCGCCACGCCAAGGCCCCCGAACTCCCCGTCGTCCTCCTCGAGGACTTCGGCGCCCTCGTCGGCCTCGTCCTCGCCCTCGGCGGCGTCGGCCTCGCCCTCATCACCGAAAACGGCGTCTGGGACGGCATCGGCACCCTCTGCATCGGCATCCTGCTCATCCTGATCGCGATCGTCCTCGCCGCCGAGACCAAGTCCCTCCTCCTCGGCGAGTCCGCCGGCGCCGAAAACGTCACGAAGATCGCGAAGGCCATCGTCGACGGCGACACCGTCACCCGCGTCATCCACATGCGCACCCTCCACCTCGGCCCCGAAGAACTCCTCGTCGCCGCCAAGATCGCCGTCCAGCACGACGAGACGGCCACCGAGGTCGCCACCGCCATCAACGCCGCCGAGGCCCGCATCCGCGAGGCCGTCCCCATCGCCCGCGTCATCTACCTCGAGCCCGACATCTACAGCGAGACCGAAGCCGCCAAGGGCCCCGACCCCGAGGCCACCCCCGGCGGCCCCACCCCCACCGCCGAACACTGACCCCACCACACCGCTCCACCCCGGAAAGGGCCCGCCGCACCCGGCGGGCCCTTTCCCGTTCCCGCCCCACCAACGCCCGTACGACCACCTCGACCCGTCCCCCGGAACGGCACCCCCGTCCCCACAACTACCCGCAACGGCTTGATCTCTCCGTAGGCGAACTGGGGACACCCCGGCCGACCGGTGTAGCTTGGGACCGAGCCAGACGTCGCTGCTGATGGCGGTCGGGCGGTCCCACCGAGGACCGGCCGAGGGAGAGAGGGCCTCCGACGGACTGCGCTGCGCGCACGCGGGCATGCCTGTGTCCTCTTCGGGCACCCCTGTGTCCGCCGCCGCGCAGACCAGCCCTACCCACCCTCGACCCGACACCGAGGAGCAGCTCGCAATGACGACTGTCGAAAACCGACAGGACTTCAAGGTCGCCGACCTCTCCCTGGCCGCGTTCGGCCGCAAGGAGATCACCCTCGCCGAGCACGAGATGCCCGGCCTCATGGCGATCCGCAAGGAATACGCCGAGGCCCAGCCCCTCGCCGGCGCTCGCGTCACCGGCTCCCTGCACATGACCGTGCAGACCGCCGTCCTCATCGAGACCCTGGTCGCCCTCGGCGCCGAGGTCCGCTGGGCCTCCTGCAACATCTTCTCCACCCAGGACCACGCCGCCGCCGCCATCGCGGTCGGCCCGAACGGCACGGCGGACAACCCCCAGGGCGTCCCGGTCTTCGCCTGGAAGGGCGAGACCCTGGAGGAGTACTGGTGGTGCACCGAGCAGGCACTGACCTGGCCGGACAGCCCCACCGGCGGCCCCAACATGATCCTCGACGACGGCGGTGACGCCACCCTCCTCGTCCACAAGGGCGTCGAGTACGAGAAGGACGGCAAGGTCCCCTCCGTCGACACCGCGGAGAACGAGGAACACCGCGTCATCCTCGAGCTCCTCAACCGCACCATCACCGAGGGCTCCCAGAAGTGGACCCAGCTCGCCTCGGAGATCCGCGGCGTCACCGAGGAGACCACCACCGGCGTTCACCGCCTGTACGAGATGCAGCGCGACGGCGTCCTCCTCTTCCCGGCGATCAACGTGAACGACGCCGTCACCAAGTCGAAGTTCGACAACAAGTACGGCTGCCGCCACTCCCTGATCGACGGCATCAACCGCGCCACCGACGTCCTCATCGGCGGCAAGACCGCCGTCGTCTGCGGCTACGGCGACGTGGGCAAGGGCTGCGCGGAGTCCCTGCGCGGACAGGGC
Source organism: Streptomyces graminofaciens (assembly GCF_030294945.1). Lineage (NCBI taxonomy): Bacteria > Bacillati > Actinomycetota > Actinomycetes > Kitasatosporales > Streptomycetaceae > Streptomyces > Streptomyces graminofaciens. Next base: position 5,686,134 of record NZ_AP018448.1, on the reverse strand, counting down.
GCCCGCGTCATCGTCACCGAGATCGACCCGATCTGCGCCCTCCAGGCCGCGATGGACGGCTACCAGGTCACGACCCTCGACGAGGTCATCGACAAGGGCGACATCTTCATCACCACGACCGGCAACAAGGACATCATCATGGCCTCGGACATGGCCAAGATGAAGCACCAGGCCATCGTCGGCAACATCGGCCACTTCGACAACGAGATCGACATGGCCGGCCTCGCCAACGTCCCCGGCATCGTCAAGGACGAGGTCAAGCCCCAGGTCCACACCTGGACCTTCCCCGACGGCAAGGTCCTCATCGTCCTCTCCGAGGGCCGCCTGCTGAACCTGGGCAACGCCACCGGCCACCCGTCGTTCGTGATGTCCAACTCCTTCGCGGACCAGACGCTGGCCCAGATCGAGCTGTTCACCAAGCCCGACGAGTACCCGGTGGGCGTCTACACACTGCCCAAGCACCTCGACGAGAAGGTCGCCCGCCTCCACCTCGACTCGCTCGGCGTGAAGCTCACGACGCTCCGCCCCGAGCAGGCCTCGTACATCGGTGTGAAGGTCGAGGGCCCGTACAAGGCGGACCACTACCGCTACTGATCACGTACCACTGATCACGCACAACGCCGTGGCACCCGTACGGCGGTCGGCGCCGACCGCCGTACGCGAGCCCAAGGCGCTGCACATGCCGAGCGCGTCGGTGCGCCGACACACTCGCGCAGCGGCTCCCGAGCCGACGGTTTCCCGGTAGGCCCCCCGCACCCCCGTGCCGGGGGGCCTACCCGTCGGACCGCGGCCCGACCGTCGGCCGGACCAGCCCATCAAGACCCAGGACCTTCATGCCCCGCGGCCGGTATTCGCTCCATGACCCGCACGACCACACCCTCCTCGCCGAAGAACACTTCCACTGCGCACCCGGCCCCTCCGGCTGGCGCTATGTCTCCCAACTGACCACCCCCTCCGGCGATCACGCAGGCTCCGTCGACCTCGCCCTCGACGACATCGGCCGCTCCATCCGCCTCGAACTGCACGCCGCGAGCTGGCAGATCCGCGGCGCCGCCCTCGACGGCGTCACCTGGGTCCGCACCGACCCCACCGGAACCCACGCCACCGAAGGCAATGTCCGCGCCCACGCCTTCACCGGCACCTCCCCGGCGTTCCTCATCGCCACCACCCGTCTCCTGCGCCTCACCCCCTCCGCGCCCGCGACCCGCGTACGCCTCGTCGCCTTCACCGATCCGGTCCTCGCCCCGCGCACCGTGGACCAGTCCTGGGCCTTGATCGCAAGAGAAGCACACACCACTGACAACGCCCCCCTGACCGTGGACGAATACCAGGTCACAGCCCTGGACACGGGCGAGCAGCACACCGTCCACATCGCCGGCGACGTCGTCCTCGCGGCACCCGGAATCGAGCTGGAGCACCTGGAAACACCGCCGTCGACGTTCGACTGACGAGGGACTCGCGACAGGCGCCACAACGCACTGAGGAATGCTTCGAGCAGCAGGCGCCACAGCGGTCAGCCGTCGCCACCGAGCGCACGACGGCTGACAAGACGGCTGACAGAAGGAACAGAGCCGCGGCGACCTTCTCAGGCAGGCGGCACGAACCCGGTGGCCGGGCGGCCACCCTCGCCACCCGACGGCTCCCGCACCGGCTCGGGAGCCACCGGAGCCCCAGGAACCCTCGCACCCTCGGCCGGCCCCACAGCTCCCGCCGACGGGACGTACTGCCCCGCAGCCCCCACAGGCGCAGCCGGGCTCGCAAATCCGCCGGACGGCGCATAAGGCGCAGGCGACGGCGCGTAAGGCAAGGCCACAGGCGGCTGAGCCGGCGCTCCCCACCCCGGCATACCCGCCGGAGCCCCCGGCACGACACCCCCAGGAACCGCCCCCGGCGCACCGCCCACCACGGCCGCACCCCCGAACGCCCGCCGAGCCTCCCGCGCCTGGCGCTCGTGCACCACGGCCGCCAGATACGCGGCCGGCGGAACCCCGTACGGCGCCGGAGTCCCCGTGCACGCCGCGAGATCAGAGGCGAGACGTTCCGCCATCGCCACGCCGACCCGCGGCTCCAGCTGATGCATCCGCGTCAGGTACTGGCGAACGGCCAGCCACAGCCCGTCCGGAACGGCGGAGAGATCGAGCTCGGAGAACCGTCCGACCAGCCAGTGCGGCGGCGGAGGCACGAACCCCGTCCGCCCGGCCGGCACCCGCTCCCGTACGACGAGCGTCCCCGCGAACACGTCGCCGAGCCGCCGCCCCCGAGCCGACACCAGCGAGGCGATGCACGCGACGACCCCGAAAGTCATCAGGATCTCCACCACCCCGACCGCACCGCGCACCAGCGCGTGCCGGAACCTGATGGGCCCACCGTCGTCCCGCACCACTCGCAGCCCGCACGCCAGCTTTCCCAGTGAACGCCCATGGCTCAGCGTCTCCACCGCGATCGGCACCCCCACCAGCACGAGCAGGAAGCTCGCTATGGACACTGCCGTCTGCGCGGCCTCGTCCAGATCGGCCAACGCCAAGGCCAGAACCAGGGTCACCATGACGTAGACGAACCCGGCCACCAACAGGTCGAGCAACACGGCCAGCGCTCGACTCGGCAGCTTCGCGGGACGCAACTCCAGCGCCACCGCCTCACCCGTGACCAGCTCACTCACACCCGTAGTCCTTCCAGTTCATCCCCTGATCTGCCCCAAGAGTGGCCAGTCTGCCAAGCTGAGGGCACATCGCGCCGTAGTACGACCAGTAAGACAAGCTGACACGCAGTTCGAGAGGACGAGGAGCAGCACACCCGATGGACCTCGACGTCTTCGTGTCCGCCCATCGCGCCGAGTGGGACCGCCTCGACGCACTGCTCCGCCGCCAGCGCCGCCTGACGGGCCCAGAGGTCGACGAACTGGTCACCCTCTACCAGCGCACCGCCACGCACCTCTCACTCATCCAGTCCAGCGCACCGGACCCCCAGCTCACCGGCCGCCTCAGCCAACTCGTGGCACGCGCGCGTAGTGCCGTGACAGGAACCCGACGCGCCTCCTGGCGCGATGTCACACGCTTCCTGACCCACGGTTTCCCCGCAGCGGTCTACCGCTCACGCCACTGGTGGGTCCCCACCGCTCTTCTCTCGACGCTCGTGGCGGCACTCCTGGGGTGGTGGATCGGCGCACACCCGGACGTCCAGGCCGCGATCGCGGCCCCCGACGCACTACGCGAGATGACCCGCCCCGGCGGCCAGTACGAGACCTATTACTCCAGCCACCCCGCCGCCTCCTTCGCCGCACAGGTGTGGACGAACAACGCCCAGGCCGCTGCCATGTGCCTGGTCCTGGGCATCTTCCTTGGGCTGCCGGTCCTCTGGATCCTCCTCCTGAACATGCTCAACCTGGGCGTGGGCATAGGCCTGATGTCCTCGGCCGGCCGCCTCGACGTCTTCCTGGGCCTGATCCTCCCGCATGGCCTCCTGGAGCTGACGGCCGTCTTCGTCGCCGCAGGCACGGGCCTACGCCTCGGCTGGACCCTCATCGACCCCGGCCCCCGCACCCGTCGCGCGGCCCTGGCCGAGGAGGGCCGCGCCGCCCTGGGCATGGCGATAGGCCTGGCGCTGGTGCTCTTCGTCTCCGGCGCCATCGAAGGCTTCGTCACCCCGTCGGGCCTGCCCACCTGGGCTCGCATCGCCATCGGCATCCTCGCCGAGCTCGCCTTTCTGACCTACGTCTACGTCCTGGGCGGACGCGCCGTCCGGGCCGGTGACACGGGTGATGTCGAGGAGCATGAACGCAGTGCCGCGGTCCCTACGGCGGCCTGATGTGCGGACACCCCTGCCGGGCTGTTAGTCTCCTCTTCGTTCCCGCAAGAGCTGTTGACACGGCCCATGTGGGGAGGTAGATTTGCACAGTTGCCTAGAGGTGGACATACCCCAGGGTGACAGTGAAAATCTATCGGCTTCTCGTGAATGAGATTTCCCGAGTGAGCCCAATCCGATGATTCAGGAACGAGCGGCTGGTAAGTCCGGCCAAGAACTTCTGATAAAGTCGGACTCGCCGAAAGAAAGCCGCAAGGCAATCAATTAGGCAAAGGCCCTCCAACGGCCACCGGAAATGAAATCCGACCGGGAACGGAACGGAAAACGGATCTGGTAAGGTTGGAAACGCAAGACCGAAGGGAAACTGCCCGGAGGAAAGCCCGAGAAGATACTCGGGTGAGTACAAAGGAAGCGTCCGTTCCTTGAGAACTCAACAGCGTGCCAAAAATCAACGCCAGATATGTTGATACCCCGTCTCCGGCCAGTTCGTCTGGTTGGGGCGAGGTTCCTTTGAAGTAAACACAGCGAGGACGCTGTGTGCGAGAGGATCATTCCTCCTCTTGCACCGCTCTCGTGGTGTCGACCCGATTACGGGTACACATTCACGGAGAGTTTGATCCTGGCTCAGGACGAACGCTGGCGGCGTGCTTAACACATGCAAGTCGAACGATGAAGCCCTTCGGGGTGGATTAGTGGCGAACGGGTGAGTAACACGTGGGCAATCTGCCCTTCACTCTGGGACAAGCCCTGGAAACGGGGTCTAATACCGGATACAACCACCGGCCGCATGGTCTGGTGGTGGAAAGCTCCGGCGGTGAAGGATGAGCCCGCGGCCTATCAGCTTGTTGGTGAGGTAGTGGCTCACCAAGGCGACGACGGGTAGCCGGCCTGAGAGGGCGACCGGCCACACTGGGACTGAGACACGGCCCAGACTCCTACGGGAGGCAGCAGTGGGGAATATTGCACAATGGGCGAAAGCCTGATGCAGCGACGCCGCGTGAGGGATGACGGCCTTCGGGTTGTAAACCTCTTTCAGCAGGGAAGAAGCGAGAGTGACGGTACCTGCAGAAGAAGCGCCGGCTAACTACGTGCCAGCAGCCGCGGTAATACGTAGGGCGCGAGCGTTGTCCGGAATTATTGGGCGTAAAGAGCTCGTAGGCGGTCTGTCGCGTCGGATGTGAAAGCCCGGGGCTTAACCCCGGGTCTGCATTCGATACGGGCAGACTAGAGTGTGGTAGGGGAGATCGGAATTCCTGGTGTAGCGGTGAAATGCGCAGATATCAGGAGGAACACCGGTGGCGAAGGCGGATCTCTGGGCCATTACTGACGCTGAGGAGCGAAAGCGTGGGGAGCGAACAGGATTAGATACCCTGGTAGTCCACGCCGTAAACGGTGGGAACTAGGTGTTGGCGACATTCCACGTCGTCGGTGCCGCAGCTAACGCATTAAGTTCCCCGCCTGGGGAGTACGGCCGCAAGGCTAAAACTCAAAGGAATTGACGGGGGCCCGCACAAGCAGCGGAGCATGTGGCTTAATTCGACGCAACGCGAAGAACCTTACCAAGGCTTGACATACACCGGAAACGGCCAGAGATGGTCGCCCCCTTGTGGTCGGTGTACAGGTGGTGCATGGCTGTCGTCAGCTCGTGTCGTGAGATGTTGGGTTAAGTCCCGCAACGAGCGCAACCCTTGTTCTGTGTTGCCAGCATGCCCTTCGGGGTGATGGGGACTCACAGGAGACTGCCGGGGTCAACTCGGAGGAAGGTGGGGACGACGTCAAGTCATCATGCCCCTTATGTCTTGGGCTGCACACGTGCTACAATGGCAGGTACAATGAGCTGCGATGCCGTGAGGCTGAGCGAATCTCAAAAAGCCTGTCTCAGTTCGGATTGGGGTCTGCAACTCGACCCCATGAAGTCGGAGTTGCTAGTAATCGCAGATCAGCATTGCTGCGGTGAATACGTTCCCGGGCCTTGTACACACCGCCCGTCACGTCACGAAAGTCGGTAACACCCGAAGCCGGTGGCCCAACCCCTTGTGGGAGGGAGCTGTCGAAGGTGGGACTGGCGATTGGGACGAAGTCGTAACAAGGTAGCCGTACCGGAAGGTGCGGCTGGATCACCTCCTTTCTAAGGAGCATCTAGATCCCGTAAGGGATCCAGAGCCACTACGCAGGCAAACGTCCTGCGGTGGTCAGCTCATGGGTGGAACGTTGATTATTCGGCTGGGTTTCCGGGTCGGAGGCTGTGAGTACTGCTCGTCAGAGCGTGGAAAGCATGATCTTCGGACGGAGTCCGGTCGGGCACGCTGTTGGGTGTCTGAGGGCACGGCCGGTTACGGCTGCCTTCAGTGCCGACCCCAGTGCACTCGGATCTGCTGGTCCGGGGTGATGGGTGGTTGGTCGTTGTTTGAGAACTGCACAGTGGACGCGAGCATCTGTGGCCAAGTTTTTAAGGGCGCACGGTGGATGCCTTGGCACCAGGAACCGATGAAGGACGTGGGAGGCCACGATAGGCCCCGGGGAGTCGTCAACCAGGCTTTGATCCGGGGGTGTCCGAATGGGGAAACCCGGCAGTCGTCATGGGCTGTCACCCTTGCCTGAACACATAGGGCAAGTGGAGGGAACGCGGGGAAGTGAAACATCTCAGTACCCGCAGGAAGAGAAAACAACCGTGATTCCGGGAGTAGTGGCGAGCGAAACTGGATGAGGCCAAACCGTATACGTGTGAGACCCGGCAGGGGTTGCGTATGCGGGGTTGTGGGATTTCTCTGTCACAGTCTGCCGGCTGTGAGACGAGTCAGAAACCGTTGATGTAGGCGAAGGACATGCGAAAGGTCCGGCGTAGAGGGTAAGACCCCCGTAGTCGAAACATCAGCGGCTCGTTTGAGAAACACCCAAGTAGCACGGGGCCCGAGAAATCCCGTGTGAATCTGGCGGGACCACCCGCTAAGCCTAAATATTCCCTGGTGACCGATAGCGGATAGTACCGTGAGGGAATGGTGAAAAGTACCGCGGGAGCGGAGTGAAATAGTACCTGAAACCGTGTGCCTACAAGCCGTGGGAGCGTCGCGCATCGAGTTTACTCGGTGCGTCGTGACTGCGTGCCTTTTGAAGAATGAGCCTGCGAGTTTGCGGTGTGTTGCGAGGTTAACCCGGGTGGGGTAGCCGTAGCGAAAGCGAGTCCGAACAGGGCGTTTCAGTAGCACGCTCAAGACCCGAAGCGGAGTGATCTAGCCATGGGCAGGTTGAAGCGGAGGTAAGACTTCGTGGAGGACCGAACCCACCAGGGTTGAAAACCTGGGGGATGACCTGTGGTTAGGGGTGAAAGGCCAATCAAACTCCGTGATAGCTGGTTCTCCCCGAAATGCATTTAGGTGCAGCGTCGTGTGTTTCTTGCCGGAGGTAGAGCACTGGATAGGCGATGGGCCCTACCGGGTTACTGACCTTAGCCAAACTCCGAATGCCGGTAAGTGAGAGCACGGCAGTGAGACTGTGGGGGATAAGCTCCATGGTCGAGAGGGAAACAGCCCAGAGCATCGACTAAGGCCCCTAAGCGTACGCTAAGTGGGAAAGGATGTGGAGTCGCAGAGACAACCAGGAGGTTGGCTTAGAAGCAGCCACCCTTGAAAGAGTGCGTAATAGCTCACTGGTCTAGTGATTCCGCGCCGACAATGTAGCGGGGCTCAAGCGTACCGCCGAAGTCGTGTCATTGCGATATATACCCCCAACGGGGATCGTGATGGGTAGGGGAGCGTCGTGTGCCGGGTGAAGCAGCCGCGGAAGCGAGTTGTGGACGGTTCACGAGTGAGAATGCAGGCATGAGTAGCGATACAAACGTGAGAAACGTTTGCGCCGATTGACCAAGGGTTCCTGGGTCAAGCTGATCTGCCCAGGGTAAGTCGGGACCTAAGGCGAGGCCGACAGGCGTAGTCGATGGATAACCGGTTGATATTCCGGTACCCGCTGTGAAGCGTCAAACATTGAACCAGGCGATGCTAAGTCCGTGAAGCCGCCCTGGAGCCTTCGGGCAAAGGGGAGTGGTGGAGCCGACGGACCAGACTTGCAGTAGGTGAGTGATGGGGTGACGCAGGAAGGTAGTCCATCCCGGGCGGTGGTTGTCCCGGGGTAAGGGTGTAGGCCGAGTGGTAGGCAAATCCGCCGCTCATCAAGGCTGAGACCTGATGCCGAGCCGATTGTGGTGAAGTGGATGATCCTATGCTGTCGAGAAAAGCCTCTAGCGAGTTTCATGGCGGCCCGTACCCTAAACCGACTCAGGTGGTCTGGTAGAGAATACCGAGGCGTTCGGGTGAACTATGGTTAAGGAACTCGGCAAAATGCCCCCGTAACTTCGGGAGAAGGGGGGCCATCACTGGTGAGAGGACTTGCTCCTCGAGCTGGGGGTGGCCGCAGAGACCAGCGAGAAGCGACTGTTTACTAAAAACACAGGTCCGTGCGAAGCCGTAAGGCGATGTATACGGACTGACGCCTGCCCGGTGCTGGAACGTTAAGGGGACCGGTTAGTCACATTTCGGTGTGGCGAAGCTGAGAACTTAAGCGCCAGTAAACGGCGGTGGTAACTATAACCATCCTAAGGTAGCGAAATTCCTTGTCGGGTAAGTTCCGACCTGCACGAATGGCGTAACGACTTCTCGACTGTCTCAACCATAGGCCCGGTGAAATTGCACTACGAGTAAAGATGCTCGTTTCGCGCAGCAGGACGGAAAGACCCCGGGACCTTTACTACAGTTTGATATTGGTGTTCGGTTCGGCTTGTGTAGGATAGCTGGGAGACTGTGAAGCTTGGACGCCAGTTCAGGTGGAGTCGTCGTTGAAATACCAGTCTGGTCGTGCTGGATGTCTAACCCGGGTCCGTGATCCGGATCGGGGACAGTGTCTGATGGGTAGTTTAACTGGGGCGGTTGCCTCCCAAAGGGTAACGGAGGCGCCCAAAGGTTCCCTCAGCCTGGTTGGCAATCAGGTGGTGAGTGTAAGTGCACAAGGGAGCTTGACTGTGAGACCGACGGGTCGAGCAGGGACGAAAGTCGGGACTAGTGATCCGGCGGTGGCTTGTGGAAGCGCCGTCGCTCAACGGATAAAAGGTACCCCGGGGATAACAGGCTGATCTTCCCCAAGAGTCCATATCGACGGGATGGTTTGGCACCTCGATGTCGGCTCGTCGCATCCTGGGGCTGGAGTCGGTCCCAAGGGTTGGGCTGTTCGCCCATTAAAGCGGTACGCGAGCTGGGTTTAGAACGTCGTGAGACAGTTCGGTCCCTATCCGCTGCGCGCGCAGGAATATTGAGAAGGGCTGTCCCTAGTACGAGAGGACCGGGACGGACGAACCTCTGGTGTGCCAGTTGTTCTGCCAAGGGCATGGCTGGTTGGCTACGTTCGGGAGGGATAACCGCTGAAAGCATCTAAGCGGGAAGCCTGCTTCGAGATGAGTATTCCCACCCACTTGATGGGGTAAGGCTCCCAGTAGACGACTGGGTTGATAGGCCAGATATGGAAGCCCAGTAATGGGTGGAGTTGACTGGTACTAATAGGCCGAGGGCTTGTCCTCAGTTGCTCGCGTCCACTGTGTTGGTTCTGAAACCACGAACAACCCCATGCCATGGTCACGGTGTGGTGCGGTTGAGTGTTTCATAGTGTTTCGGTGGTCATAGCGTGAGGGAAACGCCCGGTTACATTCCGAACCCGGAAGCTAAGCCTTACAGCGCCGATGGTACTGCAGGGGGGACCCTGTGGGAGAGTAGGACGCCGCCGAACAAATATTGCGAGAGAACCCCTGCCGGGAAACCGGCGGGGGTTTTCTGCGTTTAGGGGTTTTCCCTTTCCGGGTTGAGGATCTCTGACTTCTGAGTGGTTAGAGGCGTCCTGCTGCCTTGAGGGCCAGGTAGGCGTCTGCCAGGGCCGGAGCCAGGTTTTCCGGAGAAGCGTCGACGACCGTGACGCCTTGGCGGCGGAGCTGTTCCGCTGTGCGGTGGCGGTCTGTTTGGGCCTGGGCTGCCGCTGCGGCCTCGTACACGGCGTCTGTGCTTCCTCGGGAGTTCGCCATGTGGGCGATGTGCGGGTCCGACACCGAGGCCACCAGGACCGTATGGCGTTGGGTGAGGCGAGGTAGGACGGGGAGGAGGACCTCTTCGACCGGGGCTGCGTCGAGGCTGGTGAGGAGAACGATCAGGGCGCGGCGGGGGGCCGTACGGAGTGCGGCGGCGGTGAGGCCGCGGGCGTCCGTCTCGATGAGTTCCGGTTCGAGCGTGGCCATCGCGTTGACCAGGGAAGGCAGGACGTCGCCTGCCGTGCGGCCCTGGACGAGGGCGCGGATGCGGCGGTCGTAGGCGAGGAAGTCCACGCGGTCGCCGGCACGGGATGCGAGGGCGGCCAGGAGAAGCGCCGCGTCCATTGAGGAGTCGAGGCGTGGGGCGTCGCCGACGCGGCCGGCGGAGGTGCGGCCTGTGTCGAGGACCAGGAGGATGTGGCGGTCTCGTTCGGGGCGCCAGGTGCGTACCGCGACCGTGGTCTGGCGGGCCGTGGCGCGCCAGTCGATGGAGCGGGTGTCGTCGCCGGGGATGTACTCGCGGAGGCTGTCGAACTCGGTGCCCTCGCCTCGGGTCAGCATGCTGGTGCGGCCGTCGAGTTCGCGCAGGCGGGCCAGCTTGGAGGGCAGGTGCTTGCGGCTGGTGAACGGCGGCAGGACACGTACCGTCCAGGGGACCTTGTGGCTGCCCTGGCGGGCGAAGAGCCCGAGGGGGCCGTACGAGCGGATCGTGATCTTGTCCGCTTTGCGGTCGCCTCTGCGGGTGGGGCGTAGGCGGGTGGTGACGCGGCGGCGTTCGCCCGCAGGGACCGTGAGGCGGTGGCGGGAGGCGGCCACCTCGGTGCCGGGCAGCCAGCTGCTGGGAGGCCAGGCGTCGCGGAGGTGGGCGCGCAGGGGGCGTTTGGACGGGTTGGTGATCGTGAGGGTGACGTCCGCTGCTTCGCCCAGGCGCGCGGAGGTGTCGCCGGAGCGTGTGAGGCCCAGACGGCGCACGGGGGTGGCGAGGGCGTAGTCGCAGGCGCACGCCAGCGCGAGAGGGGCGTTCACGGCGAGGATGCCCGTCCAACTGGGCTCCCAGATGCCGACGGGGAGGGTGCCGAGGGCCGCGAGGAGCGCGGCGCGTCCGGTGAGTGCCATCAGCGGGGGACGGGAACGTGGGCGAGGATCGCGTTGATGACCGAGTCGGCCGTCACGCCTTCCATCTCGGCCTCCGGGCGGAGTTGCACGCGGTGGCGGAGTGTCGGCAGCGCGAGGGCTTTGACGTCGTCGGGGATGACGTAGTCGCGGCCGGTCAGCCAGGCCCAGGCGCGGGAGGCGGCCAGGAGGGCCGTCGCGCCACGCGGGGAGACACCCAGAGTGAGCGAAGGGGACTCGCGGGTGGCGCGGCAGATGTCGACCACGTAGGCGGTGATCTCGGGGGAGATCGTGGTCTTGGCGACGGCGGCGCGTGCGGCTTCTAGGTCGGCCGCGGTCGCGACGGGGCGTACGCCGGCGGCGCGCAGGTCGCGCGGGTTGAAGCCCTCGGCGTGGCGGGTGAGGACGTTGATCTCGTCCTGGCGGGACGGCAGCGGGATCGTCAGTTTGAGGAGGAAGCGGTCCAGTTGGGCCTCGGGGAGGGGGTACGTGCCCTCGTACTCGACGGGGTTCTGGGTCGCGGCCACCAGGAACGGCTCGGGGAGCGGGCGCGGGGTGCCGTCGACCGTGACCTGGCGCTCCTCCATGGCCTCAAGCAGGGACGACTGGGTCTTCGGCGGGGTCCGGTTGATCTCGTCGGCGAGGAGGAGGTTGGTGAAGACCGGGCCGGGCTGGAAGGAGAACTCGGCGCTGCGGGTGTCGTAGACGAGGGAACCGGTGATGTCGCTCGGCATGAGGTCCGGGGTGAACTGGACGCGCTTGGTGTCCAGTTCGAGTGCGGATGCCAGGGCGCGGACGAGCAGGGTCTTGGCGACGCCGGGGACTCCTTCCAGCAGGACGTGGCCGCGGCAGAGAAGGGCGACGACGAGGCCGGTCACGGCGGGGTCCTGGCCGACCACGGCTTTGGCGATCTCGGCGCGCAGGGCCTCCAGGGAGGCTCGGGCGGTGCCCGCGTCCCCAGTCGTCCCGGCGTTGTCAGTGGTCGGGTCCATCATGAACGGCGTACCTCTCTTTCGAGGGCGTCGAGTTGGTCGGCGAGGGTGATGAGGGCCGCGTCGTCGCCGGGCGGCGGGCCGAAGAGGAGGGTGTGCAGGGCCTGGCCGTCTCCGTGGTCGCGGAGGTGCGCGGACAGGGCGGGGAGCAGGGCCTCGGGCGCGTGCGCCCGGGAGACGGGGACACCTACGAGGGGGGCGAGGCGCGTGCGGGTGGTGGAGCGAAGAGCGGCGGCCGCGCGGTCGCGGGCGTTGGCCTTGCGGTAGAGGCGGGCGCGGCCTTCGACGGTTTCGGAGGCGCGGATCGCGACGGGGAGTTTTTCGGGCACGAGGGGGCCGAGTCGGCGTGCCCTCCAGAGGGCGGCCAGGGCTGCTGCGATGAAGAGCTGCAGGGTGCCCCAGAGCCAGCCCGAGGGGAGCAGGTCGACGAAGCTGCGGTCGCCGGCGTCGGTGGCCGAGTCGTCGGAGAGCGAGGGGAGGTACCAGACCAAGTGGGGGCGCGAGCCGAGGAGTTGGAGGGCGAGGGAGGCGTTGCCCTGCTCGACGAGGCGGTCGTTGTAGAGGATGTCGGGGGCGCCGAGTACGACGGTGTCGCCGTTTCCTTCGGCCGCCGGGATGCGCAGCAGGGTGGGCAGGCCGTCGCTGGGGTAGCAGGAGTCGGCGCCGCGAGCCGTCACGTGGAAGCGGATGCCTCCCATTTCGGCGGTGCCCGCGCGACGGGCGGCCGACAGGTCGCAGCGGGGCGCGAGCGTGGAATCGAAGCTGAGGGCCGAATCGGCGGTGACCCCGGGGGCGAGGGTGCTCACGGACGGGATGTCGGGGGCTACGAGGACGGTGCGGCCGCCGGAGTCCTCGATCGCCGCGCGGAGTCCGTCCTGCTGGTCGTCCGTCAGCAGGTCGGGGACGGCGACCAGAAGGGTCGTGTCCGGGCCGGCCGCGGCGCGGGCCTTGCTCAAAGTGGTGACCACGCGGGTCGAAACGCCCCGGTCGTTCAGAAGTTCGGCGACGGCCCGGCTGCCGTTGGTGTCGGCGGAGCGCGGGTCGAGCCGGCCGTGCCGGGCGTCGGAGCTGATCGCGGCGATCACGACGGCCGCCACCAGGAGGATCACCCCGGCCAGGACGACACCGCGCGTGCGGGTCCACACCTGGCGGGCGGAGGGCGAGGCCGAGGTGGCCGGGAGCGTCGGGAGGGTGGCCTCGGTGGTCATTCGGCGGCTCCCCGGCTGCTGCTGTGGGCCGTGCTCGCCGCGCTGTGGGTGCTGCTGCCGCTCAGCGTGGGCTTGGCGCGCTCCAGGTCGTCGTCGAGGGCGGCGAGGTGCCGGTACGTTCCTTCGCCGGCGGACCGGCCGCCGTATGTGACGTCGTCGAAGTCCTGGGCGGCGGCGCGCAGTCGGTCCGCGTGGACGGGGAGCGTGCGGCCCGCTTCGGAGGCCGCCTCGTCGGCGGTGCGGCCGGGGCGTACGTCGAGCAGGGCGCGCTCCTCCAGGGAGCGGACGACGGCCCGCATGCGTTCCTGGACGGCCTGGTTCCAGTGGCCCTCGGCGGCGTGTGCCTGGGCTGCCGCGCGGTGTTCGGCGGCGCTGCGGGGGCGGTCGTCGAAGAGCGTGGCGGACGAGGTGGGGGCGCGGTGCGGGGTGCCGAGGCGCCACCACAGGGCGCCCAGGAGCGCCAGGACGATCAGCACGATGACGAGGAGGCCGACCAGGCCGCCCGGGGTGGCCAGGGACGTGGCGCCGAACAGCTTGTCGAGCCAGTCCCAGAACGCGTTCATGGCGCGCTCGTACCAGCTGGGGTCGTTCTCGTGGTACATCCCCTTGGACAGCTCGCGGCGGGCCGCCTCCTGCGCGGGGTCGCGCGGGATCGTGACCGGCGGCTCGTCGGCCGAGCGCCACGACACGGGTACGGCCGTCAGCACTCCCCCCGGCAGTCTCACCCCATCAGCTCCCCGGTGTGGTGCCGGGGGCGGCGTCGGAGCCGTAGTCCTGGAGTCCGGCGGCGCGGGCCAGTTCGAGGTCGAGGGCCTCGCGGCGGATGCGCTGGTCGACGTAGAGGAGCACGGTGACACCGGCGCTGATCGGGAAGGTGAGCGTCGCCCCGATCACCGAGCCGATGCCGCTGACGACGAGGAACGTCCAGCCGAGGTTGCTACCGCTGCCGGTGAGGAAACCGGAGAAGCCGTCCCCGTCCAGGGCCACGGCCAGGAAAGAGAAGGGGATCACGACGATCGACGCCACGACGTTGGCGATGATCGCGGCGAGCAGCTGGATGCCGAAGACCCGCCACCAGGAGCCGCGCACCAGCTTCGCGGAGCGGTTCATCGACTTCAGGACGCTCTGCTTCTCCAGCATCAGCGCGGGCGAGGCGAGCGAGAAGCGGATCATCAGCCAGAGGGCGACGACGCCCGCGCCGAGCCCGCCGAGCACGGCGAGCGCGGCGCCCGATCCGCCTTCGCCGCCGGCCGCGAGGAGGATGCCGGGCAAGATGCCGACGCCGACGATCAGGCCGCCGATGAGGGGCAGCAGGAGGGTCAGGCCGAACAGCTTCAGCAGCTGCGGGCGGGCGTCCCGCCAGGCCTCGGCGGTCGTGACCGACTTGCCGAGCACGGCACGGCTGGTGACGGTCGTGAGCAGGGCCGTGGCGACGATGGTTCCCAACAGGGAGATCAGCAGGACGGCGGAGGTGCTCAGCAGGGTCTCGCCGAGGGCTCGGCTCAGCTCGCTGGGCGTGGCGGTCGAGTCGCCGAGGACGTCCGAGTTCGCCGTGTCGTTCAGGACGAGGCCCTGGAGCAGGATGGCCGCGATCTGGGTGACGACCGCCACGGTCAGGGAGATGCCGAGGACCGTGCGCCAGTGGGCGCGCATGGTGGAGACGGCGCCATCGAGGATCTCGCCGACGCCGAGCGGGCGCAGCGGGATCACACCGGGCTTGGCCGCGGGCGGGGGACCGCCCCAACCGCCGCCGCCCCAGCCGGGGGCCCCGTAGCCGGGCGGACCGTAACCGGGCGGACCGTAACCGGGACCGGGGCCGCCGTAGCCGGGGTGACCGCCGGCGCCCGGGTAGCCGCCTGGGCCGGGCTGCTGAGGGCCGGGGTGGCCCGGGTGGCCGCCCCAGCCCGGGCCGGGCGGAGGTGGTGGCGGGGTCTGGCCGGGGGCCTGTGGGCTCGGCGTGGTCCACTGGGCGGGCGCCGGCTGCTCCTTGGACCACTTCGACGGGGGCTGCTGCTCGTCCGCGCCGGTCTGGTCCGCGGGCTGCGTGGCACCGCCCTGCGCCGGCTCCTCGCCGTCCTTGGGGGCTGATCCGGGCGAGGCCCAGCCCGGAGTGTCCTTCATCGTCGCTCCTTCACAGTGCCCGTCCGCGGTCGCGGCGGCAGGTTGGCGCCCATCGTGCCACGCGGTGTCTGGAAAGGGACCGGGGGCCGTATGGGCTGCGCACCTTCAATTGTCCGCCGGATACGGGGCAGACTGACTGCATGGCTGATCAGTACGCGCAATCCGGCGACGACATCCGGCCGACCGAGATACCCGCGATCCGTTGGGAGGAGCCACCCGAAGGTCCCGTTCTGGTCCTGCTCGACCAGACACGGCTGCCCGCCGAAGAAGTCGAGCTGGTGTGCACGGACGCGCCAGCGCTGGTCGAGGCGATCAGATCGCTCGCCGTGCGCGGGGCACCGCTGCTGGGCATCGCGGGGGCGTACGGCGTCGCGCTCGCCGCCGCACGCGGCTTCGACGTGGAGGACGCCGCCGAGGCGCTCGCGGCGGCCCGGCCCACCGCGGTGAACCTCACCGTCGGCGTGCGCCGGGCCCGGGCCGCGTACCGGGCCGAGCTGGAGCGGTCCGGGGACCGCGAGCAGGCCGAGCGGGCCGCGCTCGCCGCGGCGCGGGCGCTGCACCGGGAGGACGCCGAGGCCAGCACACGCATGGCCGCGCACGGGCTCGCGCTGCTCGACGAGCTGCTGCCGGGCGGCGGGCACCGGATACTCACCCACTGCAACACCGGGTCGCTGGTGTCGGGCGGGCGGGGCACGGCGTTCGCGGTGGCGCTCGCGGCACACCGCAAAGGGCGGCTGCGCAGGCTGTGGGTGGACGAGACGCGTCCGTTGCTGCAAGGTGCCCGTCTGACGGCGTACGAGGCGGCGCGCAGCGGAATGGCGTACACCTTGCTGACGGACAATGCCGCGGGCTCGTTGTTCGCGGCGGGGGAGGTGGACGCGGTGCTGGTCGGGGCCGACCGGATCGCGGCCGATGGTTCGGTGGCGAACAAGGTGGGGACCTACCCGCTCGCGGTGCTGGCCCGATATCACCATGTGCCGTTCGTCGTGGTCGCTCCGGTGACCACGGTGGATCCGGACACCCCCGACGGGGCGTCCATCGAAGTGGAACAGCGCGCAGGTCATGAGGTGACCGAGATCATGGCGCCGCAGGCGCCGGTGGCGGGAGCGGAGACGGGAGGTGGGATCGTGGTGGCACCCCTGGGAACCCAGGCATACAACCCGGCGTTCGACGTGACGCCGCCCGGGCTGGTGACGGCGATCGTCACCGAGGAGGGCGTCGTGTCGCCCGTGACCGCTGACGCGCTGACCGTGCTGTGTGACAGGTCACGCCAGGTAACGATTTAGTTAATGGGATGATGGCATTCATGAAGGGACGAGTCCTTGTCGTCGACGACGACACCGCACTGGCCGAGATGCTCGGCATTGTGTTGCGTGGTGAAGGTTTTGAGCCGTCTTTCGTAGCCGACGGCGACAAGGCGCTGGCCGCGTTCCGTGAGGCGAAACCGGATCTGGTGCTGCTCGATCTGATGCTGCCGGGCCGGGACGGGATCGAGGTGTGCCGCCTGATCAGGGCGGAGTCCGGAGTGCCGATCGTGATGCTCACAGCGAAGAGCGACACCGTGGACGTAGTGGTCGGCCTCGAGTCGGGCGCCGACGACTACATCGTGAAGCCGTTCAAGCCGAAGGAGCTGGTGGCCCGGATCCGGGCGCGGCTGCGCAGGTCGGAGGAGCCGGCGCCCGAGCAGCTCGCCATAGGCGACCTGGTCATCGACGTGGCCGGGCACTCCGTGAAGCGGGACGGGGCCTCGATCGCACTGACGCCGCTGGAATTCGACCTGCTGGTCGCGCTGGCGCGCAAACCGTGGCAGGTGTTCACCCGCGAGGTCCTGCTGGAGCAGGTCTGGGGGTACCGCCACGCGGCGGACACCCGGCTGGTGAACGTCCATGTGCAGCGGCTGCGCTCCAAGGTCGAGAAGGACCCGGAGCGGCCGGAGATCGTGGTGACCGTCCGTGGTGTCGGATACAAGGCAGGACCCAGCTGACATGTCCGTTGACAGTGCCGCTTCGGTGCCCGGCCAGCCGGGCACCCGCGCGGAGCGGCCTGTCGGCCGGAAACCGACGCGTTCCCGCTGGGGACGCCTCCTCGAGGGCGGGCTGCTGCACGGCGGAGTCCAGGGCAGCCCGGTCCTGAGGCTGTTCATGCGCTGGGTGCGTCGCCCGCTGCTGCCCGTGATGCGGCTGTGGCGGCGAAACATCCAGCTCAGGATCGTCGTCACGACCCTGCTGATGTCGCTCAGCGTTGTGCTGCTGCTGGGCTTCGTCGTCATCGGACAGGTCCGCAACGGCCTCCTCGACGCCAAGGTCAAGGCCTCCCAGAGCCAGGCCACGGGCGGGTTCACCGTCGCCGAGCAGAAGGCCGACAGCGCGGCGAGCGCGGGCGGCGGCGAGGGCGCCGAACTAAACGGCGACTCCGTACAGAACGTCGTCGAGTGGATGACCAACCTCGTGGCGTCCCTCTCCAGCGGCGGCCAGGGCGCGTTCGACGTGGTCACACTCAGCCCCGCCTCCGCCGACGGCGACACCGGAGGCCTCGGACCCCGCGCCTCCGGCGGCGTGAAATGGGACCTCAGCGTCCCCGTGGAACTGCGCGAGCGGGTCGACGACGGCACCGGCGCAGTCCAGAGCTACACACGGATCTACTACGACAACGGCCAGGAATCCCAGCCCGCGCTGATCATCGGCAAACAGGTCAACGCCCCCAACAGCAACCCCTACCAGCTGTACTACCTCTTCCCGCTCACCCAGGAGGAGAAGTCCCTCAGCCTGGTCAAGGGCACCCTGGCCACGGCCGGGCTGTTCGTCGTCGTACTCCTCGGGGCCATCGCCTGGCTCGTGGTGCGCCAGGTCGTCACCCCCGTACGGATGGCGGCCGGCATCGCCGAGCGGCTCTCCGCCGGGCGCCTGCAGGAACGTATGAAGGTCAGCGGCGAGGACGACATCGCACGGCTCGGCGAGGCCTTCAACAAGATGGCGCAGAACCTGCAACTGAAGATTCAGCAGCTGGAGGACCTGTCACGAATGCAGCGACGGTTCGTCTCCGACGTGTCGCACGAGCTGCGCACGCCGCTGACGACCGTCCGCATGGCGGCCGACGTCATCCATGACGCGCGCGTGGACTTCGACCCGGTGACCGCGCGGTCGGCGGAACTGCTCGCCGACCAGCTGGACCGCTTCGAGTCGCTGCTCGCGGACCTGCTGGAGATCAGCCGCTTCGACGCGGGCGCGGCGGCCCTGGAGGCCGAGCCGATAGACCTGCGCGAAGTCGTGCGGAAGGTCGTCAGCGGGGCCGCACCGCTCGCCGAACGCAAAGGCACGACCGTACGGGTCCTCGGCGACCAGCAGCCCGTCGTCGCCGAGGCCGACGCCCGGCGCGTGGAGCGCGTACTGCGCAACCTCGTCGTCAACGCCGTCGAGCACGGCGAGGGCAAGGACGTCGTCGTCAAACTTGCCGCGGCGGGCGGCGCGGTCGCCGTCGCCGTACGCGACTACGGCGTCGGGCTCAAGCCCGGCGAGGCGACCCGCGTCTTCAGCCGCTTCTGGCGGGCCGACCCGGCACGCGCGCGTACCACCGGCGGAACAGGACTCGGCCTTTCCATCGCCCTGGAGGACGCGCGGCTGCACGGCGGCTGGCTGCAGGCGTGGGGCGAGCCCGGCGGCGGATCGCAGTTCCGGCTCACACTGCCGAGGACCGCCGACGAGCCCCTGCGCGGATCCCCGATACCCCTGGAACCGAAGGACTCGCGGCGCAACCGCGGACTCAACGGCGCCGGCCTGCCCCAGAGCGGCGGCGGCAAGCTCGCCACGGTCCCCGTGCAGCCCGGTGAACCGGGCGCCGCACGGACCGCGATAGGCCCGCGACCCGGTGGCGGGACGGCCCCCACGGCCGACCCGACGGCGCTGCCCGGCAACGGGGCGCGCGTGGTGCCCCGGCCCACGGCGCCGAGCATGCCCGCGGGACGGCCGGACGCCGGGGCGGGACAGCAGGAGGAGCGGCCGTCCGGGAGCGGCGCGGACGCGGAGCAGCAGCACGAGCAGGGGGAGGCATTCCGTGGGCGCTGACCGCGACGAACGCGGCCGCCGGCGTCCGATACGGATGGGGGCGTACGTCGGCATCGGAGCCGTACTGCTGGCCGGCTGCGCCTCGATGCCGGACAGCGGGGACATGCGGGGGGTCGAATCCACGCCGCGCCAGGACACCCAGGTACGGGTCTTCGCGCTGCCGCCCGCCGAGGACGCCCAGCCGACCGAGATCGTGCAGGGCTTCCTCGAGGCCCTGACCAGCGACGACCCCAACTACGAGACGGCACGCAAGTACCTGACCGGCAACGCCGAGAAGCATTGGGACCCGGACGCCTCGACCACGGTCCTCGCCGAGGCGCCCACGCCCTTCACCAAGGTCACGGGGAACCGGCCGGACGGAAACGAATACTGGTTCGAGCTGACCGGTGACCAGGTCGTCGCCAAGGTCGACGGACAGCACGCGTACACGCCCGCCGACGGGAAGTACCACAAGACCGTCCACCTCACGCGGGTGAAGGACACCGACCAGTGGCGCATCGACGAACTGCCGCAGGGTGTGGTGCTCGGCAGGTCGGACTTCCAGCGCAACTACACGTCCATCAACAAGTACTACCTCACCTTCGCCGCACAGTCCGGGCAGCCGGGCACGGTCGCCGACCCGGTCCATGTACGCAGCAAGGTCGACCCGGTGACCCAGGTGGTCCGCGATTTGCTCAAGGGGCCCACCAGTTGGCTCGACCAGGCCGCATGGACGAGTTTCCCCTCCGGGACGGCGCTGCAGAAGGGCGCCGGGCCGCTGACGCCCGACGAGCAGAACAGACTCGTCGTACCGCTCAACAAGAAGGCCGACCGCGTCTCGCAGAGCAAGTGCAAGGAGATGGCCGCCCAACTCCTGTTCACCCTGCAGGACTACATGCCCAGCGGCGTCGACGAAATCGAACTCCAGGGCTCCGACGACCAGCAACTGTGCCTGCTCCGTGAGGGCCAGGCCGACATCATCGCCTCGCACGGCCCCGGCAAGAGCCCCACGTACGAATACTTCATCGACGGCGACCACAAGCTCGTACGCCTGTCCACGACCGGTACGGCACCCTCAGCCGTGCCCGGCGCGCTCGGCGAGGGCGACACACAACTGCGATCGGCCGCCGTGTCCCGCGACGAGGACTGGGCGGCAGGAGTGTCGCTCGACGGCAGCGACCTGTACGTGTCACCGCTGACCACGGGCGGAGTCTCCGGCGACCCCGTGCTGCGCAGCACCGGCGCCACCGCCAAGGACCGGCTGACCACGCCCAGTTGGGACGGGCGCGGAGACCTGTGGGTCGCCGACCGCGACCCGAAGAAGCCCCGGCTGCTGGTGCTGCAGGACGGCATGGGCGAGCCCGTCGAAGTGACGACACACGGGCTCGCCGGGCGCATCGAAGCGGTACGGGTGGCCTCCGACGGGGTGCGGATCGCGCTGATCGTCGAGAAGGGCGGCGAGCGCTCGCTGTACATCGGACGCATCGAGCGGGAAGCCGACGCCGACGGCACCACCGTCTCCATCGTCGAACTGCGCTCCGCCACACCGGACCTGGAAGACGTCACGGCCATGTCGTGGGCCGGCGACAGCAAACTCGTCGTCGTCGGGCGCGAGTCCGGCGGTGTGCAGCAGATGCGATACGTCCAGGTCGACGGCTCCCCGGTGCCCGGACCGGCACCCGCCGCCCTCACCGGCGTCAAGGAGATCGCCGCCTCCGAGGACGAAGGGCTGCCGCTGGTCGCGTACTCGGAGGACGGGATCGTACGACTGCCGTCCGGGGCGCAGTGGCAGAAGGTCGTCAAGGACGGGACCGCGCCGGTCTATCCGGGGTAGTTGCCCCGTTTCGGGTTGCCGGTTGAGTGAGGTGGCCCGTTCGTCTTTGTGAGGGCTTCGCCGGGGTCGTCACTCGTGTGGGGGACAACCCGTGATGGTTACGGTGAGTTGTCCACAGGGCGTTGTCCACAGGGGTGGCAGGCCGTCCCCCGCATTGGCAGAGTGGTCCGCATGCGGGCGTGGTGGCGGGACCTCACGGATCTGGTGCTGCCGGCCGAGTGCGGAGGCTGCGGCAGGCCTCGCGCGGTGCTCTGCCCGGAGTGCCGCGCGGCCCTGACCGGAGCCGCGCCGAGCCGGGTGCGACCGGTGCCGGAACCATGGGGGCTGCCTGTGGTGCACGCGGCGGCACCGTACGAGGACGCCGTGCGGGCGACGCTGCTCGCGCACAAGGAACGTGGCGCGCTGGCACTCGCCGGGCCGCTCGGGGTGGCGTTGGCGGGGGCTGTGCGGGTGGGGGTGGGGAGGGGTGGGGGTGGGGGAGGGGCCCCCGAAGAGCCGCCCGCCCCGGAGCAGCCGCCCGCCCCGAAACAGCCGCCCCTCCCGGAACACTCGCCCGTCCTCCTCGTCCCCGTCCCCTCCTCCCGTCAAGCCGTCCGCGCTCGTGGTCACGACCCGGCCCGTCGGATCGCGCTCGCCGCTGCCCGGGAGCTGCGGCGTACCGGGATGCCGGCCCGGGTGCTCGGGGTGTTGCGGCAGTGTCGTGTGGTCGCCGATCAGTCGGGGCTGGACTCGCGGGAGCGGCTGGACAATCTCGCGGGCGCTCTGGAGGTGGTCGCCGGTGGGGCTGGGCTGTTGGCGGGTGGGCGGGTCGTGCTGGTGGACGACCTGATGACGACCGGAGCCTCGCTCGCGGAGGCGGCGCGCGCGGTGCGGGCCGCGCGTGTGGCATCGGAGGGCATTCATGCGGCATCGGGGGGCATGCGCTCGGGGCCGGTGTATCGGGGTGTGGCGCCGGTGGACAGGGGCGCGGCGTCGATGGCGCGAGGAGTTTCTATGGCAGGCAGGGACGTGGCGTCGATGGGCCGGGGCGAGGTGCTGGTAGACAGGGACGTGGCGTCGATGGATGTGGGCGTGTCGCCGGTGGGGAGGGGCGCGGTGCCGAGGAGTCTGGGCGTAGTGGCCGCCGGGAGAGGGACGGAGTCGACGGGATTCGGCGTGGTGCCGCGGGAGGCGAGAGGTGTGAGGCGCACGGCGGTGAAGACGCCTCGGGCATATGCCGTGCGGGAAGCCGTCGGCGAGGACGGCGCCCGTGGCTGGATCTGCGCGGCCGTGATCGCGGCGCCTCCGGACTCTTTCGAAATAAACCGGAACTGATAGAGATCTTCCATCGTTGCAGGTAATGAGAGCCCCTATTCACCTGAACGGAGGTACGTCTCGGTAGAGGGTGACGACATCCGTCCGGGCGAGATATGTTCGGTTGTGAGGGAATGGCCCAGGCTGTTCACCGCATATCCGAGTGCCGTGCTGCGGGTTTTCTGTAATCACCCGCACCGGTGGGGTGGAGATCTTGTCCCCGGGGGAGGAGGAGGTGGAAGTCACCGAGTCCGCGGTTCCGGAAGTCACCGGAACCTGGTGCACAAGGGAGATGCTCCGCCAGTGGAGCGGAGCGATCCGGGAACGGAGTTCTGCGTGGACATCGTCGTCAAGGGCCGCAAGACCGAGGTGCCCGAGCGGTTCCGCAAGCACGTGGCCGAGAAGCTGAAGCTGGAGAAGATCCAGAAGCTCGACGGCAAGGTGATCAGCCTCGACGTCGAGGTGTCCAAGGAGCCCAACCCCCGACAGGCCGACCGCAGTGACCGAGTGGAGATCACGCTCCGCTCCCGCGGGCCGGTGATCCGGGCGGAGGCCGCGGCAAGCGATCCGTACGCGGCGCTAGACCTGGCGGCGGACAAGCTGGAAGCCCGGCTGCGCAAGCAGCACGACAAGCGTTACACGCGCCGAGGCGCCCGTCGGCTCACGGCCGCAGAGGTTCCCGACCATGTTCAGGGCGTAGCGACACTGAACGGCAACGGGTACGCCGCTCAGGAGGAAGAGCCGGACGGTGTGCCGACAAAGAAGATCGGCTCGCTCGAGGTGAAGGGCGAAGGCCCCCTCATCGTCCGCGAGAAGACCCACGTCGCGTCGCCGATGACGCTCGACCAGGCGCTCTACGAGATGGAGCTGGTCGGGCACGACTTCTACCTGTTCGTAGACTCCGAGACCAAGGAACCGAGTGTCGTCTACCGGCGGCACGCGTACGACTACGGTGTGATCCACCTCAGCACGGACACGATGGTCACCCAGGCGCATCCGGACGCTGCGGGTGGCGCGCTCGGCGGCTGACCGCGCCGGGCGATGACCGAGCCGGTGCCCCTGGAGAGCGTGTGCGCCCCCAGGGGCACCGGTGTGCGACCCCTTGCGGTCCGCTCAATCACCGCTCCGGCGCCCGGGCATGAAATCATGGCCGAACCGGCCCCAACCGGCGGGCTGTTGCCTTGGGCTGGCGATGGCACAGAAACACAGGCCACGGCCTTCAGGGGGAGGAACGATGGCGGACAGCAGCTTCGGACCGATGCGTGACGCGGATGCCGACGACGGCAGCGCGGGCACGGTCCCGGCCGCGGGCTCCCCGGGCAAGGAGCCCATTCGGGTTCTCGTCGTGGACGACCACGCGCTCTTCCGCCGCGGTCTGGAGATCGTGCTCGCCGCCGAGGAGGACATCCAGGTCGTCGGTGAGGCGGGTGACGGGGCGGAGGCCGTCGACAAGGCGGCGGATCTGTTGCCGGACATCGTGCTGATGGACGTGCGGATGCCCAAGCGGGGCGGGATCGAGGCGTGCACCTCCATCAAGGAGGTGGCCCCCAGCGCGAAGATCATCATGCTGACGATCAGCGACGAGGAGGCAGACCTCTACGACGCGATCAAGGCGGGGGCCACGGGTTATCTCCTCAAGGAGATCTCCACGGACGAGGTCGCCACGGCCATTCGCGCGGTCGCCGACGGGCAGTCCCAGATCAGTCCCTCGATGGCGTCGAAGCTGCTCACCGAGTTCAAGTCCATGATCCAGCGGACCGATGAGCGGCGTCTTGTGCCGGCGCCGCGGCTGACCGATCGGGAACTGGAAGTCCTCAAGCTGGTGGCGACCGGAATGAACAACCGGGATATCGCCAAGGAGCTGTTCATCTCCGAGAACACCGTGAAGAACCACGTGCGGAACATTCTGGAGAAGCTTCAGCTGCACTCCAGGATGGAGGCCGTGGTGTACGCGATGCGAGAGAAGATCCTCGAGATCCGCTAGGGCCTGTCCGACCCTTCCCGTCGTCGCCCGGAGCCGCGGCCAGGCGCCCGTTGCGGCACCGGTGTGTCCGCGTACGTGCGTGCTCTCGGCATGGCGTCGCGAGGCAGACGGGAATGGTCGGACAGGCCCTGGGGCCGTGAGAACCGCAGGGTCACGTCAGGGCTCGTACCAGAGGCTCGCGTAGTTCCGGGGCGTCCACCCGCTCCACCCGTACGTCCGTACAGTCCACCCAGCTTGCGGCTTCGAGCAGGGCCTGGGCCACGGCCGGGACCGCCTTGGGGCCGTCGAGGGTGACCTGCCTGGCGACCAGGGTCCGGCCGTCGCGCGCGGGGTCGACGCGGCCGACCAGACGGCCGCCGGCAAGGACCGGCATCGCGAAGTAGCCGTACACCCGCTTCTGCTTGGGGACGTATGCCTCCAGGCGGTGGGTGAAGCCGAAGATGCGCTCCGTGCGGGCCCGCTCCCAGATCAGGGAGTCGAACGGGGACAGGAGCGTTGTGCGGTGGCGGCCGCGCGGGGCGGTCTCCAGGGCCGCCGGGTCGGCCCAGGCCGGTTTCCCCCAGCCCTCCACCGTCACCGGGACGAGGCCCGAGTCGGCGATCACCGCGTCGAACTGCTCGGCCTTGAGGCGGTGGTAGTCGGCGATGTCCGCGCGCGTGCCGACGCCCAGGGCCTCGCCGGCCAGGCGGACCAGGCGGCGCAGGCACTCCGCGTCGTCCAGCTCGTCGTGGAGCAGGGGCTCGGGGACGGCGCGCTCGGCGAGGTCGTACACCCGCTTCCAGCCGCGGCGCTCCACGCACACCACCTCGCCGTACATCAGCGCGCGTTCGACGGCGACCTTCTCACCGGACCAGTCCCACCATTCGCTGGTGCGCTTGGCTCCGCCCAACTCCGTGGCAGTGAGGGGGCCTTCGGCGCGGAGCTGCTTGATGACGCGGTCGTAGGCGCCGTCCGGGAGTTGGTGGCTCCACTGGGGACGGGAGCGGTAGGCGCGGCGGCGGAAGGCGAAGTGGGGCCACTCCTCGATGGGGAGGATGCAGGCCGCGTGGGACCAGTACTCGAAGGCGTGTACATCCGTCCAGTACGCCTTGTCGACCGTCGTGCGGCCTACGGCGCCGAGGCGGGCGTACGGGATGAGTTCGTGGGAACGGGCGAGGACCGAGATGGTGTCGAGCTGGACCGCGCCCAGGTGCCGCAGGACGCCGCGGACGCCGGATCTGCGGTCCGGGGCGCCGAGGAAACCCTGGGCCCTCAGAGCGATACGGCGGGCTTCGTCTGCGGTGAGTTCTGTGGTGGGGCGTGGCAGGGGTGTCATGGGGCGCAGCGTAGGGGAGGGCACTGACAAGTGGGGTTGAGCTGGGGAGATGGGGTCGGGTGTGAGTGGGGACGCTTGGTGCTGGTGTCGATGACGTGTTTGTTTCGCCCCCGTCGGCCTTGCCCGGCCCATCCCTGGGGGCTTCGCCCTCAGACCCCCCGATCGGCCTGAACGGCCTCGTCCTCAAACGCCGGACGGGCCGGGACTTTCCGGCGCCGGCAGGTAGGGCGCCGTCGAAGGCAGCCCCATGTCCGACGGCAGCAACGAGGCCAGCCAGCAGTCTCGGCGGGTGCCTTGGTTGAGGAGGGCTGAGCGGAGGGTGCCTTCCAGGGTGAAGCCGGTGTTCTCGGCGACCGCGCGGGAGGCGGTGTTGCCCAGTTCGGCCCGCCATTCGAGGCGGTCGAGGCCGAGCTGGGTGAAGGCCCAGTGGGCGGTGGCGAGGGTGGCCTCGGTGATGTAGCCGTTGCGGCGGTGTTCCTTGGTGGCCCAGAAGCCGACCTCGCCGGTGCCCGGGGCGCGCATGGTGATGCCGATCATGCCCGTCAGCTCCCCGGAGGGGAGGAAGACGCCGAAGGTGAACATGGAGGCGTTCGCCCAGCCGTCCGGAACCACTTGGCCGACGAAGGACTCGGCGTGCTCACGCAGATACGGCGAGGGGATCGTGGTCCAGCGCTGGATGTCCGGGTCCTGGGCGGCCGCGTACACGGTGTCGGTGTCGTGCGGGCCCACGGTGCGCAGGAGCAGACGCTCGGTGGTCAGGGTGACGGGTTCCATCGGGCGATTCTGCTCGGGGGCGTGGAAGCACGCCATCCTATTTGCGGACGCTCCGGGGCTCTTTGTGGACGCTCCGGGGCCCTTTGCGGATGAGCCGGGTGTCCGGGCGTCCCCATGCGTCCGGTGCTATGCATGGGTGTCCGTCCGCGTTCCTCGCGGGGGCGAGCACGGCGCCGCAATTCGTGCGTTTCGTGGGCGGAACGCGGCACCAACGGCCTCGCCCGCCCGTTGTCGTAGTGGCTGTCGCCGACAGACCTCCCGGCACGGCGGGGTCCTCGCTTACGATGGCCGTTGCTCAAGCTGTGATTTGAATCTGTCCATTGAAACCGACCGTCCCAGGCCCGACCGGCAAGGAGACAAACCCCCGTGTCCGTCCTCTCGAAGATCATGCGTGCAGGCGAAGGCAAGATCCTGCGCAAGCTGCACCGCATCGCGGACCAGGTCAACTCCATCGAAGAGGACTTCGTCGACCTCTCCGACGCCGAGCTGCGTGCCCTGACCGAGGAATACAAGCAGCGGTACGCCGACGGCGAGAGCCTCGACGACCTGCTCCCCGAGGCGTTCGCCACCGTCCGTGAGGGTGCCAAGCGCGCGCTCGGCCAGCGGCCCTACGACGTACAGATCATGGGTGGTGCGGCCCTGCACCTCGGCTATGTGGCCGAGATGAAGACCGGTGAGGGCAAGACCCTCGTCGGCACGCTGCCCGCGTATCTGAACGCGCTGTCCGGCGAAGGCGTCCACCTCATCACGGTCAACGACTACCTGGCCGAGCGCGACTCCGAGATGATGGGCCGCGTCCACAAGTTCCTGGGCCTGAGCGTCGGCTGCATCCTCGCCAACATGACGCCGGCCCAGCGCCGCGAGCAGTACGCGTGCGACATCACGTACGGCACGAACAACGAGTTCGGCTTCGACTACCTGCGCGACAACATGGCGTGGTCCAAGGACGAGCTCGTCCAGCGCGGCCACAACTTCGCGATCGTCGACGAGGTCGACTCCATCCTCGTCGACGAGGCCCGTACGCCGCTGATCATCTCCGGTCCGGCCGACCAGGCCACGAAGTGGTACGGCGACTTCGCCAAGCTGGTCACGCGCCTGAAGAAGGGCGAGCCGGGCAACCCCCTCAAGGGCATCGAGGAGACCGGCGACTACGAGGTCGACGAGAAGAAGCGCACGGTCGCCATCCACGAGTCCGGCGTCTCCAAGGTCGAGGACTGGCTGGGCATCGACAACCTCTACGAGTCGGTGAACACGCCTCTGGTGGGCTACCTGAACAACGCCATCAAGGCCAAGGAGCTCTTCAAGAAGGACAAGGACTACGTCGTCATGGACGGCGAAGTCATGATCGTCGACGAGCACACCGGCCGTATCCTCGCCGGCCGCCGCTACAACGAGGGCATGCACCAGGCGATCGAGGCGAAGGAAGGGGTGGACATCAAGGACGAGAACCAGACGCTCGCCACGATCACCCTGCAGAACTTCTTCCGCCTCTACAAGCGCCACGACCACAACGGCAAGGAACAGCCCGGTCTGTCCGGCATGACCGGTACGGCGATGACCGAGGCCGCCGAGTTCCACCAGATCTACAAGCTCGGTGTCGTGCCGATCCCGACCAACCGGCCGATGGTCCGCAAGGACCAGTCCGACCTGATCTACCGCACCGAGGTCGCGAAGTTCGAGGCGGTCGTCGACGACATCGTCGAGAAGCACGAGAAGGGCCAGCCGATCCTCGTCGGTACGACGTCGGTCGAGAAGTCCGAGTACCTCTCGCAGCAGCTGAGCAAGCGCGGTGTCCAGCACGAGGTGCTCAACGCCAAGCAGCACGACCGGGAGGCGACGATCGTCGCCCAGGCCGGCCGCAAGGGCGCCGTGACCGTGGCCACCAACATGGCCGGTCGTGGTACGGACATCAAGCTCGGCGGCAACCCCGACGACCTCGCCGAGGCGGAGCTGCGTCAGCGCGGCCTCGACCCCGAGGAGCACATCGAGGAGTGGGCCCACGCCCTGCCCGAGGCCCTCGCCAAGGCCGAGGAAGCGGTCAAGGCGGAGTTCGAGGAGGTCAAGGAGCTCGGCGGGCTCTACGTCCTCGGCACAGAGCGGCACGAGTCCCGCCGTATCGACAACCAGCTGCGCGGTCGTTCCGGCCGTCAGGGCGACCCGGGCGAGTCCCGCTTCTACCTGTCGCTGGGCGACGACCTGATGCGGCTCTTCAAGGCCCAGATGGTCGAGCGCGTGATGTCGATGGCGAACGTGCCGGACGATGTGCCGATCGAGAACAAGATGGTCACGCGCGCGATCGCGTCGGCCCAGTCGCAGGTCGAGCAGCAGAACTTCGAGACCCGGAAGAACGTCCTCAAGTACGACGAGGTCCTCAACCGGCAGCGCGAGGTCATCTACGGCGAGCGCCGCCGTGTCCTGGAGGGCGAGGACCTGCAGGAGCAGATCCAGCACTTCATGGACGACACGATCGACGCGTACATCGCCGCCGAGACCGCCGAGGGCTTCGCCGAGGAGTGGGACCTGGACCGGCTGTGGGGCGCCTTCAAGCAGCTCTACCCGGTGAAGGTCACCGTCGAGGAGCTGGAGGAGGCGGCCGGTGACCGGGCGGGGCTGACCGCCGAGTTCATCGCCGAGTCCATCAAGGACGACATCACCGAGCAGTACGAGGCGCGCGAGAAGCAGCTCGGCTCGGAGATCATGCGTGAGCTGGAGCGGCGGGTCGTGCTGTCGGTCCTCGACCGCAAGTGGCGTGAGCACCTCTACGAGATGGACTACCTCCAGGAGGGCATCGGTCTGCGCGCGATGGCGCAGAAGGACCCGCTGGTCGAGTACCAGCGCGAGGGCTTCGACATGTTCACCGCCATGATGGAGGGCATCAAGGAGGAGTCCGTCGGCTATCTGTTCAACCTGGAGGTCCAGGTCGAGCAGCAGGTCGAGGAGGTTCCGGTCGAGGACGACAAGCCCTCGCTGGACAAGAAGGAGGACGGCGTTCCGGCGCAGGCGGGTGCCTCGCGCCCGGAGATCCGCGCCAAGGGCCTGGAGGCCCCGGCCCGCCGTGACCGCCTCCACTTCTCCGCGCCGACCGTGGACGGCGAGGGCGGTGTCGTCGAGGGCGACCTGCCCGAGGACGAGCCCGTCCGCTCCGAGGCCGACGGCCTCACGCGCGCCGAGCGCCGCAAGCAGCAGGCGGCCAAGGGCGGACGCCGCCGCAAGAAGTGACGCTCGCTCCGCGTGACGGAGCCGAGCGGGTGAAGGGCCGGGCATCTTCGGGTGCCCGGCCCTTCGGGTTGTCCGGCCGCCGGTTCCGGTGCGGTTCCGGGCTCGGCTCTCGTGGTGTCGGTTCAGGTGGACCCGGTTGCCGGGCCGGCGCCGGCTGCAGGGCCGGTGTCGGTGTCAGTCGTCGTCCGTGCGAGGCATGCGTGGGCCGCCCAGTTCCACCGCCGTGCAGCGCCAGCGGTGGTCGGGGCCGTGTTCCAGACGGAAGGCCATCGCGCGCAACTGGTCGCCGGCGCCGATACGGGCGAATACCTCCAGGGCGCCCGGGCCGGCGACGTAGTGGCCGATGTCGCGGATGACCGGGCGGCTGCCGCGTGTGGTGCGCAGAAGGCCGCGTTCGGTGAGCCAGGCCAGTTCGTCGTAGGCCCGGCCGACGGTGTGCCGGAGCATGCTGTGCACGGGCCGCTGACCGCTCAGCACGGCCAGCAGGAGGTCCGCGAAGTGGTCGGTGGGGCGGAGCTGCGGGGCGGGCGCTGCGGGGGCCGTGGCGGCGGCTGTACGGCCTGTGCCCCTGGCCGGTGCCGTACGGGACGGGCCGGTGCCGGGGCGGCGGGTGTCGTGGCGGACGGGCGGGCGGGTGCCGGGGTGGCGCTTGGACCTGGTCATGACCTTGTTCATGGAGTCCCCGTTTCGTCGTGATGCCGCGTGATACCGGTCGGTAACTTGGCGGTGAGGATCTTGTACGAGGTCGGAGGCGGCTGCTGCAAGAGGAGACACCCGCCTGCCGGGGGCCCCGGGATGTTCACCTATCAGGGTGATCGGGACGGTGGCCGACCCCGAGGTGAAGAGGGCGTACCGGGTGAGGAGACGGGCCCGGTGTGGACGCCTGCGAGGCCTTGGCCGGGGGCTCGAAAGGAGGACGCCCGCACGTATCCTGAAGCTCGTTCGAGACCCCTGCCAAGGGTCCCTGTCACGACTACGAAAGCGGCCTGCCATGCGCGTCTACGTCCCCCTGACCCTCCCCGGGCTCGCCGAGGCGTACAAGACGGGTGAGCTGGGGGAGGCGTCGTTCGTCGCGTACGCCGTCACGCCCGCGCTGCGCGAGTGGTACCTCTCGGACGACATCGAGGAGCTGGAGTACGCCGCGCTGAACCGGGCCGCGTTGGCCTCGCTGCGGCTCGTCGCCGTGGAGCCGGGGGCCGCGCGGCGCCGCATCGTGGTGGCCGTCGACGTCGCCGACCGGGACGCGGTCGCCGACCCCGACCGGGGGCTCGACCCGGCCGCGCTCGGCGAGGTGCGGGTCGCCGGGCCGGTGGCACTGGCCAAGGCCGCCGCGGTGCATGTCGACGCCGACGAGGCCGAGGAGGACGTGGCCGCGGCCGCCGACGCGCTCGGGGCGGCGGACCACGGCGACGACGACGCCCAGTTCATCGTGGACGGGGCCTACGACCACGAACTGCTCTGGTACGCGACGCAGGAGATCCCGAACCTGGTGGGGCTGGGCGACTGAGCGTCCCGCGCCGGTCACAGTTACGAACCCCTGGTCACGATGCGTTGTCAGTGGGCCGGGGTACGTTCTTGATTATGGGGAAGCACGAAGTGGCGCACATTGTGTGGGACTGGAACGGGACGCTGTTCCACGACAACGAGGCGATCATCGGGGCGACGAACGCGGCGTTCGCGCAGCTGGGCATCGAGCCGCTCACGATGGAGCGGTACCGGGAGCTGTACTGCGTTCCGGTGCCGAAGTTCTACGAGCGGCTGATCGGGCGGCTGCCCACCGACGAGGAGTGGGAGGTCATGGACGAGATCTTCCACCGGTACTACGCGGAGCACCGGGTGGCCTGCGGGCTCACCGACGGGGTGCCGGAGTTGCTCGCGGGGTGGCGGTCGGCGGGGCGCAGCCAGTCGATCCTCAGCATGTATGTGCACGATGAGCTGGTGCCGTTGGTGCGGGGATTCGGGATCGAGCCGCACTTCATACGGGTCGACGGGCGGACCGGGCCGTCCGGGGGCAGCAAGACCGAGCACATGGTCCGGCATCTGCGGCGGCTGGGGGGCGTGGAGGCCGAGCGTACGGTCGTGATCGGGGACGCCGCCGATGACGCCGTGGCCGCGCGGCATGTGGGGGCGCGGGCGGTGCTGTACACCGGGGGGTCGCACAGCCGGGCCAGCCTGGAGGGGGTCGGCGTGCCTGTGGTGGACACGCTGGAGGAGGCTGTCGCGGAGGCGGAGCGGTTGGCGGCGTGACGGTGAGCTGAGCGAGCTGAGCCGACCCGGTTTGTGCGGCACCCCTGCGGCTGTTGCTGGGCGGGGCCAGGTCGCGCGGCCCGGCCCCCTTACGGGGTGCCCCGACCGGCGTCGAGCGTCCGCGCCCCCCTCGCTCGTCTCTCCCGCGCCTCCGTTTGCCATGACCTGAGCCGTGGCTCACAGTCGTGCTGTGGAGAGGCGCATGTGGGCTCGTCGATGCGCAGTGGCCGCCGTGGGCGTGTCTCTGCTGGGCGGTGTTTCCGCGTGTGGCGGTGGGTCCGCGGCGAAAACCCCGTCGTCGCCCTCCGTCATCCGGGCCACGGCGTCGGCATCGCCCTCGTCCGTCGTGTACACGAGCAAGAAGTTCGCCGTGCCGCTGACGGTCACCGTGCCCGCCTCGCTCGGCGCGCGTCCCGTGGCGGACACCCGTACGTTCCTGACCTGGGTGAAGGGCGAGAGCGACAGAGTCAGGTTCCTGCTGCCGGTGGTCGTGTACCCGCCGGGGCGGAACGAACCGGTGAAGCCGCCCAGGAGCTACGAGAAGTACCTGGCCTTCCTGCGCGGGCAGGTCGACTACCACGCGAAGTGGCGGGACAAGACCGAGACGAGCGTCGACGGGCACCCGGCGACCCTGATGACCGGCACCACCGACTGGTCGCTCAATGGCAGCCTCGGCTGCCCCATGGCCGACGGAGACGCCGCCGACGACTGTTATGGGCTGCAACCCGAGTACGCGCTACGAGTGGCCGTCATCGACATCGGCGACCGGACCCCCTTGGTGGCCTGGACCACCGTGAACATCGAACAGCAGCGGGAAACATCGGCCGAGTTCACTCGTTTCGAGGCGATGCTGCGAAGCCTGAGGTTCTCACCCCGGTCCTGAGGTTCTCACCCCGGTGCTCAGTGAGGTTCTCACCCCGGTCCTGGCCCGCAGCTACGCGGGCGTGACCGGTGCCGTCGCTCGCAGCACCTTCAAGAACTCCCGCATCCACGCCGAATGGTCCGGCCACGCCCGAGCCGACACCAGCGTGCCGTCGACCACCACCTCCGCGTCCTGGAAGGTCGCGCCCGCTGCCTGCATGTCGAGTTCCAGGGCGGGGTACGCCGTGACGCGGCGGCCGCCGAGGGCGTCCGCGGCGGCGGTGAGCAGGGGGCCGTGGCAGATCTGGGCCACGGGCTTGTCGGTGTCGAAGAAGGACTTGAGGATCTTGCGGAGCTCGGGGTCGTTGCGGAGGTACTCGGGAGCGCGCCCGCCGGGGACGACGAGGGCGGCGTACTGGCCGGGGTCCACCTCGGAGAAGGCGAGGTCGGCGGGCCAGGTGTAGCCGGGCTTCTCCGTGTACGTGTCGAAGCCGGGCTCGAAGTCGTGGACGACGAACTGGAGCTTCTTGCGGCTGGGGGCGGCGATGTGGACGTCGTAGCCCTCTTCGAGCAGTCGTTGGTAGGGGTACAGGACCTCCAGTGATTCCGCCGCGTCGCCGGTGACGATCAGGATTTTCGCAGTCATGGCCGCGCTCCGTCCGTTATGCCCGTTTCCTCTGCTTGCTCTCTCTTTTCTGTCTGTGCAGTTCGTCAAAGTTCCACCCCTTCTTTTGTACACATACGGCTCATGACGGGGCACCCGTAAGGGGCGATAGCCTTGGTGGCGTGATCAGCGCGATAGTTCGCGGGGGCCTCGTCGTCCCTGCCCTGCGCCCGGAGAGCACGGACCACAACCGTGACCGGGTGGCGGTCGCTGATCTTCGCGGGCGGGAGGGAGCCGAGCAGGCTCCCGGGACGCCAGAGACATCCCACCGGCCCACGGCGCCGAGATCAGCGTCACACCCCCACCGGGCGCCGAGAATGGCCGATTGCCCCCCGCTCATCTCACCCTGCGGCATAGCGTCGAGACAGACCGGACACCCCGCGTCGTGGCGTCGCGTCCCAAGGGGTAGGGACCGTACTTCTTTCTACGTCACGCAACGGCGCGCGACAGGAGCCAGAGGACAATGCAGACCAAGCTGGACGAAGCCAAGGCCGAGCTGCTCGAGAGGGCTGCCCGGGTAGCTGAGAACAGCCCGGTCGGGGGGCACCTACCGACTGGGACGACGAGCGAGGGAACCCCCGGCACCCCGGACCACGACACCTTGCTCGCGTTCCTCCAGCGCTACTACCTGCACACGGCCCCGGAGGACCTGAACGGCCGCAACCCGGAGGACATCTACGGCGCGGCCCTCTCCCACTTCCGGCTGGCCGAGAACCGGCCCCAGGGCACGGCCAATGTGCGGGTCCACACCCCGACCGTCGAGGAGAACGGCTGGACGTCCAGCCACTCCGTCGTCGACGTCGTCACCGACGACATGCCGTTCCTGGTCGACTCCGTCACCAACGAACTGTCCCGGCAGGGGCGCGGCATCCATGTCGTCATCCACCCGCAGGTCCTCGTCCGGCGGGACGTGACCGGCAGGCTCATCGAGGTGCTGCCCGAGCGGCGGACCGCGGACACCGGTGACACGTTGGCGCACGACGCGCACGTCGAGTCGTGGATCCACGTCGAGATCGACCGCGAGACCGACCGGGCCGACCTGAAGCAGATCACCAACGACCTGCTGCGGGTGCTGTCCGATGTCCGTGAGGCCGTCGAGGACTGGGAGAAGATGCGGGAGGCGGCGACCCGGATCGCCGAGGGCCTGCCCACCGAGCCCACCGCCGGTGACCTGCCCGACCAGGAGGTCGAGGAGGCCCGCGAGCTGCTGCGCTGGCTCGCCGACGACCACTTCACCTTCCTGGGCTACCGGGAGTACGAGCTGCGGAACGACGACTCGCTCGCCGCCGTCGCCGGGACCGGGCTGGGCATCCTGCGCGCCGACCCGCACCACACCGGCGAGGACAAGCACCCGGTCAGCCCGTCCTTCGAGCGGCTGCCCGCGGACGCCCGCGCCAAGGCCCGCGAGCACCGGCTCCTCGTCCTCACCAAGGCCAACAGCCGCTCCACCGTGCACCGGCGCTCCTACCTCGACTACGTCGGCGTGAAGAAGTTCGACGCCGAGGGCAATGTCGTCGGTGAGCGGCGGTTCCTGGGGCTGTTCTCGTCCGCCGCCTACACCGAGTCCGTGCGGCGCGTGCCCGTCGTCCGCCGCAAGGTGGACGAGGTGCTGCGGGGCGCCGGGTTCTCGCCCAGCAGCCACGACGGGCGCGACCTGCTCCAGATCATGGAGACCTACCCGCGCGACGAACTGTTCCAGACCCCCGCCGACGAACTGCGCTCCATCGTCACCTCCGTCCTCTACCTGCAGGAACGCCGCAAGCTGCGGCTCTACCTGCGCCAGGACGAGTACGGGCGCTACTACTCCGCGCTCGTCTACCTCCCGCGCGACCGCTACACCACCGACGTACGCCTGCGGATCATCGACATCCTGAAGGAGGAGCTCGGCGGCATCAGCGTCGACTTCACCGCCTGGAACACCGAGTCGATCCTCTCCCGGCTGCACTTCGTGGTCCGTGTCCCGCAGGGCACCGAACTGCCGCAGCTGTCCGACGCCGACAAGGACCGTATCGAGGCCCGGCTCGTCGAGGCCGCCCGGTCCTGGGCCGACGGCTTCTCCGAGGCCCTCCACGCCGAGTGCGGCGAGGAGCGGGCGGCCGAGCTGGTGCGCCGCTACGCGGGCGGCGTCCCCGAGGGCTACAAGGCCGACCACAGCCCCCGCGCCGCCGTCGCCGACCTCGTCCACCTCGAAAAGCTCGGCGAGGAGAAGGACTTCTCGCTCAGCCTCTACGAGCCCGTCGGCGCCGGCCCCGGCGAGCGCCGCTTCAAGATCTACCGCAAGGGTGGCTCGGTCTCCCTCTCCGCCGTCCTGCCCGTCCTCAACCGCCTCGGCGTCGAGGTCATCGACGAACGGCCGTACGAGCTGCGCTGCTCGGACCGTACGACGGCGTGGATCTACGACTTCGGGCTGCGCATGCCCACCGCGCGCGACGGCGCCGGGGACTACGTCGGTGACGACGCCCGTGAGCGGTTCCAGGACGCCTTCTCCGCGACCTGGACCGGGCAGGCCGAGAACGACGGCTTCAACTCCCTCGTGCTGAGCGCCGGGCTCTCCTGGCGGCAGGCGATGGTGCTGCGCGCGTACGCCAAGTACCTGCGGCAGGCCGGGTCCACGTTCAGCCAGGACTACATGGAGGACACCCTCCGCAACAACGTCCACACCACCAGGTTGCTCGTGTCGCTGTTCGAGGCACGGATGTCGCCCGACCGGCAGAGCGCCGGGCGGGAGATCGTCGACGCGCTCCTCGAAGAGGTCGACGCGGCCCTCGACCAGGTGGCCTCCCTCGACGAGGACCGCATCCTGCGGTCGTTCCTCACCGTCATCAAGGCGACCCTGCGGACCAACTTCTTCCAGGAGGCGGCCGGCGGCAAGCCGCACGACTACGTCTCCATGAAGTTCGACCCGCAGGCCATCCCCGACCTCCCGGCGCCCCGCCCGGCCTTCGAGATCTGGGTGTACTCGCCGCGCGTCGAAGGCGTCCACCTGCGCTTCGGCAAGGTCGCGCGAGGCGGCCTGCGCTGGTCCGACCGGCGTGAGGACTTCCGCACCGAGATCCTCGGCCTGGTCAAGGCGCAGATGGTGAAGAACACCGTCATCGTGCCCGTCGGCGCCAAGGGCGGCTTCGTCGCCAAGCAGCTGCCCGACCCGGGTGTGGACCGCGACGCATGGCTCGCGGAGGGCATCCGCAGCTACAAGACGTTCATCTCCGCCCTGCTCGACATCACCGACAACATGGTGGCCGGCGAGGTCGTGCCGCCCTCCGACGTCGTACGGCACGACGAGGACGACACTTATCTCGTCGTCGCCGCCGACAAGGGCACCGCGACCTTCTCCGACATCGCCAACGGGGTCGCCGAGAACTACAACTTCTGGCTCGGCGACGCCTTCGCCTCCGGCGGCTCCGCCGGGTACGACCACAAGGGCATGGGCATCACCGCGCGCGGCGCCTGGGAGTCCGTCAAGCGGCACTTCCGGGAGCTGGGCGTCGACACCCAGGCCGAGGACTTCACGGTCGTCGGCATCGGTGACATGTCCGGTGACGTGTTCGGCAACGGCATGCTGCTCTCCGAGCACATCCGCCTGGTCGCCGCCTTCGACCACCGGCACATCTTCATCGACCCGCACCCCGACGCGGCCGTCTCCTACGCCGAGCGCCGCCGGATCTTCGACCTCCCGCGCAGCTCCTGGGAGGACTACAACACGGAGCTGATCTCGGCCGGCGGCGGCGTCTTCCCGCGCTCCGCCAAGGCGATCCCGGTCAACGCCCACATCCGCGACGCCCTCGGCATCGAGGACAAGGTCGCCAAGATGACCCCGGCCGACCTGATGAAGGCCATCCTCAAGGCGCCGGTCGACCTGCTGTGGAACGGCGGCATCGGCACCTACGTCAAGGCCTCCACCGAGTCCCACGCGGACGTCGGCGACAAGGCCAACGACGCCATCCGCGTCGACGGCCGCGACCTGCGCGTCCAGGTCGTCGGCGAGGGCGGCAACCTCGGCCTGACCCAGCTCGGCCGGATCGAGATCGCGCAGACCGGCGGCAGGGTCAACACCGACGCCATCGACAACAGCGCGGGCGTGGACACCTCCGACCACGAGGTGAACATCAAGATCCTGCTCAACGGCCTGGTCGCCGAGGGCGACATGACCGTCAAGCAGCGCAACAAGCTGCTCGCCGAGATGACCGACGAGGTCGGCCACCTGGTCCTGCGCAACAACTACGCGCAGAACACGGCCATCGCCAACGCCCTCGCCCAGTCCAAGGACATGCTCCACGCCCAGCAGCGCTTCATGCGCCACCTGGTCCGCGAGGGCCACCTCGACCGGGCCCTGGAGTTCCTGCCCAGCGAGCGGCAGATCCGTGAGCGGCTGAACGCGGGGCACGGCCTCACCGGCCCCGAGACGGCCGTCCTGCTGGCGTACACGAAGATCACGGTCGCCGAGGAGCTGCTGCACACCTCGCTCCCGGACGACGCCTATCTGCGCGACCTGCTGCACGCGTACTTCCCGGCGCAGCTGCGCGAGCAGTTCGCCGAGCACATCGACAACCACCCGCTGCGCCGCGAGATCGCCACGACGCTGCTGGTCAACGACACGGTCAACACGGGCGGTACGAGCTTCCTGCACCGCCTGCGCGAGGAGACCGGGGCCTCCCTGGAGGAGATCGTCCGGGCGCAGACCGCGTCCCGCGCGATCTTCGGGTCGGGCCCGGTGTGGGACGGCGTCGAGGGCCTGGACAACAAGGTCGACGCGGCCGTCCAGACCCGCATCCGGCTGCACTCCCGGCGTCTCGTCGAGCGCGGCACGCGCTGGCTGCTCAACAACCGGCCGCAGCCGCTCCAGCTCACCGAGACCATCGCCTTCTTCAAGGAGCGCGTCGACCAGGTCTGGGACG
Source organism: Streptomyces graminofaciens (assembly GCF_030294945.1). NCBI lineage: Bacteria > Bacillati > Actinomycetota > Actinomycetes > Kitasatosporales > Streptomycetaceae > Streptomyces > Streptomyces graminofaciens. The sequence continues at coordinate 5,647,712 of NZ_AP018448.1, read as the reverse complement.
AGCTGCCCAAGCTGCTGCGCGGCGCGGACCTGGAGTGGTACCAGAAGATCTACGACGAGCTGACGGGCGCCGGCGTCACGGACGTGCTGGCCACGCGCGTGGCCGGGTTCTCCTCCGCCTTCCCGGCACTCGACGTGGTCTCGGTCGCCGACCGCATGGGCAAGGAGCCGCTGGCCGTCGCCGAGGTGTACTACGACCTCGCCGACCGGCTCGGCATCACCCAGCTCATGGACCGCATCATCGAGCTGCCGCGCGCCGACCGCTGGCAGTCCATGGCCCGCGCGGCGATCCGCGAGGACCTGTACGCGGCCCACTCGGCCCTCACGGCCGACGTCCTCGCCGCCGGGAACGGCACGTCGACGCCGGAGCAGCGGTTCAAGGTGTGGGAGCAGAAGAACGCGGCGATCCTGGGCCGGGCGCGCACCACGCTGGAGGAGATCCGCAGCTCGGACTCGTTCGACCTGGCCAACCTGTCGGTGGCGATGCGGACGATGAGGACGCTGCTGCGCGGCCACTCGTAGGCCTGTACGGCCAAGGGGGCGCCCCCGGGTTCTGATGGACCCGGGGGCGCCCCCTGCTCGTTGTCGCTGTCGACGTCAGCGCTTGACCTGCCAGATGGTGACCGTGCCCTTGATGTTGGGCAGGTAGTCCAGGTCGTCGGGGGCGTTGACCTCGGTGATCGTCCACATCGCGAGGTCTCCCTCGCCGGTCACCGTGCAGAGGTGGTCGCCCTTGACGATGGCCTGGTCGCGGTTGATGGAGTCGGCGCTCAGCGTCTCCGTGAACGGGTTCTGCTCGGCGCCCGACAGGCACTCCTGGGGCGTGGTGCCCGTCGCCTTGCCCATGGGCCGGGTGAACTGCAGGGAATCCTCGCTCGCGGAGAACTCCTGGACGTCGGAGTCCATGTACGAGGTCGGGTCGACCTTGGGCCCGTCGAGGTCGACGTAGGTGGAGTCCAGGCCGGCCGGTCGCCGCACGGTCATCGGCTCGTCCTCGAACTTCTTGATGAACTCGGCGTCCGCAGGTACCCCAGTGGACTCGGACGGGGTGGACTCCCCGCCGCTGCCGCCGTCGGAACCCTGGTCCTCCTCGGTCGGCGTCTCGCCCGGCGTCGACTCCGAAGTGCCCTTGTCGGTGTCCTTTTCGCTGCCCGCGCCGCTGCTGCTGTTCTTGTCGTCGTCCTTGTTGTTCAGCACATACACGGCAGCCGCCGCGCCCGAGCCGACCGCGAGGACCAGCACGAGGGCGATGAGCGCCGCCTTCAGGCCCCGGCGGCTCTTCTTCGGCGGAGGCGTCGGTGCCGGGGCAGGGGCCTGCGGGTTGAGGTTGTACGTCTGCGGGGCCGCCGGCGGGTAGCCGTAGCCGGTGGGCGTGGACTGGGCGGGCGGGCCGAAGCCGCCGGCCGGCGGGGGCACATGGGTCGCCGGGGCGTGCTGGTGCAGGCCCTGTGTGGTGTCCTGCGGCGGGGCCACGGGCGGTGCCGGAGCCGTCGTGGGAGCCGTGGGAGCGGTCGCCGCCGGTGGTGCCGTCGGCATCTGGGGTGCCGTCGGCTGGGGCGGGGTCTGGGCGGACTGCTCGCGCCGGGCGATCTCGGCGGTGAGCGGCGCCGGCAGCCAGCCGGTGAAGTCGCTGAGGCCGCGGCCCACCAACTCCTGGCAGAGCGCGGCCAGTTCCTCCGTGCTGACGCGCTCGGCCGGGTTCGCGGTCAGGCAGCGCTCCAGCAGCGGGCGCAACTTCTCGTCGTACCCGTCGAGTTGCGGCGGCCGCTGCGAGGTGTTGGCGATCTGCGCGGCGATGGTGATGGCGCCCCCGTCGCCGTACGGGTGGCGTCCGGTGGCCGCGACCGCCGCGATCAGGCCGAGGGAGAAGACGTCCGTCGCCGGGGTGACCTTCTCGCCGAGGGCGTGCTCCGGCGACATGTACTGCGGGGTGCCGATCATGCCGCCGGACTGCGTCAGCTGGGTGGCGTCGGCGGCGCGGGCGATGCCGAAGTCGATGACGTACGGCCCCTGTGAGCCCAGCAGGATGTTGCTGGGCTTGAGGTCGCGGTGGATGACGCCCGCGGAATGGATCGAGGACAGGGCGCGGGCCGTGCAGCCGACCAGCTGGAAGACCGCCTCGGGCGGCAGCGGGCCGAACGCCACGAGCGCGTCGTGCAGCGGAATGCCCGGGATGAACGCGGAGGCCAGCCAGGGGAGATCGCCGGTGGTGTCGTGGTCGACGACCGGCACGATGTGGTAGCCCTGGACGCGTCTGGCCGCCTGGACCTCCTGCTCGAAACGGCGGCGGAAGTCCGCGTCCTGGCCGTACTCGCGGCGGATGACCTTGAGGGCGACCGGCTGGCCGCCACGGGTGTGCGACAGATAGACCGTGCCCATGCCGCCTTCGCCGATGCGGGCGGTGAGTTGGTAGCCCGCGGTCTCTCGCGGGTCCTGTGGTCCCAGAGGGCTCAGGATGTCGCCAGTGCTGGTGGTAATGGGAGCCTCCCCCGGTACGGTGCCGAACTCCTGTGCCTCGGCTGGGCACTTGAAGCGGTCCGAGCTTATACGGCACTTACGACACGTGGATCAGGCGTTACGGTTCCGTTTGGTTCCGGTACAGAGTCGTGCGGAGACCTTGGCTCCATGGTGCCCGGCGCTGTCGGCCGTGCCCAGCCGGTGACAGCGGTTGTCACTAGGGCTCTCGTCGCACCCTTCGCTGCCATTCCTCGTCCCGCATCGTGATGGGCGCCGTCTGCGGCATGCGGCGGACCGTCGGGGCCTCGGCGGGGTGGGGGGCCCTGGCTGTCGGGGCCTCTGTCAGGGACAGCGTGCGGAAGGCCGTCTCCACGATGGCCACGGACGTCGCGACCGGGGCCGGCAGCCAGCCCGCGAAATCGCGGACGTCGCGGCGGGCCGCGCCCGCGCAGTGCTCGGCGATCTCGGCGGCGGAGGCGCGGGCGGCCGGGTCGGCGACGAGGCAGCGGCGTACGACGTCGAGGAGGGGGCGGGCGATGCCGTCCAGGGCGGGCGGTTCGACGTCGGTGGCCGCGATGCGCGTCGCGATGGCGAGCGGGTTGCCCCGGCCGTACGGATGCGCCCCCGTCGCGGCCTCGGCGGCGATCACGCCAAGCGCGAAGACGTCGGAGGCGGTGGTGACCCTGCGGCCGAGGGCGTGCTCGGGAGACATGTAGCGCGGGCTGCCGATCAGGCGTCCGGCGGTGGTGAGCGTGGCGGCGCCCACGGCCCGGGCGATGCCGAAGTCGAGCAGCCAGGGCCCGTCGGCGGCGAGCAGCAGGTTGGCGGGCTTGACGTCGCGGTGGATGATCCCGGCGGTGTGCACGGCGTCCAGCGCGTACGCGGCGCAGGCCAGCAGTTGCAGGACGGTGGCGACGGGCAGTGTGCCGTGCGTCTTCAGGGCCTCGTCGAGGGGGACGCCCGGGATGTAGCGGGTGGCCAGCCAGGGGCGTTCCGCGCCGGCGTCGTGGTCGACTATCGGCACCAGGTGGTAGCCGGAGACGCGGCGCCCGGCGGCCACCTCGCGGGCGAAGCGCTCACGGAAGGCCGGGCTGTCGGCGTACTCGCGGCGCACCAGCTTCAGCGCGACCGGCTGGCCGCCCCGGCTGCGGGAGAGGTAGACGGTACCCATGCCGCCCTCACCGATCCGGGCGTACAGCGGGTACTGGGCGATCTCCCGCGGATCATCGGCCCGCAGCGCCTCCGGTACCACCCCTCGCATCGACCGGACCCCCCTCGTCTCGTCGCGTCACCGGAGCGTATCGCGCGGACGCTCGCGTCGCGGTGACAGCCGACGTCCCATACCCCTGCGAAGCAACGCGTACACCTCCGTGGACATCTGCCCAAGTGGCCCCCAAAGGCGTCATGCCTTATAGAGATAACTAACCAGGATGTTTGGGGTGAAAGTGGAGCAGCGACTGCAGTCGGGGAAAACGGAATCCGTACGGCCGGCGATGTCCGTCGTCGTGATCGTCTACAACGACGAGGCCAGGCTGCCCACGGCCGTGCGCTCGGTCCTGGCGCAGACGCTGCGCGGCGTCGAGGTCGTGATCGTCGACGACCACAGCACCGACGGCTCGTACACGGTCGCCCGGCGACTCGCCGACGAGCACCCGGGCCGCGTTCGGGCGTATCGCCTCCCAGAGAACAGCGGCGGCTGCGGAGCACCGCGCAATCGGGGCCTGCGCGAGGCCCGTGGCGGGTACGTCGTCTTCCTCGACAGCGACGACGTACTGGACCGCAACGCCTGCCGCAACTTCCTGGAGGCCGCCGAGACCACCGGCGCCGACCTCGTCTCCGGTCTCTGCGTCCGCGTCCACGTCGACTCGCGCACGGGCAAGCGGGTCAAGTGGTACCCCTGGCTGTACGCCCGCACCCGTACGCTCGACGCGATCTCCGAGCTGCCCGACCTGCTGGTCTACGACACCCTGTCGACGAACAAGTGCTACCGCCGGGCCTTCCTGATCGAGCGGGGCCTCGACTTCCCGGTCGGCATCCACTACGAGGACCTGCTCTTCTCCGCCCAGGCGTATGTGGCCGCCGACCGCATCACGCTCATCCCGAACCGCGTCTATGAATGGCATGTCGAGGACAAGTCGGCGGCCAAGTCGATCAGCAACCGGCGGTCCGAGATCGCCAACTTCGCGCACCGCATGGAGATCCACCGCAGGGTCGACCAACTCCTCGCCGACCGGGGCCTGCTGGAGCTGAAGTTCTGCAAGGACGTCAAGTTCCTCAAGCACGACCTGGTGCTGCACCTGCGCGACCTGCCCTTCCGTGACGCCTGCTACCGCCAGGAGTTCGCCGCGCTGGCCCGCCCCTATCTGGCGTCGATCGACCCGACGGCGTACGACGAGGTCGAGCCCATCCACGCGATCTGCGCCTACCTCCTCCGGATGAGCGACTGGGACAACCTGCTGCCCGCCGTGGACACGCTCACCAACGGCGACAAGGTCTCCGCGCCGCTCACGGAACAGGGCGGCCGTGTCTACTGGTGTGCCGAGCACCTCGACGACCCCTTCGCCCGCCGCGTCCTGGACGTCACCGAACTCGGCTACCACGCCAAGCCGGTCGAAAGACTGTTCCTGCGCAACGAGCTGCTCTCGTACGTGGACCTGGGCGGCCGCGGCCGCGTCCGCCTCGCGGGCCGCATCACCAACCCGCTCGGCGTGATCCCGCCCGGCGCGCGCCTCACGGCCGCGCTGGAGTTCTACGCCCGCCGCCCGGGCGTCCGCTTCCAGACGTTCCGGCTCCCCGTGGCGACGGTCCGGCACGAGGGCCCGTACGTGGTCTGGGAGGCCACGGCCGACATCAGCGGGACCCTGCGCCCGCTGGGCATCGTGGACGCGGTGTGGGACGTGCGCCTGCACCTGTACGTCGACGGCACACGCACGACCACCCGCCTCACGGCCTCCCAGCCGGGCCTGGCGACCGGCTCCCTGCCGATCCGCCCCCGCCTCACCCGTCTGGTCGCCGACCGCATCGAGCCGCAGGTCTCCGCCCGTGGCCACCTCGCCTTCCGCCTGGTCCCCGACAAGAGGGCGGGCGCCCTCGTCGAACGGGGCCTGCGCGGCGCCCCCGGCCGCCTCGCCAAGTCCGGCTACCGCAGGGCGAAGGCGCTGCGCAAGAGGGCGACCTCCGGAGACGCCAAAATCCGCCTCTATCACGAGATGTTCCAGCGACTGCCGGTACGCAAGCGGCTCGTGGTGTTCGAGAGCCACCTCGGCAAGCAGTACAGCGACAGCCCCCGGGCGATCTACGAGGAGATGCGCCGCCAGGATCTCGACTTCGAGGCGGTGTGGTCGTACACGGGCGCACCGGAGGGCTTCCCGGCCGACGCGACGCTCGTACGCCGCTGGTCGCTGCCGTACCTGAGGGCACTGGCCCGCGCCGAGTACTGGATCGACAACCAGAGCTACCCGCTGAAGCTCGCCAAGCGCCCCGGGACGACGTACATCCAGACCTGGCACGGCTCGGCGCTCAAGCGGATGGGCTTCGACGAATCGGAGTGGAAGCTCAAGTCCCGTGCCGAGCAGGCGGAACAGCAGCGCACACTGGACCGTTTCGACCACTTCCTGATCCGCTCCGAGCACGACGTGCGGACGCTGGCGAAGGCGTTCCGGCTGAAGGAGAAGGTGTTGCTGCGGGTGGGGTATCCGCGCAACGACGCGCTGGTGGCGGCGCGGCAGGCGTCCGAACGCCCGCCACTGTCCCATGAACTGGGCCTGGCGGCGGACAAGAAGGTCCTCCTCTACGCCCCCACGTTCCGAAAGTCCGGCCGGCGTCGCCGCTTCGCGCTCCCCTTCGACGTGGCGCGCTTCGCACGGGAGTTCGGCGACGAGTACGTCCTGCTGGTCCGCGCCCACTACCTCGACCACGTCGTCCTCCCCCCGTCGGTCCGGGGCCGGGTCATCGACGTATCCGCACACCACGACGTGACGCCCCTCCTCGCCCTCGCCGACGCGCTGATCACGGACTACTCGTCGGTGATGTTCGACTACGCCCTGCTGGACCGCCCGATGTTCTTCTTCCCGTACGACTACGAGGAGTACGTGCTCGAGGGCCGGGGCACGTACTTCGACCTCCTGGAGCGGGCGCCGGGCCCGGTGGTCCGCACGGAGGACGAGCTCCACGCCGTGCTGACGTCCTCGTCCCTCGACGAGCAGACGGTCAAGTACGCGGCGGCGCGGGAGCGGTTCGTGTCGGACTTCGGCGAGTACGACAGGGGCACGGCGGCGGCGAGCATCGTGGACCAGTTCTTCTCCGAGTGGAGGCGTAAGTGAGCGGTGACCGGGACATCTTCTTCGTCTCCAACAGCGTCGACGAGCTGGGCGGTGTGACGAGCTGGTCGCACCAGATGGCGAGGCTGTTCGGCAAGCGGGGCCACCGGGTCCACGTCATAGGCATCACGCCCCCGGAGATATCCCAGGAGCTGGGCGAACTCCCGTACCCCACGACTACGTTGTACGAGGGCCAGCCGCCGCGCCCCGGCCGCGCGCGCGAGGCGAGCAGGCGCGAGAAGGGGGCCGTCCTGACGGCTCTCTTCCAAGGCGCCCGCCCCGGCGGAGTCGTCATCGTCACCCAGGTGTGGGCGATGGAGTGGGTGAAGGCGGCGGACACGTCCGGGCTGACGGTCATCGGCATGAGCCACGAGTCGTACGAGCGCTCCAGGCTGTCCTCGCGCTTCCAGCGGGTCCTGAGGCACTACCGGGACGCGCACGTCGACCGCATGCTCGTCCTCACCCGCGAGGACGCGGACCTCTGGATCGGCGAGGGCCTCAACAACACGTCCTTCATGCCGAACCCCCTGCCCTTCGTCCCGGAGCTGCCGTCCCCGCGCACCGAGAAGGCGGTCGTCAGCATCGGCCGGCTGCACGACCACAAGGGCGTCGACATGCTCCTCGACACCTGGTCGGAGGTCGCGCCCCGGCACCCCGACTGGACCCTGAGGATCTACGGCTCGGGCGAGGACGAGGAGGTGCTGCGCAAGCAGTGCACGGCCCTCGGTCTGGACGACTCGGTGGAGTGGATGGGCCGCACCGGCGATGTGCCGGGCGCGCTGCGCGGCGCCTCGGTCTTCGTCCTGTCGTCGAGGGGCGAGGGCTTCCCGCTGGCCCTGATGGAAGCGATGGCGACGGGCGTCCCCTGCGCCGCGTTCGACTGCGCGCCGGGCGTCCACGAGATAGTCCACGACGGCGAGGACGGCCTCCTCGCCGCCCCCGGCAACACCGGCGAACTGGCCCGCAAACTGGACGTGTTGATGTCCGACAAGGGGCTCAGGGACCGGATGGGGGAGGCGGCGAGGGAGAACATCCTCAGGTACGGGGAGAAGGAGATCGTGGGGCGGTGGGAGGCGTTGTTCACCTTCCTGGAGAGGTGACCTACTTCTTCCCGCCGGTGAAGTTCTCGTACTCCTTCAGCACCTCGTCCGTGGCCCCGTCCATCCGCAGCTCCCCCCGCTCCAGCCACAGCACCCGATCACATGTGTCCCGGATCGACTTGTTGTTGTGGCTGACGAGGAAGACCGTGCCCGCGTGCTTCCGCAGCTCCCTGATCCTGGCCTCAGAGCGCTTCTGGAAGGAGCGGTCGCCGGTCGCGAGGGCCTCGTCGATCAGCAGCACGTCGTGGTCCTTGGCCGCGGCGATGGAGAACCGCAGCCGCGCCGCCATCCCGGAGGAGTACGTCCGCATCGGCAGCGTGACGAAGTCCCCTTTCTCGTTGATGCCGGAGAAGTCGACGATCTCCCGGTACCGCTCCTTGACCTGCTCGCGGGACATGCCCATGGCGAGCCCGCCGAGGTGGACGTTGCGTTCGCCGGTGAGGTCGTTCATGAGGGCCGCGTTGACGCCGAGGAGGGACGGCTGGCCGTCCGTGTAGATGTGGCCGTTCTCGACGGGCAGCAGCCCGGCCACGGCCTTGAGGAGCGTCGACTTGCCGGAGCCGTTGGTGCCGATGAGCCCGATGGCCTCACCCCGGTACGCGGTGAACGAGACGTTCCGTACTGCGTGCACCTTGCGCACACCGGCGGCCTTCTCGGTCTGCTTGCGCCGCAGTATGCGGTTGAGCGCGGCGGTGGCGGTACCGCGCCCGGCGCCCGTGCCGTTGACGCGGTAGACGATGTCGACGGAGTCCACGACGACGGTGGGGACGAGGTCGGTGATGGTTCCCCGCTGCTGCGGGACGGTGATGGTGTCGATGTCAGCCACGGCCGTACGTCTCCTCAGCCTTCCAGAAGTAGATGAACCCGCCGACGCCCGCGAGGAGCGCCCAGCCCGTGGCGACCGCCCACACGTGCGGCGGCAGCTGGCTCGCGTGGAAGCTGTCGATCAGCGCGAACCGCATGAGGTCGATGTAGACGGCCGCCGGGTTGCACTGAAGCAGCAGGGGCACGACGCGGGGCATGTCCCGGCCGGCGAGGATGTGGTCCATGCTGAACATCACGCCCGACGCGTACATCCACGTACGCAGCACGAACGGCATCAGCTGAGAGATGTCGGGGGTCTTGGCGCCGATGCGCGCCATGACCATCGCGACCCCGGCGTTGAACACGAACTGCAGCGCGAGCGCGGGCACGATCAGCAGCCAGGACGGCGCGACCGGCACCCCGAAGGCGAGCAGGATCACGACCAGCGCGGCCATGGAGAACAGCAGCTGCTGGAGCTGCTGCAGACAGTACGAGAGGGGGAGCGAGGCCCGCGGGAAGTGCAGGGCGCGGACGAGGCCGAGGCTGCCGGAGATGGCCCGGGTGCCCGCCATGATCGAGCTCTGCGTGAAGGTCCACACGAACACGCCGGTCACGAGGAACGGGACGTAGTCCGGGACGCCCTTCTTGGTGCCCATGAGCAGACCGAAGATCAGGTAGTAGACCGCCGCGTTGAGCAGCGGGTTCGCGATCTGCCAGACCTGCCCGAGCTTGGCCTGGCTGTACTGCGCGGTGAGCTTCGCCGTGGCGAAGGCGGTGATGAAGTGCCGCCGGGCCCACAGCTGCCGTACGTACTGGCGCAAGGTGGGCCGGGCCCCGCTGACGCTGAGGCCGTACCGCGCGGCCAGCTGCGCCGGGGACTCGGAGGGAGGCTCGGCGGGGGGCTGGGCGTCGCGCGTGGTCGGTGGCGGTGTGTGGAGGACCTGGCTCACATCCGCTGCTTTCGCTAGTGGGGGCGTCCCTTGTCTCCAAGACGTCGACGTCTTCGCGATGTCTCCGACGCCATCGAGTCCATCGACGTCTTTGCGTCGCTCTTGACTTGCTCTTACGTCGGGACGGGACCGTATCGTCGCAACGTGAGCGTAAGCCGATCGAACGTCGGAACGCAACCGTTTCGTCGTAACGGCCTATGCTGGGCGGTATGACGACGAACGCCGACGCCCGGGTGGACAGCACTCCGCCGCGCCGCAGGGCCCCCGCCGGGGCGGCCGTGCTGCGCGAGGACGTGACCGAGGCGATCCGGGCGGCGGTCTTCGAGGAACTGGCGGCCGTGGGCTACGCCCGGATGTCCATCGAGGGCATCGCGCGGCGTGCGGGTGTCGGCAAGACGGCGGTGTACCGCCGGTGGCGTTCCAAGCTGCACCTGGTCCTGGACCTGGTGTCGGCGGTGGCGGTACAGGGCCTGCCGGCGCCGGACACGGGTTCCTTGGAAGGGGACCTCAGGCTGCTGTACGAGGTCACGTCCCGCGCCCTGCGCCACCCGGTGGCGGGCCAGATCATCCCCGACCTTCAGGCGGAGGCCGCCCGCAATCCCGAGATCGCCGAGGCCATGCAGAAGGCGTTGCGGGAGGGCCAGCAGAGCGTGGCGACGGGCATCGTGGCGGCGGCGGTGGCGCGCGGCGAGGTCCGGGAGGGCGTGGACGAGGACCTGGCCCTGGACGTGATGTTCGGGCCGCTGTACTGGCGCGCGGTGGTGGTGCGGTCGCCGAAGCTGCCGAAGGGGTATCTGGCGAGTCTGACCAGGGCTACGGCGGCGGGGTTGCGGGCGCTCTAGGGCTGTTGGGCCGTTGGGCGCCCGGGGGCTGTCGCCGGTCGAACGCCGAGATCAGGGTTTGGCGGCGGCTTCGGCGACGTCGTTGGCGGCGGCCGCTCCGTCCTGCGCCAGGCGGAGGAAGCGCCGGATCGCTTCGACCGACATGTCGAGCGCCTCGGACGCGGACTGCTCGTTGCCGAACACCTGCACCGCCTCCGTGACGGCCACGGCCAGTTCGGCCTCCGCCTTGCGGACCTTGACCTCGGCCTTGTCCACGGTGTCGACGACCGCCAACTGGCGGCGCTGCTTCTCCTGAAGCCGCTGCTTGCGGGAAAGCGTCTTGTCAGAGTTCTGCACGGTCATGGCCAAGATCATAATCAGCCGAGTACGCGCCCGAGAAATCGTCAACTGGCCTGTCGTGCGGTGGCGTTGACGCGGCTCGGCGAGTCAGCCGCTGGGCGAGGTCTGAGAGTTCGGCGGCGCGCAGCAACCGGTCCGCGAACCCCGGCAGGGGGATGTGCAGCGGCTCCAGCCACCGCTCCGGGATCGCGTCGGCGCCGTACACGGCCCCCGCGAGCCCGCCGGTCACCGCGGCGACGGTGTCCGTGTCGCCGCCGAGGTCGATGGCGGCCCGTACGGCGCCCTCGTACGAGTCCGTCGTGCGCAGCGCCCACACGGCGGAGCCGAGGCAGGGCCAGACGGCGCCGTTGAACTCGGTGGCGTCGTCCGGGTGCCAGTCCGGGGCGAGGACGACGGCGTACCGGGCGCGGTGATCGTCCCGTACGGCGTCCAGGGTGCCGGGGAGGGCGGCGATCGGATCGCCCCCGTCCAGCGCGACCCGCACCAGCTCGTGGAAGACGGCCGTACCCTCCCACGCGGCAGCGTCCCCGTGCGTGAGCGCGGACAGCCGCCGCCCGGCGTCCATGGTGGCGTCCCGCCCGTCCGGCGCGAAGTACACGGCGGAGGTCGTCGCCCGCATCAACGCGCCGTTGCCCGCGGCGCGGAGGTTGACCTGGAAGTGGAGGGCGGCGGCGAGGTCCCAGGGTTCGCCGTTGGTGAGGACGTCCTCGGTCTGGAGGCCGATGTCCTTGGGGGAGGAGGCGGCCCAGCGTTGGAATCGCCGGAAGACGTCGGGCAGTTCGAGCCCGCCGCGTTCGACGAGCGACTCCCCGACGAGCACGGCCATCTGCGTGTCGTCGGTGGCCTCGCCAGGGTCCCAGCCGCCGCCTCCGCACATCTCACCGCCGTGCCCGGGCTGCGGGAAGCGGGCGGAGAACGCCCCTTCGGGGCCGAACTCGAAGGGGGCGCCGAGGGCGTCGCCGACGGCGGAGCCGAGGATCGCGCCGAGGGCGGTCATCGTGCGTTGATGCTTCGCTTCAGGGGGGACCTGAACAACTCGCCCCGGTACAGGAGACGCTGTCCGTAGTCCATGTCGACCTCGGGGTCGTCGATGTCGATACGAGTCGTCACGGCCGCTCCTGAGGTGTCCGCTTCCACTGCGTCTGCTTGTCCAGGACGTCGAGGTCGTCCGGGAGGAGACCCGTGACCGGGTCGGCGTTCGTGCGGCGACGGCAGAGGCGCTGTGGAACATCCAGGCTCCTTCGAACGCCTCGCACGGTCCCGACCCCTGCGTACCCGCTACTCCTGCCGCGCTCCCGGTGCGTACCAGGAGCGGGTCTGCTGACCGTTCTCGTCCCACTCGAGTTCCGCGAGCGGTCGATGGCCGTCCTCGGTGGTGATCCGCTTTGCCGCGAGTGTGCCGTTGGGGTGCCATCTCCGGGATTCCCCGACCGGAAATCCCATGCGCATGTTTCCTTCGGCTCGCAGGGTCCCGTCCTCGAACCATTGCTTTACCGGGCCGTCCGTAATTCCGTCCCGATATGTTTCCAGGCCGACCAGCGCGCTGCCCTGGTATTCGACGACCTCACCGGTGAACAGCTCTCCCTGGTAGAAGAGGCGCTCTCCGTCGTCGAAATCCACCTCGAGGTCTTCGGCGCCGATGCGCGGAAGTGTCACTCGGCGTCTTTGCGCCAGGTCTTGGTGGGCTGCCCGTTCTCGTCCCAGTGAAAGTCCTGCAACATGGTCAGGCCGTTCTCGGCGAATACTTGTTCCGAGGCGAGTGTGCCGTCGGGGTGCCATTCTCTGGCGATTCCGACCGGCCGTCCCTGGCGTACCGTCGCCTCGGAGCGAAGTGTGCCGTCCTTGTACCACTCGCGGCTGGGGCCGTCCTGCACGCCGTCGACGTAGGAGTCCAGGCTGATGACAACACCGCCCGAGCGCTCTTCGACCTCTCCGGTGAAGGGCTGCCCCCGGTACAGCAGACGTTGTCCGTAATCCATATCGACCTCGGGGTCGTCGATATCGATTCGTGCTACCGGAGTCATTGCGGAATCCAATTGTCGTCGGTCGGCGGGGTGCCCGTGAACCTGCCGTGCAGGCTGTCCACACCCTGAAGCATATGGTGACAGTTCACGCAGAACGCCGCGGGCCGTACGGGAAGCCCTGTCTTCATGTGGTTCAGGTACGGGAACTCGATAGAGGCGATCATGTCGGCGAGTGCTTCCTCGCCATCGGGAAGGCCTCGTTTCTGTCGTTCCAGGAGCAGCTCGTTGACCGCCTTGACCTCGGCGTGCCCGAGGGGGTGGTCCGGCCCCGGCGGGGGATCGCCGATTTCGCCGTATCGGGCCGCGATGGTCGGGTGGACCTTCTCGGGCGGGATGATGTTGGTGGCCTTGCCGTTGATTCCTTCGGCGACCAAGCCCGTCCGCAAGTCCATGACCGGACCGGCGCACGCCCCCGTTTGCTTCCTGGGGAACGTCCCCAGTTCCTTCGCCTCCAAGTAGGAAGCGGCACGCTGGTGTCCGAGCTCCTTGAGGAAATGCTCGACGTTTTTGCCATCGACCTTGGTGATCACCTCGTAGCCATTGACCTCCACCGTCTCCACGCGGCTCATCGGCACCTGGCCGAGGATCTTCGTGCCAGGGCCGGGTGGTGGCAGGGGCTGGCCCGGGACGATCTCGACGGGGGGTGCGGCGCGGCGGGCGACGTCCTCCGCGATCGAGCCGCCCGGTTCACGTACGTCCCGGTCGCCGTGGTGAGCACCGTCGGCTTGGCCGCTCGGCGGCGTGCCGTCGTCACCGTGACTGCCCGGGCCCGGGTCGTGGCCATCGCCATCGCTGCCATGACGGGCTCCGTCGTCGCCGTGGCCGACGGGGCCCGGCTCATGACCTGTGCCGTGGTGGGCGCTGTCGTCGGCATGACCGTTCACCGTGGGACCGTCGCCGTGCGGGGGCGTGCCAGAGAGGTCCCGCGGACCGGTCGGCGCCTCATGGCTCGCGGCCGGCCCCCGGCCCAGGTCGTCGGCACGCCCACCAGGCAGGTTGTCCGCCCGCCCACCAGGCAGGTTGCCGTCCCCGACCCGCCCGGTGCCACCGAGGTCGTCACCCACGCGCGTGGTGCCGCCCAGGTCGTCCCCGACCCGCCCCACAGCCGTGGTGCCGTCGCCAACCCTGGCCCCGGCCCCCACCAAATCAGGCTGCCGTGCCCCGACGTCGACACCCCGCTCCGCCGCCGTACCCTCGTGCTTGATGGCGTCCAGGGACTCCCGCACCGACCCGTCCGCGTTGTGCATGACCAGGGTCTTGGTGTCGAGGTAGACGACCTCGCCCTTGGGGGTCTCCATGCGGACGCTGTTCTCGGGGGTCAGCCCCGCCGGGAGTTCGTCGGCGATGTTCGGCACGTCGGCGATCTGGTACGTGCCCTCGCCGAGCTTGATGTGCGTGCCGTCGGTGATGCCGCGCAGGCTCGCCATGACGTCGCTGATCTTCACCGCCGTCGCGCCGACGCCCTTGGTGATGTACGTCATCGGGTCGACGATCCTGCCCGCCTTGCCCGCGAAGGAGATCGCCTTCGCGATGGCGCCCGCCTTGCCGGCACCGGAGACCGCGCCGCCCGCGCCGCCCGTGAAGACCGTCGTCAGGACGTTGAACGACACCGCCCCGGCCGCCCGCGCGGGGTTCTTGCCCCACTCGTCGTACGCGATGAGCGCCTTGCCGGTCTCCACCACCGCCGTGCGCGAGTCGCGGATCCAGGAGGGCAGCTTGTCGTCGGGGGTCAGCCAGAACGCGGCGGCCGTCACCGGGTTGGCCATGATGGCCACGCCGGTCAGAAGCTTGCCGAGCCCCGTCCACGCCTGGCCCGCCGCGTCCCAGCCGTCCACGCCGACCAGTGTGCCGAGGCCTCGGATCGTGCCCCACACGCCGTCGACGACGAAGCCGACCGCGAAGTCCCAGACGTGCTCGTGGATGTAGTACCAGGGGTTGGACTCCTCGACCGGGTCGCCCCAGGGCAGACCACCGGCGTTGTCGAGGTCCTCGCCCCGGTAGCCGTACATGTTCTCTTTGTTCGAGCCGTCGTTGATGACGAGCTTCTCGCCGCCGATCAGCCCGATGATCGTGTTGTAGCAGTCGCGCTCGGCGGCCTGGAACGCCGCGTACGCCGCGTTGATGTCGGAGCGGCGGTTGTTGTTCTCCTCGACGAGGTCACCGTCGGCGCGCCACTCGTCGTCGTCCGCGATCTTGTTCCGGAAGTCGATCGCGCCCTGGCGGAGCTCCGCGAACTTCGCCTTCAGCGGGCCGACCGCCGCCGCGTACGTGTCCAGCGCCGACGCCACGGTCCCCAGCTCCGTGGACATCTCGGCGCCCTTGGTCGCCACCGGCGCGGTCGTCGCGAACAGCTGGTCCGCCTCCGGTGCCTTGTAGTGCGCCGAGAGGCCGCCGAAGCGGGTGTTGATCGCCGAACCGGCGTCCGACAGCGAGGTCCCGGCCGCGCGGATGCCCGCGATGTGCTGGTCCAGCAGCTCCAGATTGCCGGTGAACTCGGGGACCTCCTCCGGGATGACGGGGATGTCGTCGCTCACTTGGGGCCGCCCTGACCGCCGTTGCCGTCCGCGCCCGGAGGTGGCGTCACCACCGTCGCCTTGAGTGCGTTGCTCTGGGACTTCGCGGCCATGTCCAGGTCGCCCGTGACATACGCGTTCGTCGCGTTGGCCGCGCCCGTCACCGAGTCCACGGTCCGCTGCGCCATGTACGCGATCTTCTTCTGCCGCTCCGACAGATACTTGCTGAGCGCGGCGGCCACCGGGCCCACCGGCACCCGCGGGGTCCCGGCGGCGACCGGGCCGATCATGGGTCCGCTGAACTGCCCGCCCGGCACGGCCGTACCGGCCGACTCGGCGGCGCTCGACACGTTCGTCACCAGAGAGGTGGCGGCCTTCTCCAGGTCGCCACCCGCTTCACCCGTGGACTTGAGCGTGGCCTGCACGCCGATCGGATCGATGTCCCAAGCCGGCATCGTCGCTACCCCCGTAACGGCCTGTCGGATACGTCTGCGTCACTCGTACGTCTGCACGTCGCTTCACTACTACACACGCGCAACCACTACCGATTGGTTCCCGCGCGACGCGCAAGTCAACTCTTCGTACCAAACGGTCCGTTACGGACGCAACGCAAATCCCGTCACGCCTCCGTCACGTGCCGGTCACCGGCCGGGCCCGCCGCCATGGGCCGCGACCCAGCCCGCCCACGCCGACGCGATCATCTCGTCCACCCCGTACCGGGCCTTCCAGCCCAGCTCCGTCGCGACGCGGTCCGCCGAGGCGACGACCCGCGCGGGGTCGCCGGGCCGCCGGCCGACGACCACCGGCTCGATGTCGTACCCGCTGATCGCGTGGATCCGGTCGATCATCCGGCGCACCGAGACGCCCTCCTCGCGCCCGATGTTGAGCGTGAGATCCGTGCCGGGTGCCTCGCGCAGCCGGCGCGCGGTCGCCACATGGGCCTCGGCCAGGTCGACCACGTGGATGTAGTCCCGCACACCCGTGCCGTCGGGGGTCGCGTAGTCGTCGCCGAAGACGCGCGGGGCGGCGCCCTCGGTGAGCTTCTCGAAGACCATCGGTACGAGGTTGAAGACCCCGGCGTCGGCCAGCTCGGGGCTTGCCGCGCCCGCCACGTTGAAGTAGCGCAGGGAGGCCGTGGACAGGCCCGGGGTCGCCCGGCCCGTCGCCCGGACCAGCCACTCGCCGGCCAGCTTCGTCTCGCCGTACGGGTTGATCGGCACGCACGGTGTGTCCTCGGTCACCAGGTCGACATCCGGCATGCCGTACACGGCGGCGGAGGACGAGAACACGAACGACGCGACCCCGGCGTCCGTGACCGCCGACAGCAGGACGCGCAGGCCCTCGACGTTCTCCCGGTAGTAGTGCAGCGGCAGTTCGACGGACTCGGCGACCTGTTTCTTCGCCGCGAGATGGACGACGCCCGTGACACCGTGCTCCCGGATCGCGCGCCCCACCGCCTCGCCGTCCAGCGTGGAACCCACGACCAACGGCACCCCGTCGGGCACCCGCTCGGCGATCCCCGTGGACAGGTCGTCGTAGACGACGGCCTGTTCGCCCGCGGCGAGCATCGCGCGCACCACATGCGCCCCGATGTAACCGGCACCACCGGTGATCAACCAGGTCATCTGCGACCAACCTCTCGTGAGGGCCCGCCGACGAAGTGATGTGCGACGTCAGTGAAGCAGGCGTTTGAGACGACGGAGTACGACATCGGTCAACCCTCGCCAACCGGGCGCGAGTCGCAGCGCGAGCGAGCCCGCATGGGTCGCGTACGGCTGTACGAGGAGCACGCCGTGCCGCGCGCTCGGGAGTGCGCTCCGGCGCAACAGGCCTGGGCCGGCGACCGCGTGGGCGGTGGTGTCCCGGTGGGTGCCGTCCTTGAAGCGCAGCCGCAGCCTCAGGTCCCAGGTGCCGTCGCCGAGCGTCGCCAGGTCCACGGGGACCTCGGCCGACCAGGTGTCGAACTCCGGGTCGGCAACCAAGGACGCCGTACGGGCGAACCCGGCCCGCCCCTCCTCCCGGTGCCTGAACTCCACCTCCACCGCCTCCGGGCCCGCGTCCGCCATCCGCCCGTACAGCTCGTGCAGACGCAGCCGAAGGGTCGAGGCCCCGCGCGCGCGGGGGCGCAGTTCCGCGTCGACGGCGACCGGCAGCAGGTGCACGGGCCGGACGAGGAGGTGGCCCAGCTCCACCTCGGGCAGGTCCGGCGACCAGATCGGCGTGCCGTCGCCCGCGCGCGCGTACGGCGGGGTCAGCCGGGCCGGGCGGGCCGCGATCTCCTTGATCCGGGCCAGGTCGCGTGGTTCCTCGGAGGCGAGGAGGACCCGGGCGACGACGCGCCCGGGGGCGGGTGCCGGCACGAAGTCGGGCTCGTCGAACATCGCCAGGTACTTGCGCGTGACGCCCCACCACGCGCGCCGGTAGTCGTCCTCCCGCAGCTCCAGCTCGCGCGCGTACATCCGCAGCGAGTGGTCGAGGAAGCGGGCGCGCGTCGCCCGCGCGAGCCCCTTCTCGCCGGCGCCCAGCAGGATGTCGTACGACAGCCGGTGGGCCTCGATCCGGGCCCGCCAGTTGGCGATGCCGGAGCGGTCGAGGGAGATGGACAGCCGGGTCGCCGCCCGGCGCACGTGCCAGACGTACACCGGGTCGGGGACGAGCGCGATGCGCGGGCCGGCGGCCAGTACGCGCGCGGTGAACACGAAGTCCTCGTACGGGAAGCGGCCCTCGGGGAAGCGGATGCCGTGGGCGCGCAGGAAATCAGCGCGGTACAGCTTGTTGACGCACAGGGTGTCGTGCACGAGCCGGACCCGGCGCGCGGGTCGGGCCACGAGCGCCCGGCGCGCGTACAGCTCGGGCTGCCAGGGGGTCTCGCGCCCCGACGGCAGCTCCCGGCGCAGACACAGCCCGGACGCGACCGGCGCGTCCTGCGCGAGGGCCGCGCCCAGCAGCGCGTCCACGGCACCCGGCGGCAGCAGGTCGTCGCTGTCCAGGAACATCACGTACGGGGCGGAGGCGGCGTCCAGGCCGTCGTTGCGCGGGGTGCCGCAGCCGCCGCTGTTGGTGTGGCGCCGAACCACTCTCAGCCGCGGCTCCTCGGCGGCCAGCCGTTCCAGCAGCTCCGCGCTGCCGTCCGTCGAGCCGTCGTCGACCGCGATCACCTCGCGCACGGCGGACCCCTGCGCGAGTGCCGAACGCACCGCGTCCACGACATGGGCGGCGTCGTCGAACCCGATGACGACGACGCCGACCTGTGCGTGCGGGTGTGCGTGTGCGTGTGCCTGTGCGTGATGGTGATCCAGATCCATTGGACGCCTCGGGCCGAAGAGAGAGGTATGGGGGTTATTTTCTGTCAGTCTCGTAAATCCGTTTGAGTTCGCTTAATCCGTTAAAGGAGACTTCGTGGTTCTGTGGGGAAGATAGTGGGAATCGCGTCGGGGTTCCGTTCGGAAATGTCGGAGTTCGGTGAGGGTTCGGTCGTGGTGGCCCGCCACAGCCGGGCGAACGACAGGCCCGCCGCGGCCGCCAGCAGCCCGTTGCGGGCGAGCATCAGCAGACAGCCGGTCCAGGTGGAGGCGACGACCTCGTCGTACAGGAACGGGTAGACGACCGTGCTGAGCGCCGTCGCCGCGACGAGCAGCGCGGCCACCGGGCGCTGGGTGGTGTGCCGCGAGGTCAGGGACACGGCGGCCAGGCCGAGCAGCCACACCATGTACTGGGGGCTGATCACCCGGCTGGTCACGGTGAAGAGCAGTACGGCGGCGAGCGCGGCGTCGTACGGGGTCGCCGGCGACCAGCGGCGGGCCCGCAGCCGCCACAGCAGGAGCGCGCCGAGGGCGAGAACGGTGAGCGCGAGCGAGGCGGCGGCCACCGACGACACGTACGGGCCGACGAACTCCATGGAGCCGTACCGGTAGCGCACGACGCCCGGCCAGCCCGCCCGCCGTGCGAGTCCCAGCAGCGTGCCGCCGAACGACTCGATCTGCACACCCCGCCCGCCCTGCTGCCGCAGAAAGTCGAACGGATCCCTGAACAGCGCGGTGAGCGCGCCCAGCAGCACGGCCGCCGTGACGGCCGCCGCCGCCCATGTCTGCCGGGTCGTACGCCCCCTCGGGATGCCGATGAGCGCCAGCGCGGGCCACACCTTCACCAGGGCGCCGACCGCCGCGATCGCCCCGCACGCACGCGTGGAGCGCGAAAACGTCAACAGGGCGATGACGGCGAAGGCGGTGACCTGCACGTCGTAGCGCACGAGGGGGAGGAACAGCAGCAGGGGCAGGGCCCCGGTCCACAGGGCCGCTCCGGCGAGGCTGCGGCCCGGGCGCCGTCCCGCGCGCGTGAGGGCGATCGTGATCACCGCGTCGGTGGCGAGGGTGAGGCCGACGAAGGCCTCGAAGTACGTCAGGCCCGGCAGCATCCCGGGCGCGAGCAGCACCGGGCCCGCGCCCGGCGGGTACTGCCAGAGGCGGTCGCCCGAGGGGTACGCGCCGGTCGACAGGACGTCGTGCCAGCGCGCGTACAGCCGGTGCACCTCACTCGCGACCCCGCCCGCGCCGAGCGGACCGAGGTCATTGTGCGCGAGCAGCCACAGCATCAGGGCACGGGTGGTGAGCCAGGCGGCGGTGAGAGGTCTCATCACGGCGGATCGTAAGGCGAGTGAAAGCCATAAATGTGGCGATACGCCGTCAATATCGATCAAACGGCCACGATGGACGGTCGTGCAGCGGCTGTGCGGGCCCGGCGGCGAAACGCCTAGGCGTGGTCGGCGGGCTCGTCCAGTACCGCCGAGTCCAGCGTGGCCGTCAGGCGGTCCAGACGGGTGCGCAGCTCGCGGATCTCGTCGATGTCGAAGCCGGTCGCGGCGACGATCCGGCGCGGTACGGCCAGCGCGCGCTCACGCAGGGTTGTGCCCTCGTGGGTCAGTCGCACCTCCACCGACCGCTCGTCGCGGGTGCTGCGCTCACGCCGAACGAGACCGGCGGCCTCCAGGCGCTTCAGCAGCGGCGACAGCGTGCCCGAGTCGAGCCGCAGATGCTCGCCCAGCTTCTTCACCGGCAGCTCGCCGTGCTCCCACAGCACCAGCATCACCAGGTACTGCGGGTACGTGAGCTCCAGCTCCTTGAGGACCACGCGGTACACGCCGTTGAAGGCGCGCGACGCGGCGTGCAGGGAGAAGCAGATCTGTCGGTCGAGACGGAGGAAGTCCTCGGCGGACAGCTCTCCGGGGATCTGCCCGGACACTTCCTCCGGTGGGTGGGCGGCGCTCGTGGTCATGACTCCAGGGTAGCGCGAGTTCGCCATTTAGTTGTGGGCAATTGAATTGTGTGCTCTACTTGAGTCCGTGAACGGCGGTCGGACCGAACCGCCGGACGTGAGATGACCTGTGAAACGGATGGTTCCCCATGGACGCGCTGTACACCGCTGTCGCCACCGCCACCCACGGCCGCGAGGGCCGCGCCTTCACCAACGACGGCAAGCTGGACCTCGACCTGGCCCTCCCGGTGGAGCTCGGCGGCAACGGCCAGGGCACCAACCCGGAGCAGCTCTTCGCCGCCGGTTACGCGGCCTGTTTCGCCAGCGCCCTCGGCCTCGTCGGCCGCGCGGCGAAGACCGACGTCAGCGAGGCCGCGGTGACCGCCGAGGTCGGCATAGGCAAGCAGGGCGAGGGCTTCGCCCTCAAGGTCACGCTCCGCGTCGAGCTCCCCGACACGGTCGACGAGGCCACCGGCCGCAAGCTCGTCGAGCAGGCCCACCAGGTCTGCCCGTACTCCAACGCGACCCGCAACAACATCCCGGTGGAGCTGGTCGTCGAGTAAGGCGGACGGCTTCGTACGCCCCGCACCCCTCGCTCTTCAGGGGTGCGGGGCTGTCCCGTATGTGCGGCCCCGCCGCGAGGGCGCGATCAGCCCCCACCGGCCCGCGGTGTTCGAACTCGCGCGAGCACTTCCCCCGTCTCGGGGCTCCACGCCACCACCACGGCCTCCTCCGGCACCGGCCGCCACCGCGTGAGCAACAACCACCGCACCCCGTAGCGCCGAGCGATCACCGACCGCTGCGCCCGGGTCGACCCGGGGTCGAGATAAACCCGCACATCCGCGGCCCTCCGCACCCGCTCCCGCTCGTCCACCGCGGGATCCGGCCAAGCCGGCGCCGCCAGATTCACCCCGTACCCCGCGATCGCGTGCCCCGCGTAGTACCCGTCGGTGATCAACACCTCCCCCGGCCGAAAGTGCCGCGCGGCCCACGCGTACGAAGGCCACCGCGGCGGCTGATCGAACCCGACCGGATCCCACACCCGTGGCACCACCGCCCCCGCCTGCACGGTCAGAAACCCCACGCACGCCCCCACGACCGCCGCACACCCCAGCACGCGCCGTGCACGCCCCCACGGCCGGGCCGCCGCCAGCTCCACCGCGACCGCGAACTGCAACGGCACCAACGCCGCCCCCAGCACCCGCCCGTAGGTGTAGTGCCCGCTCACCCACCCGTACGCCACCACCAGGCACTCCAGGGCGAACAACAGCACGAGCGGATCCCGCCGCGACCGCCGCCACCGCGTCCACAGCGCCGGCACCCCCAACACCACCGCCAGCCAGAAGTGCCCGGCCAGCGCCCCGTACAGCCGCCGATGCATCCCGTCGACCGCCGGGTTCCCGGCCAGCGAGAGCACGTCGTAGTACGGCCACGACAGCGCGACCAGACCCGCCGCGCCCCCGGCGAGCGCCCACCGCCCCGCCACGGCCGCCCGCCGAGGGCCCCGCTGCCACCCCGCCACGCACGCCACCGCGCCCGCCCCCGCCGCCACGGCCGTGATCGGATGCACCAGCACGATCAGCCCGTACAGCGCCCCGAGCCCGGCGTACGCCCAGACGCACCCGAGCCCGCTCGGCCCGACGTACCGCACGACCTTCCGTGAAGCGACATCTCCACGCGCGCGTGCGCCCGTCCACCCCCACGCCCAGAACATCAGCCCGATCGCGAACGCCGACGGATACCCCAGGTTCCCCGTCATCGACATCAGCCCGAGATAGCCGCTCCACCAGGCTCGTTCGGTGCCCCACAACAGGGTCATCGACAGAAGCGCGAGGACGGGTGCCCACGGCCGGGGCGTGAGCACGCGCACGAAGCGGCCGATGCCGGTCAGCAGCACCAGCAGGTTCAGCGGACCTGCGAGCTTCACCACCGCCCAGCCGCTCAGCCCGGTCAGCTTGGCGAAGAGGCCCTGGGCGACGGCGTACGGCGAGTAGTACGGGCTGCCGGCGCCCGGCAGGGCCGCCGTCGGATGGGCCGGGTGGAGCAGGTCCCAGCGCAGCCGCTCGACGACCGCCGCGTGCTGCCCGGCGTCGCAGCACAGCGGGACCCGCCAGTACGCCAGCGTCATGACCAGCCAGAACAGCCCGCCGAAGACGACATACGGACTGGGCCGTCGGGCCGGCCAGAAGGTACGGCCACCGCACAGGGCGGTGGCGCCGAGCGCGATCCGCCGCCGTACGAGCTGTACCCCGCGTACACGAGAACCGGCGATATCGCGATCAGTATGGGCTGTCTGAGGCATTTGCCGTCTATTCCCGTACGGGGCAACCGCTTAGCCCGCCATCACCTCATCGAGTGGCCATGGGCTCCGGCTCGGCCTGCTCCGGTACAGCGGCGGAGCCCGCCCCGGGTGGCGTCCCGCTCCGCACCCGCTCCCACAGCAACGGCAGCCCCAGCACCGGCAGCAGCCACGCCAGCACGATCAGCCGGCCGCCCCAGATGGCGAGGTCCGGATGGCCCGCCTGGTTGAGGACACCGGTGCACGCGGCCGCCACCACGAACGCCGCGAACGCCGGCCGCTGCCGCCCCACGCCCCACGCGCCCGCCGCCAGCGCCGCCAGGAACAGCGGCTGCGCGAACTGCCGGCGTGACCACTCCACCCAGAAGTTGAACTCCAGCTGCAGGAACTCCGGCAGCGGCCGGGCACGGTCCGGGTGGGCGAAGTGATGGGTGAGCAGGTCCTGCACGCTCTCACCGGCCGACGGGTAGTGCAGCAGCTTGGCGGCCAGCAGGGTGCACACCACCGCCCAGGCCGCGACCGCGCCGATGGCCCGTACGGCCGGGTCGATCCGCCGCCGCCGTACGGCGATCGCCGCGCACGCCCCCACCAGACACACCCCCAGGAACAGCGCCTGCGAGTGCTTCACCGTGAACAGCAGGACCAAGGCCGTACCCACCAGCGCGGCCCCCGCCCGCACCCGCCCCTCCAATGCCAGCGCGCACCCCCACAGCGCGGCCAGCGTCAGGGCCAGCAGCAGCCCCTCGGTCATGGGCCGCATGGCGGTCGTGCCGCACGGCAGCACGTAGTACAGGGCCTGGCCGGCGAGGGCCGCGGCGGTCGGCGCGCGGACGGCCCGCAGGACCAGAAAGGCCAGGACACCCCCGGCCGCAGCGATCAGCACACTCGCCAGCCACACCCCCCACGTCACCCCGAACACCGTCACGAAGGGCACCAGCAGCACCGGATACCCGGGCCGCGCCTCGAAGATCCGCTGAAATCGGTCGACCGCGAACGGCACGGTGTGCCCGCCGGTCTGCCCGGCCGCCAGCCGCTCGTCGACCTTCTGCCACAGCTCACGACGGCACTCCTTGGCGACCCGCCGGGCCGGGTCCGGGGCGTGGAAGCGGACCACGTCCACGCTCTGGTCGCGCCGAGCGTTCGCGGCCCGGCTCACGCAGTAGTGCTCGATCGTCGCGGCGGCTGCCGCCCGCTTGCCGTCACCGCGCAGACTCAGGGCGTACGACACGTAGTTCTTGGTGTCGGGCGTGGCGCGCCCGGTGACGCCCGCGAGCTGGAGCAGCGCGAAGACACCCGCGAACAGCAGGACCCACGTACGCGCCCGCACGACGACGGTACGGGCGCTCATGACGAGACGAGCGCCGGCGCACGCGCCCCCGCGACAGCGGCCGGCTCCCTCAGCATCAGGGTCCGCACCACCCGCTCCGCCGCCAGCCCGTCGTCGAACTCGCAGTACCGCTCCCGGAACGCGGCCCGCAGCCGCGCCGACTCCGTGTCCCGCCACTGCCCGGAGGCGAACAGCCAGGCCAGCTCCCGGTAGGAGCGCGAGACATGGCCGGGCGCGTCGGCGGTGACGTCGAAGTACGCGCCCCGGCTCGCGGTGAAGACGTCCCAGTCGTCGGCGTGGACGACGATCGGCCGGTCGAGGTTGGCGTAGTCGAACATCAGGGCCGAGTAGTCGGTGACCAGCACGTCCGAGGCGAGCATCACCTCCTCGACATGCGGCTCGTCCGTCACGTCCAGCACCACACCCCGCCGATGCAGCTCGGCCAGCCCGAACCCGCGCGCCGGCCCGTCCGCGAGCGACGGATGCAGCCGTACGGCGAGGGTGTGGCCCTCGCCCAGACTCCGCCCCAGGTCCTCGGCGAACCGGGCCAGGTCGAACCGCTCGACGTACCCGCCGCGCCGGTAGTCGCGGGGCGTGGGCGCGTACAGCACGACCGTGTGCCCCGCCGGGATGCCGAGCCGTTCCCGGATCGCGGCGCCGCTGTCCGGCTTGGCGTTGACGAGGACGTCGTTGCGCGGGGAGCCCGTCCGCGCGGAGGCGAAGTCGCACGGGTACGCGCGGCTCCACACCAGCTCGGAGTGGCGGTTGGCGACGAGGCTGTGGTCCCAGCGGTCGGCCCGGCGCAGCATCCTCGGCACGTCGATCCCGTGCCGGGCGCCGGGCTTGCGCAGCAGATCGGCGGCCATGTACTTGAGCGGGGTGCCCTGGTGGGTGTGGATGTGCACGCTGCCCGGCCGCTTGGTGAGGGCACCCGGCCAGTTGACGTTGTTGACGAAGTACGTCGCCCGTGCTGCCAGCCGCAGATACTCCGGCGACCCCGGCGTCACATGCTCCACCCCCGGCGGCAGCGCCGCCACCCGCTCCGGCCGCACCACCCACACGCCCCGGATGTGCGGCGCGAGATCCCGCGCGGCCTGGTACACGGCCGCCGGGTCCCCGAGCACCCCGCGATGCGAGAACGCCGAGTACAGGGCGAGACCCGGGTCGAGCGGCAGCCGCTCGTGCACGAAGGACAGCCCACGCCCGGCCCGCGCGGCCCCGGCGGCCCGCACCCGCTCCGCACCCGCCCCGAGCGCGGCCCGCCCCCCGGAGGCCCGCTGCCGGAACCGATAGGCGGCCCAACCGCCTTCCAGGACACGGAATTCGGGCGCCACAGGTACCTCCGGGGCGGGCCGGTACTTCCGGAACAGCCCCGCCGTCCGCCGGAAGAACTCCGCCTTGTCCGTCCCCGGCACCCGACCGGGCTTGGCCAGGATGTCCAGGCAGTGCTCGCTCATCTTGTGCCGCACATACGGCCGCCAACGCGCGAGCTCCGGCCGCGAGTCGAGAAACGTGAAGACCCGCTCGTACTGGTCGTGCACGTCGAAGTGCTTACGGCTGGTGGTGGACAGGATGTTCCCCTGCCGCCGCTGCCGGTACGCCACACAGATCCGGTCCAGCGTGGCGACCCGCTCGGCGCTGAACAGCACCGGGAACGTCCACGGCGTGTCCTCGTAGTAGCCCGGCGGGAAGCGGAAGCCGTGCGTCTCGACGAACTCCCGCCGGTAGGCCTTGTTCCACACGACCATCAGCAGTTCGAGGACGCCCGGCCGCTCGGCGACGGTGAAGGTACCGTCCCCGGCCTCCGTGAGCAGATGCGCGAGGGCGTTGCGCCGGGTCCCGCCCCACCAGTACGTACGGGCGTAGTCGAAGACCAGCACATCCGGGTCGTCCGTCTCGTCCAGCCGGTCGGCGAGCGCGCGCAGGGCGCCCGGCGTGAGGGTGTCGTCGCTGTCGAGGAAGAGCAGGAAGTCCCCGCTGGCGTACGGGATCCCGGCGTTGCGGGCGCGGCCGAGGCCCACGTTCTGCGGCAGGTGCAGCACGCGGACGCGCGGGTCGCGGGCGGCGTACGCGTCGAGGATCTCGCCGCTGCCGTCCGGGGAGCAGTCGTCGACGGCGATCACTTCCAGATCGCGGTACGACTGCTCCAGCACCGAGTCGAGGCACTCGCGCAGAAAACCCCGGACCTTGAAGACGGGGACGATGACAGTGAAGCGGGGCACGTCCGTCAGCTCCTTACGAGGGTCGCGGTGGGCCGGGGCGCCGGGGTGCGCTCGGCGAGCGGGACGACGGGCGGCAACGCCTCGGGCGACTGCCCGAGGAACACCCGTCGTACGACCCGCTCGGCGGCCCGCCCGTCGTCGAACTGGCAGAACCGCTCCCGGAACGCGGCCCGCAGCGCGTCGGCCTCCAGGTCGTCGTACGAGCCGTCGCGGAGCAGGTCCGTCAACTCCCGTTCGGTACGGGCCACATGACCGGGCGGCGCGGACGGCAGGTCGAAGGTGACGCCCCGGGTCTCCCGGTAGACGTCCCAGTCGTCGGCGAGGACGACGATCGGCCGGTCGAGGTTGGCGTAGTCGAACATGATGGAGGAGTAGTCGGTGATCAGGGCGTCGGCGGCGAGGCAGAGGTCCTCGGTGGAGCGATGCCGGGTGACGTCGATGACGCGGCTGTCGCTCTTCGGTCTGCCGCCCCGGTCGTAGAAGTAGTGGGCGCGCAGCAGCACCACGAAGTCGTCGTCCAGCGCGTCGCAGAAGGCCTCCAGATCGAGGCGGGCGTCGAAGCCGCCGGCGTGGTCGCGGTGGGTCGGGGCGTAGAGCAGGGCGGTCCTGCCGTCGGGGATGCCCAGCTCGCGCCGGATTCGCGTCACGTCCTCCGCCGTGGCCGTGTAGTAGACGTCGTTGCGCGGATAGCCGTACTCGAGCTGCTCGTACGAGCCGGGGAACGCCCGCTCCCAGGTTTCCGTCGAGTGCCGGTTGGCGGAGAGGTTGAAGTCCCAGCGGTCGACGCGCTTCAGCAGCCCGGTGAAGCTGCCGGACGCGGCGGCCACCACCGGGTACGGGGACTGGTCGACGCCCATGGTCTTCAGCGGGGTGCCGTGCTGGGTCTGCAGGTGGACGCTGCCGGGGCGCTTGACGACGGCGTCGGCGAAGTTGGCGTTGTTGACGAGGTACTTGGCGCTGGCCAGGACCTCCCAGTACCGCCGGGAGCCGATGACGGCGTGGTCGATGCCGGGCGGCAGCTCGCCCACGGCCTCCGGTTCGACGAGCCAGACGCCCCGGATGTGGGGGGCGAGTTCGCGGGCCTTGGCGTGGACGGCGGCCGGGTTGCAGGTGTGGCCGCGGCCCCAGTACGCGCAGTACACGGCGAGGTTGTTGTCGAGGGGGAGGCGGCGCCGGGCGGCGTAGAGGGCGCGTGTGAGGGGCGCGCGGGGCCTGGGCACGGCCGCCATGGCTGTCGTCGCGGCCTGTTTGACGCCGCGCAGGGCCCGGAACGCGGCGTACGAGCCGGTCGCGAGGACGCGGTGCTGGACGCCGACGCTGCCGACGGGCGGTTTAAAGCCGGCCGGGCGGTAGGTCCGGTAGAGGTGGCAGGCGCGGCGGAAGTAGGCGCGGCGGGCGCGGGCGGGCAGCCGCTCGGGGCGGGCGGCGGTGCGCAGCACCATGGCGAAGAGCTGCTCGAACAGGGTCGGCGACAGCCCTTGCTCGGCGGTCGCCCGGGCGAGCACCAGCTCGACCTGGTCGAGGAGTTCGAGCTGATGCGGGCCGGGGGCGGCCAGCCGGCTGCCCTGCCGTCGCACCAGATGCCGTACGCAGACCGAGCGCAGCTCCGCGGCGCTGTCGGCGGCGAGGGTGACCAGGCCGTTCCAGCCGAGGTCGGTGAAGTGGCCGCTGGGGAAGGCCAGGCGGTGCTCGGCGACGAAGTCGCGGCGGTAGGCGGCGCTCCAGGCCGGGAGGTGGACGCCGGTGGGGTGGGGGACCGTGGTGCCGCCCTCCCACCAGTGGGCGCGCTCGTGCGCGAACCGGAGCACGTCGACGCCGGGGGTCTGGCGGAGCCGGGCGTCCAGCTCGGCGAGGGCGCCCGGGGTGAGGGTGTCGTCGCCGTCGAGGAAGAGGAGATAGGTGCCGGTGGCGGCGGCGATACCGGTGTTGCGGGCGGCGCCCAGGCCGCCGGAGGGGGGTGACTGGACGGGGGAGACGCGGGTGTCGCGGTCGGCGTAGGCGGTGGTGAGTGTGCCCGCGGGGGAGTCGGGGGCGTCGTGGACCGGGATCAGTTCGAAGTCGCCGAAGGACTGGGTGAGGATCGAGTCCAGGGCGAGCGGGAGGTGGGCTTCGACGCGGTGGGTGGGGACGATGACACTGAAGCGGGGCATTCTGTCCTTTGGGGTGGCTTGGTCTGTTGTTCGACTGCGGGTCGGTGGGGGCGCCCCGGGCTCTTCAAGGGCGCGGGGAACTGCGCGAGCAACCACGACGAACCCGCGCCCGCCGACGCACGACTGCCCCGAGCTCTCACGCATGACGGGGTCGAAGGGGCAGCGCCCCTGGGGATGGGACGGGTAGGGGCGGCGGGGGCGAGAAAAATGCGGGCCGGAAGCCGCTACGGGCGCAAGGCGTCACGCGCCCACGCGGGCGGCGACTGCCCCGGCACGGTCGCCAGCCCACCCCCCGGCCGCCCGGCGGCAGCCGACGGCACAGGATGCCGGTCGGACAGCGGCACGAACGAAGGCACCCTCAGCTCCCCCAGCACCACCCGCCGTACCACCCGCTCAGCCGCCAACCCGTCGTCGTACGGACAGAACCGCTCCCGAAACGCCGCCCGCAACTGCGCCGACCGCGACCCCCGCCAATGCCCCGTCGCGAAGATGTCGATCAGCTCGTCCTCGTTGCGGGCCACCGCTCCCGGCGGGAACGACCGCAGATCGAAGTACGTCCCCCGCGCCGCCTCGTACGCCTCCCAGTCCTCGTTGTGGATGACGATCGGCCGGTCGAGGTTGGCGTAGTCGAACATCAGGGACGAGTAGTCGGTGATCAGCGCGTCGGAGGCAAGACACAGGTTCTCGACGCTCGGGTGACCCGTCACATCCACCAGCCGCCCGTGGGCCGACTCCGTCAGCGGCGAGTCGTACACATGATGGGCCCGCGCCAGGATCACGAACCGCGGGCCCAGCTGGCGCAGGATCCGCTCCAGGTCCAGATGGGCGCGCTGGGAGTGCCGGTAGTCACGGTGCGTGGGGGCGTACAGCAGGGCCACCGAGCCCTCGGGCACGCCGAGCTGCTCGCGCAGCCGGGCCACGTCCGTCGACGTCGCCCGCACGAACACGTCGTTGCGCGGCGAACCGTACTCGAGGGTCGTGTACGGCGACGGGTACACCCGCTCCCAGACCAGCGTGGAGTGCCGGTTGCCGGACAGCACGAAGTCCCACTGGTCGCTGCCGCGCAGCAACGCCTCGAAGTCCGTGCCGCGCGCGGCCGCCGGCCGGTCCTTCAGGTCCAGGCCCATGCGCTTGAGCGGAGTGCCGTGCCGCGTCTGGAGCAGCACCTGGCCGGTGCGCTTGACGAGGCGGGGATCGAAGTCGGTGTTGCTGACGAGGTACTTGGCGCGGGCCAGCGCCGTGAAGTACGCCATCGAACCGGGCGTCACCCGCCGTGTCGCCACCGGCAGGGTGTGGTGGTGCTCGGGCCGCGCGGCCCAGAACGTGCGGATGCCCGGCGCGTACGTACGGAACGCGTTCTCCAGCGCGGCCGGGCTGCACTCGTACCCCCGCCCGTCGTACGCGGCGAACACCGCCCGGTCGGCGCGCACCGGCAGCAGCCGCTGGAGGCGGTAGTGGAGCCGCAGACCGCCGCCCCGGAGCAGCCGGGCCAGGCCAGCCGCCACCCGCCCGAGACCCCGGCCCAGCCGCGCCCCGGCCCACAGGGCGCGCAGCGTGCGGTGGCTGCCGAGACGCAGCAGCGCGTACCGCATCCGGGCGCGGGCGCGCACCGGTCCGCCGGGGGCGTGATAGCGGGCGCAGTGCGCACGGGCCGCGCGCAGGAACTCGGCGCGGGCGCGCCGCGGGAGCCGGGCGCCGCCCCTGGTGCACACGGAGGCGAGGTGATCGACCATGCGGCGGAACAGCAGGGGCCGCCAGTGGGCGAGTCGGGGGTGGTCCTCGATGTGGGTGAACAGCCGGTCGTACTGCTCGAAGACGTCGAAGTGCCGCCGGTCGGCCATCCCGGTCGCCTCGAGCAGACTGCCGTGGCGGCGCGCCCGGTGGTGCACACAGACCCGGTCGAGCGTGGCGAGCGACTCGGCGGTCAGCAGCACCGGGTACGTCCAGGGCACGTCCTCGTACACCCCGGACGGGAAGCGGAAGGCGTGCCGCTCGACGAACTCCCGGCGGTACGCCTTGTTCCACGCCACCGGGCGGAGCGTCAGCAGGCCGGGGCGGTCGTCGAGGCTGAAGGGGGCCGGGCCCTGCTCGGTGAGCCGGCGGTCGTGTTCGTCACGGACGGTGTCGCCGGACCAGGACGTGCGCGCGAAATCGTGCACGAGCACGTCCGGTTCGCCGCTCTCCTTGACGCGGTCGGCGATCGCCTGCAGCGCCCCCGGCGCGAAGGTGTCGTCGCCGTCGAGGAAGAGGAGGTAGTCGCCGGTCGCGTGCTCCATGCCCGCGTTGCGGGCGGGGCCGGGGCCGGCGTTGCGGGACAGGTGCACGGCCCGTACACGGGAGTCACGGGCCGCGACCTCGTCGGCGATCGCACCGCAGCCGTCCGGCGAGGCGTCGTCGACGACGATCAGTTCGAGATCGGTGAAGGGCTGGGACAGCACGGAGTCCAGGCACTCGTGCAGGTACGCCTGAACCTTGTACGCGGGGACGATGACACTGAACCTGGGCAAGGGGGACATCCATGGGTCGGCGCGGGCATACTGCCCGGAAACGGCCGATGGAGTGATTTGGTTACGCTGCGTGTTCCATACGGGGGATAACCTCACGGTACGGGGGCGCACGGGCGTGAACGCTCAGGCGCGTACGCGAGTGCGCGCCGCTGTTCGCGGCGCGCACCCCCGATCCTCCGCGATGTCCTACTTCACCGCGCCCGCCATCACGCCGGACACGAACTGCTTCTGGAACGCGAAGAACACGGCCAGCGGGATCACCATCGAGATGAACGCGCCGGGCGCCAGGACCTCGATGTTGCTGCCGAACTGCCGTACCTGCTGCTGGAGCGCGACCGTCAGCGGCTGCGAGCCGGAGCTGGAGAAGACCAGCGCGACCAGCATGTCGTTCCACACCCACAGGAACTGGAAGATCCCCAGGGAGGCCAGCGCCGGGGCGCCCAGCGGCAGCACGACCGTCGCGAACAGCCGCAGCTCGCCCGCCCCGTCGAGCCGGGCGGCCTCCAGCAGCTCACGCGGGATCTCCGCGAAGAAGTTCCGCAGCAGGAAGATCGCGAAGGGGAGCCCGAAGCCGACGTGGAAGAGGACGACACCGGTGATGTCACCGAAGATCCCGAGGTCGCCGAAGAGCCCCGAGAGCGGGATCAGCGCCACCTGCACCGGCACCACCAGCAGCCCCACCACGAGCATGAACCACCAGTCGCGGCCCTTGAAGTCCAGCCAGGCGAAGGCGTATCCGGCCATCGCGCCGATCAGGACGACGAGCAGTGTCGCGGGGACCGTGATCCAGATCGTGTTGAACAGCGCGCCGGTGATGTCGTCGTTCTCCAGCAGCGACTCGTAACTCCTGGTGGTGAGTTGGGCGGGCGCGGAGAACACCTTCCACCACCCGGAGTCGGCGATGTCGGTCGGGTCGCGGAACGACGAGACCAGCAGACCGAAGGTGGGCACCAGCCAGAACAGCGCCACGAGGAGCAGGAACACACGCAGCGCCCCGCCGGCCGCGCCGCTCGCGACCCGGGCGGCGAGGGAGCGTTCGGCGCGTACGGGGGCGTCGCGCTCGGGAGTGCGCGGCGCGGGCGCCGGGGCGGGGGGCTCGGTCGTCGTCACCGCTGACGCTCCTTCCTGAGGCGCCGGATGTTGACCCACATCACCGGCAGCACGAGCAGCAGCAGGACCACACCGATCGCGCTGCCGAGGCCGTTGTCGCCCCCACCGCCGTACGACACCAGATACAGCTGGAGGGCCAGGACGTTGGCCTCGTCCTGGCTGGGCTGGGGAGCGATGATGTAGACGAGGTCGAAGACCTTCATCACGTTGATCATCAGCGTGACGAGGACGACGACCAGGACCGGCGCGAGAAGGGGAACGGTCACGCGCCGGAACACCTGCCACTCGTTCGCGCCGTCCACGCGCGCCGCTTCGAGCAGATTGCGGTCGACCCCGGCCAGCCCCGCCGCGATCAGCACCATCGCGAAACCGGCCCACATCCACACGTACGACCCGATGATGGCCGGGGTGACCAGGGTCGGGCCGAGCCAGTCGATGCCGTTGTAGGGCGCCGCGAAGTTCGAGCCGGGGAGTCGGAGTCGCGCTCCCTCGGCCGCTGTGGGCAGCTTGAAGGTGCCGTCGGCGCCGCTGGTCGCGGTGGCGACGACCTCGCCGCCCTTCACCGCCTCGACCTTGACGCCCTCCAGCGCCTTCTCACCCGGGTCGACCGCGCCCTTCTCGCCGCCGCCCCCGAGCTTGAAGTCCAGCCAGACGGTGCCGGTGACGCCGCTCCCGGTGGCCGTCTTCGCGTCCTGCGGGTCGCCCGGCAGCCGATCGGGTGCGATACCGACGAGGGGGAGCAGGGCCGGGGTGCCCGCCCGCACGGTCCCCTCCGTGGTGAACGAACCGCCGCCGGACGCCCGCAGATCACTGACCTGGGCGTTCGGCCGCGCCTTCGGATACACGGACTCGTCGACGAAGACATCGTGCACGGACGTCACGATCGCGTTCGCGACACCCTGGTCCGGATCCTGCTCGTACACCAGCCGGAAGATGATCCCCGCGGCGAGCATCGAGATCGCCATGGGCATGAAGACGATCAGCTTGAACGCCGTTCCCCAGCGCACCCGTTCGGTGAGCACGGCGAAGATCAGCCCGAGCGCGGTGACGAACGCGGGCGCCACGGCGACCCAGATCGCCGTGTTCCGTACGGCGGTGAGCGTGTTGTCGTCGGAGAAGATCTCCGTGTAGTTGTCGAAGCCGACGAAGCCCGAGCCGGGCGCGTCGTACAGGCTCCGCCAGACCGAGTACCCGATCGGGTAGACCACGAGCGCGCCGAGCAGCACCAACGCGGGCAGCAGGAACAGCACCGCCACCCACAGCCGGGTGCCCGTCACGCTCTTGCGCGCTGCGGCCGGGGGCGCGCCCCCGGCCGCTTTCGCCACGGCGGACGACGGCATCGCGGGCCGTCAGCCCTTCCCGTAGGCCTTCGCCGCGTCGGCCTCCAGCTTGCGCTGGGCACCCGCCACGTCGTCGGGGTTCTTCAGGAAGTCCTGCAGATCCTTCCACTCACCCACGCCCTGGGTGCCGCCGAACGCCGCCGGGGCCTGGTCGGACATGTCGAAGCGGAAGTCGTCGCCGGCCGCGAGCAGCGCCTCGGCGATCTCGCGGGTCACGTCGTCCTTGTACGCCCCCGGGTCCAGCCCCATGTTGGGGGAGAGGAAGCCGCCCTGGGCCGCCCAGATCTCCGCCGCGTCGGTCGAGGCCAGGAAGGTCAGCAGGGCCTGGGCGCCCTTGCCGTCCTTCAGCGCCACGGCCGCGTCGCCGCCGGTGACCACCGGGGAGTCGCTGCCGACGGCCGGGAACGGGAAGACCTTGGCGTCGGTACCGAGCTTCGCCTTGGTGTCGCCGTTGATGGTGACGGCCACGAAGTCGCCCTCGAAGACCATGCCGGCCGGGGTGTCGGTGCCGAAGGTCTGCGTGATCGACTTCGGGTACTCGGTCTGCAGCGCGCCGGAGGCGCCACCGGCGATCAGGTCGTCCTTGCCCCACAGCTCGGCGAGCGTGGTGAGGGCCTGCTTCACGGACGGGTCGGTCCACTTGATCTCGTGCGCGGCGAGCTGGTCGTACTTCTCCGGGCCGGCCTGCGACAGATAGACGTTCTCGAACCAGTCGGTGAGGGTCCAGCCGTCGGCGCCGCCGATGGAGACGGCGGGGGCGCCGGAGTCGGAGATGGTCTGGGCGGTCTGGAGGAACTCGTCCCAGGTCTTGGGCTCTTCGCTGATCCCCGCCGCCTCGAAGGTCTGGGTGTTGTACCAGACGAGGGACTTGTTGGCGGCCTTCACATACACGCCGTACTGCTCGCCCTTGTACGCCCCGAGATCCCTCCAGCCCTGCGAGAAGTTCTTCTCCAACTGCGCCTTGGCCTCGCTGCCGAGCGGTTTGACCCAGCCCTTCTCGGCGAACTGGTGCAGCACGCCGACCTGGGGGAGGAACGCGACGTCCGGCGGCTTGCCGCCCTCGATCTTGGTGCCGAGGAAGGTGGAGGTGTTGTTGCCGGTCGGTACGAAGCTCACCTCGGCGCCGGTGCGCTTCTCGAACTCGTCCAGCACCTTCTGGAAGTTGTCCAGTTCCGGGCCGGTGAAGACGGCGGCGACTTCGAGCTTCTGCCCGTCGAGCTTGGGGAGCCGGACGCTGGATCCGGTGTTGGTGCCTCGGTCCTTGCCATCGTTGTCGTCGCCGCCGTCGTCACCGCCGCATGCGGTGAGGGAGAGAGCGAGGACACCCGCGGCGAGGGCGGCGAGGGCTTTGGCGGGCCTGCGTGGGTAAGGGGGTTGGAAGTCGGCGTTGGTCCTGGCCATGGATGTGGCTCGGTGCGTACGAAAAATGCTGCGCATCACTGACCCCGTTCTCCGTGCGTCTCGTCGAACGTTGTGGCGCTGTCCCGTGCGCTCTGGTCTACGCCGGGTGCCCGAACGCGGCAAGAGCGCCTGCGCCGTCAACTCGCTGATCGTGACCGCGTCGTGACCATGCGATGGGGTCGTTCAGGTGCCTGTTCGCCATGGGGATGGCTGGTTGTGGACGGCTTCCGGCTGATGGTCGTTTGCTCGCGCAGTTCCCCGCGCCCCTTACGGGGCCCGTCCTGGCTGCCGGCATTCGCCGCTAGGGGCGGCACGGGTGGGGCGCAGCGGCGCCCCGTGAGCGCCGGGTTGCGCGACTGCGCCCGCTCGGCACGGGCGTCGGGTGCCTGCTCGCCGTGGGATGGCTGGTTGTGGACGGCTTTCGGCCGGTGGCCGTTGCTCGCGCAGTTTCCCGCGCCCCCTGAAGGGCGCGGCCGCCACACAGCCGACCGTCACAGCAGCGACGGCACCCGCACGGCCGAAACCTCCCGCGCCGCCCTCTCCAACGCGCTCGCCAGCAGCGCCAGATCCGTCGGCCCGTTCCCCAGCTCACGCACCGGGCGCCGCGTCGGCGGATCCCCCATCCGGGCCCACTCCAACGGCACGACAGTGGGCCGGAGCGTCGCCGTACGCGGAATACGCCCCGTCACCCGCCCCGCCTGGAACGGCATCCTCCGCCCCTGCTCACCCACGACCAACTCCCCACGCCCGGGGCCGGGTTCGTCCGGCCCCGGCACCGGCGCGCTCAACGACGCCCGCAGCGACACCGCCCGCCCCAGCTCACCCGCCCCGGCACCCCACGCGGAGCCCTCCGCCGCGGCCGCGACGAGATGCACCCCGAGCCGCACGCCCTCCCGGACCACGGCCTCCAACGCCCGCACCACCGACCCGGCGGCAGGCCGTCCCGGCGAACCCAGCGCGGGCGACAGCAAGGCATCGAGATCGTCGACGATCACCACGAGACGCGGCAGCCCGACCGCCCTTTCGGCGCCACCCCGATCCTGCTCGGCACTCCTGCGCCCGGCCCCCGGCCGAAGCCGCACCGTCGCACTGGACGGCGCGTCGATGTCCGCCGCCCCGGCAGCACTCTCACCCACCTGCCCCCCGGCGGAGCCCGACCGCTGGCTCACGAGCCGCCCGGACACCTCCCGCCGGGTGTGCCAGTCGGCGAACCCGGACTCCCCGAGCAACTGCGCCCGCCGCTTGAGCTCGGCACTCAACGACTGCGCGAACTCCCGCATCCGCACCGGGTCGTTGGCCACGAGATGCGTACCGACGTGGGGCAGGTCCGTACAGACCCCCAGCCCGTCCCCGGGCCGCCCGCCCCCACCCGCACTCCCGCCACCACCGCCGCCGTCCCGGCCGTCGACCAGCGCGATCCCGAGCCGGTCGGGCCGCTCGGCGGCGGCCAGCGACGCGGCCACGGATCGCAGCAGCTCCGTACGGCCGCTCCCGGCCGGCCCCTCGATCAGCAGATGCGGGCCCTCGGCGACCAGGTCCACGGAGACCGGCCCGCGCGGCCCGGCGCCGAGCACGGCCCAGGCCCGCCCGCCGACCGCCGACCGGTCGTCGGCCGCGTCCGCCCAACGCGCCATCAGCGACGCGGGGGTGGCCCGCGCCAGCCCCAACTCGTCCAGCAGTCGGGCGGACTGGGGCAGCGGCGCCGACACCCGGGCCTGCCGGTCCCCGGCGGCCCCGTCCGTGCGCAGCGGCGCCAGTGCCCGCGCGAACCGCTCCGCCCAGGCCGCCGACACGGCGTCCAGCGTCGCGACCGTGCCGCCGTTCAGCAGACCGGGGGTCTCGGGCGCCAGGAACGAGGCGAGGTCCTCCGTGCCGGGATGCGTGCGATCGGCCTGCCCGGCCGTCAGGCCGGTACCGGTGTGCGTACGGCTCATGGCCTCGGGGTCCGCCTGCGCCGAACGACCGGCGCCGGGACGGACCACACGTATGGCATCGGCTTCAGGGTGCGAGCGGCTCGCCGGCACCGCCGCGTCGGCCTCGCGCGCGTGCACCTCGCCCCGCGCCTGGCCCCCGGCCCTGGGCTCCGCCGGCACCTGTCCGGGAGCGACCCGCAACAGCCGCAGCGCCGTCGCCACATCACCGCTGAGCAGGGCCACGGCCCCGCACGCTCGGAACGCGGGCGAGGCCTCGCAGGCCGCCGTGTAGGTCTCCGTCACCGGCGAGGCGGGCGACGCGGCCTCCGCCTCGGCGAGGCACACGACATGTATCCCGGCGCCGGGCCCCTCCTGCGCCAGCCGCACCACGGCCTCCCGCACGTCGGCGCCCCCGGGGTCCCCGTCCACGACCACCACCGTGTACGGCCCCGCGAAGCCACCGGCGGCCGGGTCGTCGTCCCGCGCCCAGGAGGGCCGGCGCGACGCCCGCCTGCCGGGCATGTCGGCCGAGTCCGCCGCACCCCGTGTGTCCCCGGTCCCGAGGCCCGCCGACGCCCTGTCCTGCGCGTGGTCCTCGACCCGGCGCAGCAGCTCGTCCAAGCGGGCCGTGGCCTGGTCGCGGTCGTAGGCGAGGAGGAGACGGCAGTCCTGGCCGTGGGCGGGGCGGAGGTGAGGGAGCCAGCCGAGCCAGGACCAGTCGGCCGTGCGCTCCTGGGCGGGGCGGTGGCGGTCCGCGCTGATCAGTACGAGCTCCAGCGTGTCGGGGGCGTGCAGCGCGGCGAGCTGGGCCACCACCGCGCGGGCCAGCCCCAGCAGCCGCGGGCGCGGCCCGGCCAGACCCAGCGCGCCGACCTCGCGCAGTGCCGTGGTCACCGGCACGGCGGGCAGCGTGCCGGAGCCGTCGGGCGCCGCCCGGTCGGTCGTCCCCAGCCGTACCGTCAGCGTCTCCGGGTGCCCCGGGCCCCGCTCCCACAGCCGGGGGCCGGGCCCGAGCGCGGTCAGCAGCAGCGCGGCGGGGTCCGGCCACGTCTCGGGCAGCCGCTGCACGGCGGTCGCCGACACCGAGGAGAGCGCCTCGTACGAGGCGTCGTCATCGTCGTAGTCGTACTCGTACGGGTCGTGCCCCGCGCCCGACTGCTCGCGCCCCCCGGTGAGCCGCCGAGCCCACGCGCCGAACCCCCCGCGTTTCCGCACCCCGCCCGGCACGTCCGTCCCCCGGAGGGGAGTGCCCTTGCGGGTGCCGGAGTCGAGCGCGTTCGGCGGGTCCTCGCCGAGACCGTCGGACCCGTCCCCAGCGCTGCCGGACCCCGCCGCGCGCGACGCCCGCTCGATCCCCGGAGCCCCGCCCTGCCCCGGCACCAACGGCTCCGAACGCCCATGCTCCGAGGCCCCTGAAGAGCCCCCCGCCGAACTCCGCCCGGACGCCACCTGCCGGGGCACACCCCCCGAGCCGGAGCCCACCCCTGTTCCGGACGAGGACGACGGCGCTGAGGACGACGGCGCTGAGGAGGACGGCGGCGCCGAGGAGGACGGCGAAGGCGACGAAGCCCCGCCCGCCACCCGAACATGCCCCTCCCCGTCCGGCGTGGTCCCCACCGCTGCCGAGCCCGAGGACGAGGCCAGCCGGAGCGTCGACTCGCCGATCTGGAGCAACGCGCCCGGGACCAGCCGCACCGGACGGTCCCCCACGCGCGCGCCGTCCAGGGTCGTGCCGTTCGTGGAGCCGAGGTCGGCGACCGAGACGCGGCCGTCGGCGGAGAGGGTGACCGCGCAGTGCAGCCGGGAGACGTCGGGGTCGTCGAGCGGGAC
Source organism: Streptomyces graminofaciens (assembly GCF_030294945.1). Classification (NCBI taxonomy): domain Bacteria; kingdom Bacillati; phylum Actinomycetota; class Actinomycetes; order Kitasatosporales; family Streptomycetaceae; genus Streptomyces; species Streptomyces graminofaciens. Next base: position 5,609,016 of record NZ_AP018448.1, on the reverse strand, counting down.
GTCCGCGTCGGCGGAGCGGCCGATGTGGATCTTGCCGCCGTGCAGGAGGTGGACGCCGCCCGCGTCGGGGCCCGCCACCACATGCAGCTGGGCCGCGGCCTCGTCGGCCTCCGGGCCCGCCTCGGTGGGGGCGCCCAGGGAGAGCACGGCGCCGTCGATCAGGGGCGGCTCGCCCAGGGTGCAGCGCTGGGTGTCGAGGCGCTCGGCGCCCGCGTACAGCACCACCTGGGTGCCGCCGGGCTCGCGGCCCCGCTCGTGCGAAGAAACGCCGCCCTCGCCGCCCACGGCCGAGGCCAGGCCCGAGGCGACCGCGGCGAGCGCCGTCCCGGCCGGCGCCGTGACCAGCACATCGCAGGCCGTGGCACGGGCTCGCGGCTCCGAGGTCGGTCCCAGCGGGTCTATGACGGTCAGCCGGATCTGCATCGCCGTCAGCGGTCCCTTCCGCGCGGGCACCCGCGACGGCAAGGACGAGACTGCGCGGTCCCCACCGCAGACTTCCCCCACCGCTCACGGGCACGTCGGCCAGTAGTGGAGGCATCCTCCCACCTGCCGCTGACAACGCGCCCGCCGCCCACCGTCAAGTGATCTTGATTGGTCGGCTCTGCCCCCAAAAGTGCCTGACCAGCGTCCGCCAGTTGATCACTTGAGATCGGTCACGTCTGCTTCCGGGCAACCAACCGGTCAAGGACGAGCGTCTCTCCATCGAGCGAACGCGTCCGGGTTCTCGGAGACGACACCCCGGTCCTGCGGGCGGCGGCACTACAGTGGGTCGCAGCGTCCGCATCAGGACCAGGTCAGGCAAGCAAGCAACAGGGAGCGCATGACGTGCGGCCGGTAGGGAGCAAGTACCTCCTTGAGGAGCCGCTGGGACGCGGCGCCACAGGCACCGTCTGGCGCGCCCGCCAGCGGGAGACCGCGGGGGCAGAGGCGGCCGTGGCCGGCCAGCCCGGCGAGACCGTCGCGATCAAGGTCCTCAAGGAGGAGCTGGCGAGCGACCCGGACATCGTGATGCGCTTCCTGCGCGAGCGCTCCGTCCTGCTCCGGCTCACCCACCCGAACATCGTGCGGGTCCGCGACCTGGTCGTCGAGGGCGATCTGCTCGCGCTCGTCATGGACCTCGTCGACGGCCCGGACCTGCACCGCTATCTGCGCGAGAACGGCCCGCTCACCCCCGTCGGCGCCGCCCTGCTCACCGCCCAGGTCGCCGACGCGCTCGCCGCGAGCCACGCCGACCAGGTGGTCCACCGCGACCTGAAGCCCGCCAACGTCCTGCTGAAGCAGGGCGGCGGCCAGATGTACCCGATGCTGACCGACTTCGGCATCGCCCGCCTCGCCGACTCCCCGGGCCTCACCCGCACCAGCGAGTTCGTCGGCACACCCGCGTACGTCGCCCCCGAGTCCGCCGAGGGCCGCCCGCAGACCTCCGCCGTCGACATCTACGGCGCCGGGATCCTCCTCTACGAGGTGGTCACCGGACGCCCGCCGTTCAACGGCCAGACCGCGCTCGAAGTGCTCCACCAGCACCTCAGTGCCGAACCGCGCCGCCCCTCCACCGTTCCCGACCCGCTGTGGACGGTCATCGAGCGCTGCTTGCGCAAGAACCCCGACGAGCGGCCCAGCGCCGAGAACCTCGCGCGTGCGCTGCGCGTCGTCGCCGAGGGCGTGGGCGTGCACGCGAACTCCGCGCAGATCGCCGCCGCCGAGAGCGTGGGAGCCCTGTTGGCCCCCGACCCGGCGCCCGCGACGGTCCCGGTCACCCCGGGCGGCGTGCCCGGCGCGGCCGACGCGACACAGGTCCTGCCGCCGCACGGCGCGGGCGCGTACGACCCCAACGCCTACGACCCGAACGCCTACGACCCGAACGCCGCGACCAGCGTCCTCCCGAACACGTCAGGCGCGGCGGGTGCCGCCGACGCCACCACGGTGCTCCCCACGCACGGCGCCGCCGACCCGACCGCCGTCATGCCGCCGGTGCCGCCGCACCAGCCCGGCGGGCAGCAGCCGGAGCAGCCGCACCCCTGGCAGACCCAGCTGCGCGCGGCCCGCGACCGCAACGAGCAGACGCAGGTCCAGTACCTCGACCCGAACGAGGACCCGCTGCGCCGCCGCCCCCAGCGCCAGGTCGCCCGGCCGCAGCAGCAGCCCCCGCAGCAGCCACCCCAGCGCCCCCGCCAGCAGCAGCCGCCCCAGCGCAGGCAGCAGCAGCCACCGCCCCCCGCGGCCGCCGGTTACGGCTACCCCCAGCAGCAACAGCCGTACGCGCCCGCGCCCCAGCAGCAGCCGCAGCGGTACGCGCCGCCCCCGCAGCAGCCCCAGCAGCCGGCGCCGCGCCCGCAGCGCGAGCCCAGGCCGCCGCGCGAGCCGCGTCAGCGCAGCGCCAACCCGATGAGGATCCCCGGGCTCGGCTGCCTCAAGGGCTGCCTGTTCATGATCGTCATCCTTTTCGTCGCGGGCTGGCTGGTCTGGGAGTTCACCCCCCTCCAGAGCTGGATCGGCACGGGCAAGGGCTACTGGGCGCAGCTGACCGAATGGGGCGGCGACGCCGTCAAGTTCTTCAAGGACCTGGGCAGCGGCTCCGGCCAGTGACTGCCGCACCGCCACCGATAGCCGCACCGCCACCGATTCCGGTGCCGACGGCCGAGGTTGACGACATGTCGACATCTGAGGGGTGATTTCCGCCTCCGCGGTGAAGGTTGGCTCTTGGGACGCGTAGCTTTGTCGCCAACACGCGGCCTGTAGGAGCAGTCTTGGGACGGAAGATCGGAAGCCGGTACACCGCGAACCAGATTCTGGGGCGGGGCAGCGCCGGCACGGTGTGGCTCGGCGAGGGGCCGGAAGGCCCCGTCGCCATCAAGCTGCTGCGCGAGGACCTCTCGTCCGACCAGGAACTCGTCAGCCGCTTCGTCCAGGAGCGCACGGCGCTGCTCGGACTCGACCACCCCAACGTGGTCTCCGTACGGGACCTCGTGGTCGACGGCAACGACCTCGCCCTCGTCATGGACCTCGTCCGGGGCACGGATCTGCGGACCCGCCTCGACCGCGAGCGGCGGATGGCACCCGAGGCGGCGGTCGCCATAGTGGCCGACGTGGCGGACGGCCTGGCGGCGGCGCACGCGGCCGGGATCGTGCACCGGGACGTGAAGCCGGAGAACGTCCTGCTCGACATGCAGGGCCCGCTCGGCCCCGGCGGCGCGCATCCGGCGCTGCTGACGGACTTCGGCGTCGCCAAGCTGATCGACTCTCCTCGCCGTACCCGCGCGACGAAGATCATCGGCACGCCGGACTATCTGGCCCCGGAGATCGTGGAGGGCCTGCCGCCGCGCGCGGCCGTCGACATCTACGCACTCGCGACCGTGCTGTACGAGCTGCTCGCCGGCTTCACCCCGTTCGGCGGCGGGCACCCCGGCGCCGTACTGCGCCGCCATGTGACGGAGACGGTCGTCCCCCTCCCCGGCATCCCCGAGGAGCTGTGGCAGCTGCTGGTCCAGTGCCTGGCGAAGGCCCCCGCCTCCCGCCTGCGGGCGTCGGAGCTGGCGGCGCGGCTGCGGGAGCAGTTGCCGCTGCTGGTCGGGATGCCGCCGCTGGACGTCGACGAGCCGGGTTCGGAGGCCGCGGAAGCGCTGGAGGAGGAGGCCGCGCCGGTCGCTCCGCGGGAGCGGGTGCGGCGGGGGGCGGTGCCGCTGGTGCCCGGCGCGAAGCCGGACTCCAACCGGGACACGCACACGTCGATGAGGGTCCCCGGGCCGGACGAGCTGGCCGGCGGCGCCCGCGGCACGGCCCGGGTGCCACGCGCATCGGGCGCGCCCCGCCCCGGCTCGGCCCGCAACCGCGCGAGTGTGGCCCGCCGACGCCGGATCACGCTGAGCGCGGCGGCGGTGGCGTTGATCGCGGCGGTCGGGGTGGGCACATGGGCGGCCACGTCGGGCGACGACGGGGGCGGCACCCCCTCCGACACGAAGAACTCGGCACCGACGTCGCCGTAGAGCTCGGGTGGTCTGGGTGCGTCGGCGGGTGCGGGTACATCGCGGCTGATCGCGCAGTTCCCCGCGCCCCTGAAAAGCCCGGGCTGCGCCCCGCGCTTTTCAGGCCCGCAGGCCCGTCCGCTTTCATGCGGCGCAGGGCCTGTGCTTTTAAGGGGCGCGGGGAACTGCGCGACCAGCCCCCACCCACCCGCAGCCGCCAATGCACCCCCACCCCCCGACCCCCTGGGCACACTCACCCACCCCGAGCACCCCTCCACCCCGGGCCACCCCGCCCCAGCCCACCCGGCGGAGCCGTTACGCTGGGGGCGTGGCAGTCGTCGATGTATCCGAAGAGCTGAAGTCCCTCTCCTCGACCATGGAGTCGATCGAGGCCGTCCTGGACCTCGAGAAGCTGAGGGCAGACATCGCCGTGCTCGAGGAGCAGGCGGCCGCGCCGTCCCTGTGGGACAACCCCGATGAGGCGCAGAAGATCACCAGCAAGCTCTCCCACCTCCAGGCGGAGGTGAGGAAGGCCGAGGCCCTCCGCGGTCGTATCGACGACCTCGGCGTCCTCTTCGAGATGGCCGAGGAGGAGGACGACCCGGACACCCTCGCCGAGGCCGAGACGGAGCTGACCTCCGTCAGGAAGGCCCTCGACGAGATGGAGGTCCGTACCCTCCTCTCCGGCGAGTACGACGCCCGCGAGGCCCTCGTCAACATCCGCGCCGAGGCCGGTGGCGTCGACGCCGCCGACTTCGCGGAGAAGCTTCAGCGGATGTACCTGCGCTGGGCGGAGCAGAAGGGCTACAAGACCGAGATCTACGAGACGTCCTACGCGGAAGAGGCCGGCATCAAGTCGACCACCTTCGCCGTCCAGGTGCCGTACGCGTACGGGACGCTCTCCGTCGAGCAGGGCACGCACCGGCTCGTCCGTATCTCCCCCTTCGACAACCAGGGGCGTCGCCAGACCTCCTTCGCCGGTGTCGAGGTGCTCCCCGTGGTCGAGCAGACCGACCACGTCGAGATCGACGAGTCCGAGCTGCGCGTGGACGTGTACCGGTCCTCGGGGCCCGGCGGCCAGGGCGTCAACACCACCGACTCCGCGGTGCGCCTCACCCACCTCCCCACGGGCATCGTCGTCTCCTGCCAGAACGAGCGGTCGCAGATCCAGAACAAGGCGTCCGCGATGAACGTCCTCCAAGCGAAGCTGCTCGATCGGCGCCGGCAGGAGGAGCAGGCCAAGATGGACGCCCTCAAGGGCGACGGGGGCAACTCCTGGGGCAACCAGATGCGTTCGTACGTCCTGCACCCGTACCAGATGGTCAAGGACCTGCGCACGGAGCACGAAGTCGGTAACCCCGAGTCCGTGTTCAACGGCGAGATCGACGGTTTCCTGGAAGCCGGGATTCGCTGGCGCAAGCAGCAGGAGAAGTAGCGCGCCGCGCGCACAGCGCTTTGTCGACAAGGCAACTGCCGTCTACCGGACGGTAGTTGCCTTGTTCGTTTAGGTCGTGTGTGAGGGGATGTCTGGGTTTTACGTCACAGTCACATGACCTCACCACGACCAAACCCCAGTGAACAGGACATCGCGTACGCAACGACCTTGACGTTGCTGAGAAAACTGGGAAGGCTGGCGCGTGGCATGCGCATTACTGGGGCGCATGTGAACCGGGGGGCTTCGTACAGGAAGCGACCGCCCGTTGATCGCGGCCCCGGGCGCTGCTCCATTTACTGATGAGCTACTGGGGGTAGCAGCCATATGACGAAGAAGACGCGGATCCGCGTGGCGCGTATAGCCGCGGGTGCCGTGATCGCCGCCGGCGCCTCGCTGACCGCCGCGGGCGCCGCTTCCGCTCTCGACCTCGGCGTGGGCATCGGTGTGAGCGCCGACGACGGTGTCTCCGCCGACGTCGGCGTCTCGGTCGACACCGACGGCGACACCGACGGCAACACCAATGTGGGTACGTCCACGGGCACGACCGGCGGTGACACCACGACCGGCGGTGACACCACCACGGGCGGCGACACCACGACCGGTGGCGACACGACCACCGGTGGCGACACCACGACCGGCGGTGACACGACCACCGGCGGTGACACCGCGACCGGTGGCGACACGACCACCGGTGGCGACACCACCACGGGCGGTGACACCACCACGGGCGGTAACACCACCACGGGCGGCAACAGCTCGACCGGCGGCGACACCACCACGGGCGGTAACAGCTCGACGGGTGGCAACTCCTCCACGGGCGGTAACAGCTCGACCGGCGGCAACTCCTCCACGGGCGGTGGCTCCTCCACCGGAGGCGGTTCCTCCACCGGTGGCGACAGCTCGACCGGCGGCGACTCCTCCACCGGCGGCACCGACACCGACGGCGGCAACGACGAGGTCGTCCAGGAAGAGGGCTCCGCTCAGATCACCGACACCGGCTCGGACAGCCAGGCCCAGGGCTCCGGCAGCGGCGAGCTGGCCGAGACGGGTGCCGCCGAGACCACGTTCCTGCTGGTCGGCGCGGCCACGATGATCGCCGGCGGTATCGGCTTCCGTCTGCTGCCGCGCCTGATGGCCGGCCGCGGCGCCGCCGCCTGATCGCAGGCACGAAACAGAGAAGGCCCGGGGCAGCAAGCCCCGGGCCTTCGTCGTCGTACGCTCTGTCGTCCGGCTCTGCCGTCCGTCCCTACACCGTCTGATGGGCCAGCAGCGCCACGGCCGCTATCAGAATCGCCAGCAGGGCGATCAGGGTCACGGGACTCAGGCCCGCGAAGGGATTCTCCTGCTGGAGCCGCTCGCGACTGGCCCGGCACACATGGCAGCGGCCCTCGGCGACGGGCGCCGCGCAGTTCGCGCACACCAACCGGTCGTACGTCATGCGCCTCGCCCTCCTTGCAATGGCCTCACACATACCTCAACGCTTCGCGGAGCCGGACCGTTCCTCTCCTCCACTGTGCCAGGTTCCTCCGGAGGTTGCGCGGGCGCCTACGAAAGGGGCGGGGGCCCTTGTGGCGCGGCCGCGGGTGCGTCGCGGTCGCTCGCGCGGTTCCCCGCGCCCCTTACAAGGCGGGGGGACGGTACAGTCACGGTCATCCATCCCCGACGGCTTGTGGTGTATCCGTGATCCGATTCGACAACGTGTCCAAGGTCTACCCCAAGCAGACCCGCCCCGCACTCAGGGATGTGTCCCTGGAAGTGGAGAAGGGCGAGTTCGTGTTCCTCGTGGGGTCCTCCGGCTCCGGAAAGTCCACCTTCCTGCGGCTGATCCTCCGCGAGGAGCGGTGCAGTCAGGGGCAGGTGCACGTCCTGGGCAAGGACCTCGCGCGCCTCTCCAACTGGAAGGTGCCGCAGATGCGCCGCCAGCTGGGGACGGTGTTCCAGGACTTCCGGCTGCTGCCGAACAAGACTGTCGGCGAGAACGTCGCCTTCGCCCAGGAGGTCATCGGCAAGTCGCCCGGCGAGATCCGCAAGTCCGTGCCCCAGGTGCTGGAGCTGGTCGGCCTCGGCGGCAAGGAGGACCGGAGGCCGGGCGAGCTGTCCGGTGGTGAGCAGCAGCGTGTCGCCATCGCGCGGGCCTTCGTGAACCGGCCCAAGCTGCTGATCGCCGACGAGCCCACCGGCAACCTCGACCCGCAGACCTCCGTCGGCATCATGAAGCTGCTCGACCGCATCAACCGGACGGGCACCACCGTGGTGATGGCGACCCACGACCAGAACATCGTGGACCAGATGCGCAAGCGCGTCATCGAGCTGGAGCAGGGCCGTCTCGTCCGCGACCAGGCACGCGGCGTCTACGGCTACCAGCACTGACCCCGTCTGATCACCCTCCAGACGACGTCCACGGAAAGGCTTGACCAGACGCCATGCGCGCGCAGTTCGTCCTGTCGGAGATCGGTGTCGGTCTCCGCCGCAACCTCACGATGACCTTCGCGGTCGTCATCTCGGTGGCCCTCTCGCTCGCCCTCTTCGGCGGCTCCCTGCTGATGCGGGACCAGGTGAGCTCGATGAAGGGCTACTGGTACGACAAGGTCCAGGTGTCGATCTTCCTCTGCAACAAGGCGGACGCGGAGGCGGACGCCAACTGTGCCAGGGGCGCCGTCACGACCCAGCAGAAGGCGCAGATCAAGAACGACCTGGACAAGCTCTCCATCGTGGAGCACGTCTACTACGAGTCGTCGGACCAGGCCTACAAGCACTACAAGGAGCAGTTCAAGGACTCCCCGCTGGCGGCTTCCCTCACGCCGGACCAGATGCAGGAGTCGTACCGGATCAAGCTCAAGGACCCGGAGAAGTACAAGGTGATCGACACCGCGTTCTCCGGGCGGACCGGTGTGCAGTCGGTCGAGGACCAGCGGGACGTGCTGGAGAACCTGTTCGACCTGCTCGGCGGGATGAACGTCGCGGCCCTCGGTGTGATGGGGCTGATGCTGATCGTCGCGCTGCTGCTGATCGTCAACACCGTGCGTGTCTCGGCGTTCAGCCGCCGGCGGGAGATCGGCATCATGCGTCTCGTCGGCGCGTCCGGCTTCTACATCCAGGCGCCCTTCATCATGGAGGCCGCGATCGCGGGGCTGATCGGCGCGGGCTTCGCCATCGCGTTGCTCGTCGGCGGCAAGTACTTCCTGGTCGACTCCTGGCTCGCGGAACAGATCCCGCTGGTCAACTTCATCGGCTGGGACGTCGTGATCGCCAAGCTGCCGCTGGTGCTGGCGATCGGTCTGCTGATGCCGGGTCTCGCCGCTTTCGTTGCGTTGCGGAAGTATCTGAAGGTCTGACCGTTGTTGCATGCCCATGACGATCTAGAGACGCGACGCTTACCACCTGCGCGAATGTTGATCGATAAGCTCTTCTCGACCGATCGGGCTTCCGGTTCTCGGAAGCAACGTCAGTGAACGAGGAGATCCACAAGATCATGCGTGACATCAACGGGGGCATGGGCAAGCGGGTGGCCGGTACGGCCGTGACGGCGGCGCTCGGCGCGGCCCTGCTGCTGCCCGCCGTCCCGGCCTCGGCCGCACCGGCCGCCGGCGCCCAGAACGCGGCGGCCACGACGGCCGTCGCCGCGAAGGCCGACTACAAGTACCACTTCACCTACCGGGTCATCCGCAAGACGACCCCGGCCGAAGTGTCCTTCAAGAAGATGAACAAGATCATGAACGGTGTGTTCCCGATCAAGGGCATGCCGAAGACCGTCAAGCAGGGCCAGAAGATCTGCCTGAAGATGGTCAAGGACTGCAACCCGGTCAAGGTGACGAAGGTCGGGAAGACGTACTTCACCCTGAAGTCCCTCCCCGGGCACCTGGAGGGGGCGGGCAAGAACATCACCTTCAAGCTGGTGAAGAGGAACGGCTACCTCGTCCTCGACGTGACCGCCTCCGGCCCCAAGGCCGTCTGGCAGAAGCACCCCCTCACCGAGAAGGGCAACCGACTCTTCGCCAAGGGCATGTGGGGCGCCTACGCGGTGAACCTGGCCAAGGCCGCCGAGTACAACCTGGTGTGACGCGCGGGGCCGCGTTCCTCGCACCGAACACGTACCCGCGCAAGTACCTGAAGGTGTGACGCACGCCAATGGGGCCGTACCGGCATCGGCCGGTGCGGCCCTTCGCGTTGTCCTAGACTCGCCGACATGCCGGGCCGCGACCTGTTCTCCCAGCCCCGCCGCTTCGGCCGCGGGGCGGCCCTGACATTGGTCTTCGCGAGCGTCCTCGCGGCCGGTGCCGCGACCGGCTCCTTCGAGGACCCGAACCGGAAGACGCCCTCCGCCACGGGCACGTCCCGCGCCACCCCGGCCGCGCAGGGCGAGGACGTCGCCGACGCCGCCGCCGAGGCCATGGCCGAGGGCAAGTCCCCGCTGGAGGCCGCCGAAGGCGCGGTCAGCCGCAGCGGCGACCGCTGGGGCGCGGTCTACTCCGAGGGCGAGTACGAGGAGTTCGAGGAGGCGCTCGACGGCGAGTACACCGGCGTCGGCCTCTGGGCCCGCCGCGACAGCGACGGCCGGATCGAGGTGAGCCGGGTCCGCGCGGGCTCGCCCGCCGCCGAGGCCGGCATCCGCGCGGGCGACCTGCTGCTCACCGTCGACGGCGAGAAGGTCGACGGCCGCCCGGTCACGGACGTCGTCTCGTTACTCCGCGGCGACGCGCTCGACGGCAAGGACAAGAACGCCGAGGACGCGGGCGCCGGTACGACGGTGGTGCTCGGTCTGCGGCGCGGCACCCACCGGTGGAGCGAGACCCTGCGCCGGGCCCGGCTGACCACCGACGACGTCACCGTCAGCAAGCTCACCGGCGGGATCACCGTGATCAGGATCGCCGCCTTCACCAAGGGCTCCGGCGATCTCGTGAAGGCCGCCGTGGAGCAGGCCTCCAAGGCCTCCGGGATCATCCTCGACCTGCGCGGCAACTCCGGCGGACTGGTCGCCGAGGCCGTCACCTCCGCCTCCGCCTTCCTCGACGGCGGCCTCGTCGCCACCTACGACGTCAACGGCGAGCAGCAGGCCCTGCACGCCGACCCCGGCGGCGACACCACCAGGCCCCTCGTCACGCTGGTGGACGGCGGCACGATGAGCGCGGCCGAGCTGCTCACCGGGGCCCTCCAGGACCGTGGCCGCGCGGTGGTCGTGGGATCCCGCACCTTCGGCAAGGGCTCGGTGCAGCTGCCGAGCCGCCTCCCCGACGGCTCCGTCGCCGAACTGACCGTCGGCCACTACCGCACCCCCTCCGGCCACGGCGTCGACGGCACGGGCATCACCCCGGACCTGGAGGCCGACCAGCAGGTGCTCCAGCGCGCGGAGACGGTCCTCAGCGGACTGGGCCAGTGAGCCCCCGCCCCACCCCCGCGAGCCTCCCTCGTTAATCGGCTTCCCGTGGACCCCCTCCGTAGTGCGAAAATGGACGGCACTATGAGCAAGGGAATGTACGTACCCAAGGAGTCCCAGCCCAAGCAGGGCGGAGGGGCCGGCAAGGCCAGGGAAGGCGAGAAGGGCGGCAAGCGCAAGATCGTCGCCCAGAACAAGAAGGCCCGGCACGACTACGCGATCATCGACACCTTCGAGGCCGGTCTGGTGCTCACCGGCACCGAGGTGAAGTCGCTGCGCCAGGGCCGGACCTCGCTGACCGACGGCTTCGTCCAGATCGACCGGGGCGAGGCGTGGCTGCACAACGCCCACATCCCCGAGTACAACCAGGGCAGCTGGACCAACCACTCCGCGCGCCGCAAGCGCAAGCTGCTGCTGCACCGTGAGGAGATCGACAAGCTGGAGTCCAAGGCCCAGGAGACGGGCCACACGATCGTGCCCCTCGCCCTGTACTTCAAGGACGGCCGCGCGAAGGCCGAGATCGCCCTCGCGCGAGGCAAGAAGGAGTACGACAAGCGCCAGACCCTGCGGGAGCAGCAGGACCGGCGGGAGTCGGACCGCGCCATCGCGGCGGCGAAGCGCAAGCAGCGGGCGTAGCCACACGGAATGCGGTGGCACACGCTCGCGTCGGTCACGTACGATGGCTCCGTACCTCACAGCGGGTGCGTGACTCTCTCCGGATTTTTCCGGAGGGAATTGAAAAAACAACATGGGGATGATCGGTTTCGACAGCGGATGTCGAGGCAGGGGAAGCGTGTCGAGGAAGCGGCCATGATCTCGTAAACCACAGGCCGAAAAAAATAATCGCCACTGTTAAGAGCGATTCTCCCAAGTCGTTCGCCCTCGCCGCCTGATCTCAGGTAGCGACTCGCGAACTCCTTACTAAAGGGAGTGTCAGCCCGGGAGTGTTCCCGACCCGGATCCTGGCATCAGCTAGGGGACTAAACCTTGATCCCGGTCACGGGGTGAAGAGGGAAATCTAACAGTGACTGAGCCCGTCGGCGACTTGTTCGCGTGATCGCCGGGGCTGAGAAAATCACAGCGAACTGCACACGGAGAAGCCCTGGTTCTGCACCGTTGGACGCGGGTTCGATTCCCGCCATCTCCACGATCGGGAGGGTTGCTGACCTCCCAACCCATGTGGGCAAGGCCCCGTCGCTTTCGAGCGGCGGGGCTTTTGCCGTGTATGAGCCACGCACCCGAACCGCGGCATGTGCTCGTCCGTCCGCAGGGCGGCCCGTCGCCGCTGTACCTGATCCCGTACGCGGAGCAGAGCGAAGCCCTCGCGGACCTCGACGACTTCACGTACCTCGTCCCGCTCGACGACCCCGAACTGGCGCTCCCGGAAGCCCTGTCGGAGTACAGGCCGGGCCTGGAGTACGCCCGGGCGCTGGCGAAGCACCTGGGCGCGGCCTGGGTGGTGCGCTACTGGGACGAGCGGCACGGCACGACGAAGTTCGTGTGCTGGGGCTGCGACGGCCTGCACTGGGCCGCCGAGCTCCACCCCGTCCCACCGCACCCGGTCCGCATCACCATGCTGGCCGAGTTCAAGTGGTACCCCCTGCGCGCCGAGGGCTTCGGCGACTTCGCCCCCGACGACCCCACGGCCGCGCTCGGCCTCTCCGACGATCTCGTCGCCGGCCTGTACCGCTGGGCGGCGGACTTCGACGCCGCGATGAACGACTACGTGTCGGCCCGCGACGAGGACGAGTTCGACGCCAGGAAACGGGAGTTGGAGCGGGTGGGCGAAAGCCTGGCCGAACGCCTCGCCGCCGAGCTCGGGCCGGGCCGGACGGTGAACTACCTGGGGGTCGTCTAGGGCGTGTTTCGAAAGTGGCGTCGTCCGCCCGGAGGGCAGACGGGACTTTCGAAACACGCCCTAGAGCCTGTCGTCAAATTCCCGTCTGCCGTGCGGGGCTGTGAGGCCGCTCGTCACCCGGTCACACGGCGTGCTGTGCTCGCTCTCACCGTCAGCCGGGGCGGCAGGAGCGTGGACTGCGGTACGGGGGCGCCTTCCAGTTTCCGCATCAGCAGTCGCACCGCCCGCTCGCCCACCTCGGTGGTCGGGATGGCGATGGAGGTGACGGGGACAGGGAGGTTCGCGGCCAGCTCGTCCGGGCAGAGGGCGGTGACCGACAGGTCGCCCGGGACCCGTAGGCCGAGCTGTTCGAACGCCTCCAGGAGGGGTTCCAGGATCGCCTCGTTGTGGACGACGACCCCGGTCAGCGCCGGCTGTTCGCGCAGCAGCCGCTCGGCGACCTTGTGGGCCGCGGCCGGTGTGGCCTCGCAGGGGTGGACCGTGGAGGACATGCCGTGGCGGGCGGCGGCGGCCGTGAAGCCCTGGACGACGCGTTGCGCGAACGCGGTCTGGCGGACGTAGACCTCCGGCGGTGAGCCGATGAGCCCGACGACCCGGTGGCCCAGGCCCGCCAGATGCTCCACGCACAGTTCGCCCGCCGCCTTGAAGTCCAGGTCGATGCAGGTCAGCCCTTCGGTGTCGGCGGGGAAGCCGATCAGTACCGACGGGCGGTCGAGGGCGCGCAGCAGTGGCAGCCGGGGGTCGTGGAGCTGGACGTCCATCACGATCAGGGCGTCCGCCAGGGCAGTGTCGGCGACCCGGCGCAGGCACTCCTCGCCCTCCTCCCGCGTCAGCAGCAGTACGTCGTGGTCGTGCGCGCGGGCCGTCGTCACCGCCGACACCGCGAACTGCATCACCACCGGCACATTGATCCCGGCCCGTAACGGCACGACTATCGCCAGCACATGGGACTTGCTGCTGGCCAGGGCGCGGGCGCCCGCGTGCGGACGGTAGCCCAGTTCGCGGACGGACGCCTCGACCCGGGCCCTGGTCTCCGCCGAGATCGGCCGTTTGCCGCTGAGGGCGTAGGAGACCGTGCTGGGGGAGACGCCCGCGTGCCGTGCCACATCGGTGATCTTCACCATCACGCCGACCCCTTCGTCGCGGAGTCCGAGCCAGGGTCCGAGACCGAAAGGTCCCCGTCCCCGTCCCCGTCCCCGTCCAGGTCCCGGTCCAGGTCCATGGTCAGGAAGCCCGTGCCCGCCTTCGCCCGTACCTCCCTGCCGCCCACCGCCAGGCCCCAGGGCGCCCTCGGCTCGCCGCACGAGGCCCGCAGGGTGTCGCCCTCGCGTACCACCGTGAACGTCGAGTCGCCGACGACGCACGTCACCTGGGCGCCGCGTTCGAGGCCGTACGCCCGCAGCGTGACCCCGTCGGCGTGGTCGTAGTCGGGGCGGTCGGCCACCGCGCCGACCGGGATCACCGAGCCGGGCCGGACGAGGAGCGGCACGCTCAGGAACCCGTGGCTCTCGCGCACCCAGCGGGGGCCGGTCACCGTCCCGCCGGTCAGGAGGTGCGTCCAGGTGCCCTCGGGGACGTAGTACGCGACCTCGCCGGAATCGTCGAACACGGGCGCGACCAGCAGGTCGGGGCCGAGCATGTACTGCCGTTCCAGATGCGCGCAGCCGGGGTCGTCCGGGAACTCCAGGACCATCGCCCGCATCATCGGCACCCCCTCGGTGTGGGCGGCGCGCGCGGCCTCGTACAGATACGGCATCAGGCTCAGCTTCAGCCGGGTGAAGTGGCGGAGTACGTCCACGGACTCCTCGTCGAAGAGCCAGGGCACGCGGTACGAGGAGCTGCCGTGCAGTCGGCTGTGCGAGGAGAGCAGGCCGAAGGCCAGCCAGCGCTTGAACAGTGCCGGGGCCGGCGTGCCCTCGAAGCCGCCGATGTCGTGGCTCCAGTACCCGAAGCCGGAGAGCCCGAGGGAGAGCCCGCCGCGCAGTGACTCCGCCATCGACTCGTACGTGGCCTCGCAGTCACCGCCCCAGTGCACGGGGAACTTCTGGCTCCCGGCGGTCGCCGAGCGCGCGAAGACGACCGCCTCGCCCTCTCCCCGCTGCTTGCGCAGCACGTCGAAGACCGTGCGGTTGTAGAGGTACGTGTAGTGGTTGTGCATCCGCTCCGGGTCCGAGCCGTCGGACCACAGCACGTCCAGGGGCACCCGCTCGCCGAAGTCGGTCTTGAAGCAGTCGACGCCCTGGGCGAGCAGCGCCTCCAGCTTGGACGCGTACCAGTCGCGGGCCGCCGGGCTGGTGAAGTCGACCAGTGCCATGCCCGGCTGCCACATGTCCCACTGCCAGACGCTCCCGTCGGGCCTGCGCAGCAGATGGCCGAGCGCCTTGCCCTCCGCGAAGAGCGGCGAGCGCTGCGCGATGTACGGGTTGATCCAGACGCAGACACGCAGCCCGCGTTCCTTGAGGCGGGCCAGCATGCCCTCCGGGTCGGGGAAGACCCGTGGGTCCCATCGGAAGTCGCACCACTGGAACTCCCGCATCCAGAAGCAGTCGAAGTGGAAGACGGAGAGGGGGAGTTCGCGCTCCCGCATCCCCTCTATGAAGGAGGTGACGGTCTCCTCGTCGTACGACGTGGTGAAGGACGTGGAGAGCCACAGGCCGAACGACCAGGCGGGGGGCAGGGCCGGGCGTCCCGTCAGGGCCGTGTACTTGCGGAGGATGTCCTTCGGGGTCGGGCCGTGGATGACGTAGTACGTCAACTCCTGGGTCTCCGCGCTGAACTGGACCCGTGAGACCGCCTCCGAGCCGACCTCGAAGGAGACCTTGCCCGGGTGGTCGACGAAGACGCCGTAGCCCGCGTCGGTGAGGTAGAAGGGGATGTTCTTGTAGGCCTGTTCGGTGGCCGTGCCGCCGTCGGCGTTCCAGATGTCGACGACCTGGCCGTTCTTGACGAGGGGACCGAACCGTTCGCCGAGGCCGTAGACGGAGGTGCCGACGCCGAGGTTCAGCTGTTCGCGCAGATAGTGGGCGCCGGTCGGGTCCGTCAGGATGCCCATGTTCTTGGGGCCGCTGGAGGTGAGGGTGCGGCCGTGGGCGAGGAACTCGACCTGCCAGGGGCCGGAGCGGGCGAACCGGACGGACAGCGTGCCGGAGGTGAGGGTGGCGTGCCCGTCGTCGTACGAGACCTGGGGGACGGCATGGCTCCCGGTGAGGTCGAACTCGGGGCCGCGTGGCTGTTCGCCCGTGAGGTGGGTGAGGGTGAGGCCGATGACGTCGGGCATCGGGGTGTGCGCGCGGATCGTCATGACCGGCCCTGTCATCAGGTCGCCACGGCCGCGGATGGGCCGGGTCGGCGCATGGATCTCCAGCGCGCCGTCCTCCGACTCGACGACGTCGAGGACCTCGGCCGGATGAGCGGCGGTCACGCCCTCGCGCAGCAGCCAGTAGCCGTCTGTGAACTTCACTTGTCGCCTCCCGAAGCGGTCCGGCGGGGAAATCGGTCACAGCGGGGAAATCGTTCTCGGGGTGTGGGCGAACCGTTTCGACGAGTGATGTCGAAGCGCTTCGACGGGCGAAGGTATGGGTGAGGTGTGATCGCGTCAATGGGAGGCGCGGAAATAGGGTGACACGTGCGAGTGGTCGAACGGGTGAGGCGTTCCGGGGTGCCGCTTCACGGGCCGCTGACAGGAATGGGACGGGTAGGGGCGGCGGGGGCGATGAGCGACCCGGGGTCACGAGGGGCGGCGCCATGTGCCCCCGAGCAGTGCCACCCCGAGCGCGACCCCCGCCGCCCCAACCGGCACGCCGAACCCCAGAGCTCCCGACCCGGCGGTGTGCTCCACGACCCAGCCGCCCAGTGCCGAGCCTCCGGCGACCCCGCCGAGCAGGCCCGTGACCGCCAGGGTCATGCCCTCGTTCAACTGGCCCTCGGGGGTGAGCCGTTGGACCAGGGCCATGGACGTGATCATCGTCGGCGCGGTGGCCATGCCGGCCAGGAGGAGGGCCGGGGCCAGGGCCAGGAGCGAGTCCGTCGTGGAGGCCGCGAGCCAGGGGAGGGTCATCAGGGTCGTCATGGCCGCCAGGCACAGGGGGAAGCGGCGTTCGGCGGGGGCCGTCACCCGGAGCGCGCCGTACGCCAGCCCCGCCGCGCACGAACCCGCGGCCTGCAGGCCCAGGACCACGCCCGCCGCCGAGGCCTGGCCGCGCGCGTCCGCGTAGGCGATGGTGACGACCTCCAGCGAGCCGAAGACCGCGCCCGTGGCGAGGAAGGCCAGGAGGAGAGGGGCGATACCCGGGGTGCGGATCGGGGACTTCACCGGCGTACGACCCCGAGGCGGCGGCTCCGTCGCGCGCTGGGCGGCGAAGATCAGTACGCCGGTCATACAGACGAGGCCGCCGATCAGCGTGCCCGCCTCCGGGAACAAGGCCGTGCACACGAACGCCGCCACCACCGGGCCCAGCATGAAGCACAGCTCGTCCGCCGCCTGTTCGAAGGAGTTCGCGGTGTGCAGGGCCGCCGGGTCGTCCTTCAGGAGGTGCGCCCAGCGGGCACGGGACATGCCGCCGGTGTTGGGGGCGGTGGCGGTGGCCGCGTAGGAGGCGAACAGGGTCCAGTCGGGGGCGTCCCAGTGCACGCAGGCCACCAGGGCCGAGCCGCCGAGCAGTGCCATCGCCGTCGCCGGGACCGCCACCCTCGCCTGGCCGTGACGGTCCACCATCCGCGCGGTCCAGGGGGCCACCAGCGCCGTGGCCCCCAGCCCCGTCGCGACGACGGCACCGGCAAGCGCGTACGAGCCGCGCGACCCGGCGATCATGATGACCGCGCTCACGCTGAACATGCCCATGGGCAGTCGGGCTATCAGGTTGCCGACGGTGAAAGCGAGGGCCCCGGGGTGGGTGAAGAGACGGCGGTACGGGCCCGGAGGGCGACGCGGGGCGCGGGGCTGCCCGGCCGGTCCGCGCCGCCCGCGAGGACCGAAGTCGGCGGCCACCAACGTGTCAGCGGTGACCGTGAGCAGGGGAGCCGTCCTCCCGGACGGAGGCATGGTCGAAGAGGCCCTGTCGGGCGAGGAGTGCGGCATGCGTCAACCGTCGCCCCTCACGTCAACGCACGTCCAAGACTTACTCCGTGGCGATTAAGTCGAGTCGGTTATAAGTTCCCGGGGTGTCCGACGACCCCGCATCCACCAAGACGGTCGACCCCCGCCTCCTGCGCGCGTTCCTCGCCGTCGCCGAAGAGCTGCACTTCACCCGTGCCGCCGCCCGCCTCTACGTAGCCCAGCCGGCGCTCAGCCGGGACATCCGGAAACTGGAGTGGGACCTCGGCGTCGAACTCTTCGTACGGTCGACCCGGCAGGTGACGCCGACACCCGACGCGGAGCGGCTCGTGCCGTACGCGCGGCGGGTGGTGGAGGCCCATGACGCGCTGGTCGGCGCGTTCGCGCAGCCCCGGCCCCTGCTGGTGGACCTCAACTCGGAAGGGCTGGCCACCAACCGCCGCGTGCTGGAACGGGCCCGCGAACTCGCCCCCGAGCACGAGCTGATGGCCCGCTACGAGAGCGGACTCACCCACGCCTCCTACGAGATGCTCGCGGGACGGCTCGACGTGTCGTTCGGCCGGTTCGCGGGGCTCGGCCCGGCGGCCCGCGCCCGGCTCTCCCAACAGCCCGTGCGGTACGAGCCGATGGCCGTGCTCCTGCCCGAGGACCACCCCCTGGCCGAGCTCGACGCCGTACCGATGCCGAAGCTGCGGGGCGAGAGCGTGTACGCGGGGGCCGGGAACCCCCGGACGCCGGAGTGGACGGAGCTGGCGCGCCTGCTCTTCGAGCTGCACGGCGCCAGGCTGGCGCCGCCCGCGCCGCTCGCCGTGGGGGCCGAGGAGTTCCGGCGGATCATGGCGAAGACCCGGACCCCCGTGCTCGCCGTGGTGGGCATGCCCGCGCTGGACGGGATGGTCTCGCGGCCGCTCGTCGACCCCGTGCCGCTCTCGCCCGTCTCGTTGGTGTGGCGCAAGGGGCTCGTGCATCCCGGGCTCGATGCGCTCCGCGAGGCGGCGGCCGAGCTGGCGCGCGCGGAAGTATGGCTGTCGCGTCCCCAGAACGGGTGGATTCCGGCCGCAGATGCACTCATCATGATGAGTTCGAGCTGACTTCGGGCGCACGAGCTTCCCTCGCACCCCTACATTCGGGACCCGGGTGCGTGTGATGGGCGGGGCGCCCCGGACCGGGTGGGGGCCCGGTCCGGTACAGGAAAGTGCGACGGCCCGCCATCGAACACGCACCCCGAACTGTCCCCGGGGGGATGTGCGTGCAAGCGAAGAAGTGGCCGAAGGACCGGCAGGCGAAGCGGTCGAGGTCTGATTCCGGTACCGATGCTGATTCCGGTACCGATGCCGGTTCTGCTGCCGGTTCTGGCTCCGTTTCTGGTTCCGGTTCTGGTTCGAACGTCGGTGCGGGTTCCGGTGGCGACGTGGTCTGGCCCGAGGCCGGCGGCAGAACAGCCGCCTCGCTCGCCCTGGGCCGTGACGGGGGAGTACTGCGACAACCGACCGCGTCCGAACGGGAGTTCCGCGGCGACCGCGACCCCGTACTCCCCGCCACCCCTCAGGACCCGTGGGACCAGCTCGGCCGGCCCGGCCACACCCACGACCCCCATGAGGTGACCGTCCGACTCGACGACGCGGGGGCGCCGGACTCCGACCGGCCCGTGTTCGTCGACGAGTCCGGGCGGCGCAGGAACCGCTACCGGCGGCTCGGCATCTTCGTCGGCGGCGCCTGCGCGACATACGCCGCCGTCATCGTCGTCACCCTCCTGTCGGGCAACTCCGACGCGCCCTGGCTGCCGGTGCCGGGCCAGAAGGACGACAAGCCCGCGGGCAAGGTCGACACCCCTCCTCCGCCGGACGAGTCGGCCGGCTCGTCCGGCGGAGGAGGCGTCTTCCCCGGTCTGGACATCGGCGCGGGCGCGTCGGTCGGTCCGGGCGGGGTGACGCTCTCGCCGGGCGGCGGTGCGAAGCCGTCGGGCAAGCCCTCGGCCAGTGCCTCGGCGCCGGGAGCGTCCGCCGGCCCGAAGCCCTCGGTGAGCGCCAGCGCGAAGCCCGGCCCGAGCGGCAGCGCGCAGAACCCCGGGCCCTCGCCCTCCGCGTCCACCCCGCCGGGCGGCGACCCCAGCCCCTCCGGCTCGCCCTCGCCGGGCCCCTCGGACTCCGGCGGCTCCGACCCCGCCCCGGGCCCCGACACCGTCGCCGACGGCCCGGCCGCCCCGGCGCCCGTCGAGCCCGTCGCCGCCGAGACCGCGTCCCCGTCCCCGAACGCCCCGGACCCCGAGCCCAATCCGGAGACCGCCGCCTGATGCCCCGTTCCAAGCGCCGCGGCTCGCCCTCGCGAGCCGCCGGTCGCCGACCCCTGTCCCCACGCCCGTCCCCGGGCGGGCGCACACGCCGGCGCATACCCCTGCGCCATCTGCTCCCCTGCCTCGTACTCGTCGCCCTCATGGCCATGCTCATGCTGCGCGGCTACGTCCACAGCGAGATCCTCGCGGACCACCGCGTCCAGCCGCCCGTGTCGAACGACCGGGTGCCGAAGAAGATCCTCAAGGGCGGCCCGGTCATCGACTCCCGGTCCCCGAAAGGGGCGACCAGCCATGACCTCCCGGACCGTGAGCTGGTGCTGACCTTCGACGACGGCCCGGACCCCGAGTGGACCCCGAAAGTCCTCGACGTCCTCGCCAAGCACGACGCGCACGCCGTCTTCTTCATCACCGGCACGATGGCCTCCCGCTACCCGGACCTCGTCGAGCGCATGGTCGAGGAAGGCCACGAGATCGGCCTGCACACCTTCAACCACCCGGACCTGTCCCTCCAGACCAGGCAGCGCATCGACTGGGAGCTGTCGCAGAACCAGCTCGCCCTCGCGGGCGCGGCCGGCATCCGCACCTCGCTGTTCCGGCCGCCGTACTCGTCGTTCGCCAAGGTCATGGACAACCAGTCGTGGCCGGTCACCCAGTACATCGGCAGCCGCGGCTATCTCACCGTCGTCAGCGACACCGACAGCCACGACTGGGCGCGGCCCGGCGTCGACGAGATCATCCGCCGGGCCACGCCCGAGGACGGCAAGGGCGCGGTCGTCCTGATGCACGACTCCGGCGGCGACCGCTCGCAGACCGTCGCCGCGCTCGACCGTTTCATCGCCGGGCTCAAGAAGAAGGGCTACGCGTTCGACACCATCACCCGGGCCCTGAACGCACCCAGCGCGCACACCGAGGTCACGGGCCCGGAGCTGTGGAAGGGCAAGGCCTGGGTGGTCCTCGTCCAGGCCTCGGAGAAGATCACCGCCGTACTCGTCGTCGCGCTCGCCGTGATCGGTGTCCTCGTCCTCACCCGCTTCGGCCTGATGCTGGTCCTGTCCGTGCTGCACGCCCGCAAGGTCCGCCGCCGGGACTTCCGGTGGGGCCCGAACGGGCCGGTCACCGAACCGGTGTCGGTGCTCGTCCCGGCGTACAACGAGGCCAAGTGCATCGAGAAGACGGTCCGTTCACTTGTGGCGAGCGACCACCCCGTCGAGGTGCTGGTCGTCGACGACGGTTCGAGCGACGGCACGGCCGGCATCGTCGAGGAGCTGGGACTCCCGGATGTGCGTGTCGTCCGGCAGACCAACGCGGGCAAGCCCGCCGCCCTCAACCGGGGCATCGCGCACGCCCGCCACGACCTGATCGTGATGATGGACGGCGACACGGTCTTCGAGCCGTCCACCGTCCGTGAGCTGGTCCAGCCCTTCGCCGACCCGCGCGTGGGCGCGGTCGCCGGCAACGCCAAGGTCGGCAACCGCGATCTGCTCATCGGCGCCTGGCAGCACATCGAGTACGTGATGGGCTTCAACCTCGACCGTCGGATGTACGACGTCCTGCGCTGTATGCCGACGATCCCCGGCGCGGTCGGGGCGTTCCGCCGCGAGGCGCTGAGGCGGGTCGGCGGCATGAGCGAGGACACCCTCGCCGAGGACACCGACATCACGATGGCCATGCACCGCGACGGCTGGCACGTGGTCTACGCCGAGAAGGCCCGGGCGTGGACGGAGGCCCCGGAGTCGGTCCAGCAGTTGTGGTCACAGCGCTACCGGTGGTCGTACGGGACGATGCAGGCGATCTGGAAGCACCGGGGCGCGTTCGTGGAGAAGGGGCCGTCGGGCCGCTTCGGCCGGGTCGGACTGCCGCTGGTGTCCCTGTTCATGGTGGTGGCCCCGCTGCTGGCCCCGCTGATCGATGTGTTCCTCCTCTACGGGCTGGTCTTCGGCCCGACCGAGAGGACGGTCGGCGCCTGGCTGGGCGTCCTGGCCGTGCAGGTGGTGTGCGCGGCGTACGCGTTCCACCTGGACAAGGAGCGGATGACGCACCTGGTCTCCCTGCCGCTCCAGCAACTGCTGTACCGCCAGCTGATGTATGTCGTCCTGCTCCAGTCCTGGATCACGGCCCTGACGGGTGGCCGGCTGCGCTGGCAGAAGCTGCGGCGGACGGGGGCGGTGGGGCTTCCCGGTGCGTCCGGTGCGTCCGGCGTCTCCGGTTCGGAACAGCAGCAGGTGAAGGAAGGGAGCCCGGTCGCATGAGCACGCTGACGCAGGACACCGCCGTCGGGCAGACCCCGCCGGCCCCCCGGACCGGCCCGGTCCGTGACCGTTACTTCGACCTCCTCCGGGCCCTGGCGATCTTCCGGGTGGTCCTCTACCACCTCACGGGCTGGGCCTGGCTGCCGCTCGTCTTCCCGTCCATGGGCGTGATGTTCGCGCTGGCGGGCAACCTGATGGCCCGTTCGCTGAAACGCCCGGCGGCGCAGGTCGTCAGGGGCCGCATCCGTCGTCTGCTGCCGCCGCTGTGGCTGTTGGGTGTGGTGGGCGTGACGGGCATGGTGGCGCAGGGCTGGGGCCCCGGCGACGAGGGCCATCCGCTGTGGTGGTGGCTCCACCTCACCTACTGGGTCCTCCCGCTGAGCGACCCGCCGTACGCGGAGGGCCTCCCCGGCGTGCACGGCTTCATCGGCGAGAACTGGGCGGCCGACCTGGCGGGCCCGCTCTGGTACCTCCGCGCGTACCTCTGGTACGTACTGCTCTCCCCGTTCCTGCTGAAGGCCCTGCGCGCCCTCCCGGTGGCGACGATCCTCGCTCCGATCGCCCTCTCGGCGGCCTTCGACCAGGGGTACATCACGCTCCCCGGCGAGCGGATCCCGTCCGCCCTCACGGACTTCAGCACCTTCGGTGCCTGCTGGATCGTGGGCATGGCCCACCAGGAGGGCATCCTCGAACGCCTCCCGAGGTACGTCGTCCCGTCGGTGGCCCCGGCGATCGCGCTGCTCGGCCTCTGGTACGCCATGAACCACGACTTCGGTTACGGCAACGACCTGGACAGCATGCCGTTCGCCCAGTCGTTGTGGTCGCTGGGGACCGTGCTGCTGCTTCTGCACGTCAGCCCGTCGTGGTCGGAGTGGCCGAGGCGGATGCGCCGCTGGGACGGTGTGATCACGTTCCTGAACTCCCGAGCGGTGACGATCTACCTCTGGCACAACACCTGCATCCTCGTGGCGGCGACGCAGTGGGACCGGCTCTGGGAGTTCGACGTGATGTGGATGCACTTCGCGTGGTTCCTGGAGAGCCCCTGGGGTGTGCTGGTCGTGACATGGATCCTCATCGTCGGCTGTGTGCTGGCCTTCGGCTGGACGGAGGACCTGGCGGCACAGCGAACGCCCAGGTTGTGGCCGAACGGTGGGAAGAAGGGGAGGGCCGGGAGGAAGGTCGTGTCCCAAGCGTCTTAACCCCGTAACCAAGCGGTATACGCACTTGCGTACGGGTGTTCGGTGGTGGTTGTTTGGCCGGGTGGGGCGGATGTCGGGGGTTTCCGCGTTCCTCGCCTCGCCAAGCGACTTGAGGAGTGACACCCGCCGATGACTCAGCCTCCCGGCCCGCCGCCGCAGGACGGTTACGGAGCCCAGCCGCCCCAGCAGCCTTACCCCGGCCCGTACTCGCCGCCGCCCGGCCAGGTCCCGGGACAGCAGCCCATGCCGGGCGCGATACCCGGCGGGCCGCCGAACCCGTACGCGGCGGGACCTCAGCAGCCGTACGGGGCGGGACCTCAGCAGCAGCCGTACGGGGCGCCGGGGCAGCAGCCGTACGGAGGCGCCCCCGGTTATGGGCAGCAGCCGTACGGGGGCGCCCCCGGCTATGGCGAGCAGCAGCCGTACGGGGGTTACCCGCCCCCGCCTCCGCCGAGTGGTGGTGGGGGCGGCAGGCTGGCGCTGATCATCGTGGCGGCGGTCGCGGCGGTGGCGGTCCTCAGCGGCGGCATCTTCCTTCTCACCAGCGACGACAGCGGTGAGGCGAAGCCCAGGGCCGACAAGAGCGTGTCGGCGAGCCCGAGCGAGTCCGAGACGCCGACCGAGGAGCCCACCCAGGAGGAGACGGACGCGCCGGACGACACCACGGGTGGCGGCACCTCCGAGGAGGCGCCCGGCACGGGTGTCGAGGGCCAGTGGCAGGACGAGGACGCGAAGACGCTGACCATCGGCGAGGAGGAGACCTCGGGCGACCTCAAGGGCAAGCACACCCTGTCGTACATCGACACCCTCGGCGGCAAGGGCATCATGACGGGCGTCGGCGCCTACCGCGACTCGAACTCCTTCCGCATGGTCCTGCGCCCGATGGCCTCACCCGACATCGACGACGAGGACCTGACGTACGCGACGGTCAAGCGCTCCGGCGACAGCGTGATCATCACGTGGGACGACGGCGGCACGGACGAGCTCCCGTACATCGGCGAGGTCTCGAGCTGACGTCCGCCGCGCCACCGCGACATCGCTGAGCGCCGGGGAGCCACAGGGCACCCCGGCGCTTCGCGCTCCTGGCACCCCGGACGAGCGCGTGAAGTGACTGTGACGGAGGCTACCCGGGAAGCGACTTTGCATGATCATGCGTTCTGATGCATACTCTTCCTATGTCTAAGGTCCTCACCTCCCTTCCCGCCGGCGAGCGTGTCGGCATCGCCTTCTCCGGCGGTCTCGACACCTCCGTCGCGGTCGCGTGGATGCGCGACAAGGGAGCCATCCCGTGCACCTACACGGCCGACATCGGCCAGTACGACGAGCCCGACATCGCCTCGGTGCCCGGCCGCGCGAAGGCCTACGGTGCCGAGATCGCGCGCCTGGTCGACTGCCGGGCCGCGCTGGTCGAGGAGGGCCTGGCCGCGCTCACCTGCGGCGCGTTCCACATCCGCTCCGGCGGGCGTGCCTACTTCAACACCACGCCCCTGGGCCGTGCCGTCACCGGCACGCTCCTGGTCCGGGCGATGCTCGAGGACAACGTCCAGATCTGGGGCGACGGCTCGACCTACAAGGGCAACGACATCGAGCGGTTCTACCGCTACGGCCTGCTCGCCAACCCGCACCTGCGGATCTACAAGCCCTGGCTCGACGCCGACTTCGTCACCGAGCTCGGCGGCCGCAAGGAGATGTCCGAGTGGCTGGTCGCGCACCAGCTGCCGTACCGGGACAGTACGGAGAAGGCGTACTCCACCGACGCCAACATCTGGGGCGCCACCCACGAGGCCAAGACGCTGGAGCACCTCGACACCGGCGTCGAGACCGTCGAGCCGATCATGGGCGTGCGGTTCTGGGACTCCGAGGTCGAGATCCTCCCCGAGGACGTCACCATCGGCTTCGACCAGGGTCGGCCGGTGACGATCAACGGCAAGGAGTTCGCCTCCCCCGTCGACCTCGTCATGGAGGCCAACGCGATCGGCGGCCGCCACGGGCTCGGCATGTCCGACCAGATCGAGAACCGGATCATCGAGGCCAAGAGCCGCGGCATCTACGAGGCCCCCGGCATGGCCCTCCTGCACGCCGCGTACGAGCGTCTCGTCAACGCGATCCACAACGAGGACACCCTCGCCCAGTACCACAACGAGGGCCGGCGGCTCGGTCGGCTGATGTACGAGGGCCGCTGGCTGGACCCGCAGGCGCTCATGATCCGGGAGTCGCTCCAGCGCTGGGTCGGCTCGGCCGTCACCGGCGAGGTCACCCTGAGGCTGCGGCGCGGCGAGGACTACTCGCTCCTCGACACCACCGGCCCGGCGTTCAGCTACCACCCGGACAAGCTCTCCATGGAGCGTACTGAGGACTCCGCGTTCGGCCCGCTGGACCGGATCGGCCAGCTCACCATGCGCAACCTCGACATCGCCGACTCCCGCGCCAAGCTGGAGCAGTACGCCGGCCTCGGCCTCATCGGCGGCTCCAACCCCGCGATCGGCGCCGACCAGGCCGCCGCGACCGGGCTGATCGGCACGATGCCGGAGATGCCGGAGGGCGGCGCCGAGGCCATCGCCTCCCGCGGCGAGGTCTCCGACGAGGACGCCCTGCTGGACCGCGCCGCGATGGAACTCGGCACGGACTGACACACCCACGGCTGACGACAGGGGCCGGCCCGACGCCAACGCGTCGGGCCGGCCCCTGTCGTTGTCACAGCTCCGTGCTCGGCGTCCGCCGCCAGTCCCACTCCGGGTGCCGGGCCAGAACCGCGAGGAACTCCTGTGCCGACAGGACCTCGAAGTGATTGGTGTCGATCAGGCCGTCGAAGCCGCGCAGGACCTCCCGGAGGAGGGCGCGGGCCGCGTCCATGGACTGGCAGGACACATAAACCCCGTACGGTTCCCCGATCCGGGCCGTGATCTCGTCCAGGTCCTCGGGCTCGAAGTCGGCCAGGATGTCGCCCGACAGATCGAGGCTGTAGGAGTAGCCCCGCCGGTGCAGGAACTCGCCGCCCTCGCGCAGGGGGTCGGGAACGAGTCCGAAGGAACGGATCCGGGCTTCCAGCGCACGGCGCTGTCCCACCGGAGCAAGAATGATCACGGACGGCCAGGACACGACAACCATCACCTCCCCGGCGACCGTAACGGATGAGACCATGCCCCTTCGCCTGCCCCGGCACCAGGACCTCGGAACCCCCGTCATACGCACCGACTTCACCGACCCCCAGGGCTGGGAACGCCTCGAACGGGCCCTGGAGACACCGGTGGCGATCGACGAGGTGCCCGACTCCGCGGACCACTACGACCGTGCCGTGCACTACGTCACGACCCTGTCCGACGAGAAGTTCCGGGGGGTGCGGGCGGCCGACGTGCTCGCCGCGGCGCCCCCGGAGCACACCCTGCCGTACGGTCACCTCTATCTCGCCGACGCCGAGACCTTCGCCTCGGACGACCTCCCGCTGCTCGGCATCGACCTCGACCCCGACCTCGAACCCTTCGCCGGCGAGCGGGCGAAGCCCTTCCGGATTCCGGCTCTGCACGTCGCGAGCGTCGAGGCCAATGTCTCGATCGCCAACCTGTTCTTCTGCGAGTTCCACGGCTTCACCTGGGACACTTCACCCGTGTACGTGGCGGCTCCCGGGTCGGCCGCGTACGAGGAGTTCCGGCAGATGGATCAGCACGAGGAGTGAGGATCTTCCGGTGGGCTCATGAGCTCATGGGCTCTGGGCTCTGGGCTCATGGGCGTGTGGGGGCGGAGGTCCGTCCCCGCCCCTCGTGTTCCGAGAGGGTCTTGTCCGTATGGACATCAGGCGGCTGAGGGCGGTGGCCGCCGCGACGAGGGTCGCGTAGCCCGGCAGGTCGGCCACCCCGGGGCTGTCCGCGAGCAGCGGGACGGCGGCCGCCACCGCCAACAGGGCCTGGGGCGCCGTACGTACGGCTCTGCGGTTCGAGTCGGTCATCTTGTTCACCTGTGCCGCCAGGCGGCGTACGAGCGGCGGTCGGCGGCCGTCCAGGTCGGGCCGGGGCCCACCTCGTAGCGACCGCGGCTTTTCTTGCCAGCGGCTTTTCGCGCCCACCTGAGAACGCCGTACGGTCTTGCGCACACTGTTCGCAATGCGTACGGTGTTCCACATGGCCGCACGGCGTGCGGCGCACACCTCCAGCCAAGCCACTCCTCCCTCTGAAAGGCACCCTCATGCCGCAGCTCACCCGGACCGCCGACCTCGGGACCCCCGACCTCGCCCACTGGCAGCACCGCCTCGACACCCTCCGCGCCACCCACGACGTCCCCGGCGCGACCCTCGCCTTCCTCGTCGACGGCGAGATCCACGAGCTGGCGAGCGGCGTGCTGAGCCGGGCGACCGGCGTGGAGGCGACGGCCGACTCCGTCTTCCAGCTCGGCTCGATCGCGAAGGTCTACACGGCCGCCCTCGTCATGCAGCTGGTGGAGACCGGCGAACTCGACCTGGACGTCCCGGTGGTGAAGGTGCTGCCGGAGTTCGCGACGGTCGACCCGGCGGCCACCGAGGTCATCACCCCCCGCATGCTCCTGTCCCACACCAGCGGCCTGACCTGCGACTTCCACCTCGACACGGGACGCGGAGACGACGCGATCGCCAAGTACGTCGAGGCCGCCAAGGGCGTGGCGATGGACTGCCCGCCGGGTACGGCGGTGTCGTACAGCGGGATCGGGTACGTCGTGCTCGGCCGGATCGTCGAGGTGCTGACCGGGCTGACCTGGGACCAGGCGCTGAAGGAGCGGGTGCTGGCGCCGCTCGGGCTCACGCACACGATGACGCTGCCGGAGGAGGCGCTGCCGTTCCGGGCGGCCATGGGGCATCTGGCGGGGGAGGACGGGCAGCAGACCCCGGCCCCGGCCTGGGACCTGATGCCGCGCGCGGCGGGCCCGGGCGCCCGGGTGCTCGCCACCGCCGGCGACGTGGTCCGGTACGCGAAGGCCCACCTCGACGGCGGTGCCGGGATCCTCCGCCCGGAGACGGCCGCCGCCATGCAGCGGCGCGAGACCGACGTACCCGACAAGTGGACGGTCAGCGCCGACGGCTGGGGTCTCGGCTGGACCCTCTACGACTGGGACGGCGTCCCGGGCTACGGCCACGACGGCGCCGCCACCGGCCAGTACGCCTTCCTCCGCGTCGTCCCCACCGCCGGTGTCGCCGTCGCGCTGCTCACCAACGGCGGCTCCTCGCGGCTCCTGTACGCCGATCTGCTGCGCGAGCTGATGGCGGAGCTGGCCGGGATCACGATGCCCGCGCCGTTCGCCCCGGCGGAGCACCCGCCCACCGTCGACATCACTCCCTGGCTCGGTACGTACAAGAGGGAGGGAGTCGTCATCACGATCAGCGAGAGGAACGGCACACCGCACCTCGTCTACGCCTTCGTCGGCGGGATGGTGGGCTACTCGCCGGACCTGGAGATGGAGCTCGTGCCCCTGTCGGACACGGTGTTCGCGGGCGCCGGCGGCGGTGCCTCGTTCGCCGAGGACTGGATGCCTGTGGTCTTCGCCACGCTGAAGGACGGCACGCGGTGCGCCTACATTGGCATGAGGGCCGCGCCCAAGGCGGCATGACCGCCGGGTATGACGCTCCGCTCACCGAATCCTCACCAGCCGGTCCACGCCCTCGTGAGAGCAAAGTTCCTTCCCGGTGACTCGGTGCCACAGGCAGGAAACGCGCTCTCCCTACCTTCAGGACTCATCACCCCTCATCACCGCATCGCAACACTTGAGCCCGGAGAACCGTGGAGGCGTCATGACAGCCCCGAGCACAGCCCCCGCCGCGAGCAGGGGAGGCCGCTGGATCGAGCAGTGGGATCCCGAGGACGAGGCCTTCTGGAACGAGACCGGTGAGAAGGTCGCCCGCCGCAACCTCCTCTTCTCGGTCCTCTCCGAGCACATCGGCTTCTCCATCTGGACCGTATGGTCGGTGATGGTCCTGTTCATGGGCCCCGAGTACGGGCTCACCCCGGCCGACAAGTTCTTCCTCGTCTCGATGGCCACGCTGGTCGGCGCCATCGTCCGCATCCCGTACACCTTCGCGGTGGCGATCTTCGGCGGGCGCAACTGGACGGTCGTCTCCGCGAGCCTGCTGCTCATCCCGACCGTCGCGGCCTTCATCGTGATGGAGCCGGGGACGTCGTTCAACACGTTCCTGATCTGCGCGATGCTCGCCGGCATCGGCGGCGGCAACTTCGCCTCCTCCATGACCAACATCAACGCCTTCTTCCCGCTGCGGAAGAAGGGCTGGGCGCTCGGTCTCAACGCGGGCGGCGGCAACATCGGTGTCCCGGTCGTGCAGCTCATCGGTCTCGCCGTCATCGGAGCCAGTGGCGGCCCGCGCGTGCTGCTCGGGATCTACATCCCCTTCATCGTCATCGCCGCCGTGCTCGCCGCGGTCTACATGGACAACATCTCGTCCGTGAAGAACGACACCGGTGCCGCCAAGGACGCCGTGAAGGAGGCCCACACCTGGATCATGTCCTTCCTCTACATCGGCACCTTCGGCTCCTTCATCGGCTACAGCTTCGCCTTCGGCCTCGTCCTGCAGACCCAGTTCGGCCGTACGCCCCTGGAGTCCGCGTACGTCACCTTCATCGGCCCGCTGCTCGGCTCGCTGATCCGGCCGGTGGGCGGCGCACTCGCCGACAAGTACGGCGGCGCCAAGATCACCCTGTGGAACTACGTCGGCATGGCCGCCGCCACCGGGATCATCGTCATCGCCTCCATGCAGAAGTCGCTGCCGCTCTTCACCACCGCGTTCATCGTGCTCTTCGTCCTCAGCGGCCTCGGCAACGGCTCCACCTTCAAGATGATCCCGGGCATCTTCCAGGCCAAGGCCCTCGCCAAGGGCCTGGAGGGCGAGGAGGCAGCGGCCTACGGTCGCCGTCTCTCCGGTGCCTCGATGGGCATCATCGGGGCGGTGGGCGCGCTCGGCGGTCTCGGCATCAACCTGGCCTTCCGCCAGTCCTTCCTCTCGGTCGGCTCCGGCACCGGCGCCTTCGTCGCCTTCCTCGCCTTCTACGGCCTCTGCTTCGCGGTCACCTGGGCCGTATACCTTCGCCGCCCGGCCGCCGCGGTGGCCCAGAACGCGGCAGCGACGGAGGCGAAGCCGCAGCTCAGCTACGCCGAGGTGTGACATCGCCCATGTCGCCACACCGGTGACGTAACACCAGCGACATCAAGTCGAACCGAGCCTGTCACGCGCCGTTGACAGGCTCGTTCGGCATGAAGGTGCACCACCCGGAGCACTGACCAGGTCTGTCCGGCGGATCAGGCCGACTTCTGACAACGGCGCTTGATGAGCGCCAGTGAGCGGGATCCGGCGCGTGCCGGCCCCCGCGGCCCAGGCCTGCTCCGCCGGACAGGCCTCAGGTGCAAGACTCGAGTGCGGGACGAGAGCCATGTACGAGGAACAGCAGCGACCTGAACGGACCGAGCGACCGGAGCGACCAGCCCAGCGGGAGTCGGAACACGGCCCACTGGCCGGATTCACCGTGGGTGTGACTGCCGCGCGCCGGGCGGACGAACTCGGCGCCCTGCTCCAGCGGCGCGGGGCCGCGGTCCTGCACGCCCCTGCCCTGCGGATCGTGCCGCTCTCCGACGACGGTGAACTGCTCGCCGCCACGAAGGACCTGCTCGACCAGGTGCCGGACATCGTGGTCGCGACCACGGCGATCGGCTTCCGTGGCTGGATCGAGGCGGCGGACGGCTGGGGTGTGGGCGAGGCGCTGCTGGAGAAGCTGAGAGGCGTGGAGGTGCTGGCGCGCGGCCCGAAGGTGAAGGGCGCGATCCGGGCCGCGGGCCTCACCGAGGAATGGTCCCCCTCCTCCGAATCGATGGCCGAGGTACTGGACCGCCTGCTGGAGCAAGGAGTGGAGGGTCGCCGGATCGCGGTCCAGCTCCACGGCGAGCCGCTCCCCGGCTTCGTCGAGGCACTGCGCGCAGGCGGAGCGGAGGTGGTGGGCGTCCCCGTCTACCGCTGGATGCCCCCGGAGGACATCACCCCCGTCGACCGCCTCCTGGATGCCACGGTGAGCAGGGGCCTGGACGCCCTGACGTTCACCAGCGCCCCCGCGGCGGCCTCACTCCTGTCCAGGGCCGAGGACCGCGGCCTGCTCCCCGAACTGCTGAACGCCCTGAACCACGACGTACTCCCGGCCTGCGTGGGCCCGGTGACGGCACTGCCGCTCCAGTCCCACGGCGTCGACACGGTCCAGCCGGAACGCTTCCGTCTGGGCCCCCTGGTCCAACTCCTCTGCCAGGAACTCCCGTCGCGCGCCCGGTCCCTCCCCATCGCCGGCCACCGGGTGGAGATCCGGGGCCACGCGGTCCTCGTCGACGGCGCGCTACGGCCGGTCCCGCCGGCCGGAATGTCCCTGCTCCGGGCCCTGTGCCGCCGCCCCGGCTGGGTGGTACCCCGCTCGGACCTCCTCCGAGCCCTCCCCGGCGCGGGCCGCGACGAACACGCCGTGGAAACGGCGATGGCCCGCCTGCGTACGTCCCTGGGCACCCCCAAACTCATCCAGACGGTGGTCAAACGCGGCTACCGCCTGGCCCTGGACCCGGCGGCGGACACGAAGTACGCGGACGTGTGACGAAGTCGCCCGGTTCCCCGCGCTCCTCATAGGGGCGCGGGGAACTGCGCTACCAGCCCCCGCCCACCCGCACCCGACCGACCCGAATCACCCGGCTCTGCACCCCCCAAGGGGCCCAGGGGCCGGAGCCCGGAGGCTGTCCGGGGTCGAAGGGGCAGCGCCCCTGGGGGACAGGAGGGGACGGGCGGGGACGGGTAGGGGCGGCGGGGGCGAGGCAAATCCAGGGACCATCAACCACAGACTTCCCGCCACACGTGAGCCCCGGCACTGTAAGGGGTACCAACCTCCCAGTCCCCCCGGACCCGGGCGCGCCGACCCCAAGGCGGTGACAGACGGATGGCACCGGCCAGACCCACACCCACCCCCGCGACCCCACCCCGCTTCGACGCCGGCCGCCCCTGCCTGGACCTCCTGGCCACCACCCACCCCCACGAACGCCTCACCTCCCTCGACCACCTCCGCACCTGGATCACCACCACCGGCCTGGTCCCCACCCACACCCCCCTGGACCACGCCACCCCGGACTGGCTGACCGCCTTCCAGGAACTCCGCACCCACATAGCCCAGTTGATCCACACGGCAACCGGCCCCCACACGGAACACCCCCCACCGCCCACCACCCCCCACCCCTTCGACACGTCCCTGGCCCACATCAACGACATCGCCCGCACCGCACCCCCCGCGCCCCAGGCGACCCGCACAACGACCAGCGGTACCAGCGGCAGCAACACCAACGGCAGCGCCCCGTTCGCACTCACCCGCACCCTGGCCGCACCCCCCACCTGCCCCGCCCTCCTCGCCGTACTGGCCCGAGACACCGTCGAGTTGCTCACCGACCCGACCGCCTACGCGAGCCTGCGCCGGTGCGCCGGCGACAACTGCCCCCTCGTGTACGTCGACACCTCCCGCGGCCGACGCCGCCGCTGGTGCTCGAGCGAGGTCTGCGGCAACAGGGAACGAGTGGCCCGCCACCGCCGCCGAACGGCCCTGCCCCGCGCCTGAGTCACCTCCGCGGAGCCCCGCTCGCCCCATTTCCCCCCGCTTGGCGCCGTATTGCCCATCTCCCCTGCGCCGACCGGCAGTTGGGCAACCACCCCGCTCCCGTAAAGAAGCAGCCGTGCTGTTTTTCACATCACGGGAGTGATCTCTTCACAATTCCCGCCCGTGTGTGCCGGGTTTGAAACCGATATGGGCGTGCTTGTCCCCCAGCTGCCCCACCGGTCACAAGTTGAATCGAGAAAGTTGTGGCTCAACTCTGAACACACAACTGATTACCTACGTATCCCGATGTGAGCGACCGACTGGGGGAACCCCCGGACACCGGAGGTAGCCGTGCGCAAGGATTCCGCTGTGGCCGATGAACGCCCGCACAGGGCCCGACATCGCGCATCACAGCCCTCAGAGCCAGACGAGGAGCTGATGCGCGCGCTGTACCGCGAGCACGCTGGACCCTTGCTCGCGTACGTGCTGCGTCTGGTCGCGGGCGACCGTCAACGCGCCGAAGACGTGGTGCAGGAAACTCTCATCCGGGCCTGGAAGAACGCCGGTCAGCTCAATCGAGCGACCGGATCGGTACGCCCCTGGCTGGTGACGGTCGCACGCCGAATCGTCATCGACGGCCACCGCAGCCGGCAGGCCCGGCCGCAGGAGGTCGACCCGTCGCCGCTGGAGGTCATCCCCGCGGAGGACGAGATCGACAAGGCGTTGTGGCTGATGACACTGTCGGACGCGCTGGACGACCTGACCCCTGCCCATCGGGAGGTCCTGGTCGAGACGTATTTCAAAGGGCGTACGGTCAATGAGGCGGCCGAGACGCTTGGCATCCCCAGTGGAACCGTCCGCTCCCGGGTGTTCTACGCCCTGCGGTCGATGAAGCTGGCTCTCGAGGAGCGCGGGGTGACGGCATGAGCAACATCTACGGGGGGTATGGACCGGGAATGCCCGGGTCTGTGCAAGGAGCCCAAGGTTCCGGCGACAACAACATCCACGAGACCGTCGGCGCGTACGCCCTCGGCCTGCTGGATGACGCCGAGGCCACACAATTCGAAGCCCATCTGGCCACCTGCGAGTGGTGCGGTCAGCAGCTCGACGAGCTGGCCGGCATGGAACCGATACTGGCCGCACTGGCGGACCTGCCGGCGGCCCAGGGCACACCCGCCATCGGCGAGTCCCTGGCCGCGAAGCCCAGCTCACGACTCGCGGACCGGCTGGTCGGCGAAGTCGTCGAACACCGGGCCAAGCGAAGCCGGCGGAACTTCTTCGCACTGGCGGCCGGTATCGCGGCGATCGTCGCGGGCCCGACGGCGGTGTTCGCGACGACGGGCGGGGACGACGGGTCGAAGACCGCTGACACGCTTGCGGCCAGCCCGGCCAAGGAGTCCTTCATTCACATGAAGGCCAAGGACAAGGTCTCGTCCACGGACGCGTCCACCCAGGTCACCGCCACGGTCGGCATGGAGTCCAAGGCCTGGGGCACGCACGCGGTCCTGGAGCTGAAGAACGTCAAGGGTCCGAAGAAGTGCTCGCTCATCGCCGTCGGCAAGAACGGCGAGCGCGAGACGGTGACCTCCTGGTCCGTCCCCACCTGGGGTTACGGCATCAAGAACGCCAAGACCGAGCAGGCCAGGAACCCGCTCTACGTCCACGGCGGCGCCGCCTTCAGCCCGGACCAGATCGACCACTTCGAGGTCCTGACCTTCGACGGTAAGAAGCTCGTGTCGGTCCAGGCGTAGCGCATACGGCGCTCTCGCAGCGGAGCGGTGAACGGGACCCCGGACAGGCGCGTAGCCTCCCGGGGTCCTTTTCGCGTACGGTTGACGGCTGCCCAGCACGTCAGAAGGGGGCCCGGGTGGCCGCTCAGGTTCAGCAGGAAACGCTCGACTCCGCTCACGACTCCGCGCGTGAGAAGGAGATCGGCGTCGAACAGGAACATCTGGACCGGGTGTACCGGCGTCTTGAGGAGAAGATCCACGAGGCCGAGTTCCTGATGAACGACGCGGCCAAGCGCGGTCAGGTCGGCACGCCCGGCGCCCTGGCCGAGCGGGACGCCCAGGTCTTCCGCGCGGGTGTCCATCTGAATCGGCTCAACAACGAGTTCGAGGACTTCCTCTTCGGCAGGATCGATCTGCTGCCGGGCAAGGACGGCAAGAAGGGCCCGGACGGCGCGTACACCGCCGTCGAGCCCGCGGAAGGCGCCGTACGCGCCGACAACACCGCCGACATCGCCGAGACCCTCCACATCGGCCGCATCGGCGTCCTGGACTCGGAGTACGCGCCGCTGGTCATCGACTGGCGGGCCCCGGCGGCCGCCCCCTTCTACCGCTCGACGCCCGTCGACCCCGGCCGGGTCGTACGCCGTCGGGTCATCCGCTCCAAGGGCCGCAGGGTGCTCGGCGTCGAGGACGACCTGATGCGCCCCGAGCTGAACGCCTTCCTCGACGGCGCCGAGCTGCCCGTCATCGGCGACGGCGCCCTGATGGCCGCACTCGGCCAGGCCCGCAGCCACACCATGCGGGACATCGTCGCCTCCATCCAGGCCGAACAGGACCTGGTCATCCGCGCCCCCGCCGCCTCCGTGACATACGTCGAGGGCGGCCCGGGCACGGGCAAGACGGCCGTCGCCCTGCACCGGGCCGCCTACCTCC
Source organism: Streptomyces graminofaciens (assembly GCF_030294945.1). Classification (NCBI taxonomy): domain Bacteria; kingdom Bacillati; phylum Actinomycetota; class Actinomycetes; order Kitasatosporales; family Streptomycetaceae; genus Streptomyces; species Streptomyces graminofaciens. The sequence continues at coordinate 5,573,355 of NZ_AP018448.1, read as the reverse complement.
TCTACCAGGACCGCCGCCGGTACGCGGGCGGCATCCTGATCGTCTCGCCGACCCCTCTGCTGGTCGCGTACACCGAGGGTGTCCTCCCCTCCCTCGGCGAGGAGGGCCAGGTCGCCATCCGCGCCATCGGCTCGCTCGTCGACGGCGCCGAGGCCACGCTGTACGACTCCCCGTCCGTGGCCCGCGCCAAGGGTTCGTACCGCATGCTGAAGGTGCTGCGGAAGGCGGCCAGGGGCGCCCTGGAACTGGGCGACGCGCCCAGCCGCCTCCGGGTCGTCGCCTTCGGCCGCCGACTCGAACTCGAGGCCGAGGAACTGGACCGCGTACGCCAGAGCGCCCTCAGCGGCACGGCCCCGGTCAACCTGCTCCGCCCCCGCGCCCGCAAGCTCCTCCTGGACGCCCTGTGGGCCAGGTCCGGAGCCGCCGGCCGGCACACGGACCCCGAACTGGCCGCCGAGCTGCGCTCCTCCTTCGACGAGGACATCACCACCGAGGACGCCTTCATCGCCTTCCTCGACGCCTGGTGGCCCGAGCTGACCCCGCGCGCCGTCCTCAACGCCATGGCCGACGAGCGCCGCCTCGGCCGCTGGGCCCGCCGCATCCTCAACCCCGGCGAGGTCCGCCGCGTCGCCCGCGCCCTGAAGCGGGACGGCCTCTCGGTCCACGACATCGCCATGCTCGACGAACTCCAGGCCATCCTCGGCCTGCCGGCCCGCCCCCGGAAGAAGCGCGATCTGGACCCGCTGGACCAGCTCACGGGCCTGGAGGAGCTCATGCCCGTACGCGAGGAGACCCGGCGCGAGCGCGCCGAGCGGCTGGCCGAGGAACGGACCGAGTACGCGCACGTCATCGTCGACGAGGCGCAGGACCTGACCCCGATGCAGTGGCGCATGGTCGGCCGCCGCGGCCGGCACGCCACCTGGACGGTCGTGGGGGACCCGGCGCAGTCGTCCTGGTCGGACCCCGACGAGGCGGCCGAGGCCCGCGACGAGGCCCTCGGCACCCGTCCCCGCCGCCGCTTCACCCTCACGGTCAACTACCGCAACCCCGCCGAGATCGCCGAACTGGCGGCCAAGGTGCTCGCGCTCGCCATGCCCGGTTCGGAGTCCCCGTCCGCCGTCCGCTCCACGGGCGTCGAACCCCGCTTCGTGCCCGCCGCCCGCGAGTCCCTGTCCCGCACGGTCAGATCGGAGGCCGCCCGCCTCCTGGACCTCGTCGACGGCACGGTCGGTGTCGTCGTCGCCATGAACCGCCGCGAGGAGGCCGCCCGCTGGCTCGCCGGCCTCGGCGACCGCGTCGTCGCCCTCGGCAGCCTGGAGGCCAAGGGCCTGGAGTACGACGCCACGGTGGTCGTCTCCCCGGCGGAGATCGCGGACGAGTCCCCGGCCGGTCTGCGCGTGCTGTACGTGGCGCTGACGCGGGCGACCCAGCAGCTGACGGTCGTGTCGGGGGAGCGGGACGAGCCCGACGCGTCGGGCGTCCCGGACCTGCTGCGGGACTGATTCGGTACTCGGTCGGCGACGGGCCCGCACCCGCGAATGCCCCACCCGCCCCCCGAGTTCTTTCGCGCAAGTCGAAACAGATCCCGTACGGGAATGGCCTTATGGGATCTGTTTGTTAGCCTTGCTGTGGCACCGGCTCGATCCAAGCCCCCGGGCCCAACCTTCGTCGCTACGAGCGACCACTTGCCGCGAGGCGAGCATGGCGGGTCGGTGCCACTGAACGTAGAAGAGGTCCACGTCATCTGTGACGTGGACCTCTTTTCGTTGAGAACAAAACGTTCGCAATCCCCTGCGGCTACCGCCTACTCGGCGGTAGGTGCGACGATCGGACGGCAAAACGCAGCAACGGCAGTAGCTGAAAGCAGAGGAAGTCGGCCATGGCAACGGCGCCCAGCGTCTCCTACTCGATGACGGTCCGGCTGGAGGTGCCCGCGAGCGGAACCGCGGTCTCTCAGCTCACCGGAGCCGTCGAGTCCCACGGAGGCTCGGTGACCGGCCTCGACGTGACCGCATCCGGCCACGAGAAGCTCCGCATCGACGTCACCATCGCCGCCACCTCCACCGCGCACGCCGACGAGATCGTCGAGCAGCTGCGCCACATCGAGGGCGTGACGCTCGGCAAGGTCTCCGACCGTACGTTCCTGATGCACCTCGGCGGCAAGATCGAGATGGCGTCCAAGCACCCCATCCGCAACCGTGACGACCTCTCGATGATCTACACGCCGGGTGTGGCCCGCGTCTGTATGGCGATCGCCGAGAACCCCGAGGACGCCCGCCGCCTCACCATCAAGCGCAACTCCGTTGCGGTCGTGACGGACGGCTCCGCCGTGCTGGGCCTCGGCAACATCGGCCCCAAGGCCGCGCTGCCCGTCATGGAGGGCAAGGCGGCCCTCTTCAAGCGTTTCGCCGGCATCGACGCCTGGCCGCTCTGCCTGGACACCCAGGACACCGACGCCATCGTCGAGATCGTCAAGGCGATCGCCCCCGGCTTCGCGGGCATCAACCTCGAGGACATCTCCGCGCCCCGCTGTTTCGAGATCGAGGCCCGCCTGCGCGAGGCCCTCGACATCCCCGTCTTCCACGACGACCAGCACGGCACCGCGATCGTCGTCCTCGCCGCCCTCACGAACGCCCTGCGCGTCGCGAACAAGGGGATCGGCGACATCCGCGTCGTCATGTCCGGCGCGGGCGCGGCCGGTACGGCCATCCTGAAGCTGCTCATCGCCGCGGGCGTGAAGAACGCCGTCGTCGCCGACATCCACGGTGTCGTGCACGCCGACCGTGCCGACCTGGTCGACGCCGCCGCCGACTCGCCGCTGCGCTGGATCGCCGACAACACCAACCCCGAGGGCCTCACGGGCACGCTCAAGGAGGCCGTGCGCGACGCCGACGTGTTCATCGGTGTCTCGGCCCCGAACGTCATCGACGGCGACGACGTGGCCGCCATGGCCGACAACGCCATCGTGTTCGCGCTCGCGAACCCGGACCCCGAGGTCGACCCCGCGGTCGCCCGTCAGACGGCGGCCGTCGTGGCCACCGGCCGCTCCGACTTCCCGAACCAGATCAACAACGTGCTGGTCTTCCCGGGTGTCTTCCGCGGTCTGCTCGACGCCCAGTCCCGCACGGTCAACACGGACATGATGCTCGCGGCCGCGAAGGCCCTCGCGGATGTCGTCACCGAGGACGAGCTGAACCCGAACTACATCATCCCGAGCGTCTTCAACGACAAGGTCGCGGGAGCCGTCGCCGGGGCGGTGCGCGAGGCCGCGAAGGCGGCGACCTCGGCCTGAGCCGCGCTGTGACGATGGCCACGGCCCCGCGCGCCCGGCGCGTCGCGGGGCCGCGGGCCTTGCACGGCCCTTTAGTGTGGCGGCCAGGCTCAGGCCTGCCGGGCCTGCGGCCCGCTCGCCCGCGTAGGACGCGTCGCCGTGGGCGTGGTGGGCGCTTTCCGTGTGACTCCCAAGGGTGTTCGTGTGACTCCCAGGGGTGCCGGATTGGCTTTCCCGCCGCAGGTGAGTGCAGGATGCGTCCCTGGGCGCGAGGGTCTGACGACGGACCCGGGTCCGCCTCAACGGCAAGAAGAACACGGGAGTAAGAACATGAACCGCAGTGAGCTGGTGGCCGCGCTGGCCGACCGCGCCGAGGTGACCCGCAAGGACGCCGACGCCGTGCTGGCCGCGTTCGCCGAGGTCGTCGGCGACATCGTCGCCAAGGGCGACGAGAAGGTCACCATCCCCGGTTTCCTGACCTTCGAGCGCACCCACCGTGCCGCTCGCACCGCGCGCAACCCGCAGACCGGCGACCCGATCCAGATCCCGGCCGGCTTCAGCGTCAAGGTCTCGGCCGGTTCCAAGCTGAAGGAAGCGGCCAAGGGCAAGTAGACCTTGCCATCTACACCTCACAGGACGGTGTAGCGCGCCGCAGGACGGCCGATGGGGCGGCACCTGGAGGATCTCTCCGGGTGCCGCCCCATCGTGGTTGCACTTACGAATCGCGCCCGTCGTGCCACGCCCGGGACCGGCCTGGAACGCCGGCGGGGCTGGTGGTCACCAGCCCCGCCGAAACGGTTCGCCTGGCGGGCCGCTAGGCCAGGGCCTTGCCCGGCAGCTCGACCTTCGCCCCCAGCGTGACGAGCTTCTCCATGAAGTTCTCGTAGCCGCGGTTGATGAGGTCGATGCCGTGGACGCGGGACGTGCCCTGCGCGGCCAGGGCCGCGATCAGGTACGAGAAGCCGCCGCGGAGGTCGGGGATGACCAGGTCGGCGCCCTGGAGCTGCGTGGGACCCGACACGACCGCGGAGTGCAGGAAGTTGCGCTGGCCGAAGCGGCAGTCCGAGCCGCCGAGGCACTCGCGGTAGAGCTGGATGTGGGCGCCCATCTGGTTCAGCGCCGAGGTGAAGCCCAGCCGGGACTCGTAGACCGTCTCGTGGACGATGGAGAGGCCGGTCGCCTGTGTCAGGGCCACCACCAGGGGCTGCTGCCAGTCGGTCTGGAAGCCGGGGTGGACGTCCGTCTCCAGGGCGATCGACTTCAGCCGGCCGCCGGGGTGCCAGAAGCGGATGCCCTCGTCGTCGATCTCGAAGGCGCCGCCGACCTTCCGGAACGTGTTCAGGAACGTCATCATCGAGCGCTGCTGGGCGCCGCGGACGTAGATGTCGCCCTCGGTCGCCAGCGCCGCGGAAGCCCAGGAGGCGGCCTCCAGACGGTCCGGGAGCGCCTTGTGGTTGTAGCCGCCGAGCGAGTCCACACCGGTGATGCGGATCGTGCGGTCGGTGTCCATCGCGATGATGGCGCCCATCTTCTGCAGCACGCAGATGAGATCTTCGATCTCCGGCTCGATCGCCGCGTTGGCGAGCTCCGTGACGCCCTCCGCGAGGACGGCGGTCAGCAGTACCTGCTCCGTCGCGCCCACGGACGGGTACGGCAGCTGGATCTTCGTACCCCGCAGCCGCCGAGGCGCCTCCAGGTACTGCCCGTCCTCCCGCTTCTCGATCTTCGCGCCGAACTGCCGCAGCACCTCGAAGTGGAAGTCGATCGGCCGGCCGCCGATGTCACAGCCGCCGAGACCGGGGATGAAGGCGTGGCCGAGCCGGTGCAGCAGCGGACCGCAGAACAGGATCGGGATGCGCGACGAACCCGCGTGGGCGTCGATGTCGGCGACGTTCGCGCTCTCCACGTTCGTCGGGTCCATCACCAGCTCACCCGGCTCGTCACCCGGGCGGACGGTGACGCCATGCAGCTGCAGCAGTCCCCGTACGACCCGCACGTCGCGGATGTCGGGAACATTGCGCAGCCGGCTCGGACCGCTGCCGAGCAGCGCGGCGACCATGGCCTTGGGTACGAGGTTCTTCGCACCGCGGACACGGATCTCGCCACTGAGCGGGGTGCCGCCGTGTACAAGCAGTACGTCGTCAGAGCCGTTGACGGTCATGAATCTCGCGTTCCGTGGAGGTGGGCAGGGAGCGTTTCGGCGTCGACGGACCACCGGCGGACCGTTGTTACGGGGCCGATGCGGCGCGAGCCGAAGAGCTAGCGTAAACGCCGCCTACCCCCCTTAAGTAAGCCCAAGGGCCTCACAGGTGGGTCATGAGTCGGACACAACACGAACCGTTCACCGTCGGGCACGTGGGGTCACCGAAATGCCCGTACACCCGGGGCGGGCCCCGCCGCCGTGAGCTGCATTCGAGCGGCTGACGGCATTGCCTCCCCGTAGCCGGGCAAGATGCGGGATCATGTCTGGCATGACCGAGGTGTCCTCGCTCACAGGGCGGCTGCTCGTGGCCACGCCCGCCCTGGCGGACCCGAATTTCGACCGCGCTGTGGTGCTCCTCCTCGACCACGACGAGAAGGGCTCGCTCGGGGTGGTCCTCAACCGTCCGACCGCGGTGGTCGTCGGCGACATCCTGGAGGACTGGGCGCAACTGGCCGGCGAACCGGGGGTCGTCTTCCAGGGCGGCCCGGTGTCGCTGGACTCCGCGCTGGGTCTGGCGGTGATCCCCGGGGGCGGCCCGGTGGACCGGGCCCCGCTCGGCTGGCGCCGCGTCCACGGCGCGATCGGCCTGGTGGATCTGGAGGCCCCGCCGGAACTGCTGGCCTCGGCGCTCGGCTCCTTGCGCATCTTCGCAGGGTACGCGGGCTGGGGGCCGGGCCAGTTGGAGGACGAGCTGGTGGAGGGGGCCTGGTACGTCGTTGAATCGGAGCCCGGGGACGTCTCCTTCCTGAGTCCCGAACGGCTGTGGCGCTCGGTGCTGCGCCGCCAGCGCAGCGAGCTGGCGATGGTGGCCACGTACCCCGACGACCCTTCGCTCAACTGATGTCTGTGACCTTCAGTACCCTTGGCGCTATGAGCACTCTTGAGCCCGAGCGCGGGACTGGTACGGGGACCCTCGTTGAGCCGACACCGCAGGTGTCGCACGGCGACGGTGACCATGAGCGCTTCGCCCACTATGTCCAGAAGGACAAGATCATGGCGAGCGCCCTGGACGGGACGCCCGTCGTGGCCCTGTGCGGCAAGGTGTGGGTCCCGGGCCGCGACCCGAAGAAGTACCCCGTGTGCCCCATGTGCAAGGAGATCTTCGAGTCCCTCGGTGCCGGCGGGGACCAGGGCGGCAAGGGCGACGGCAAGAAGTAACCGCCGGCTTCTGCCAGGGCCGCGGCACCCGAGGGCGGGTGCCGCGGTCTTGTCGTGCGCGTTTGAAAGCCGAGGGCATTTGGCCCCGTGCTTTCGAGGCCCGCAGGGACCGTTGCTTTCAGCGACGCGGGGGGCTGGGTGACAAGCCCCTACCGGGCCGCAGCGGACAAACCGGCCCGGCCCTCCCCAACCCCCGTTGCACAGAACGCGCCCCACGGTCACAAGGTGGTTGAGACCTCTTGTGGGCATGTTCATGTACTCCCTAGCCTCCGGTGTGTTGTGCAGAGCAAAACACGCGTTGCACAGAATGCAACGCGCTCGCCGCTCCCCCCACCGGAGGCCGCCCCCCATGAAGCTCGCCGCCCGATTCGCCGCCCCCACCGCGGTCCTCGCCCTCGCGGCCCTGACCGCCTGCGCCCCACAGACCTCCGACAACTCCTCCTCCACCAAGGACGACAAGACCGGCACCCTCCGCGTCTGGCTCTTCCAGGAGGTGAGCAACAAGCCCAAGGAGAAGGTCGTCGACAAGGTCGTCGCGGCCTTCGAGAAGGCCCACGACGGAGCCGAAGTCAAGATCGAGTACATCCCCGTCGAGACCCGCGCCCAGCGCATCAAGGCCGCCTTCAACGACCCGAAGAGCGCCCCGGACCTCATCGAGTTCGGCAACACGGACACCGCCGGCTACGTCAAGGACGGCGGACTCGCCGACCTCACCGCCGACTTCCCCAGGTGGTCCGACTCCAAGGACTCCGACCCGACCGCCAGAACCTCCGTGACCGTCGGCGGCAAGATCTACGGGGCCCCCTTCTTCGTGGGCGTCCGCGCCCTGTACTACCGCACCGACGTCTTCAGGGAACTCGGCCTCGAAGTTCCGAAGACCCAGGCCGAACTGATCGCGACCGCCAAGAAGATCCGCGCCGCGAAGCCCGACCTCTACGGCCTCGCCGTCGGCGGCGCCTACACCTACGGCGCGATGCCGTTCATCTGGGCGAACGGCGGCGAGATAGCCGTGGGCAAGGGCGGCTCGTACGCGGCGACCATCGACAGCGCGGCCGCCCAGAAGGGCATCAAGGCCTACGCCTCGCTCTTCGGCGACGACAACTGCCCGGCCGCCAAGTGCGCGGGCATGGGCGGCAACGACACGGTCACCGCGTTCGCCTCCGGCAAGGCGGGCATGGCGATCGGCGGCGACTTCAGCCACGCGGCCGTGGAGGCAGGCAAGGTGAAGGGCAAGTACGCCGTCGTACCGCTGCCGGGCGTCGAGTCCGGCTCGGTGGCCCCGGCGTTCGCGGGCGGCAACAACATCGGCGTACTGAAGAGCACCACGCACCGCACCCTCGCCGTCGACCTGGCCGAGCGCCTGACGTCGAAGAAGACCCAGGGCGAGCTGTTCGACGCGATGGGCTTCCTGCCGACGTACACCGACGTACGGACGCGGGCGGCGAAGAAGGAGCCGTTCGTCGAGCCGTTCGTGAAGACCCTCGCGTCCGGGACGAAGTTCGTGCCCGTCTCGCCCGCCTGGGCGCAGATCGACGCCTCGCTCGTGCTGCCGACGATGTTCCAGGAGGTCGTCAGCGGAAAGAAGGACGTGGCCGAGGCGTCGAAGGACGCGGCGAAGAAGATGAACGACGCGTTCTCCTCCGTGGGCTGAACCGATGGCCGCGCAAGAGACCGCCGAGCCGGCGGTCGCCGGGCGGGCCGGGGCCCAGGTCACCAGGAAGCCCCCGGCCCGCGCCCGGCAGCGCGGGGACCGGACCCCCTGGCTCTATCTCGCCCCCGCCCTCGTCGTCCTCGGCGGACTGCTCGTCTACCCGATCTACCAACTCGGCCTGATCTCGCTCTTCCGCTACACCCAGGCCCAGGTCAGCGGCGGCGAACCGACCACCTTCCGGGGGCTCGGGAACTACGCCGAACTGTTCGGGGACCCCGAGTTCTGGCAGGTGCTGCTGGCCACGGTCGTCTTCGCCGCGGCCTGTGTCGTGTCCACCCTGGCCGTCGGCTGCGCCCTCGCGGTGCTCCTGACGCGCGTACGGGCGCTGCCCCGCCTCGCGCTGATGCTCGCCGCGCTCGGCGCCTGGGCCACCCCGGCGATCACCGGCTCGACGGTCTGGCTGTTCCTCTTCGACCCCGACTTCGGCCCGGTCAACCGGGTCCTGGGCCTCGGCGACCATTCCTGGACGTACGGCCGCTACAGCGCCTTCTTCCTCGTACTGCTCGAAGTGGTGTGGTGCTCCTTCCCGTTCGTGATGGTCACGGTGTACGCGGGCATCCGGGCCGTACCGGAGGAGGTGCTGGAGGCGGCGGCGCTGGACGGCGCCTCGCAGTGGCGGATCTGGCGGTCGGTGCTCGCGCCGATGCTCCGGCCGATCCTCGTCGTCGTCACCATCCAGTCGGTCATCTGGGACTTCAAGGTCTTCACCCAGATCTATGTGATGACGAACGGGGGCGGTATCGCCGGACAGAACCTCGTGCTGAACGTGTACGCCTACCAGAAGGCGTTCGCGTCCTCCGAGTACAGCCTCGGCTCGGCGATCGGCGTGGTGATGCTGCTGATTCTGCTGGTGATCACCCTGGTATATCTGCGGCTGCTGCGCCGCCGGGGGGAGGAGCTGTGAGTTCCGTGCGCGATTCTGTAGGTGAATCCGTACGTGGGTCCGTACGTGGGTCCGTCCGTGAATCCGTACGTAGGTCGGTACGTGGCTTCCTACGGCGTCCATGGCGGGTGGCCGCCGAGGGGTCGGCGCTGCTGATCGCCGTCGTCGTCGCGTTCCCCCTCTACTGGATGGTGCTGAGCGCCTTCAAACCGGCCGGGGAGATCGAGTCCGGCGAGCCCCGGCCGTGGACCCTGGCACCTTCCCTGGAATCCTTCCGGCGCGTCTTCGAACAGCGGGAATTCGGCCGCTACTTCCTCAACAGCCTCGTCGTCGCGGGCTCCGTCGTGATCGCCTCCGCGCTGATCGCGTTTCTCGCGGCGACGGCCGTGACACGATTCCGCTTCCGTTTCCGGACCACCCTGCTGATCATGTTCCTGGTCGCTCAGATGGTGCCCGTGGAGGCCCTCACCATCCCCCTGTTCTTCCTCATGCGGGACTTCGGCCAACTCAACACCCTGGGCGCCCTGATCCTGCCCCACATCGCCTTCTCGCTGCCCTTCGCGATCTGGATGCTGAGGGGCTTTGTGAAGGCCGTTCCGGAGGCGCTGGAGGAGGCGGCGTACCTCGACGGGGCGAGCCGCTCCCGATTCCTCTGGCAGATCCTTTTCCCCCTTGTCCTCCCGGGCCTGGTGGCCACCAGCGTCTTCTCCTTCATCTCGGCCTGGAACGACTTCCTGTTCGCCAAGTCGTTCATCATCAGCGACACCTCCCAGTCGACCCTCCCGATGGCCCTGCTGGTCTTCTACAAGCCCGAGGAGCCGGACTGGGGCGGGGTGATGGCGGCGTCCACGGTGATGACGATTCCGGTACTGATCTTCTTCGTACTCGTACAGCGACGGCTGGTCTCCGGACTGGGCGGAGCGGTGAAGGACTGACATGGCCGATCCGACGGACCTGATTCCGGCACCCCGATACGCGCGCGGCTACGGACGCCACCTCGAACTCGGACCCCACACCCGCCTGGCCGTGGGCGAGGGCGCCGAGCGCACGGAACGGTGGCTGCGCGCCACGCTCGGCGCGGCGACCGGGCTGCCGCTGCCGCCGGGGGAGGGCGACGACGACGGTGTGATCCGCCTGTACATCCACCGGATGGTCACCAAGGACCTCGGCGAGGAGGGCTACCGCCTGGCGGTCACGCCGTCGGGCGTGCACGTCGTCGGCGGCGGCCCCACCGGTCTCTTCTGGGGTGCCCAGACGCTACGGCAACTGCTCGGCCCGGACGCATTCCGGCGAGCCCCGCTGCCCGGCCGGCAATGGCGGCTGCCGCAGATCCACATCCAGGACTCTCCCCGTTTCCGCTGGCGCGGCCTCATGCTCGACGTGGCCCGTCACTTCCTCCCCAAAGACCAGATCCTGCGCCACCTCGATCTGATGGCGGCACACAAACTCAATGTCTTCCACTTCCACTTGACGGACGACCAGGGCTGGCGCGTCGAGATCGAGCGTCACCCGCGACTCACCGAGGTCGGCTCCTGGCGGGCCCGTACGAAATTCGGCCATCGCGCTTCCCCTCTCTGGGAGGAGAAGCCGCACGGCGGCCACTACACGCGCGACGACATCCGCGAGATCGTCGCGTACGCCGCCGAGCGGCATATCTCCGTCGTCCCCGAGATCGACATCCCGGGACACAGCCAGGCCGCCATCGCCGCGTATCCGGAACTGGGCAACACCGACGTCATCGACACGACCTCCCTCACCGTCTGGGACACCTGGGGCATCTCCAAAAACGTACTCGCACCCACTGACAACACCCTGCGCTTCTACGAGGGGGTGTTCGAGGAAGTCCTCGACCTCTTCCCCGCGGACGCGGGCCCGTTCTCGGAGTTCGTGCACATCGGCGGCGACGAGTGCGCCAAGGACCAGTGGAAACAGTCGCCCACCGCGCAGGCGCGCATCCGGGAACTGGGACTCGCCGACGAGGACGGGCTGCAGTCGTGGTTCGTCCGGCACTTCGACAACTGGCTGACATCGCGCGGGCGTCGCCTGATCGGATGGGACGAGATCCTGGAGGGCGGCCTCGCGCCGGGCGCCGCCGTCTCGTCCTGGCGGGGCTACGCGGGCGGCGTCACCGCCGCCCGCGCGGGCCACGACGTGGTCATGTGCCCCGAGCAGCAGGTGTACCTGGACCACCGTCAGCACGACGGCCCCGACGAACCGGTGCCCATCGGCTACGTACGCACCCTTGAGGATGTCTTCCGCTTCGAGCCGGTTCCACCGGAGTTGACGCCCGAGGAGGCCCGGCATGTGCTGGGCGCGCAGGCCAACGTGTGGACCGAGGCGATGGAGGACCCCGCGCGCGTGGACTACCAGGCGTATCCGCGCCTCGCGGCCTTCGCCGAGGTCGCCTGGAGCGCCCTGCCCGCCCCCGCCGAGCGGGACTTCGCGGACTTCGAGCGCCGGATGGCCTCGCACCACCGGCGACTTGACGCCCTGGGGGTCGCTTATCGGCCGCCCACGGGGCCGCGTCCGTGGCAGCGGCGACCCGGAGTGCTCGGACGCCCGATCGAGGGGGCGCCGCCGAACGTGTGAGGCGGAGGCAGGCCCGTGAGCTCCGCCGCGCCTGCCTCGCGAGCGCGCCGCGACAGCGGAACAACACGCACAAGTGCCCCTGATAAGTAGCAATTCGCGCTCATGGGTGATGTCACGCCAAAACGGACAACCCTCGGGGTGGGGTCGCGAATGCCTCCTGGCGGACCCCCGCGTTCGGGCCTCGCGAGAATGTGCCAGAGTTGCCACGTCCGCCCTGTCAGCACGTACCGTACGGCAGCACAGGCGGACCAGGTGGGGCAGCGGGAAGGGGCAGCCGGTTTGACCACGCACGCACCGCAGGCGGCGCAGGCCGTGACCCTGCCCGGCTCGCTCGACGAGGCAGTGGCGGCCCTCGCCGCCATGCCCTGGGCGGTTCCGGTGGCGGGTGGCACGGACCTCATGGCCGCGGTCAACTCCGGGCAGCTCAGGCCCGCCGCGCTGGTCGGCCTGGGCAAGATCAGCGAGATCCGCGGCTGGCAGTACCAGGACGGGCACGCGCTGCTCGGCGCCGGCCTCACCCACGCGCGCATGGGCCGCCCCGACTTCGCGGCCCTCATCCCGGCGCTCGCCGCCGCCGCCCGCGCCGCCGGACCCCCGCAGATCCGCAACGCGGGCACCCTGGGCGGCAACATCGCGACGGCCGCCCCCACGGGAGACGCGCTTCCCGTGCTGGCCGCCCTGGAGGCGACGTTGATCATCGCGGGCACGGGCGGGGCCCGCCGCGAGATCCCCGTCTCCCACCTGCTGGCCGGCATGGAGATGCTCCGCCCCGGCGAACTCATCGGCTTCGTGCGCGTGCCCCTGCTGCACGCCCCCCAGGTCTTCCTGAAGGCCACCGGACGCACCGGCCCGGGCCGCGCGCTCGCCTCCGTGGCACTCGTCCTCGACCCCGCCCGGCGCGGGGTGCGGTGCGCCGTCGGAGCCATAGCGCCGATGCCGCTCAGGCCCCTGGACGCCGAGGCGTGGGTCGGCGGACTGATCGACTGGGACGGCGAGCGCACGCTCGTCCCCGAGGCCCTGCAGGCCTTCGGCGAGTACGTCGCCGCCGCCTGCATCCCCGACCCGGCCCCCGAGGTCGACGGCACCACGCCACCGCTTCCGCCCGCCGTACTGCACCTGCGGCGCACCGTCGCCGCGCTGGCCCGACGAGCACTGGGGAGGGCACTGTCGTGACCGACGACCAGCACGGAGAGGGCACCCCGCACCAGGGCGGCCAGGGCGGTTGGGAACGGCTGCCCCAGGGTGACTACGACGACGGCGCCACCACCTTCGTACAGCTCCCCGAAGGGGGCATCGACGCGCTTCTGGCGTCCGCCGACAGCCCCCTCGCCGCACCCGGGCACGGCTATGTGCCGCCGCCCATAACGGCCGCCCCCGGCGCCGGGACCGACCCGTCCGGCACGGGCAACTGGGCCATGCCGGCCGAGGGCACGCAGTGGCACGACCCGAACGCCGGGCAGCCGCAGCCCGCCACCCAGCACGGGTTCACGTACAACCCGGGGTCGACCGGACAGTGGACCTTCGAGGAGCCCGGCCCGGATGCCGCCGCTCCCGGTCATGACGTGACCGGCGAGTGGTCGATTCCGGTCGCCGGCGGCGATCTTCCGGACGAGTCCGGTGAGTTCAGCACGTCGGCGCTGGTCGAGCAGTGGGGCGGCACCCCGCCCGCCACGCTCCCCGGCGGCGCCTCCGCGCCCTGGGCGACGGAGCCGCCGACCGCGCCGGAGAGGGTGGCGGAGACGGCGATCGGCACGGCGTGGACCGCGCCGCCGCCCCCGCCCGAGGAGCGCGCCGCCGAAACGGCTGCGGACTCCTCTGAGGAGCCCTCGGACGCTTCCGGCGACACCTTCACCGACCCGGCCCCCGAGGCCGCCACAGAGGCCCCTGGGGCCGCTGAGGAGGCCACGGGGACGGCAGGCGAGCCCGCCGAGCCGGATGAGGCCGCCGAGGCCGGGCCCGACACGGACGCCGCTCCGGCCGAGGAGCCCGCCCCGCCGCCGCACGACGACCACCCCCTCGCCTCGTACGTCCTGCGCGTCAACGGCACCGACCGGCCCGTCACCGACGCCTGGATCGGCGAGTCGCTGCTCTACGTGCTGCGCGAGCGGCTCGGTCTCGCGGGCGCCAAGGACGGCTGCTCGCAGGGCGAGTGCGGCGCGTGCAACGTGCAGGTCGACGGCCGTCTCGTGGCCTCCTGCCTGTCGCCCGCCGTCACCGCCGCCGGCAGCGAGGTGCGCACCGTCGAGGGCCTCGCCGCCGACGGGCAGCCCTCGGACGTACAGCGAGCCCTCGCCAAGTGCGGCGCCGTGCAGTGCGGTTTCTGCGTGCCCGGCATGGCGATGACCGTGCACGACCTGCTGGAGGGCAACCCCGCCCCCACCGAACTGGAGACCCGCCAGGCCCTGTGCGGCAACCTGTGCCGCTGCTCGGGCTACCGGGGCGTCCTGGACGCCGTGCGCGAGGTCGTCGCCGAACGCGAGGCGCACGCGGCCGCCGAGACCCAGGCCGCCGCGACCGAACCCGACGAGGCCCGCATCCCGCACCAGGCGGGGCCCGGCGCGGGCGGCGTCAACCCGGCGGCGTACGAACAGCAGAACTCCCCGGGGACGCCACCAGGGGCGCACGATCCGTCGGCGTACGGCCCCGACCAGTCGTACGGCGGCCAGGGCCTGTCGTTCCCGGGCCAGGACGATTCGTACGGCGGCCAGGGGCAGAACTTCGCCGGCGGGGACGACGCCTACGGCGCCGGTCAGGGTGACACCTACGGCGGTCAAGGACAGTCCTTCGGCGGTCAGGGAGACACGTACGGCGGTCAAGGCGACACCTATGGCGGTCAGGGTCAGTCCTTCGGCGGTCAGGATCTGTCGTTCGGCCAGGACGGAGGCCAGGCGTGAGCAACGAAGCCGCCACCGCGACCCCGGTTGGCACCGGGGAGACCGCGCCCGCCCCGGAGCAGCTGCCGCACGGCCTCGGCGTGTCGCTGCCGTCCGCGGACGCCCGCGCCAAGGCGGAGGGCACCTTCCCGTACGCGGCCGACCTGTGGGCCGAGGGCCTGCTGTGGGCCGCCGTGCTGCGCTCACCGCACCCCCACGCGCGCATCGTGTCCATCGACACGTCCCACGCGCGTGAGATGCCCGGCGTACGGGCGGTCGTCACCCACGAGGACGTCCCGGGCGTGTCCCTGCACGGCCGCGGCAAGGCCGACCGCCCCGTGTTCGCCTCCGAGGTCGTACGCCACCACGGCGAGCCCATCGCGGCCGTCGCCGCCGACCACCCGGACACCGCGCGGATGGCCGCCGCCGCCGTCATCGTCGAGTACGAGGTACTCGACCCGGTGACCGACCCCGAGCAGGCCTTCGAGGCCGACCACCTGCACCCCGACGGCAACCTGATCCGGCACATCCCGCTGCGCCACGGCGACCCCGACGCGGTCGGCGAGATCGTGGTCGAGGGCCTGTACCGCATCGGCCGCCAGGACCCCGCCCCCATCGGCGCCGAGGCCGGTCTCGCCGTGCCCCGCCCCGACGGCGGTGTCGAGCTGTATGTGGCCTCCACCGACCCGCACACCGACCGCGACGCGGCCGCCGCCTGCTACGGCCTGGTGCCCGACCGCGTCAAGATCGTCGTCACCGGTGTACCCGGCGCCACAGCCGACCGCGAGGACCAGGGCTTCCAGCTCCCGCTCGGCCTGCTCGCGCTGAAGACCGGCTGCCCGGTGAAGCTGACGGCGACCCGCGAGGAATCCTTCCTGGGCCACGCGCACCGCCACCCGACCCTGCTGCGCTACCGCCACCACGCGGACGCCGAGGGCAGGCTGGTCAAGGTCGAGGCACAGATCCTGCTCGACGCGGGCGCGTACGCGGACACGTCCTCGGAGGCGCTGGCGGCGGCGGTGTCGTTCGCCTGCGGCCCGTACGTGGTTCCGAACGCCTTCATCGAGGGCTGGGCCGTACGCACCAACAACCCGCCCTCCGGCCATGTGCGCGGCGAGGGCGCCATGCAGGTGTGCGCCGCCTACGAGGCGCAGATGGACAAGCTGGCGAAGAAACTGGGCGTCGACCCGGCGGACCTGCGTATGCGCAATGTGCTGGCCACCGGTGACGTGCTGCCGACGGGCCAGACGGTGACCTGCCCGGCCCCGGTCGCCGAACTGCTGCAGGCGGTCCAGGAGTTCCCGCTCCCGGCGCTCCCCAAGGACGCCCCCGAGGAGGAGTGGCTGCTCCCCGGCGGCCCCGAGGGCGCGGGCGAACCGGGCGCGGTCCGCCGCGGCGTCGGCTACGGCCTCGGCATGGTGCACATGCTCGGCGCCGAGGGCGCGGACGAGGTCTCGACGGCCACCGTGAAGGTCCACGACGGCATCGCCACGGTCCTGTGCGCCGCCGTCGACACCGGGCAGGGCTTCTCCACGCTCGCCCGGCAGATCGTCCAGGAGACCCTCGGTATCGACGAGGTCCACATCGCCCAGGTCGACACCGACCAGCCCCCCGCGGGCCCCGGCTGCCGAGGCCGCCACACATGGGTCTCGGGCGGCGCGGTGGAGCGCGCGGCGAAAATGGTCCGCACGCAGCTCCTCCAGCCGCTGGCCCACAAGTTCGGCATGTCCACCGAGCTGTTGCAGATCACCGACGGCAAGATCACGTCGTACGACGGTGTCCTGTCGACCACGGTCGCGGAGGCGCTGGACGGCAAGGAACTGTGGGCGACGGCCCAGTGCCGCCCGCACCCGACCGAGCCGCTGGACGACGCCGGCCAGGGCGACGCGTTCGTGGGCATGGCCTTCTGCGCGATCCGGGCCGTGGTGGACGTCGACATCGAACTGGGCTCGGTACGGGTCGTGGAACTGGCGGTCGCCCAGGACGTGGGCCGGATCCTGAACCCCGCCCAGCTCACCGCCCGCATCGAGGCGGGCGTCACCCAGGGCGTGGGCGTGGCCCTCACGGAGAACCTCCGCACCCCGCGCGGCCTGATCCGCCACCCCGACCTGACCGGCTACTCCCTGCCCACCGCCCTCGACGCCCCGGACATCCGGATCGTCAAGCTGGTGGAGGAGCGGGACGTCGTGGCCCCCTTCGGCGCGAAGGCGGCCAGCGCGGTGCCGGTGGTCACCTCCCCGGCGGCCATCGCGTCGGCGGTACGGGCGGCGACGGGCCGCCCCGTGAACCGCCTGCCGATCCGCCCGCAGGCGGCAGTGGTGACGGGGGCGTAGGCAGCCCTGAGGTGCGTGTTCGTGGGTAATTCCGGGGCGTTGTCAGTGGGGCGGCGTATGGTTCTTGGCAGTGGGGACGACCGCTGAGCGGTGAGGTGTTCCCCGCTCGGGGGAAGCACGTTGCGCACCAAGTGCCGGGGGAGCCGGGGGGAGCCATGAGCACGATGACGATGGGACCAATGGGCCTGACGGACCTGAACGACCTGAACGACCTGACGGCGCTGACCGGGGGGCCGGTCACCCTGTCGGGGCTGGCGCTGGACCTGCCCGCCCGGCTGCTGGACGAGGAGTTCGGCCAGAGCAAGGTGTGGCGCTTCGAGGACTTCGACTTCCCGGTGACGCTCACGCACGAGCCGACCCGCCGCTTCCTGCGGGACATGGGCCTGCCCGAGGACCACGCCCTGTTCGAGCTCGACACGGACATCCCGCTGCCGACCCTCGCCGAGCACTACGCGCACGAGCGCGCGGGCCGCTTCACCGGCGACCAACTCCCCGCGAGGGCCGCCCACCTGATACGCCTGGGTCACTTCGTCGAGGGCGACAGCCTGGTGGTCGACGGCACGACGGGCGCGATCCTCAACTGGAGCGAGCCCGAGGCCACGCTCTGCCCCCTGAACGCCGACGTCTCCACCCTGGCCTTCTCCCTCTGGCTCCTGCACCGCGAGAAGAGCGAGAAGGCGAACTGGCTGGACCTCCTCCGCACGGAGCCCTGCGACACGGCTTCCTGACCCCGGAACGCGGCGATGGCCGGCCACTGGGAACAGTGGCCGGCCATCAACCGGATCAGAGGCCGTGGCGGGAATTGAACCCACGTGCCTCGCTTTGCAGGTTTGTCCGGGCTGGTCAGGCCGCGATCCGTAGCCGTTCAACCTCGTTCATTCCCGTACGCGCGTTTGTGACGTGAACTGCTGTGAACGACGGCGGACGGGGATGAATGAGACGGAAACTGAGACGGAGCGCCCCACGGCTGACCAGCGCGTTAGCCCCTCTGAAGCGGCACCGCGACGCGCGTGGCCACGTCCTCGTTCTGCTCCTGGTGGAGGCCACCGACGGGCAAGAGGTCGTCGGGCATGGTGACTTCACCCGCCGGGCGCTGTGCGAGCCATCCAGAGCGACGGTGGGACGGAGCTTCGGTGCGGACGTGCTGGAAGCCGAGCCGTTCGTAGTAGGCGTGCAGCCCCATGTTCGTGCGCCACGTGTCGATGCGCACCCAGGTTCGCCCTTCCAGTGCTGCAAGGCGGGACATCCAGTCGATGACTCGTGTGCCCAGATGCCGCCCGGACGCTTCGCGCGCGACTATCAGCTTGTAGAGGTACAGCGCTGTTTCCGGGCGGTCGGAGTCCCTCCAGAAGTCTCGGTCGACGGGGCCCCGGCTCACGGTCGCGAGCACTTCGTCATGCTCGCCGACCACGACCCATGCACGCCCCTCATCTATGCTGGCGCGCCATTTCGCGATGGCCCGCTCACCGGTCTCCGTGTCGCTCCACTGGTCCGTGCCCTTGGTGCGTAGCCACCCTTCGGCCTCAGTTCGGAGAGTCAAGAGGGCAGGTACGTCCTTCGCCGCCGCAGGGCGAAGGTACTCAGTCGGTGCTGACTTCATAGAGGATCTTGTGCCTGTCTCCGGGGAGGATCGTGACCATGCAGCGTAGGGGGCGGCCGTCCGCGTCGTAACCGGTTCGGGTGTGCTCTGCGATCGGTGTTGCCGCAGGGAGAGCAAGTAGCTCGGCCTCCTGTCGAGTTGGCATACGGACTGAAATCTCGTCCCTGTACTTGGCTTGCACAAGCCCTACCGAGGCCAGGATGCCGCCGGGCGCGGAGACGTCGCGAGGCTCCATCAAAGGTGTGCCGGTCACGAGTTCCTGGGGGAAGTACGAGTCGGCGAGAGCGTAGGGCCGGTTGTCTATGTACCGGACGCGCTTGCGGGCCACGGCTAGACCGTCTGGGGGGAGTTCGAGGCACTCGCGCACATGGGTCGGCGGCTCAACGATCGACACAGTGATGTCTTGTCGGGGGGCGTTCCCGTTCTCCGCAATCACGCTGGCCCACTGGTCACCGGCGGTCCGTCCTTCGACCGCAGTGGCGTGGCGGCTCCGACTCTCCAGAGTCGTCCAGTTCCAAACGACAGGCGGATAGTCCTCACGGACGTACTTCCCCTGCCCCTGTCCCGTGACGACTAGGCCTTCCTCAATCAAGAGGCGGACGCCAGCGCGGATGGTCTCGCGGCTGTAGCCGTACTGGCTCATCATCTTCGATTCGCTGGGGAGCGCTTCGCCCCCCACCAGTCGCCCGGACTGAATCTGTTCGCGCAGGTCATAGGCGATTTCTTGAGCCTTCGTCATACCGCGTCGCACCGGCAATGCATCTCCTCTACTCCAACTCCTCCGTACAAGTTAGACCAGAGGGCTTGACTCTCCAAGCCTGACTCGTGCAATCTCTTGCCCAGGCACTCCTCCAGACAAGCTAGACGGGGTGTCACGTACGGCTCTGCTGTACAGGTGCGCCGGAGGAAGGCCCGCAGGGGTCGGTACGAAGGAAGCGCCGATTGGTTGAAAACTCAACAGTGTGATGAGGTCGCCGCCTCCTCCGATAAGGCGGTCGGCGCGGGGTACGGCCCGCGCATCTTCGACCTTTCCGCAGCTCAGTGTCTGCGGCTGGTTGCCTCCGCTGCACGTCTCGTACGTGCAGCGCCGAGGGGAGCCGGAACTTCCGACTTCAACGGCGCGCGGCTCCGGTGCGGGAACACCGGAGCCGCTGTTCGGGCCGTTCCTGTCTGAGAGGAATCACGACCCTATGAGCCCCATCGTCACAGTTCAGGACGCTGTTACGGCGTTCGCCGACTGGATCGAGCCGACGGACACGGAGCTGGACGCGATCGAGCAGGAGATGCCCGCGATCCTCGCGGACGTCGACCTGCTGGACGCGCAGATCATCACCCTCGACCGCACCCCGACCGAACTGGACGCCCGCCGCGTCCGCCGGGCCCGGAACCGGGCGCTCGCCGCCCGCCGGGACCTGGCCAACACGTCCGCCTCGGTGCTGCCGGAGGTGGGAGCGTGAGCACCCTCCACCAGAACTTGACCATCGCGCACGCAGAGGTCAAGGCGGAGATTGCCCGGACTGACAATAAGACCGGTCTGCTGCTGGCGTTCGTCGGCGCGGTGCTGGCCGGTGCGTGGACGGTCGCCAAGGACATGCCGCTGACCCCGGCCGCGTACGCGGTGGGCGGGTTCGGTGTGGCGCTGCTGGTCGTGGCGGCGGGTCTGCTGCTGCGGTCGGTGCGGCCCAACATCAGGGGGCGGCACGGGTTCCCGCTGTGGGCGACGCTCACCGCCGAGGAGATCACGGCCCGCCTGGGCGAGGACCGTCTCAGCGCGGACATCGCGGGCCTGTCCCGCCTCGCCGTCGTGAAGTTCACCGGTCTGCGCCGGGCGGTCGACCTGACCTGCGTGGGCGGTGCCCTGCTCGTCCTCGCTCTTCTGCTCACCGCTGGGGGTGCCCTGTGAGCCAGACTGCGTTGACGAGGGCTCAGACCGGTGTGTTGGCTGCCGCGTTCGTGCCGATGCTGGCCACGGGCGTGATCGGCGGTATCGGCACGTACAGCAACATCGGCCACGCCTACGGCAAGGGCACCGCGCTCGGGGCGCTCGCCGCTGGTGAGGGCGCCACCGCCGTGCTCGCCCTGGTCCTGTTGGGGCTGACCATGCTGGGCCAGTCCTCCCCGCGTGTGGTGCGGCTCGGGCTGTGGGCGCTGCCGACCGCCGCGTCCGCCATGGGCGCGATGGCCGCTCCGGACCCGGGCCGGACCGTCATCTACGCCCTGACCCCGATGGGCATGTCCGTGTCGGCGGAGGGCATGGCGTTCCTCGCCCGCCGCATCGTGGTCCACACCGACGGCCGGGATGCGGAGAACGAGCGGCGTACCGCCGACATCGTGCGGGCGCTCGCCTACCACCGCGCCCGCGCTGCCCACCACCCCAGCGACCGGGTCAAGAAGTGGTCGGAGCGCAAGTCGTGGCGTCTGGCCCGCAGGGTCGGGGTCGGGGATGTGGCACTGGGATCGAGGTTGTTGGACGTCCAGCGCGAGCGTGTCACCGCTGGCGCCGATGCCGCGCTGGGGTCGATGTTCGGCACCACAGACCCCGCACCCGCCCCGATGGTAAATGCGGAGGAATCTACCGAGACCATAAGGAAACGGTCTATGGCTGAGCTGGGGGAATCGACCCCGGCCCCGGCCGTGACGTTGACCCGGCTGTCCGTGCCCGATCCGGTCGCGGTCGACCTGGGCAAGTCGATTCTTCCGCTCAAGCCCGTACCGGCGATCGGCCCCGTGGTGGATCGGGCGCCGGTGGCGCCGATCGAGAAGCGCACGGTGGCGGCCGAGTCGACCCCGGCCCGGCGGGCGACTGGCCGTGTTCCCGAGTTGGCTCGATCGGCACGGCCGAAGCGGACTGCGGCCGATCTGCTGGCTGAGGCACGGCAGGTGACGGCCGACTGGCCGGACGCTCAGATCACGGCTGAGGGCATTCGCCGCGCGGTCCACACATCCCCGGCCAACGCCCGCACACTGCGGGACGCGCTCAAGGCCGAACGGGCCGCTGAGGCGGTGGCCTGATGGTGGCGCACGCCGCGTTCTTCGACCCGACCGGGTCCCGCTACGGCATACCGACCTACCCGTGGAAGTGCGCGCCGGACGGCTATGCCACCCGCCGTGGACTGCGCGCGATGGGTCTGCGTCCGGGTGGTCAGGAGGTGGCGGCGCAGGTCATGCGCGGGCGGCACCGGCGTCCGCCGCTGGTCGCCTACCTCTACCGGATCGACCTCGCCAAGCCGGTGCGGCCGATGACCTCGCGCAAGTGGGGCGCGCTCGCTCTGGCGATGCTCGCCCGCCGCACCTGCCCCAAGTGCCAGGGGACCTACAGCTACTGCCTGCCCACCTCACTCGGCACCTGCGTGCCCTGCGCCTACCCCGACCCGGACGGGTCCGAAGGGAGCCATTGACCATGGGTAACTCTGAGGTACGCCGCCTTGATCGCGAGATCGAGCGGACCGTGAAGAAGCTGGAAGCGGTGCGGCGGGGCGAGTGGTGGCCGCTGACCAGCCGTGAACGCCTCGCGATGACACGCGCGATGGCCCAAGGCGCCCGCAACGTCCACCGGGGCCGCAGCACGACCGGCGCCGAGGACCGCATGGACTCCATCGGTTCCGCCGTCGAGACGCGGCTGAACGCCGAGCTGACGGCCCTGTATGGCGAGCGTCAGCGGCTTATCACTGAGGCCGCCCGCGCCAAGGCCGCCAAGAAGTCGTCCCGCTGGTTCTGACCAGCCGCTACCGGGGTGGCCGCCCCTGCCACGGACACGGCCACCCCGGCATCTCTTCCTCAACTCCCGCCCCCGAAGGGGCAGTCAGGAGAACTTCCAGCATGTCTGAGAACGTCGTCCACCTCCACAAGCCCACCGACCCCCCGGCTGACAGCACGGCGCCCACGGTGCTGACCGTCGTCCCCGACGCCCCGCCGACGCCGCCCGCCCCGCTGTGGGTGCGTTCCGGTCGCGCGGTGAAGTCGGCGGTCACGCATGAGTCGACCAGGGCGACGGCGCGGGCGGTGGCCCGGCACGGCCTCTACACGTTCAACGGCGGGCGGATCGTGGCCCGCCGCACCTGGGACGGCAAGACCGGTTCCCGCTACGAGCGGATGATCCGCGCCGCCGAGGCCGCCGGGAACCTGGAAGCGGCGGAGGAGTGGGAGGAGCGGTTGCAGCGCTTCCGCGCCGCCCGGCACCACCGCCGCATGGACCTGTTGCACTCCCCGGTGGAGGCCGCCAAGGGCGTGGCCGTCGGCGCCGGTATGAGCATCGGTGTGCTGGTCGCGCTCGGGGTCGTGATGGCCATCAACAACGGCGACATCGGCGACGTCATCAGGCCGCTGTCGGCCACCATCGACTTCATCGCCCTGCTGATCCGCATCGTGCAGATCGTGTGGGGCCCGGCGCTCACGATCGGCCCGTTCCTCGCCCTGCTCGGTCTGTGGGCCGTCGGCAGCAAGCAGCAAGCCGCCCCGCAGTGGGCGCTCCCGGCCAACGCCCGGTCGAGCGAGGGCGAGCCGATCACCCCGTCGATCGTGGTCAAGGCCCTGCGGGACCTCGGGGTGCCCGCGCTGCGCAACGCTATCAAGGAGATGGGCGACGCTGGCGCGTCCATGCTGGGGCCGATCCGGATCGCCGGCTGCGGCGTGGAAGTCGACGTCACCCTTCCCTCGGGCGTGTCGACGAACGAAGTCCAGGGCAAGCGGCGCAAGCTCGCCGAGAACCTCACCCGGCACGAACACGAGGTGTTCATCACCATCCCGCAGGCCGCCCGCACGGTGCGGCTGTGGGTCGCCGACTCCGGCGCGCTGGACGAGCCGATCGGCCCCTCCCCGCTGGTCACCGACGACACCATGACCGCCGACTACGCCAAGGGCAAGGCGCCGTGGGGGCAGGACCTGCGCGGGGATGCCGCCGCCCTCAGCCTCTACCAGCGCCACCTGCTCATCACCGGTCTGTCGAACCAGGGCAAGACCGTCGCTCTGCGCGCCCTCGCGCTGTGGGTCGCGCTGGACAGGTCGGTTCAGTTCCTGATCGGCGATCTCAAGGGCGTCGGCGACTGGGCCATGTTCGACGGACTCGCCACCACCCTCATCCAGGGCCCGACGGATGAGCACGTGATTCAGGTGACCGAGATGGTCGAGGGCGCGGTGGACGAGATGAACCGTCGTATCCAGGCCCCGCCCGGCACCACCTTCCCGGCGCTGATCGTGCTGGTCGACGAAGCGCAGATGGCGTTCATGTGCCCGGTCAAGGACGAGGACAAGCGCCCCTACGGCGGCTCCAAGTCCAACTCCCGGTACTTCATGGCCGTCCGCAAGATCCACAACCAGGGCCGTGCCGTGAACGTGCTGATGTGGCAGGGCACCCAGGACCCCACCGACCAGAACCTTCCCAAGCTCGTACGCGAGGGCGCCCACACCCGCGCCTCCCTCGCGCTCGGCACCGAGTCCCAGGCCCGCATGGCACTCGGGGACAAGGCCGTCGACGGCGGCGCCGCCCCCAACATGCTGCGCCCCGGCCTGGACCAGGGAACCCTGGTCGTCGCCTCCTCCGGTATCGACATCCCGGCCGGACAGGCCGCCATCACTGTGCGCACGCACTACATCGACGACGACGCGGCCGAAGCCATCACCGACCGCGCCAAGGCCCTGCGCGACGGCGTCACCACCCTCCACGCCATCGAGCGGGGTGAGGAGCGTGACCCGCTCGCCGACATCGCCGCTGTGGTCGGGGACGCGGCGCGGGTGCGCACGCAGGACGTCCTCAAGCGGCTCGCCGCCCTGAACGCGGATGCCTACGGCAAGTGGTCGTTCATCGACCTCAAGCGCGTCCTCGACGGCACCGGCGCCGAGCCGTACAAGTCCGACGGCGTCATGGTCGTCGGCCGCGACCGCCTCGCCTGCGCCCTCGCCAACCGGCCCGAGGACGGTTCCGCTTCCGCCTCCGGATGACAGGGAAGGGACCTCCGCCGGGCCAGGGATGCAGGGAGAACTCCCTCACCCCCTCCCTGGCCTGCCTCCCTGCCCCTGACCTGCACGAATGATCGTTCAGGGAGTCAGGGAGGCTCGCAGGTCAACGCCCCTGAAACCCCCCTCCAGAGGCCTCCCGACAGGGGGTGCTTCCGCCTCCCTGCACCACTCAGAGAAGGGATTCCGCATGTCGCACCGTGACCCGCCAGGGATCATCGCCCCGCACATACCCGCCGACGACTGGCGCCGCGCCGAAACCACCGGGGCCCCCGTCGTCATCGTCGTCCAGAGCCCCGACCACACCGGCATCCCATGGCGCCGCGTCCTGATCACCTTCGGCGTCGCCGGAGCCGCCGCGTTCGGCACCTGGGGCCTGGTCCTCGCGCTCTGCACCCTCCTCGACGCCACCGCCCACGCCATCACCGTCATCGCCACCACCGCCGGACCCATCGGCGTCGGCGGCATCACCTTCAAGCTCGCCCGCTCCAAGAACACCTAGCTACGCCAAGGGCGGCCCCCCTCACGCCAATGAAGTCGGGGCCGCCCTTGTCCAGCCAGTCACCCATCAAGGAACTGGAGATCTCCCAGCATGACGCAACCGACCGACCCCCGGCGAGTGCTGCTGCGCGCCGCTCTCGACGCGGCCGAGCGCGGGTGGCACGTCTTCCCGCTGCGCCCCGGCACCAAGCGCCCCGCCCTCCACGGCGAGGCCGCATGCCCCCGTACCGGACCCTGCACCGCCGGGCACCGGAAGTGGGAGCAGCGCGCCACCACCGACCCCGAGCTGATCCGCGCGACGTGGGCACGGGCCCCGTACAACGTGGGCATCGCGACCGGCCCGTCCGCTCTGGTCGTCGTCGACCTCGACATGCCCAAAGACAACAGCAGTTCGGACACGCCTGACGGCGCGACAACCTTCGGGGCGCTCTGCGAGCGCGCCGGACACCCAGTCCCCGCCACCTACCGGACGCGGACCGCGAGCGGCGGGGAGCACCTGTACTTCACCACCCCGACCGGGGTGCGGCTGGCCAACACGGCAGGCACCATCGGCAAGTTGGTCGACACTCGCGCATGGGGCGGCTACGTCGTCGCAGCGGGCAGCATCACCCCCGCCGGACCCTACGAGGCCGTAGGCGGCCCTGTGGCGGCCTCACTCCCCGCGTGGCTGCTGAGCATCCTGAAACCCGCCCCCAAGCCCGCACAGACCCCTTCAGGGCCCGTAACGGCGCAATCTCGCCGATATGCGGATGTAGCGCTCGCGAATGAGACGCGGAACGTCACCGGGGCCCAAGTCGGCGAGCGGGCAACGAGGTTGTTCCGTGCGGCGCGCGCCCTGGGACGCTTCGTCGCATGGGGCGACCTCCCCCGACACGTGGTCGAGCAGGCTCTTCAAGGGGCTGGCGAGGCCGTCGGACTCACCGCCGCCGAGTGCCGCTCCACTCTGCGCAGCGCCCTGAACTGGTCCATCGCCCACAACCAGCGCGGACGGAAAGCCGCATGACCACCCGCCGCCATCCCCCCTTGAAGAGCATCACCCCCACCACGACGACCCCGCATGCCGCTGAACCGGCCGCACGCGAGACGGCCGTGGGCGAGCCGAAAGGCGCCGCCCGCAAGGGCGCCCGAACTGCCCTTCGCTCTGACCCGCCGCAGGGCGACGGCCGATACCCCGTCGGATGGCTGCACATCGTCGTGCCGCGCGGCGCGACCCCCACCGCCACTTCCAAGTGCCTGTGCGGGTGGGACCGCAGTGCCGTCGGCTATGGCCGCGTGCTCGCCCTGATCGAGGCCCACGAAGCCCACCGCGACACCTGCCCGCTCCGCACCACCCAGGAAGGAAGGGCCGCCGCATGACCGCCACCATCAACGGGGCCGCACTGCTCGACGGGGTGGAAGCCTTCCACCGCCGCTTCAACGTCTTCCCCCACGAGGCCGCCTACGTCGCCGTGGCGCTGTGGGACGCGCACGCCCACCTCATCGACTGCTTCGACTCCACGCCCCGCATCGCCTTCCTGTCCCCGGAACCCGGCTCCGGGAAGTCACGGGCGCTGGAGATCGTGGAAACCCTCGTACCGCGCCCCATGGTCGCCGTGAACGCGTCCGCCGCCGCCCTCTTCCGGTCGGTATCCGACCCCAACGGGCGGCCCACGATCCTCTTCGACGAGATCGACACCGTCTTCGGCCCGAAGGCAGGCGACAACGAGGAGCTACGCGGGTTCATCAACGCAGGCCACCGCCGCAAGGGCGTCACATACAGGTGCGTCGGCGACCAGCAGACCGTGACCCCCTTCCCCTCCTACACCGCGCTCGCCGTCGCCGGACTCGGCTCCCTGCCCGACACGATCCTGACCCGCTCCGTCATCATCCGCATGCGCCGCCGCGCCCGGAACGAACACGTCGAACCCTTCCGCGCCGGACTGCACGAGCCGGAGGGCAACAAGCTGCGCGACCGCCTCGCAGAGTGGGCCGAACAAGCACGCGGGTTCGTCATGGGAGCGTGGCCGGACATGCCCGAAGGGGTCACCGACCGCCCGGCGGACGTGTGGGAACCCCTCCTCGCCATCGCGGACGTCGTCGGCGGTGAATGGCCGCGCCGTGCACGGGAGGCGTGCGTGGCCCTGGTCAAAGCCTCACAGGCCAACGACAAAGGCAGCCTCGGTATCCGCCTGCTCACCGACCTGCGCGACCACGTCCTCATCGGCATCGACCGCTTGCCCACCGTCGCCATCCTCGACCGGCTCAACGCCCTCGACGACGCCCCGTGGGCCGACCTGGGCGGCCGCCCGCTCGACAACCGGCGCTTGTCCAAGATGCTCGGCGAGTACATGACGGCGGACAACGAGCCCATCGCCTCCCGCAACATCCGAACCAGCGGCGGCGTCCTCAAGGGCTTCTACGCCGACGACCTCACCGACGCGTGGGCCCGCTACTGCCCGCCCCCGCCCCGCCTCTGAGAAGCGCTACATCCGCTACAGCCGCTACGCCCCAGGTCAAAGCACCTGAGGCCGTAGCGGCAAACCCCCGATGTAGCGGCTACGGCCACGCGCCCGCACCGACGCCGTAGCCGCTACATCGCCGCCATCCGCTACACCAAACACCCCCTCTGACCTGCGATGTAGCGGATGTAGCGGATGTAGCGGACTCCTGAGAGGGGGGCGAGAGCCCCCGCCGTCATGCGACGAAGGAGAGTCACCCGCATGGACACGGCCCAACTCGCCGATGCCATCGACCCCACCCTCGTTCTGCTCACCGTCGAAGAGGCCGCCCGCCGCCTCCAGATCGGCCGCACCGTCTGCTACCGGCTCATCCGTGCTGGAGAGCTGGAGTCCATCACCGTCGGCCACCTCCGCAGGGTCCCCGCCGACGCCGTGCCGGAGTTCGTTACCCGCCGCCGCATGAAGCAGCAGCACCCCACCGCCACCATCACCATCGCCCCGGCCGCCTGAGGAGTACACATGGCAGAAGAGAAGAAGCGCACCCGCCAGCCCAACGGCCGATCCTCCATCTACCAGGGCAAGGACGGGAAATGGCACGGCCGCGTCACCGTCGGCACCCGCGACGACGGCAAGCCCGACCGTCGCCACGTCGAGCGCAAGACCCGCGCCGAAGTCGCCGATGCAGTAAGGGAGTTGGAGAAGCAGCGGGACGCCAAGACCGTGCGCAAGCCGGGCAAGCCGTGGACGGTCACGGCGTGGCTGACGCACTGGATCGAGAACGTGGCGCCCCTCGCCGTCAACGACAACACCATGGTCGGGTACGGCGTTGCAGTGCGGAGGCACCTCATCCCCGGCTTGGGCGCCCACCGTCTCGACAAGCTCAACCCGGAGCACATCGAGGTCTTCTACGCCAAGATGCAGGCCAACGGCAGCAAGGCCGCGACCGCTCACCAGGTGCACCGCACCTTCCGGACCGCGCTCAACGAGGCCGTACGGCGCGGCCATCTCGGTAAGAACCCCGTTCAGTTGGCGAAGGCCCCCAAGGTGGGTGACTACGAGGTGGAGCCCTACACCGTGGAGGAGGTAAAGCGGCTGCTGAAGGCCGCCGATCAGAACCGCAACTCCGCACGCTGGGCCGTCGCCCTCGCTCTCGGACTCCGGCAAGGGGAAGTGCTGGGCCTGACGTGGGAGGACGTGGACCTCGATGCCGGGTTCCTGATGGTCCGCCGCAGTCGCCACCGGCCGCAGTACGCGCACGGGTGCCCGGAGCCCTGCGGACGTAAGGCCGGGTACTGCCCGCAGCGGCGGCGCAGCAACCCGGAGACGTCCACCACTAAGTCTCGCGCCGGGCGCCGGGCGGTCGGCCTCCCGGAACAGCTCGTTGACCTGCTACGGGCCCATCGCGAGGCGACGAACGCCGAGCGGGAAGCGGCCGGGAAGAAGTGGGTGGAAGGCGGGTTGGTATTCCCTGACGAGCACGGTCGCAGTCCCTCCCATCGAAGGGACTGGGCGGAGTGGAAGGCTCTGCTGACCGAGGCGAAGATCCGAGACGGCCGTCTGCACGACGCGCGCCACACCGCCGCCACGGTTCTGCTCATCCTCGGTGTTCCCGAGCGCGCCGTCATGGGTCTGATGGGGTGGTCGACGACCGCCATGGCCGCCCGGTATCAACACATGGTCGACGCGGTACGGTCCGACGTGGCGCGGCAGGTCGACGGACTGATCTGGAAGGCCGAGGCGGCCGACCGGCAGGACGGTGACGACGACGGCGCCGCCGGAGCCCTCGTACCGGCCAACTGAGACCCCTTGGGCCCTCCGCTACCGCCAAATTCTGCTGCCACAGAGGGAGCCGGTGTGCCACGATCTTCCACGTGACCAAGGAAGTAGACCCGTCAGACAAAGAGCTTGTGTACTTGCTCGGTTCCATGGTGCGGAACGCCGGGAGCCTGGAGTTCATGCTTCGTTTGCTGGTCGGAGGGCTCAGCGGAAGCGCTCACGGATCTCTGATCGCGGCTGGTGAAGGTGTGTCCCGGTTGATTGACCTGAGCCAAGCTCTTGCCAAGGCGCAGCCAGATATGACCCCGGGCAGGCTGGAGGCGCTTAACGGCATTCTGAGCCGATGCAGAGCAGCTTTTAGCCGCCGTGATCAATACGTTCACGGGCTTTGGACAGTCAGCCATGGCACGCAGGAGTGGAGTACCTGGCGTAGTCGTCGGAATAAGCCGGAGCCGTACAGGCAGCCAGCGCAGGAGCACGATCTTCGTGAGCTTGGCGAGACTATGAGTCAGCTGTACGTCGAGATCTCGGCGTGGCAATGGAAGCCGAAGAGAGAGCAAATCCTTGCCATGGGCCCCCTCGTCGACGAGGAGTGAGTTGTTCTTGCTCCGTCGCTTCCTGAGCGTCCCTCGACGAGGGAACGAGACGGAAAGTGAGACGGACATGCGAAAGGGCGGCGTCCCGGGAGGGGTGCCGCCCTTTCGTTTTGCCTGGTCAAGGCCATAGAGGCCGTGGCGGGAATTGAACCCACGTGCCTCGCTTTGCAGGCGAGTCCCTAAGCCACTCGGGCACACGGCCGGGTCTGGAGCGAGCGGTTGGTGTGCTCGCTCCGAACTCGATGTGTAGACCGTAGGCCGGGGCGGGAGTGGGCTCAAGGGAGACGCGCGGGCTGCAACGGGACTGCCATACGCCGTTCATGAACCGCCGCGCGAAGGGTCGTGCGTGAACGGCCGTGAACGGGGTGTGAACGCGCGTCGGGTGTGACGGTCGTACGACCAAGGTCCCACTCGGTGCGGGACTGCGGACAGGGGTCAATGTCGGATGTGGCCCTTACGCTGACGGGCATGGCCGCCCTCGAACCCCGTGATCCCGCGCTCGCGCACGACACCGATCCCGCCGCTGTCGCCGAGTGCGAGGAGGGTGTGCTCGGGCGGTCCCATCGGGCGCTCAGTGTCGGCATCGTCTCCGTGGTGGTGCTGATCGCGTTCGAGGCGATGGCGGTCGGGACGGCGATGCCGGTCGCGGCCAAGGAGCTGGACGGGGTCTCGGCGTACGCGTTCGCGTTCTCGGCGTACTTCACTACGAGCCTGTTCGGGATGGTGCTGGCCGGGCAGTGGTCGGACCGCAGCGGGCCGCTGGGGGCGTTGACGACGGGCATCGGCGCCTTCGCGGCCGGTCTGCTGCTGTCGGGGACGGCCGGGGCGATGTGGCTGTTCGTCCTCGGGCGGGCCGTGCAGGGGTTCGGCGGCGGGCTGGTGATCGTCGCGTTGTACGTGGTGGTGGGGCGGGCGTATCCGGAGCGGTTGCGGCCGGCGATCATGGCGGCGTTCGCGGCGGGCTGGGTGGTGCCGTCGGTGGTCGGACCGCTCGCGGCGGGAACCGTCACCGAACACCTCGGCTGGCGCTGGGTGTTCGTGGGCATCCCGGTGCTGGTCGTGTTCCCGCTGGCGCTCGCGCTGCCGCAGATACGGCGCCGGGCGTCGGGACCGGTCGAGGGGGTCCCGGTAGCGTCGTTCGACCGGCGGCGCATCCGGCTCGCGCTCGGCATATCGCTCGGCGCGGGGCTGTTGCAGTACGCCGCCCAGGAGCTGCGGTGGTGGTCGCTGGTGCCGGCGGTGGCGGGGGCCGCGCTGCTGGTGCCCGCGGTGCTGGGGCTGCTGCCGCGCGGTACGTACCGGGCGGTGCGCGGGCTGCCGTCCGTGGTGCTGCTGCGCGGGGTGGCGGCGGGGGCGTTCGTCTCCGCCGAGTCGTTCGTGCCGCTGATGCTGGTCACCCAGCGGGGGCTGTCGCCGACGCTCGCCGGGTTCTCGCTCGCGGCCGGTGGCGCGACCTGGGCACTGGGGTCGTGGGTGCAGACGCGGGCACGGGTGGAGCCGTACCGGGAGCGGCTGATGACGTTCGGGATGCTGCTGGTCGCGGCCGCGATCGCGGGGGCGCCGAGTGTGCTGATCGAGGCGGTGCCGGCCTGGACCGTGGCGGTGGCGTGGGGCTTGGGCTGCTTCGGGATGGGCCTGGTGATCTCCTCCACCAGCGTCCTCCTGCTGCACCTGTCCGCCCCGGAGGAGGCCGGTGCCAACTCCGCCGCACTCCAGATCTCCGACGGCCTCTCCAACGCGCTGCTGCTGGCCGCGGGCGGCGCCGCGTTCGCCGCGCTGGGCGGCGGCACGGTCGCCCATACGACCACGACGGCCTCGACGACCGCCGGTTCGCACCCGGCGGCCTTCGCGGCGGTGTTCCTGCCCATGGCGGGGGTGGCGTTGGTGGGGGCGTGGGTGACTACGCGGTTGAGGGCGGGAGAGGGGGGAGCGCGTTGATGGGTGCCGCGTGGTGGAGAGATGGATGCGGGCCCCACGGTCCCGGCATGGCTGAACTGAACCTGTGGTTCACGGACGAAGAGCTCGACGCCCTGCGCGACCGTGCGGAGGCGGAAGGGCGCAGTGTTCGGGACTTGGCGCACGGCGCGGTGACGGCGGCCGTGAGCGAGCGCCGGCGACTGTACGACGAGGCGGCCGAGCATGTGCTGAAGGCCGGCGCCGAGTTGCACCGGAGGCCGTGTGACGTCCTGACGTCCTGTTTCACGCTGCCTGCTTCACGCTGCCCGACCGAGCTGCTGAACCTCGCGAAGCAGCTCAGGGCGGACGACGTGCGCCACTTGGTTCTTCCCGCACATGAACCGGCATCTGTCGGGCTCCGCTTCGACGTGGACCGAGCGTGGTGTGATCTGTGAGGTGAATCCCATCCCGGGGTGAGTCGGTGGCGTACGCGCGTTGACGTGGCTTCGGCGCCGGTAGGGTGGCCCGGTTGTCATACGTCGGCGAGATGTCCTCGCCGCGTCGCCGCCGAGCCGCCCGACCCACCAGACCCGGAGACCGTGACTACCACCGCCGCCTCCTCGACATCGAGCCACCACCTCTCACCCGCCTTCCCCGGCCGTGCCCCATGGGGTACCGCCAGCAAGCTGCGTGCCTGGCAGCAGGGGGCGATGGAGAAGTACGTCCAGGAGCAGCCGCGGGACTTTCTCGCGGTCGCGACCCCGGGCGCCGGGAAGACGACCTTCGCGCTGACGCTCGCGTCGTGGTTGCTGCATCACCATGTCGTGCAGCAGGTCACCGTCGTCGCGCCCACCGAGCATCTGAAGAAGCAGTGGGCCGAGGCCGCCGCACGGATAGGGATCAAGCTGGATCCCGAGTACAGCGCGGGGCCGCTCAGCAAGGAGTACGACGGGGTCGCGATCACGTACGCGGGTGTGGGTGTCCGGCCCATGCTGCATCGAAATCGCGTCGAACAGCGCAAGACTCTGGTCATTCTCGACGAGATCCACCACGCCGGTGACAGCAAGTCCTGGGGTGAGGCCTGTCTTGAGGCGTTCGAGCCCGCCACTCGACGGCTCGCGCTGACCGGTACGCCCTTCCGGTCCGACACCAACCCCATCCCCTTCGTGACGTACGAGGAGGGGACGGACGGGATCCGGCGGTCGTCCGCCGACTACACGTACGGCTACGGCAACGCGCTCGCCGACAACGTAGTGCGGCCCGTCATCTTCCTCTCCTACAGCGGCAACATGCGCTGGCGGACCAAGGCGGGGGACGAGATCGCCGCCCGGCTCGGCGAGCCGATGACCAAGGACGCGGTCAGCCAGGCCTGGCGTACGGCCCTCGATCCGCGCGGCGAGTGGATGCCGAGTGTGCTGCGCGCCGCCGACCAGCGGCTGACCGAGGTCAGGAAGGGCATCCCCGACGCCGGTGCCCTCGTCATCGCCACCGACCAGGACTCGGCTCGCGCGTACGCCAAGCTGATCCGGGAGATCACGGGCACGAGCGCGACGCTGGTGCTGTCGGACGACTCCGGGGCCTCGGACCGTATCGACGAGTTCAGTGGCAGCACCGATCGGTGGATGGTCGCCGTGCGGATGGTGTCCGAGGGTGTCGACGTGCCCCGGCTGGCCGTGGGGGTGTACGCCACCACCATCTCGACTCCCTTGTTCTTCGCCCAGGCCGTCGGACGTTTCGTGCGGTCCCGGCGGCGCGGCGAGACCGCGTCCGTGTTCCTGCCGACCATCCCCGACCTGCTCACCTTCGCCAACGAGATGGAGGTGGAGCGGGACCACGCCCTCGACAAGCCGAAGAAGGAGGGCGAGGAGGACCCGTACGCCGAGGAGGAGAAGCTTCTCCAGGAGGCGGAGAGGGAGCAGGACGAGGACACCGGCGAGCAGGACATGCTGCCGTTCGAGGCGCTGGAGTCCGACGCGGTGTTCGACCGGGTCATGTACAACGGCGCCGAGTTCGGCATGCAGGCCCACCCCGGGAGCGAGGAGGAGCAGGACTACCTCGGGATTCCGGGGCTGCTGGAGCCTGACCAGGTGCAGTTGCTGCTGCAGAAGCGGCAGGCGCGGCAGATCGCGCACAGCCGCAAGAAGCCGGACGCCGAGGCCGATCTCGTGGAGCTGCCGGCCGACCGGCGGCCGGTCGTCACCCACAAGGAGCTGCTTGAGCTGCGTAAACAGCTCAACGGCATGGTCGGCGCGTACTCCCACCAGAGCGGCAAGCCGCACGGTGTCATTCACACCGAGGTGCGGCGCGTGTGCGGCGGACCGCCGAGCGCGGAGGCCACGGCGGGGCAGTTGCGGCAGCGGATCGCCAAGGTGCAGGAGTGGGCGACGCGGATGCAGTGACGTTCGGGGCCGGGGCAGTTGTCATCCTCGGCGTCGTCCTCACCGTCGTCCTTGCCCTCGGGAGCGTGTGGGGGTGCGCGTGGGTGTCCGGAGAGCGCTACGGGCGTGCGCGAGGGCATGTGCGCTGTGTGCGGGTGCCGTGCACGCCGGGCGAGGGGCGCCCGCACATATCGAGACAAAAGGAAGTAGTCCGTACCGGCCAGTGACCGGATTCTGGACGGAGTCTTCCGCTGAGCGAACCGCCTCGTTTACATTCCCGCTACGCATACGCCCCGTGGCAGCGCCGCCGCGGAGCGCAGCCGTGAAGCGACTTCGCCCGGACGGGATCCGGGCCCAGCCAATCGGCGGCCCTCTGTAGCGCGTCGCCGAACGGGACCGGTGACGCATCCGCCGCGACGTGGGCCGCCGCCCTCACCACGAAGGAGTGGGCGTCGTGACCGCGGAGACCTCCCAGACGCTCGACCGGGGACTGCGTGTCCTCAAGCTGCTCGCCGACACCGACCACGGGCTGACCGTCACCGAGTTGTCCAACAAACTCGGGGTGAACCGGACTGTTGTCTACCGCCTGCTCGCCACTCTGGAGCAGCACTCTCTTGTACGCCGTGACCTGGGCGGACGTGCCCGGGTCGGGCTCGGTGTACTCCGCCTCGGCCGCCAGGTGCATCCACTCGTACGCGAGGCCGCGCTGCCCGCGTTGCGGTCGCTGGCTGAGGACATCGGGGCGACCGCCCATCTGACACTCGTCGACGGGAGCGAGGCGCTGGCCGTCGCCGTCGTGGAGCCGACGTGGACGGACTACCACGTGGCCTATCGGGCCGGCTTTCGGCATCCGCTGGACCGGGGGGCCGCCGGACGGGCCATCCTCTCGGCGCGGCAGCCGTCAGCGGCCGACCCCGGGTACACGCTCACGCACGGGGAGTTGGAGGCCGGGGCCAGTGGGGCCGCCGCGCCGCTGCTCGGAGTGACCGGGGTGGAGGGGAGTGTGGGAGTCGTGATGCTGGCGGACGCGATACCGGAGCGGGTGGGGCCGCGGGTGATGGATGCGGCTCGGGAGGTGGCGGACGCGTTGCGGTGAGCGGGGTGGCTGGTAGCTGGGGCTGAGCCTGGGGCTCGGGTTCGGATCTGGGGCTGAGTTCGGGTCCGGGCTTGGGTTCGGGGCTCGGGTCCGGGCTTGGGTTCGGGGTCCGGGGCTTGGGTCCGGGCTTGGGCTTGGCGCAGTAGTGCCCGGTGGCTTCGGCTGGGCGGGGGTGGGACTCGCTCACCGGCGCCTGCCCGGTGTCGCACGGGAGTGGCCGGTCTCTTTGGGACGGGTGCCGCCCCGGCGGCACGACCGCCCGCAGCCACGTTCGTTAGATTGACTCCGTGCTCTCTCGTCTCTCCAGTCTTTCGCGTCCCGTTGCCGTGGGTGTGTGTGCTCTGCCTGTCGCGGCGCTGCTTGCCACGGCGGTGTTCGCGCCGTTGCCGTTTTCCGTGGCGCAGCCGGGGATGACGGCGAATGTGCTGGGCGAGAACAAGGGCGACCCGGTGATCACGATCAGTGGCGCGAAGCCCCGGACGACGACCGGGCAGCTGCGGATGACGACGATCGAGGCGACCGGCCCGGACGCGCGCGTCGGCCTCGGTGATGTGATCGACGCCTGGTTCCGCGAGGATCAGGCGGTGATGCCGCGCGACTCGGTCTACCCGACCGGCGACACCGTCGAGGAGATCCAGAAGCACAACGAGGCCGCCATGAAGGAGTCCCAGGACACCGCGACCGAGGCGGCCCTCGGCTACCTCGGCGAGGACTCCGGTGACATCAAGGTCACCCTCCGCCTCGCCGACGTCGGCGGCCCCAGCGCCGGTCTGCTCTTCTCACTCGGCATCGTCGACAAGCTCGACGGCGACGGCAGCGGCGGTGACCTCACCGGCGGCCGTGTCATCGCCGGTACGGGGACCATCGACGACGCCGGCAACGTTGGTGCCGTGGGTGGCGTCCCCCTCAAGACCCAGGCCGCCCGCCGCGACGGCGCCACCGTCTTCCTCGTACCGAGGGCGGAGTGCGCCGACGCCGAGGCAGAACTCCCCAAGGGCCTGCGCCTCATCCCGGTGACGACCCTGAAGGGCGCGGTGAACGCCCTGGTGGCCCTGGAATCGGGCAAGGGCAAGGTCCCCAGCTGTTAGGGAGCGGGCGCGACCCTGGGTGCGCCGGCCAGTCGCAGTCCGACGGTCACCAGAGCCCAGCCGACGCTGACGCGCAGGCCGTGCGGCCGCCGGGCTCCGGCGACGACGGGCCCACGTGCTTCGGCGGCCAGGCGGTGGGCGTCCGCCTCGGCGCGGAGTTCGGCGGCGTGGGCGTGGTGCTGGGCTAGATAGGTCTCGGGAAGCATCGGAGTGGCCCCTTTCGGTCCGCGTCTGGTCGGTGTTCGGTCCGGTTTCGGTCCGTTTTCGGCTCGTGCTCAGTCCGTGCGGATGGGGAAGGTGTGCGTGTGGACGCGTACCTGCTCGGCCTCCGGGTCGTCGGCCGTGGCGCGCGTGCGGTACTCCTCGATGAGCGCGTGGACCTTCTCGGTCAGCTCACCGGCGAGCGCGGGCGTCAGCCGGAGCGTGAAGTCGCTGAGGTCGGAGTGGGTCACCCACTCGACCGGCCATTCCCGCATCGTGCCGAGCCAGGTGGAGAGTTCCTGGGTGTGGTTGTTCGCGATCGAGTGCACCAGGATGTCGACGGCACCGCGTACCTCAGGATTCGGGTCCTTGTAGAGGTCGACGTCGATGCGCGTGCCCTCATGCGCGGCCTTCCACCACCGCTCCCGCCCCTTCCCGCGCTCCGGATCGTCCTCGACGAAGCCGTACGCGGCGAGCTGGCGCAGGTGGTAGCTGGTCGCGCCGCTGGACTCGCCCAACTTCTCCGCCAGCTGTGACGCGGTGGCCGGGCCACCCTGGCGGAGGGCGCCGAGCAGCCGCATCCGGAGAGGGTGCGCGAGGCCGCGCAGGGAGCGGGTGTCCAGTGAGCGGACGCTGAGCGGTTCGGGTACGCGCTCGGGTTTGGGTTGGGGTTCCGGCATGCGTCCAAAGGTATCTATGCAAAGAAGCATTTGCAAGGCTTTCTTTGTAACTGGGCCTGTCTCGCTCAACGAGCCCCCACCTCACCCCACCTCCACGAACCCCTCCGTCACCATCCACTCCAGCGCCACCCGATGCGGATCCTCCCCGTCCACGTCCACCTTCGCGTTCAGTCCCCGAGCCACGTCGTTGTTCAGCTTCTTCGTGAGGGGGACGAGTACGTCGGCGATCTGTGGCCATTGCCTCAAGGTCCGGGAGTTGATCTCGGGGGCCGCGTTGTAGTTGGGGAAGAACTTGCGGTCGTCCTCCATCACGGCCAGCCCCATCGACGCGATGCGCCCGTCGGTCGTGAAGACCTCCCCGTACGCGCAGCTGCCCTTGGCCGCCTGGGCGTAGATGATCCCGGTGTCCATCTGGGTGATGTTCCCGGTGGGCAGGTTCATGCCGTACGCCTCCTGCATGCCCGGGAGCCCGTCGGCGCGGTTGGCGAACTCGTTCTCCACGCAGAGGGTGACGGCCTTGGGGGAGTTCGCCGACAGCAGGGACACGTCGGAGAGGGTCCTCGTGCCGTACTTCCGGGAGTTGGTCCGGTTCATGGCCAGGGCGTAGGTGTTGTTGAGGGTGGAGGGCGGCAGCCAGGTCAGGCCGTTCCTCAGGTCCGCGTCCCGTACCGCCTCCCACTGGCGCCGAGGGTCCGCGATGGGTGTGCTGTTCCCCTGGTACGTGATCCAGGCGGTGCCCGTGTACTCGTACATGGCGTCCGCGTCACCGCTTCTGACCGCCTCCCGGGCGCCGAAGGAACCCTGGATACCCGTGCGGTCGAGCACCTCCGCGCCCGCCGCCTGGAAGGCGATGCCCATCATCGCGCCGAGGATCAGGTTCTCGGTGAAGTCCTTGGAGGTCACGGTCAGCTCGGCGCCGGCCAGCGGCCTGCCCCGGCCGATCGAGCCCGGTCGTACGTCGTCCGTCATGGGGGAGCCGCTGGTCAGCCCACAGCCCGGCACGAGCAGAACCGCCGGAAGAACCGCCAACACCGTCAGCAGCCATCCGCGTCGCCTCACGTCTCCGCCTCCAACCCCCGAGGCCGCA
Organism: Streptomyces graminofaciens; assembly: GCF_030294945.1. Taxonomy (NCBI): domain Bacteria; kingdom Bacillati; phylum Actinomycetota; class Actinomycetes; order Kitasatosporales; family Streptomycetaceae; genus Streptomyces; species Streptomyces graminofaciens. Next base: position 5,535,045 of record NZ_AP018448.1, on the reverse strand, counting down.
GCAGCAGCTCCGCCAGTGAGGCGAGCCAGTCGACCAGCAGGGCCAGGGCGACCGTCAGGAGCGAGCCCAGGACCAGGACCGGCATGCGCTGGTTGGTGATCCCGGTCGTGATCAGGACGCCCAGGCCGCCGCCCCCGCCGAAGGTGGCGAGCGTCGCCGTACCCACGTTCAGGACCAGCGCGGTGCGTACGCCCGCGAGGATCAGCGGTACGGCCAGGGGGAGCTCCACCCTGGTCAGCACGCCCGCCGGGGACATGCCGATGCCCCGGGCGGCCTCCAGCAGGGTCGGGTCGTTGGCCTTCAGGCCCGCCATCGTGTTCGACAGCACCGGCAGCACGGCGTACGCGACGATGCCGATCAGCGCCGCCGTTCTGCCGATGCCCAGCCAGATCACCAGCAGGGCGAGCAGGCCGATCGCCGGGGTCGCCTGACCGGCGTTGGCGATCGTCATCACCACCGGGGTGGCCCGGCGGAACGCCGGGCGGGTCAGCAGGACGCCCAGCGGGATCGCGATGACCAGCACGAGGGCGGTGGAGATCACGGTCAGCTCGATGTGCTGCCACAGGGCCTGCCACACCTGCCCGTTCGACAGCGCGTTCTCGGAGATCGCGTCCAGCTCGGCCTGCCGGAACCAGAGCCAGGTGCTGAGGAGGACGACGATCAGGACGGTCGGCAGGAGGGTCAGCTTCTGCCAGGTCAGCCTGGGGAAGGGGGATGCGCAGGCGGTCTTTTCCGGTACGGCCGGTACGGCCCGCATCTCCTCAGGCGTACCCGGTACGGCACCGGTCCCGCCCGGCGTACCCGGTACGGCACCGGTCCCGCCCGGCGTACCCGGCACGGCACCGGTCCCGCCCGGCGCGCCGGGTACGGCACCGGTCTCGTCCGGCGCCGGAACCGTCGCGTCCACCTCGGAGGCGGTCACCCCTCCCGCCCTCTCCGACGCTCGGCCTCCAGCACCCCGTGGACCGAGCTCAGCAGCGTCTGGATGTCCACGACGCCCACGTACTCGCCGTGCCGCCCGGTGACCGCCACTCGCCCCCGCCCCGTGCGGTCGGTCAGTACGGCCTCCAGGGCGTCCCGGAGCGTGGCGTCCCTGGTCACCGTGGTGTGCACCGGAGTCCCGGCCCGCGCCGGTGAACCCGTCGCCCGCATCAGATCCCCGCGCCGCAGCCACCGGTACGGACGCCCGCGCCGGTCGAGCAGCAGCACCTCGTTCGCACCGGACGCCCCGCCGGCACCGCTCGACCGCAGCCGGTTGAACACCTGCTGCAGCGGATCGTCCATTCTCGCCGTCGGGCAGTGGGTGACCCCCACATCCCGTACGCGCGTCAGGTTGAGCCGCTTCAGCGCGGAGCCCGCGCCCACGAACCCGGACACGAAGTCGTCGGCCGGGGCGGTGAGGATCGCCTCCGGGGTGTCGAACTGCGCGATACGCGACCGCTCCCGCAGTACGGCGATGCGGTCGCCCAGCTTCACCGCCTCGTCGAAGTCGTGCGTGACGAACACGATCGTCTTGCGCAGCTCGTGCTGGAGCCGGATCAGCTCGTCCTGGAGGTGCTCCCGGGTGATCGGGTCCACCGCCCCGAACGGCTCGTCCATCAGCAGCACGGGCGGATCGGCGGCGAGCGCCCGCGCCACGCCCACCCGCTGCAGCTGACCACCGGAGAGTCGGCGCGGATACCGGTCGTGGAACTCGCCCGGGTCGAGCCCCACGAGGTCGAGCATCTCCTCCACCCGGGCCCTGACCCGGGACGCGGACCAGCCGATCATCTTCGGCACCAGCGCGATGTTCTGGGCGACGGTCATGTGCGGGAACAGCCCGGACGACTGGATCGCGTAACCCACCTTGCGCCGCAGCTTCACCGGATCGATGCCGGTCACGTCCTCACCGTTGATCCGGATGGACCCACCGGACGGCTCGATCAACCTGTTGATCATCTTGAGCGTCGTCGACTTGCCACACCCGGACGGCCCGACGAACACGACGGTCTCGCCGGCCTTGATCTCCATGGTGACGCCGTCGACGGAGGGGTGATCGCTGCCTGGATACCGCTTGGTGAGGTCGACCAACTCGATGGCCGCCCCCGTCGCCGCTGTTGCACCCGTAGCACCCGTAGCACCCGTAGCACCCGTAGTACCTGTAGAGCTCATAGCACCTGTAGCACCCGTAGAGCTCATAGCACCTGTAGCACCCGTAGCGCCTGTGGTACCCAAAGCGCCCGTAGTGCCGCTCTCACCCACGGATCCCCCTGGAGATCGTCAGCCGCCCCACGAGCACGTACCCGGCGTCGAACAGCAGTGCCAGAACGACGATCCCCAGCGTGCCCGCGAGGACCTGGTTGAGCGCGTTCGCACTGCCCAGAGAGGCGATGCCCCGGAAGATCTCGTTGCCGAGGCCGGGCCCGGAGGCGTACGCGGCGACGGCCGCGATGCCCATCAGCATCTGCGTGGAGACCCGGATGCCGGTGAGGATCGCCGGCCAGGCGAGCGGCAGCTCGACCCGCAGCAGCCGCGCGAGCCGGGACATCCCGATGCCCTTCGCCGCGTCGACCAGCGCCGGGTCGACCCCGCGCAGGCCCACGACCGCGTTCCGTACGACCGGCAGCAGCCCGTACAGGGTCAGCGCGATCACCGTCGGCGCCACGCCCAGCCCCACCAGCGGGATCAGCAGGCCGATCACGGCGAGGGACGGGACGGTGAGGATCGCCGAGGTCGTGGTGGTCGCGAGGCCCGCCGCCCATTCCCTGCGGTGGGCGACCACCCCGATCAGCACGCCGAGGACGGTCGCCAGGAGCGTGCACTGGAAGACGGCACTGGCGTGCTGGTACGCGTCGAACAGCAACCGCTCGCGGTAGCTGCCCAGGTACTCCCAGAAGCTCACACGCCCTCACCACCCACGCAGGCCGCCCTAGGTTCTGTCCTGGTCCTCGGCCGCCTGCTCCACCAGCGGGATGATCCGCAGCGGAACGGGGTTCTCCATCACGATCGCCGTGGCGGCCCGGACGATGCCATCAAAACCGACAACCCGGTCGATCACCCGCTGAAGATCGGCGTTGGAGCGGGCCACCAGCCGGCACAGCATGTCGCCGCTGCCGGTCGTCGTGTGCAGCTCCAGCACCTCCGGCACACCCGCCAAGTGCGCCCGTACGTCGGCCCCTTGCCCCTGTCTGATCTGCAGTGTCGCGAACGCCGTCACCGGGTAGCCGAGCGCGGCGGGATCCACCTGCGGCCCGAACCCGCGGATCACTCCATTCGACTGAAGCCGGTCGAGCCGCGCCTGCACGGTGCCGCGCGCGACCCCCAGCCGCCGGGACATCTCCAGCACCCCGATCCGCGGCTCCCGCGCCAGCAGCAGGATCAGCCGCCCGTCCAGATGATCGATCGCCACGAGACCTCCCGAGGTGGTCACCCTGTACAGAACACCCGCCGACACCGGCGTTCAGCTGAGCAGATTGTCCACTCGCAGAGCAAACTATTGCGCACCTTGCGGAAACGGAGGGAGCCTGCGCGCATGACGCAGACCACGCACCACGTCCCCGACACCGCACGGCAGGCAGACCCCTTCCCGGTCAAGGGAATGGACGCTGTCGTCTTCGCGGTGGGCAACGCCAAGCAGGCGGCCCACTACTACTCCACGGCCTTCGGCATGCGGCTGGTCGCCTACTCCGGACCGGAGACGGGCAGCCGGGAGACCGCGAGCTATGTCCTGGAGAACGGCTCGGCCCGCTTCGTCCTCACCTCGGTGGTCAAACCGTCCACCACCTGGGGCCACTTCCTCGCCACGCATGTCGCCGAACACGGCGACGGCGTGATCGACCTGGCCATCGAGGTGCCGGACGCGCGCCGGGCGTACGCCTACGCGCTGGAGCACGGGGCTCGCTCCGTCTCCGAGCCCTACGAGCTGAAGGACGAGCACGGCACGGTCGTCCTGGCCGCGATCGCCACCTACGGCACCACCCGCCACACCCTGGTCGAACGCCGCGGCTACTCCGGCCCCTACCTCCCCGGCTTCGTACGGGCCGACCCCGTCGTCGAACCGCCCGCCGAGCGCACCTTCCAGGCCATCGACCACTGCGTCGGCAACGTCGAGCTGGGCCGGATGAACGAGTGGGTGGGCTTCTACAACCGGGTCATGGGTTTCACGAACATGAAGGAGTTCGTGGGCGACGACATCGCCACCGAGTACAGCGCCCTGATGTCGAAGGTCGTGGCGGACGGGACCCTGAAGGTCAAGTTCCCCATCAACGAGCCCGCCGTCGCCAAGAAGAAGTCCCAGATCGACGAGTATCTGGAGTTCTACGGCGGCGCGGGCGTCCAGCACATCGCCCTCAACACCAACGACATCGTCCGCACGGTACGGACGATGCGGGCGGCCGGGGTCCAGTTCCTCGACACGCCCGACTCGTACTACGACACCCTGGGGGAGTGGGTCGGCGACACCCGCGTCCCCGTCGAGACCCTCCGCGAACTGAAGATCCTCGCCGACCGGGACGAGGACGGCTACCTCCTCCAGATCTTCACCAAGCCGGTCCAGGACCGTCCGACGGTCTTCTTCGAGATCATCGAGCGCCACGGCTCGATGGGCTTCGGAAAGGGCAACTTCAAAGCCCTGTTCGAGGCGATCGAAAGGGAACAGGAGAAGCGGGGCAATCTCTGAGGGGGTTCGCCCCGAGTTCGTCAGCCGCGGGCCGGTGTGTGTTGGGGGGCTGGTCGCTCAGTTCCCCGCGCCCCGGCCCCTAGAAGAACGGCTCCCGTGAGCCCGAGAAGCACGGGGCGCAGCCAGTGCTTCTCAGGGGTGCGTCGTCACGACGACCGCATCCGGGCACCGGACCGCATCCGTCGCCGGGTTCACAGCGATGGCCGCGAGTGCGAACCTGTGATCATGAGCCGTATCCAAGCACCGAGCGACGAGACGACCGGCAACCTGGTCGACCGGCTCCTCGCCGGCCTGCCGTCGGAGGCCGTCCTCACCGACCCGGACGTCACGGTCTCCTACGCCAACGACATGGCGAGCTTCTGCGAGGCGGGCACCCCGGCGGTCGTGGTCCTGCCCCGGACCGTCGAACAGGTCCAGCACGTCATGCGCACCGCCACCGAGCTGCGCGTCCCGGTCGTCCCGCAGGGCGCCCGCACCGGCCTGTCCGGCGGCGCCAACGCCTCCGAGGGCTGCGTCGTGCTGTCCCTCACCAAGATGGACCGGATTCTCGAGATCAACCCCGTCGACCGGATCGCCGTGGTCGAGCCGGGCGTCATCAACGCCACCCTCTCCCGCGCGGTCAACGAACACGGCCTCTACTACCCTCCCGACCCCTCCAGCTGGGAGATGTGCACGATCGGCGGCAACATCGGCACGGCCTCCGGCGGGCTGTGCTGTGTGAAGTACGGGGTGACCGCCGAGTACGTCCTCGGACTCGACGTCGTCCTCGCCGACGGGCGCCTGATGTCCACCGGGAGGCGGACCGCCAAGGGCGTCGCCGGGTACGACCTCACCCGGCTCTTCGTCGGCTCGGAGGGCTCGCTCGGCATCGTCGTACGGGCGGTGCTGGCGTTGCGGCCGCAGCCGCCGCAGCAGCTCGTGCTCGCCGCGGAGTTCGCGTCGGCCGCGGCGGCCTGTGACGCGGTGTGCCGGATCATGGCCGGCGGACACGTCCCCTCGCTCCTCGAACTGATGGACCGTACGACGGTGAAGGCCGTCAACGACCTGGCCCACATGGGGCTGCCGGAGACCACCGAGGCCCTGCTGCTCGCCGCCTTCGACACCCCGGACCCGGCCGCCGACCTCGCCGCGGTCGGGGCGCTGTGCGAGGCCGCGGGCGCCACCCAGGTCGTACCGGCGGACGACGCGGCGGAGTCCGAACTGCTCCTCCAGGCCCGGCGGTTGTCGCTCACCGCGCTGGAGGCGGTGGCGGGTACGACGATGATCGACGACGTGTGCGTGCCCCGCTCCAGGCTCGGTGAGCTGCTGGAGGGCGTCGAGCGGGTCGCCGAGAAATACCGGCTGACCATCGGGGTCGTCGCGCACGCCGGCGACGGCAACACGCACCCCACCGTCTGCTTCGACGCGGCGGACCCCGACGAGTCGCGGCGCGCCCGCGAGTCCTTCGACGAAATCATGGCCCTCGGGCTGGAACTCGGCGGGACGATCACCGGCGAGCACGGCGTGGGCGTGCTGAAGAAGGAATGGCTGGCGCGCGAGATCGGGCCGGTGGGCATGGAGATGCAGCGGGCGGTGAAGTCTGTCTTCGACCCGCTGGGCATCCTCAACCCGGGCAAGCTCTTCTGACCCACCGGGCCCCCGGCCGTCACTCACCGTCCTTCGACTCGTCCGACGGCCACGGGTCCCGCAGGTACAGGTCGTCGGACGGGGTCGGGGCGAGCAGCGCGGCCAGGCCGTCGTCGATCCGGAGCCGCTCGACCTCGGAACCCGGCGGGACCACCCGCAGGGTGCGCTCCAGCCACGCCGACACCTGGGCGGCCGGCGCCTCAAGGAGGGCGTCCCCGTCCGGCGAACTGAGCGCCATCAGCACGACACTGCGGCCCGACACCTTCGTCGGCCACACCCGCACGTCCCCGTGCCCGCACGGCCGGAACACCCCCTCGACCAGCAGTTCGCGTGCGAACGTCCAGTGCACGGGCCGGTCGGAGTTGATGTGGAAGGTGATGTGGACGGCGTACGGGTCGTCGCTGCGGTAGCCGAGCTTGGCCGGCACGGCGATGCTGTGCTCCGGCGACAGGACCAGCTTGAGCTCCAGCTCGCGCTCCACGACGGTCTGCTGCATGGCGTGACTTCCTCTCCGGTACGGGGCCTCCTGGGCGGGCCCGTACGAGTGAGAGCGGAGTGGGTCCCGGATCATTACGCGGGTTCGCAGAACTTTTTTCGACGAGTTCACCCACTGAGATCACCGATGCGTTCGCCGAGGGGTTCACGGCCCGCTCCCCGTAGCAGATCCGTGCGCGAATGGGGCAGGTCCGGCGGCAGCGGTCATGGGACTTGCCGTCGTCTGGTAGATGTGGTTGACCCCCAGGGGGTGGTTCGAAAGTCCCGCACAGCACCCTCGCGGGACTTTCGAACCACCCCCTATCCACCTCCGAACAGATACGGGACGACGGACATGAGCGCCCCAACTCCGGCCCCCGGTGACGACAGGCCCCGCGAAGGGTATTACCCGGATCCGTCCATTCCTGGATATGTCCGGTACTGGAACGGCGCCTCCTGGGTGCCGGGCACCAGCCGTCCGGCGCCCTCGGACGGCGAACCGCTCGCCCCGCCGCAGGGCGGCTCCGCCGTGGAGGAGACGGGCCCGCACTTCTTCGACGAGGACCCCGAGCCCGGCAGCGGCCGCTCCGCCTCCTCCGACGCCCTGCACGGCAACCGCCCCGAGCCCGCCTCCGCCTGGGGCGCCGACCGCTCCCGCCAGACCGGCTTCGGCGGCGACAAGGACCGCCGGGTCTCCTGGGGCGCCCCGACGGGCCCCGACCCCCGGGTCCCGCGCACGCCCGCCCCGGGCGAGGACCCCGCCCGAGCGGCGGGCACGGCCGACGGTGAGGCCCGATTCGAGGGCCCGTTCGGCGGCGCACCCGGTGTGCCCGGCGCCGACGGCCGGTTCGGGGGTACGGCCAGCACGGACGGTACGGCGACGATCCCGCCGGCGGACGGGGACGACGACCCCGGCGCCCCGCAGGGCACGGTGGTCTTCCGCCGCCCGAACACCTCCGCGCGCCCCCGGGCGGCCGAGGGCGCGGAGCCGTCGCAGCCCGAGGGCACCATGACGTTCCGTACGCCCTCCCCGCGCACGGGGCAGCAGGGCGGGGGCGCGGGCACGCCCGCCGGAGTCTTCGGCGCCCCGCTGACCAACGCCCAGGCCGCCGCCCAGCAGGCCCTGGGACTGACCCAGCAGCGGTCCTCCTCCCCGGTGGCGGGGCCGACCGCGACCCCCACGCCCCCGACGGCACCCTCGGGCCCGCAGAGCACCCCTCTCCAGAGCCCGCAGCCGGCCCCGGGGGCTTCGGCCTCGTCGGCCCCTACCCCCGCCGCCCCGCCCCAGCGGCAGCCGCAGGTACCCCCGCCGGCGCAGCCGCAGCCGCAGCCCGGGGGTTCCTTCGCCCAGCGACCCCCGCAGCCGGCACAGCCCACACCGGCCGTGCCCCCGCAGACCACCACCCCCTCCACACCTTCCGCGCTCCCGATGCACGGCGGGCCCGGTGGTGGACAGCCCTCCTGGGCCCAGCAGGTGCACCGGCTCGCCGGTGGTGAGGACGATCAGCCGGTCGCGCCCTGGAAGCCGGTGGTGGAGGACCCGTTCCAGGCGGTGGTCCGGCGGCAGGCGGAGGCCCGGCCCGCGGGGCTCGGCAAGCGGCTGGCCGCCCGGCTGGTGGACAGCCTCGTCGTCGGCGCGGTCACGGCCGCGGCGGCGGTGCCGTTCGGCACGAAGGCGCTCGACCACATCAACGACAAGATCGACGCGGCCAAGCTCTCCGGCGAACAGGTCACGGTCTGGCTGGTCGACGGCACGACCTCGGTCTACCTGGGCATCGTCCTGGGCGTCCTGTTCCTCGTCAGCGCCTTCTACGAGGTACTGCCCACCGCCAAGTGGGGCCGTACGCTCGGCAAGAAGCTCTTCGGCCTGGAGGTCCGTGACATCGAGGGCCACGAACCCCCGACGTTCGGCCGCTCCCTGCGCCGCTGGCTCGTCCACACGGTCTCCGGCCTGCTCGGCATCGGTGTCGTCGGCATCCTGTGGTGCCTGTGGGACAGGCCCTGGCGCCAGTGCTGGCACGACAAGGCGGCGCACACGTTCGTGGCGGGGTAGAGGAGGGGAGGGCCCGTAGTACCTCGGGGGTAGGGGAGGGCCCCGTAGAACCCCGGGGGCAGGGGAGAGCCCGTAGAACCCCGGGGGTATGGGAAGTCCCGTCCATACTCCTTCCCCCTTCCTCCTTCCCCCTTCGCCCGTACGGCCCCGTGCCGGATGCGATGCCGAAGGGTTCGCGGTCGACTCGGGCCATGAGCAGCGAACCGCCCCCCTATGGCTCCGGCCCGTCCCCGGACGACGACCCGTTCAGGAAGCAGCCCCCGCCGGACCAGGGCGGCGGCGGCTCTCCGTACGACACCCCGCAGCAGCAGCCGCCGTACGGCGGCCCGCAGCCACCCCCGTCCTACGGCGGTGGCCCTTACGGGAGTGACCCCTACGGCGGCGGCCAGTACCCCAACGACCCGCTCTCGGGCATGCCTCCGCTGGCCGACAGCGGCAAGCGGGTGCTCGCGCGGATCATCGACATGCTCATCGTGGGTGTCGTGGTGCTGCTGCTGGCCTGGGCCTTCCGGTTCAGCCAGTACACGGTCGACTCGGACGACTGGGAGTTCGGCAAGTCCTTCGCGCAGGAGGCGCTCGCGGCGATCCTCTACATCGCGTACGACACCGTCCTCAGCGTGCGGAACGGCCAGACCGTCGGCAAGCAGCTGCTGAAGCTGCGGGTGGCGAACCTCAATGACGGCTCCACGCCCAACGTCCAGACCGCGCTGACCCGCGCGGCCGTGCTCTGGCTGCCCTTCGCCTTCTGCTGTGCCTGTGTCTGGACCGCGATCGCCGGCGGCTGGAGTTTCTTCGACAAGCCGTACAAGCAGGGCCTTCACGACAAGGCGGCTAAAACGGTGGTGGTCAGCACCGGTTGACGCGAACGTGAGGCGGACCACGCCAAGAACCGCCCGGCACGACAACGGCGGGTCCGTGACTCACGGACCCGCCGAAGCGTTTCAGCGACTGTTCGTTCCGCTGTCTCAGGAAGCCGTCGTCTCGTGCACCGGCTCCCGGACCGCCTCCGGCCTCGGGACCGGGATGACCGGGGCGGGGGCGGGCGCCCTGGGCGCGACCGGGCGGGCGGCGGTGCTCGACACGGTCTTCGGCAGCGGCACCGTCATCGCGACGAGCAGGCCGAGGGCGAGGGCGGAAAGGGCGATCACCGCGATACCCATGCCCGAACTCGTCTGTGACAGCAGCAGCATGGCGAGGGTGGACAAGATCACGGTGCAGGAGCCGTAGGCGAGCTGTGCGGTCGTCGGACGAGGCATGGCAATCGTGTCCTCGGGTGGGGACCTCCCCGTGCCTCTCACGATGCGGGGAGGTTACGGATACGAATCAAAGGTGAAGCAGTGCCGTCGGCTTGGCTTTGGCCGACTTCCGGCGCTCCGCCAATCGACTCTATTCGCCAGGGTGCCCGAGCGGAACGACAGGTAAGCGTGACCTGACCCACGGCACGGGGAGCACGGGGGGCGCACGGAGTCATGAGGTCCACGAAGTGGACGGGGGCGCGCGCCGGTTGAGGTGACTTCATAACGTCCGGATAACGAACGGTGCGTGACTGTAGACGCGTTAGTGCACTTGACCTGCTCAAGTCAAGATCTGTCTTTTATCTCGAAACTCCTGTCGAATGTCGTCACTTGACTACACGCGTATACCGCGCGCGGACTTCCTCCACGACCAGGACATCCCTTCCGCGCGAGACGGGCGCGGGGGAGGACCTCAAGTGACCAGTAGACCCTGGACGTTCAGAGCGGCCGCGATCGGCGTCGCACTCGCCACGGCCGCGGCGACCGCCTCGACCTTCGCGGTGGCGCAGGCGGACGAAGCCGCGCCTGCGGCGTCCGTGGACCGGCACGACCCGGCGGACCACGCCGAGCACGCCGAACACGACCTCGACGGCCCCCTGAGCAAGACGCAGGAGGCCCAGCGCGAGGAAGCCCTGAAGCAGGTCATATCCGGCGACGCCACGGTCAAGAACCGTAACGGCTCGCAGGTCGTGAAGCTGAAGAGCAAGAAGGGCACGAGCAAGTACGTCGAGCTCGGCCGGGAGAAGACCGACAAGATCTTCACGATCCTCGTCGAGTTCGGCAACCAGGTCGACTCCCGCTACGGCGGCACGGCCGGCCCGCTGCACAACAAGATAGCCAAGCCGAACCGCAAGAAGGACAACAGCACCGCCTGGAAGGCGGACTACAACAAGAAGCACTACCAGGACCTGTACTTCGGGACCGGCAAGACCACCGAGTCCATGAAGAAGTACTACGAGAAGCAGTCCTCGGGCCGCTACTCGATCGCGGGCACGGTCTCCGACTGGGTCAAGGTCCCCTACAACGAGGCCCGTTACGGTTCCAACAAGTGCGACCCCGACAACTGCGCGTGGTACGCGGTCGCCGACGGCGTCACCGCGTGGGTCGCCGACCAGAAGGCCAAGGGCAAGACCGACGCCCAGATCAAGGCGCAGCTGTCCGGGTACGACCAGTGGGACCGCTACGACTTCGACGGCGACGGCAACTTCAACGAGGCCGACGGCTACATCGACCACTTCCAGATCGTGCACGCCGGTGAGGACGAGTCCGCGGGCGGCGGCGCGCAGGGCGAGGACGCCATCTGGGCCCACCGCTGGTACGCCTTCGGCACCGACGCCGGCGCCACCGGCCCGGCCAACAACAAGCTGGGCGGCGCCCAGATCGGCGACTCCGGCATCTGGGTCGGCGACTACACCATCCAGCCGGAGAACGGCGGCCTCGGTGTCTTCGCCCACGAGTACGGCCACGACCTCGGTCTGCCGGACCACTACGACACCTCCGGCACCGGCGCCGAGAACTCCACCGGTTTCTGGACGCTGATGTCGTCCGGTTCCTGGCTCGGCACCGGCAAGAACGAGATCGGTGACCTGCCCGGCGACATGACCGCCTGGGACAAGCTGCAGCTCGGCTGGCTGAACTACGACGTGGCGAAGGCCGCGAAGAAGTCGAAGCACAAGCTGGGTGTCGCCGAGTACAACACCAAGGACAAGCAGGCCCTCGTGGTCGAGCTGCCGAAGAAGGCGGTGACCACCGAGATCGTGCAGCCGTCGCAGGGTGCCACGCAGTGGTGGAGCGGCAGCGGCAACAACCTCAAGAACACGCTGTCCCGTTCGGTGGACCTCACCGGCAAGTCCGCCGCGTCCCTGACGCTCGACGGCTGGTGGGACATCGAGCGCGACTTCGACTACCTCTACACCGAGGTGTCGACGGACGGCGGCGCCAACTGGACGGCGCTGGACGGCACCGCGGACGGCACGGCGATCACCCGTGACGGCAGCGACAAGCCGGCCCTGACCGGTTCGGTCGAGGCGTACCAGAAGCTGGTCTTCCCGCTCGACGCCTACGCGGGCAAGAAGATCGACCTGCGCTTCCGCTACCAGACCGACGGCGGCCTCGCCCTCAAGGGCTTCGCGGCCGACCAGATCGCGGTCACCGCGGACGGCTCGACCGTCTTCGCCGACAACGCCGAGACCGCGGACGCCGCCTGGACGGCGACCGGCTTCAGCCGCAAGGGCGCGAACTACTCCTCGGACTACGAGCAGTACTACATCGCCGAGAACCGCCAGTACGTCTCGTACGACAAGACCCTCAAGGTCGGCCCGTACAACTTCGGCTTCTCGACGACGCGTCCGGACTGGGTGGAGCACTACGCCTACCAGAACGGCCTGTTGATCTGGAAGTGGGACACCTCCCAGAAGGACAACAACACCAGCCAGCACCCCGGTGTCGGTCTGGTCCTTCCGGTCGACTCCCACTCGACGCCGCTGAAGTGGTCCGACGGCACGCTGATGCGCAGCCGGATCCAGTCGTACGACTCGCCGTTCAGCCTGTACGGCACGGACGGGATCACGCTGCACAACGCGGACGTCAAGACGAAGATCAAGGCGAAGAAGGGTGTGTCCACGTTCAACGACCACACCCACACGTACTACAGCAAGAAGACCCCGACCGCCGGTGTCAAGATCACTGACACCAACACCAAGATCGCGATCCTCAAGGAGGCCAAGGACGGCTCCACGATCACGATCGAGGTCGGCCGCGCGGTGAAGTAAACCGCATTTCCGCAGGTCAGACACCATCCGGCCGCGACCCCCTTGGCGGGTCGCGGCCGGACGTGTTTAGGTGCGTGCTGTGGATTTCTTATTGACACCGACGCACACGGGGGAGTGACCGACATGGCTGCAGGAGGTTTCTGCAGACTGCCCGACGGCAATGTCGTCGTGGCTCTGAACCTGCCCGGAACCACGGCACCGGGCTCCACGGAGAGGCCCGCTCCCAGCATCGCGAGGCCGGTCCCGCGCGCCGCCGACGGGCCGCCACCGGCCGACGACGGCACGGTCCGCGTCCTCGTCCTGGCCGCGAACCGGGCCCGGGCCCTGACCCGCCTGCGCAACCTCGGCATGCGGGCGATCTACCTCCGCGGCAACGCGGCCCCACCGACCCCGGACGAGATCACGGCGGTCCTCCACCACCCCGACGGCCTGATATGGCGTACGTCACCACCGTGCCGGGCGACCACGACGACGGAGCTCTGGCACCCGATCAGGGCGCTGCTGAGGAGGCCGACGACACGGGTGTGACCGGCCCGCGGCTCAGCGGCCGTCGGCCAGGGCCCTAGGGCCCTTCTGACGGATCTCCGCGGCGTCGCGACGCCCGGCACGCACTCTCGCCGCACCAGACGAAAGCCCAGGTACGTCCAGTACGAGGCCTTCCGCCCGGCACGCCGAGAGCACGCACCGAACGCCGCTCCTTCTCCCACGGAGATCCATCAGAAGGGCCCTAGACGACCGGCTTCCCGGACAGCTCCACCCCCGCCTTCCGCAGCTGCTCCAGCGCCCGCTCGGTGCTCTCCTCCGCCACCCCGGCCGTCAGATCCAGCAGGACCTGGGTGCGGAAGCCGTTCTTCGCGGCGTCCAGGGCGGTGGCGCGTACACAGTGGTCCGTGGCGATGCCGACCACGTCGACCTCGTCGATCTCGCGGGCGCGCAGCCAGTCCGCGAGGGTGACGCCGTTCTCGTCGGCGCCCTCGAAGCCGCTGTACGCGGCGGCGTACGCCCCCTTGTCGAAGACGGCGTCCACCGCACCGGAGGCGATCGCGGGGGCGAAGTTCGGGTGGAAGCCCACGCCCTCCGTGCCGGCGACGCAGTGCGCGGGCCAGGAGTGGGCGTAGTCGGGGTTGTCGGAGAAGTGGCCGCCAGGGGCGATGTGGTGGTCGCGGGTGGCCACCACGTGCTGGTAGCCGGGGCCGGCCGCCTGGCCGATCAGCTCGGTGATGGCGGCGGCCACATCGGAACCCCCGGCCACCGCGAGGCTGCCACCCTCGCAGAAGTCGTTCTGCACATCTACGACGATCAAGGCGCGGCGCATGGTGTCGGTGTCCTTCGACTGGGTCGACTATGGGGTCGGTCGGTGATGAGGGGCGCGGTCCCGCCGGACTGAACTGAATTGCGAACTTCCGAGCCTAGAGACTTCCGGCGCCGCGCGGGAGGGGGCATCCGGCGGCCGTCCGGTGCGCGGACCGGGGCACGGGCCGGACGCGCGGAGGTGAACGGCCCGCACGCGGGCCCGTACGCCCCACACCACCCCCAGAGTGACCCCCACGCGCCCTTGCGGCATCTCACCAAGGCTGTCAGACGTATTCCGTCGGAATGACGGCCTCTCCCCGCGACAGTTGCGTCGCCGAGAGGGGCAGATTGGCGCGTGCGGCCACATGCCGGTCGCGTACGACGTCCAGGGGCTCCCGGGACAGGACCTGACCGTCCTTGATCAGTCGCACCAGCAGCTGCCGCTCGCGAAGCTCGTCCGGGACGGGTCCCGTGCCGATCACCTCGGCCTCCGCCACCCCGTGCTCGTCCAGCCGCCGGGCCGCCCACTTGCGGCCCCCCACGGACGTCTTCCCGCCGCTGGACTTCTTCGCCACCGGGGCCAGCGCGGCCGTGGAGTCGGCCGACTCCGCGCGGGCCACCAGCTTGTAGACCATCGAGCACGTGGGGTGGCCCGAGCCCGTCACCAGCTGCGTACCCACCCCGTACGCGTCCACCGGCGCCGCGGCCAGCGACGCGATGGCGTACTCGTCGAGGTCCGAGGTCACGATGATCCGGGTGGCGTGCGCCCCCAGCTCGTCCAGCTGCTGCCGCACCCGGTGGGCCACCAGGAGCAGGTCCCCGGAGTCGATCCGCACCGCGCCCAGCTCGGGCCCGGCGATCTCCACGGCCGTCCGTACGGCCTCGGCGACGTCGTACGTGTCCACGAGCAGCGTGGTGTTCCGGCCCAGCGAGTCCACCTGGGCGGTGAAGGCGTCCCGCTCGCGGTCGTGCAGCAACGTGAACGCGTGGGCGCTCGTGCCGACCGTCGGGATGCCGTAGCGGAAGCCCGCCGCCAGGTCCGAGGTGGAGGTGAAGCCGCCGACGTACGCGGCGCGCGAGGCGGCCACGGCGGCCAGCTCGTGTGTGCGCCGGGCGCCCATCTCGATCAGGGGGCGCTCACCGGCGGCGCTCGACATCCGGGAGGCCGCCGCCGCGATCGCCGAGTCGTGGTTGAGGATGGAGAGGATCACGGTCTCCAGGAGCACGCACTCCGCGAACGTCCCCTCGACCCGCATGATCGGCGAGCCCGGGAAGTACACCTCGCCCTCCTGGTAGCCCCACACGTCACCGCTGAAGCGGTAGCCGGCCAGCCAGTCGAGGGTCTCGGCGTTCACGATGCCGCGTTCGCGCAGGAAGCCGAGGACGGCCGGGTCGAAGCGGAAGTTCTCCACCGCGTCCAGCACCCGTCCGGTCCCGGCCACCACGCCGTACCGGCGCCCCTCGGGCAGCCGCCGTGTGAAGACCTCGAACACCGAGCGCCGCTCGGCGGTCCCGGCCTTCAGGGCGGCCTGCAGCATGGTGAGTTCGTAGTGGTCCGTGAAGAGCGAGGTCGAGGGCACGTCCACCGGCAAACCAAGGTCCGCTGTGTTCATGACGAAGGATCGTACTCCCATCTCGTCAATCTGACGATTTCCAGCGATTCGTATGTCTGAGGCTGTGGTGGCAGCATGGGCCGTGTGACGGCAGCCGCACCCATCGAGATCGAGAAGACCGAGTCGGCGGAGGAGACCTTCGCCGTACCCGAACCCGACGTCCCCTGGGTGACGATCGTCCACAACGACCCGGTCAATCTGATGAGCTATGTGACCTACGTCTTTCAGTCGTACTTCGGATATACGAAGGACAAGGCCACCAAGCTCATGCTCGACGTGCACCACAAGGGTCGTGCGGTCGTCTCCAGCGGGTCCCGCGAGGAGATGGAACGCGACGTCCAGGCCATGCACGGCTACGGCCTGTGGGCCACCCTCCAGCAGGACCGGAAGTAACGACCTACCTGATGCCAGGACACTTCGAAAGCCTCCCCGACGGCGGCGCCGCCGTCGCGCTCGACGAGGTCGAGATCTCCATCATCCGCTCGCTGGCGGTCCAGCTCCTGGAGCTGATCGGCCCGGGCCCGGGTGGGGACGCCTCGGACGACCCGCTCGCCGAGCTGTTCGCCGAAGGGCCCAGTGAGCCTCCCAAGGACCCGGTCCTGCGCCGGCTGTTCCCGGACGCCTACGGCGACCCCGAGGGCACCCCGCCGCCCGAGGAGGCCGAGGAGCAGCGGGCGTACTCGTCGGAGTTCCGCCGCTTCACCGAGAACGACCTGCGCGCCGGCAAGCGGGACAACGCCCTCGCGGTGGTCCGCTCCCTGGACACGCTGTCCGCCATGGGGGAGGGCGGGGCCGTGCTGAAGCTGTCGGCCGACGAGTCCCGGCAGTGGCTCGGCTCCCTCAACGATTTGCGTCTGGCCATCGGCTCCCGGCTCGACGTCGTCGACGAGGAGGACACCGACCTCCTCTACCGGCTCCCGGACGAGGACCCGCGCAAGCCGATGGTGATGGCGTACCTCTGGCTGGGCGGACTCCAGGAATCGCTCGTCACGACGCTGCTGCCGTAGGGACGCTGCTGCCGTAGGGCGTGTCGCGAAAATCCCGCCTGTCCCGTGACACCCGGCACGCCGAGAGCTCGTCCCAGCCCCGCCCGTGTAACGGAACTCAGAGTTCCGTCCCGGCCCCCTCCGGGTTCGCTTCGCGTTCGCTCAGGGGGCACTCAGATCCGGATAACGATCCCGTCACCACAGCGGCGAGGGATGCCCCCTTAAGGGTGTCCTTTGTCCGCTTCTTCCTGTGCCGTGCGCCACAACCGTGCGCCCGCAGAGCAAATCGATCAACGTTGCGCCCGTGATAGATCTTCACCGCCGCCCGACGGACACCACCCTTGTCCGCCGGGTGCGCCATGAGTGCCGACAACCGTCGGCCAGGCATAGAGCGAACTCGGGGAAGTTCAGGCACGCGCCCGCCCTTCCCCGAGCCCGCTCCGCTCCATCACATCCGGGGGGATCGGAACCCGATCCGGAGCCGCGATACGGCTCGGGTCGGCACGGCGTGGAGAAAGGCGCACAACATGACCTCCGCTCAGGTCAGTAGCAACGGCGAAGAAGCCGTGCGCGGCGACGCACCCGAAGAGGGCTACGAGCGCGGGCTCGGCAGCCGCCAGGTCCAGATGATCGCGATCGGCGGCGCCATCGGCGTCGGCCTCTTCCTCAACGCCGGGGCGAACATCGCCAAGGCGGGACCGAGCCTCATCCTGATGTACGCCGTCGCCGGCGTCATCATCTTCTTCATCATGCGGGCCCTCGGTGAGCTGCTGCTCTACCGCCCCGTCTCGGGCTCCTTCGCGGAGTACTCCCGCGAGTTCATCGGCCCGTTCTTCGGCTATTTCACCGGCTGGACGTACTGGCTGCTGTGGGTCGTCACCGGCATGGCGGAGCTGACCGCCGCCGCGATCTACATCAACTACTGGTTCCCGGCGGTCCCGCAGTGGGTGACGGCCCTGGTCTTCCTGGTCATCCTGTTCGTGGCCAACCTGATCTCGGTGAAGCTGTTCGGCGAGATCGAGTTCTGGTTCTCGATGATCAAGGTCACCGCCCTGATCGGCATGATCGTGATCGGCCTCGGCGTCCTCACCTTCGGCTTCAGCGCCGCCGGTGACACCGCCTCCGTCACCAACCTCTGGGCCTTCGACGGCTTCTTCCCCAAGGGCATCGGCTCGTCCCTGATGACCCTTCAGGGCGTGATGTTCGCGTACCTCGCCGTCGAGCTGGTCGGCGTCACGGCCGGCGAGTCCGAGAACCCGGAGAAGACCCTCCCCAAGGCGATCAACACCCTGCCCTGGCGTATCGGCCTGTTCTACGTGGGTGCCCTCACCGTCATCCTGTGCGTGGTCAAGTGGACCGAGTTCGCGCCCGGCGTCAGCCCCTTCGTGAAGGCCTTCGCGATGATCGGCATCCCGGCGGGCGCCGGCATCGTCAACTTCGTCGTGCTGACGGCGGCCCTGTCCTCCTGCAACTCGGGCATGTACTCCACGGGCCGCATGCTGCGCACCCTGGCCGACAGCGGCGAGGCCCCCAAGGTCTTCAACAAGCTGTCCGTCACCAAGACGCCCGCGTTCGCGATCACGGTCTCCGTGCTCTTCATGGGCATCGGCGTGATCCTGAACTACATCGTCCCGGACAAGGCCTTCGAGTACGTCGTCTCCGTCGCCACCGGCGCCGGCATCTGGACCTGGCTGATGATCCTGTTCAGCCACGTCCGCTACCGCCGCGCGGTCGACGCCGGCCGACTGCCCGCCTCCTCCTTCCCGGCACCGGGCGGCGCGACGGGCAGCTGGATCGCCATCGTCTTCCTGCTCTTCGTCACCGGCCTCATCGCCTACGACCACGAGGCCCGCGTCAGCCTCTATGTGATGGCCGGCTGGG
Source organism: Streptomyces graminofaciens (assembly GCF_030294945.1). Taxonomy (NCBI): domain Bacteria; kingdom Bacillati; phylum Actinomycetota; class Actinomycetes; order Kitasatosporales; family Streptomycetaceae; genus Streptomyces; species Streptomyces graminofaciens. The sequence goes on along the minus strand of NZ_AP018448.1, from coordinate 5,516,396 downwards.
CTGCCGCCCTCGGCGTCGGCTGGGTCGTGCTCAAGGCGCGCAACCCGCAGGTCGCCGAGCGCCGCGAGCCGGAGCTCGACAAGGTCGGCTGAGACCTTCTGCCCGGCATGTGGGCTGTTCCGTACCACCCCCCGGTACGGAACAGCCCTTCTGCTTATCCTGGCCAGCATGCTGACCATCACCCAGGCCCTCGTCGACCAGATCGTCGCGCACGCGCGCAAGGACCACCCCGACGAGGCGTGCGGCGTCGTCGCGGGCCCGGCGGGCTCGGACCGCCCCGAGCGCTTCCTCCCCATGCTGAACGCGGCCATGTCGCCCACGTTCTACGAGTTCGACTCGGGTGACCTGCTCAAGCTGTACCGCGAGATGGACGACCGCGACGAGGAACCGGTCGTCATCTACCACTCCCACACGGCCACCGAGGCCTATCCGTCCCGCACGGACATCTCGTACGCCAACGAGCCGGGCGCCCACTACGTCCTCGTCTCCACCGCCGACACCGACGGCCTCGGCGACTTCCAGTTCCGCTCGTACCGGATCGTGGAGGGCGAGGTGACGGAGGAGGAGGTCCGGATCGTCGAGGCGTACTGACGCGGAGCCGCGGCGGGCCGCGCGGCGTACCGACAGCAATCGCGGTTACCGTGGCCGGGCACGACGACTCGCCCAACTGGCCCTGATGGAGACGGTGTTGACACCACGGACGCGACGAATCGACGGACACCGCCCCACGCTGGAGGACGTGGCACACAGGTCGGGGGTGTCGAAGTCCACGGTGTCCCGGGTGATCAACGCCGAGCCGGGGGTGCGGGCCGAGGTCGCCGAGCGCGTCCGCGGGGTCATCGACCAGCTCGGCTATGTGCCGAACTCCGCCGCCCGGCAGCTGGTCACCCGCCGCAACAACGCCATCGCCGTCGTCGCGAGCCAGCCGCAGAACCGTCTCTTCATCGACCCCTTCTTCGACAGCCATCTGCGCGGCATCCGCAAGGAGCTGGTGCACCACGGCGCCCAGCCGGTGCTGCTGTTCCTGGAGGAGCCGGAGGAGTACCCGCGTGTCGGCGACTTCCTGGGCGGCGGCCACGTCGACGGCGCCCTGCTCTTCTCGCTCCGCGCCGACGACCCGCTGCCCGGCATGATCGAACGCCTCGGCCTGCCCACCGTCTTCGGCGGCCGCCCCCTGGTCCGCGAGGGCGAGCGGGTACGGGAGCGCGTGTACGTCGACGCCGACAACCGCGGCGGCGCCAGGGAGGCCGTCCGCCACCTGGTCGCGCTCGGCCGCCGCCACATCGCGACCATCACCGGCCCGTACGACCAGGAGGCCTCGGCCGTCGACCGCCTCGACGGCTACCGGGACGTCCTGCTCGACGACGCCACGCCGGACCTCATCGAGCGGGCCGACTACACCCGGAAGGGCGGCGCCGACGCCATGGCCGCACTCCTCGACCGCCGCCCCGACCTCGACGCCGTCTTCGTCGCCTCGGACCTGATGGCCTCCGGAGCGCTCCAGGTGCTGCGAGAGCGGGGCCGCCGGGTGCCGGAGGACGTGGCCGTCGTCGGCTTCGACGACCTCGCGCCCATCGCGGAGACCACCGACCCGCCGCTGACCACCGTCCACCAGGACATCGAGGGCATGGGCCGGCTGATGGCCCGCCTGCTGTTCAGCCGGACCGGGGAGCCGGGGGAGGGACGGGCGGCCGCCGTCGCCGAGCATCCTCTGTCGTCGGTGGTGACGCCGACACGACTGGTGCTACGCGCGTCGGCCTGAAGCGTGCGTCGGCCTGAAGCGTGCGTCGGCCCGATGCGTGCGCCGGCCCGAAGCGCCCGTCGACCGGGCGGCCGAGGCGGGGGTCTCACTCCCCGGCCCGATTTCGTCCGGCATGTGGGATCACATTCCGGGACCCGGACCGGGAATCGATACGATGAGCCCATGGTTCTTGACGACGTGAGTGAGAAGACGCCGGGCGCACTGCTCGTGGCGCGGCTGCACGTCGACCTGTGCAGGCTTGCCAGCGCCATCTGTTGACGCCGATCCTGCCGCCGTACGGCCGTGAGCCGGTGGGGGCACCTCCCGCGCGAGCGCAGCCGAGCGTGGGGACCATCACCTGCGTAGACACGCCTTCTCGCGCCGCCGCGCGCCCACCGACCCGACTTACTTCCGACAGGAGCCCAACGCCATGGCCATCGAGGTCCGCATCCCGACCATCCTCCGCCAGTACACCGACGGTCAGAAGGCGGTGGAGGGCAGTGGTGCCACGCTCGCCGAGCTGTTCACCGACCTCGAGAGCCGGCACACGGGCATCCACGCCCGCATCGTGGACGACGGCGCGCTGCGCCGCTTCGTCAACGTGTACCTGAACGACGAGGACGTCCGCTTCCTGGACGGCATCAACACCAAGCTGTCCGACGGCGACGCCGTGACGATTCTGCCGGCCGTGGCCGGCGGCATGGCCTGATCGGTCACTGATCACTCATGCGCTACGACTCCCCGCTGGCCGCGGTGGGCAACACCCCTCTGGTGCGCCTGCCGCGGTTGTCGCCGTCCGCCGACGTCCGGATCTGGGCGAAGCTGGAGGACCGCAACCCCACCGGCTCGGTCAAGGACCGCCCCGCCCTGCACATGGTCGAGCAGGCGGAGAAGGACGGCCGGCTGACCCCCGGCTGCACGATCCTCGAACCCACCTCGGGCAACACGGGCATCTCCCTGGCCATGGCGGCGAAGCTCAAGGGCTACCGCATGGTGTGCGTGATGCCCGAGAACACCTCGCAGGAGCGGCGTGACCTGCTCGGTATGTGGGGCGCCGAGATCATCTCGTCGCCGGCCGCGGGCGGTTCCAACACGGCGGTGCGGGTGGCGAAGGAACTGGCGGCGGAGCACCCGGACTGGGTGATGCTGTACCAGTACGGCAACCCCGACAACGCGGGCGCGCACTACGCGACGACGGGCCCGGAGATCCTGGCGGACCTCCCGTCGATCACCCACTTCGTGGCGGGCCTGGGAACGACGGGCACCCTCATGGGCGTGGGCCGCTACCTCCGCGAACACAAGCCGGACGTGAAGATCGTCGCCGCCGAGCCGCGCTACGACGACCTGGTGTACGGCCTGCGGAACCTCGACGAGGGGTTCGTGCCCGAGCTGTACGACGCGTCGGTCCTGACGACCCGGTTCTCGGTCGGCTCGGCGGACGCGGTGACGCGTACGCGGGAGCTGCTCCAGCAGGAGGGCATCTTCGCGGGCGTCTCCACCGGCGCCGCCCTGCACGCGGCGATCGGTGTGGGCCGGAAGGCGCTCAAGGCGGGCGAGTCCGCGGACATCGTCTTCGTCGTCGCCGACGGCGGCTGGAAGTACCTCTCGACGGGCGTCTACACCGCGCCGACCACGGAAGAGGCCATCGAGACCTTGCAGGGCCAGCTCTGGGCGTAGGGGAGTACGGGGATCTTCCTCGCCCCCGCCGCCCTACCCGTCCCATCCTCCAGGGGCTGCCGCCCCTTCCGCCCCGCACCGCCCCGCCCCCTGCGCCTCAGAGCTCGGGGGGCGGAGTGCGTTGGCGGGTGCGGGTGGGGTGTGGTTGCTCGCGCAGTTCCCCGCGCCCCTGAAAAGACGGGGCTGCGCCCCTGACTTTTCAGGCCCGCAGACCGTCGCTCTCAGGCCCGCAGACCGTCGCTCTCAGGCCCGCAGACCGTCGCTCTCCGACCCGTAGGGGCCGTTGTTCTCAGGGGCGCGGGGAACTGCGCGACAAGCCCCCACCGGGCCGCAGCCGACACGCCTGCCCGGAGTCTGGGGGCGGAGCCCCCGGCGCACTTACCCCGTCGCCCGCCCCCTCACGCGCGCTCCCGTGCCTCACGCGCCCCGCGACCAGCCGAACCGGTGACACCACAGGTGAGTTCGCCCACAACAGCCCTTGGCGGAGGAGCGACGGGAGGTTTTGCGCCTTACGCTCGACGGACCGCACGACCCCCGACGCACCGTCCCGATCTCTTGGATTTCCTGGATATCCCGCCAGCGGAGGTTTCTGCTTTATGAAGCTCACCGTCGTCGGCTGCTCGGGGTCGTTCCCGTCCGCGGAATCGGCCTGTTCGAGCTACCTCGTAGAGGCCGACGGCTTCCGGCTGCTCCTCGACATGGGCAATGGCGCCCTCGGCGAGCTGCAGCGCCACTGCGGTCTCTACGACCTCGACGCGATCTTCCTCAGCCACCTGCACGCCGACCACTGCATCGACATGTGCGCGTACTTCGTCGCGCGCTACTACCGGCACGACGGCGGCCGCTGCGCCCCGATCCCGGTCTACGGACCCGAGGGCACCGAACAGCGCCTGACCACCGCCTACGCCGACACCCCGTCCGCCTCCTCGATGAGCGAGGTCTTCGACTTCCACACGGTCAAGCCGAGCACCTTCGACATAGGCCCCTTCACCGTCCACACCGAACGGGTCGCGCACCCCGTCGAGGCGTACGGCATCCGGGTCGAGCACGGCGGCCGGACCCTGACGTACTCCGGGGACACCGGCGTCACCGCGGCCCTGGACGAACTGGCCCGTGACGCCGACCTGTTCCTGTGCGAGGCCGCCTTCACGCACGGCAAGGAGAACATCCCGGACCTGCATCTCAACGGCCGCGAGGCCGGCGAGACCGCGGCCCGTGCCGGCGCCCGCCGCCTGGTCCTCACCCACATCCCGCCGTGGACCGACCCCCAGGTCAACCTCGCCGACGCCCGCGAGGTGTACGACGGCCCGGTGGACCTGGCGGTGCCCAGGGTGTCGTACGAGATCTGAGGCCCGTAGACCCCGTAGACCCCGTAGACGCCCGTAGACGCGCGTAGGCGCCCGCAGACGTAGGAGAAGGGCCCCCGGAGACCGTTCCGGGGGCCCTTCTCGTCCATGTGCGGACGACGCCACGACGCCTACTTGGCCTCCGCCTTCAGCAGTTCCTCAAGCTCCTCGTCCGACTCCCGGCCGGGCACCGGCAGATTGAATCTGACGATCGCGAACCGGAAGATCGCGTAGTAGAGCGCGCCGAAGACCAGGCCCACGAACATCAGCATCCACGGCTTGCTGGCGATGCCCAGGTTGAGGAAGAAGTCGATCGCGCCGGCCGAGAAGCCGAAGCCGTCCTTCATGCCGAGTGCCCAGGTCAGGGCCAGGGAGACACCGGTGAGCACGGCGTGGATCGCGTAGAGGACCGGCGCGATGAACATGAACGTGAACTCGATCGGCTCGGTCACACCGGTGATGAACGAGGTCAGCGCGAGGGAGAACATCATGCCGCCGACGACCTTGCGGCGCTCGGGGCGGGCGCAGTGGTAGATGGCGAGACAGACGGCCGGCAGACCGAACATCATGATCGGGAAGAAGCCGGTCATGAACTGCCCGGCGCTCGGGTCCCCGGCCAGGAAGCGCGCGATGTCGCCGTTCTTGCCCTCGTACGAACCGGCCTGGAGCCAGGGGAACGAGTTGAGCAGGTGGTGCATGCCGATCGGGATCAGCGCGCGGTTGGCGACACCGAAGATGCCGGCACCGACGGCGCCCGAACCGACCAGCCACTCACCGAAGTTGTGCAGACCCTTGCCGAGGAACGGCCAGATGTAGCCGAAGACGATGCCGATGAAGAGGCCCGCGAAGGCGGCCAGGATCGGGACCAGGCGGCGGCCGCCGAAGAAGCCGGCCCAGTCGGGCAGCTTCGTGCGGTGGAAGCGCTGGTAGAGGAGGGCGACGACCAGACCCATGACCACACCGCCGAGGACACCGGCGTTGACCGGCTTGTCCAGCATGACGACCTTGCCGTCGACGGCCGTGGCCACCTTGGGCAGCAGCGGGTCGGTGAAGGTGGCGAGGACCTTCTGGAAGACGAGATAGCCGACGACCGCGGCGAGGGCCGTGGAGCCGTCCGACTTCTTGGCGAAGCCGATCGCGATGCCGACGGCGAACAGCAGCGGCATGTTGTCGAGGATCGCGCCACCGCCGGCCGCCATGAAGCTCGCGAACTTGGTGACGAACCCCGGGAACGACGTGCGCCCGAGCATGTCGTCGTTGCCGAGGCGGACGAGCAGGGCGGCGGCCGGCAGCACGGCGACGGGCAGCATCAGGCTGCGACCGATGCGCTGCAGAACAGCCATGATGCGGGAGCCCCAGCCGGAGCCCTTCTTGTCTGCGGCCGCGGGAGCGGCGCTGGCCGTGGTCACAACTTCCTCCTGTGGGCAGGGCGCCGCCCGGGGACGGGAGTGTGGGGGAGGGCAGCACGAGGGAGAGGTCTACACCAGTCAGTGGTGTAGACCTGTTTGTAGCATGCTGGGAGCACGGAAGGAACCCACGATTCCGTGAAAGCGGTCGACCAGGGAGAAAAGGTATGGCCAGTAAGGCTGAGAAGATCGTCGCCGGGCTCGGCGGCATCGGTAACATCGACGAGATCGAGGGCTGCATCACCCGTCTGCGGACCGAGGTCGTCGACCCCGAACTCGTGGACGAGGCGGCTCTGAAGGCTGCCGGCGCCCACGGTGTCGTCAAGATGGGCACAGCGATCCAGGTCGTCATCGGCACGGACGCGGACCCGATCGCGGCGGAGATCGAAGACATGATGTGAGCACGGGTGTCTCACATCCAGGGGTCCCTTCCGCCGAGGGAGGGGCCCCTCCCTCGGGAGGACTAGGCTCAGCGGCATGTCTCGAATCGACGGCCGTACGCCCGAACAGCTCCGCCAGGTCACCATCGAACGCGGCTGGAGCAAGCACGCCGAGGGCTCCGTCCTCGTCTCCTTCGGCGACACGAAGGTCTTCTGCACCGCCTCCGTCACGGAAGGCGTCCCGCGCTGGCGCAAGGGCAGCGGCGAGGGCTGGGTCACCGCCGAGTACTCGATGCTGCCCCGCGCCACCAACACCCGCGGCGACCGCGAGTCCGTACGCGGCAAGATCGGCGGCCGTACGCACGAGATCAGCCGTCTCATCGGCCGCTCCCTGCGCGCGGTCATCGACTACAAGGCGCTCGGTGAGAACACGATCGTGCTGGACTGCGACGTCCTCCAGGCCGACGGCGGCACCCGCACCGCGGCCATCACGGGCGCGTACGTGGCGCTGGCCGACGCGATCTCCTGGGCCCAGGGAAAGAAGCTGGTCAGGGCGGGCCGCCAGCCCCTGACGGGCACGGTGTCCGCGGTCTCCGTCGGCATCGTCGGCGGCGTCCCGCTCCTCGACCTCTGCTACGAGGAGGACGTCCGCGCCGAGACCGACATGAACGTCGTCTGCACCGGCGACGGCCGCTTCGTCGAGGTCCAGGGCACCGCCGAGGCCGAGCCGTTCGCCCGCGAGGAGCTCAACTCGCTGCTGGACCTGGCGGTTTCCGGCTGTGACGAACTCGCTGTTCTCCAGCGCAAGGCGCTTGATACCGTCCTGGAAAAGTAAAGGACGCACCAAGAGCCACGGCCGCCGACGGCAACCACGGCGCCACGGCTCGCGTCCCTAGGGGTACGGGCGTTCGGTTCACCGCCGGGCGCCCGGCCACACAGGAGTGGACACACGGAGGCCGCGAGGCCTGCGACCGGGCAACCAGTAGGAGGACCGTTCCATGGCCGCGAGCCGCCGACGTCGTATCACCACCCTCGCCGGAGCCGTAGCAGCCGTCGCGCTCACGGTCGGCCTCACCACCGGCTGCGACGCCGTCAACAAGGCCCTGGACTGTGTCCAGACCGCGGAGGCGATCGCGGACAGCGTGAACGACCTCCAGCAGGCCGTGCAGACCGCGGCGGACGACCCGACGCAGCTGGAGGAGTCCCTCGACGCCATCGACAAGAACCTGAGCGACATCGGCGACAAGACGGACAACGCCGATGTCAACAAGGCGGTCGACAACCTCCAGAAGGCCGTGGACGACGTCCAGACGGCCGTCAAGGAGGGCGACGCGTCCCCCGACGTCAGCGGCATCACGAACGCGGCGGGCGAACTGACGAAGGTCTGCACCTCGTAGTCGACGCTCTGTGCCGCGTGGTCGACGTATGTGTGGCGCGGTCGACGTCCGTACCGCATGGTCGACGTCTGTGCCGCGTGGCTTACGTCTGTACCGCGTGGCCGGCGGGCCGCGGGTGGCCGGGATACTGGTGGGCATGACCCGCCTGATCCTCGCCACCCGCAACGCCGGAAAGATCACCGAACTGCGGTCGATCCTCGCCGACGCAGACCTGCCGCACGACCTCGTCGGCGCGGACGCCTACCCCGACGTCCCCGACGTCAAGGAAACCGGCGTCACCTTCGCCGAGAACGCGCTGCTGAAGGCCCACGCCCTCGCCCGCGCGACGGGCCTGCCCGCCGTGGCCGACGACTCGGGCCTGTGCGTCGACGTCCTGAACGGCGCCCCCGGCATCTTCTCCGCCCGCTGGGCCGGCAAGCACGGCGACGACCGCGCCAACCTGGAGCTGCTCCTCGCCCAGCTCTCCGACATCGCCGACGAACACCGGGGCGCCCACTTCGCCTGCGCGGCGGCCCTGGCCCTGCCGGACGGCACGGAGCGGGTGGTCGAGGGCCGCATGACGGGTGTGCTGCGCCACGCCCCGACGGGCACGAACGGCTTCGGCTACGACCCGATCTTCCAGCCGTCCGGCCACAGTCGGACCTCCGCCGAACTGTCCCCGGCGGAGAAGAACGCGATCAGCCATCGTGGGGAGGCGTTTCGGGCGCTGGTGCCGGTGGTTCGGGAGTTGTTGGGCTGAGGCACGGGAGAGGGGCCGCCCTGCTGGGCGACCCCTCTTGACTGCGTGCGGCCGGTGGGACTCGAACCCACACGGGTGTGAACCCACTGGGACCTAAACCCAGCATGACTGCCAAATTCCATCACGGCCGCTCAAAAACGGTCATCGCGCTCGACCGGCGGCACTCAGTGTACGGGGCTGTCGGGTCACCCGGCGAGTGGGACTCTGCCCTTCCGGCGACACCACGTCTCTGTCGGTGCATGGCAGTTCGGGCACAGGTATCGCAGGTTCCCCGGGCGATTGTCTCGCCAGTTTCCGTTGACATGGTCGATCTGCAAGGTGATCGAGTGTCCCCGCCACTCGCCGGTGTTGCCGCACTGACGACGAGGCGGCGGCTTGGGCGATGGCGTCATCGGGGTACTTGCGCCATGGGCTGCGCTTGGCGAAGTGGCTGGCATCAAGTTGATGACGGGTTACGTGCTTCTGGAGCACCCGCCGTTGGCCGCCACTCGGGCTGAGGCCGAGCCGCCGCATCAGATCAGTCCAGTTACGCGCCCCGGCTACCTCTGGCGCAAGGCGTTTCTTGCTGTACGGATCTGATCGTTCCGATGCGCTCCGTACGCCCATGTGCCCCTCCTGTACCGACTGCCCGTTCGTGACCTCGCACGGAGTAACGAACCGATTATCGGACAGTCACGCCCAGTCGTCCCCGGAATGCGGAACGGCCCGTACCGGATCACTTCCGGTACGGGCCGTTCCCATGACCCAAAACCCACGACGGAACGCGTCTCAGATCTTCAGGTCCTTGATGATCTTGGCCACATGGCCGGTCGCCCGGACGTTGTACAGCGCGCGCTCGACCTTGCCCTCCTCGTCCACGACGATCGTGGAGCGGATGACACCCATGTACGTCTTGCCGTAGTTCATCTTCTCGCCGAAGGCGCCGTACGCCTGAAGCACCGTCTTGTCGGGGTCGCCGAGGAGGGTGACCTTCAGGGACTCCTTCTCGCGGAACTTGGCGAGCTTCTCGGGCTTGTCGGGGGAGATGCCGAGGACGTCGTAACCGGCGTCGGCCAGCAGGTCCAGGTTGTCCGTGAAGTCGCAGGCCTGCTTGGTGCAGCCGGGGGTCAGGGCGGCCGGGTAGAAGTACACGATGACCTTGCGGCCCTTGTGGTCGGACAGGGACACCTCGTTGCCGTCGGCGTCCGGGAGGGTGAAGGCGGGGGCCACGTCCCCGGGCTGGAGTCGCTCGCTCATCGGACCAGCGTAGGGCCTGTCCGGCGGATCATGCCGACTTCGGGCCACGGCGTCCGACAGCCGCAGGTGTGCGTGCCGGACCCCGCGGCCCAGGCGTGATCCGCCGGACAAGCGCCGACAGCGGGGCCTGGCAGTGCGATCCCTGGCGGAACTGACAGACTGTCCGAACACAGCGGAACACAGCGGAACAGCGATTTCACGGACAGCGGGAGGCAGTGCGGTGGCGGATACCTCGGACACCAGAACCCCGGCCGAGATCGAGGCGGACATCAAGCGCCGTCGCGACCACCTCGCCGAGACGCTCGACGAGATCGGCGTCCGGGTGCACCCGAAGACCATCGTCGGCGACGCGAAGGCCAAGGTCGTCTCCAACATCGACCACACCCTCGGCAGGGCGTACGTCTCGGTCAACCGGGTCGTGAGCGACGTCAAGGGCCAGTTGGTCGGCGAGGACGGGGCGCCCCGGCTGGAGCGCATCGTGCCGGTCGCCCTCGTGGTCGTCGGGGTGGTGGGGCTGCTCGCCCTCGGCACTCGGCGTCGTAGGGGCTGACGAAGACAGGTAGGTTCGGGGCGTGAGTGAGAAGACCCAGCACGACAAGTTGCCCATCCGGATGCTGCACGACCGTGTGCTCGTGCGGCAGGACACCGCCGAGGGCGAGCGGCGCTCCGGCGGCGGCATCCTGATCCCCGCGACGGCGGCCGTGGGCCGGCGTCTCGCCTGGGCCGAGGTCGTCGCGGTCGGCCAGAACGTCCGCACCGTCGAGCCCGGCGACCGCGTCCTCTACGACCCCGAGGACCGCGCCGAGGTCGAGGTCCGGGGCGTCGCCTACGTCCTGATGCGTGAACGCGACCTGCACGCCGTGGCCGCCGACCGCTTCGAGGGCTCGGAGGACTCGACCGGCCTGTACCTCTGAGCACCAAGCGAGCACCAAGCGAGCACCAAGCGAGCACGAAGCGAGTACGGAGCTAGTACGAAGCGAAAGGGGCCGGTGACATCGTCACCGGCCCCTTTCAGTTACCGAGGGGGGTTCCCGTAGCCGCGGCTACGGGGTCAACCCTCCCGTCGCACCGCCTCCTGAGGGGTCTCCGCCGCCGTCCGTGGTGCCCCCGTCGGTGGTCGTGCCTCCGCCGTCCGTGGTGCCTCCGTCGGTGGTCGTTCCTCCGCCGGTCGTCGTACCGCCGTCCGTGGTCGTGCCGCCGGTCGTCGTGCCGCCCGTGCCGGTGGTACCGCCGGTGGTGGTCGTTGCGTCGCCGCCGCCGGTGGTGCCGCCGTCCGTCTGGCCCTGGGTCTGGCCCTCCGTCTGGCCCTCGGTCTCCTCGCCGCCGGTGGTGGTGCCGCCGTTGTCCTGCGCACCGGTGTCACCCGGCTCGGTGGCGGGCGTGCTGGGCGGGACCACGACGACGTCCGCGCCGTCCTGGAGGTCGAGGTCGAAGTCCTTGACCTTCTTGCCCTTGAGGGCGGTCTTGGTGAACTGCGCCCAGATCTCGGTGGGCGCCCCACCGCCGTTGATGCGCTGCAGGCCCATGGCGCCGTACAGCGACTTGTGGGCGCCCGTCTTCGGGTCCTGGCCCATCACGGAGACCACGGTGGCGAGGTCGGGCGTGTAGCCCGCGAACCAGGCCGCCTGGTCCTCCTCGGCGGTACCGGTCTTGCCCGCGGCCGGGTGGCCGGAGGCCTGGGCGGCGGTGGCGGTGCCGCCCTGGACGACGCTCTGGAGCACCGCGGTGGTGGTGTCGGCGGCCTTGCGGCTGACGGCCTGCTCGGTCTCCTGGTCCGGGAGCCTGACGGACTCGCCGTCCTTGGTGATCTTCTCGATCATCGTGTACGTGCCGTGCTTGCCGTGGTTGGCGAGCGTGGCGTAGGCCTCCGCCATGTCCAGCACGCTCGCGGTGGCCGTACCGAGCGCGATGGACGGGAACGGGTTCATGTCCGGGGTGTCCTCGGGCAGACCGAGGTCGATGGCGGTCTGCTCGACCCGGTGCGGGCCGACGTCCACGGCCATCTGCGCGTACACCGAGTTCACCGACTTGTCGGTGGCCTGACGGACGGTGATGTTTCCGTAGTCGACGTAGTCCTCGTTCTCCGGGGCGTACGCCTCGCCCTCCCAGCCCTGGACGGGACGCTCGTTCGCGCCGTCGTAGACCGTGTTCGGGGTGATCGGGGTGCCGCTCTGGGTCGCCGAGGAGTTCTGCACCGCCGAGGTGAACACGAACGGCTTGAACGTCGAACCGACCTGATAGTCCCGGCGGGTCGCGTTGTTGACGAACTGCTTGGTGTAGTCGATGCCGCCGTACATCGCGATGACCTTGCCGGTCTTCGGGTCGATGGAGACACCGCCCGCGCGGACGTAGTTGTCGACCTTGTTGTTCTTCTTGTCGAGCTTGTCCATCAGCTGGTCGTTGACCGACTTGATGAACGCGTCCTGCATCTCCGGCTGGATGGTGGTGGTGATGCGGTAGCCACCGCCCGCCTCCAGCGCGTCCTCGTCGATGACCTTGTTCTTGATCAGGTACGACTTGATGGCCTCGACGAGATAGCCGCGCTGGCCGGAGAAGGCGGAGGAGGTCGTGGCCTGCTTCGGCATCGGGAACTTCATGCCCGTCCGCTCGGACTGCTTCAGCCAGCCCTCCTTGACCATGCCGTCGAGGACGTAGTTCCAGCGGGCGACGGCCGCGGACTTGTTCTCGGGGTGCGCGACGACGTCGTACATACTCGGCGCGTTCAGCAGCGCGGCGAGGTAGGCGCCCTGGCCGGCGGACAGTTCGGTCGCGTCGACGCCGTAGTACGCCTGGGCGGCGGCCTGGATGCCGTACGCGTTGCGGCCGAAGAAGCTGGTGTTGAGGTAGCCCTCCAGGATCTCGTCCTTGGTCACCTCGCGGTCCAGCTTGATCGCGATGAAGAACTCCTTCACCTTGCGGGTGACGGTCTGGTCCTGGGCCAGGTAGTAGTTCTTCACGTACTGCTGGGTGATCGTCGAGCCGGACTGCTTGCCCTTGCCGGTCGCCGTGTTCCAGGCCGCGCGGATCATGGCCTTGGGGTCGACGGCCGACTCGGAGTAGAAGTCCCGGTCCTCGGCGGCGAGCACGGCGTGCTGGGCCTTCTTGGAGACCTTCGACAGCGGGACGTTCTCGCGGTTGACCTCGCCGTCGCGGGCGATCTGCGAGCCGTCCGCGTACAGGTACACATTGCTCTGCTTGGTCGCGGCATCCTGCGGCTTGGGGATGTGCACCATGCTGTAGCCCAGCGCGAAGGCGCCCATGATCAGCAGGATCCCGAGGATGAAGGTGCCGAGCACCATCCGCCAGGTGGGGATCAGCCGCTTCCAGCCGGTGCGCTTGGGCCGCTTGCCCTTCTTCTTCGCCTTGCCGCCGGGGGCCGCCCCGTCGGGGGTGACGGCGGGCGTCACGTCGGGCACGGAGGCCGCCACCGCGGCGGGCGTGATGCCGAGGGCGCGGGTGGGCGTGTCGTCGAGCGGAGGGGCGGGCGCCGCGCCGGGAGCCCCGGAGGGTGATGCGCCGGTCGCCCCGGAGGGGGCCGCGCCGGGCGTCCGGCCAGGCGTGACACCGGGCGTCCGGCCAGGCGTGACACCGGGCGTCCGGGGAGGTGTGACGCCGGGCTTCCTTGCGGAGGCGGCGCCGGGCTTCCCCGCGGGGGTGACGCCGAGCGTCATGGTGAGCTCGGGGTCGGATGTCCGGGAGGCTGCCGCGCCAGAGCTCCCGGCGGCTGCTGCGCCGGGTGTCCGGGAGGCTGCCGTGCCGGGTGTCCGGGAGGCTGCCGTGCCGGGCGTCCGGGCGGGTGCCGCTTCGGGCTTCCTCTCAGGCTTTCCACCAGGCCGACCGCCGGTCGAGCCGCCGGCCTGCCCGCCGGTCGAGCCGTCAGCCTTCCCACTGGTCGAGCCCGGAGGCCGCCCACTGGTCGAGCCGTCAGCCTTCCCACTGGTCGAGCCCGCAGGCCGCCCACTGGTCGAGCCGTCAGACATCCCACGGGTCGAGCCCACGGGCTGCCCGCCGGGCTTCCCCTCGGACCGCCCGGACCGCTCGGACCGCTCGGACTGCCCGGGCTGCCCGCCAGGCTTCGCTTCGGACCTCCCGGGCTGTCCGCCCGGCTTCCCGGGCTGCCCGCCGGGCGGTCCGTCGGCCTTCCCGTCGGGCTCCCCCGCAGACGCGTTGTCGCGGGCCCCCCGGGTCGCGCCCGGAGCGAGCGGCTCCGGTTCTCTCGGTGCCCAGCCCGGGCCGTTCCGCTTCGGCTGCGGCTCGTCGCTCATCGTGCTGCCGTGCTCCTGTTTCGCGTCGTACGTTCATTTCCGTACGGCCTCGTGCGCCTTGCGCCCGCTCTGAGACCACTTCTGTGCCCCTGATGGAAGACTCTCGTACCGCCCGTTCCGTTCCCGGATCCCGTCACACGCTCCGCCGCGAAAACGCGTGGCACGCCGTTCCGCCCGCCCACTAGGCTTCTGCGCTTGGCCCGAATCGCTTCGAGCGAACCGCAGCGAACCGCTTCGGGCGCACCTGACCGTGGCCCGGGGCGTCCTGCTCGGGTCTCGCCCAACTCTTCGCAGCGGATGGGGGTTTCCTCGTGGGGACAGGGCGGTTGTACGTCGCCGTCGCCGCCGGTGGCTTCAGGCGGTACGCGACGTATCGGGTGGCCACCGCGGCCGGGGTGTTCACCAACACCGTCTTCGGCTTCATCCTCGCATACACCTACACGGCCCTCTGGCAGGAGAAGCCCCACCTCGGCGGCTACGACCAGGCGGAGGCGCTCACCTACGTGTGGGTAGGTCAGGCGATGTTCGCGGTGATGGTCCTGGGCAGCAACGGCTTCGAGGAGGAGCTGATCGAGCGCATCCGTACAGGTGACATCGCGATCGATCTGTACCGGCCCGCCGACCTCCAGCTGTGGTGGCTCGCCGCCGACTCCGGCCGCGCCCTGTTCCAACTGCTCGGACGAGGTCTCGCCCCCGTGGGCGCCGGCGCCCTCTTCTTCGACCTCGCTCTGCCCTCCTCGCCCGTGCGCTGGGCCGCGTTCCTCGTCGCAGTCGCCCTCGGAATGGTCGTCAGCTTCGCGATCCGGTACATCGTCGCGCTGGCCGCGTTCTGGCTGTTGGACGGCTCCGGTGCGACGCAGATCACCTGGCTCACCGGCGTCTTCTTCTCCGGGATGCTCCTCCCGCTGAACGTCTTCCCCGGCGCCCTCGGCGACCTGGCCCGCCTCCTGCCCTGGTCGTCCCTGCTCCAGGCCCCCGCGGACGTCCTGCTCGGCAAGGCCGACCCCCTGGGCACGTACGCCTTCCAGGCCGGCTGGGCGGTCGTCCTGCTCGGCATCGGCCGGGCCGTGCAGTCGGCGGCGACGCGCAGGGTGGTGATCCAGGGTGGCTGACGTCACAGAGACGGCTGAATTCACAGAGCCGAGGCCGAGTCAGGAGCCGTACGGCACCTCCGACTCCAACAACTCCCACGACTCCCACGACTCCTACGGCGCGTACAGCCGCGTACGCGACGGTCTGCGTGCCTACCGCATGATCGCCGCCATGTGGATCCGCTCCACGATGACCTACCGCGCCTCGTTCGCGATGACGACCTTCGGGAACTTCGCGGCGACCTTCTTCGACTTCATCGCGATCCTGCTGATGTTCTCCCAGGTCGACGAGTTGGGCGGCTACCGCCTGCCCGAGATCGCCTTCCTGTACGGGATCTCCGGCATTGCCTTCGGGGTGGCCGACCTCGCGATCGGGTCGATGGACCGGCTCGGGCGCCGGGTCCGCGACGGCACGCTCGACACCCTGCTCGTCCGGCCGGTGCCGGTGCTCGCCCAGGTCGCCGCGGACAAGTTCGCGCTGCGCCGCCTCGGCCGCATCACCCAGGGGGCCTTCGTCCTCGGCTACGCCCTCACCACGCTCGACCTCGACTGGACCCCGCTGAAGGTCCTGATGATCCCGATGATGGTGCTGAGCGGCGGGCTGGTCTTCGGCGCGGTGTTCGTGGCGGGCGCGGCCTTCCAGTTCGTCGCGCAGGACGCCTCCGAGGTGCAGAACGCCTTCACGTACGGCGGTGCCACCCTGTTGCAGTACCCGCCGAGCCTCTTCGGCAAGGACCTGGTGCGCGGTGTGACCTTCGTGCTGCCGCTCGCCTTCGTCAACTGGGTGCCCGCGCTGTATGTGCTGGGCCGCCCCTATCCGCTCGACCTGCCCGAGTGGCTGGCGTTCGCGCCGCCGCTGGTGGGCGCGGGCGCCTGCGCGCTCGCCGGGCTCGCCTGGCGCGCGGGACTGCGTACGTACCGGAGCACGGGGAGTTAGAGGGAGTCGTGGAGGGAGCTATGAGCGAGGACGACCGGTTCATCGAGCTGGATCGGATCGAGAAGGTCTTCGACGTCCGTAAGAAGACCGGGTTCCTGCGCCGGGAGCGGCGCGAGGTGCGGGCCGTCGACTCGATCTCCTTCACCGTGGCACGCGGCGAGATGGTCGGCTACATCGGCCCGAACGGCGCCGGGAAGTCGACCACGATCAAGATGCTCACCGGCATCCTGACGCCGAGCGGCGGCCGGATGCGGGTCGCGGGCATCGACCCCTCGCGCGAGCGGACGCGCCTCGCGCATCGCATCGGGGTCGTGTTCGGGCAGCGTACGACCCTGTGGTGGGACCTCCCGCTGATCGACTCCTACCGGCTGATGCACCGTATGTACCGCATCCCGGACGCCCGTTACCGCGCGAACCTCGACCGCTGTGTCGAACTCCTCGAACTGGGCGACCTGTTGGACGTCCCGGTCCGCCAGCTCTCCCTCGGGCAGCGCATGCGCGGGGACATCGCGGCCGCGCTGCTGCACGACCCCGAGGTGCTGTACCTGGACGAGCCGACCATCGGGCTCGACGTCATCAGCAAGGCCAAGGTCCGCGAGTTCCTGAAGGACCTCAACACCGAGCAGGGCACGACGGTGCTGCTCACCACGCACGACCTCCAGGACATCGAGCAGTTGTGCAGGCGCGTGATGGTCATCGACCACGGGCGCCTGATGTACGACGGCCCGCTCACCGGCCTGCACGAGATCGGCGACAGCGAACGCACCCTCGTCGTCGACCTGGAGCGCGAGCTGCCGCCCATCGAGGCCGCGCCCGCCCGGGTCGTGCGCGTCGAGGGCCCCCGGCAGTGGCTGGCCTTCCCCGCGTCGGAGTCGGCGGCTCCGCTGGTGGCGCGGATCGCGTCGGCGTACCCGCTGGTGGATCTGTCGGTCCGGGAGCCGGACATCGAGGCCGTGATCGCCCAGATGTACGCGCGACAGGCGGAGGAGACGGTCTCGTAGCCCCGAGCGACGGTTCCTCGTAGGCTGATCGTATGACCGACACCGCGCCTTCTGGGGAGACACCCCCCAGGCCCCCCGTGCCGGAGCTTCGGGCCTCCGACGCCGATCGTGAACGAGTCTCCGAGCAGCTGCGGGACGCCCTCGCGGAGGGGCGGCTCGACATGGAGGAGTTCGAGGAACGGCTGGAGGCGACGTACAACGCGCGTACGTACGGCGAACTGGCCCCCCTCACCCGTGACCTGCCCGGCGCGGGCGAGGTGGCCCCGTTGTCCGTGTCCCTGGTCAAGGAGCCCGAGGCGAGCGGGAGTTGGGCCGGGCGGATCACCGGCGCCGAGGGCACGTCCACGTGGGGCGTGGCGGTCCTGTCCGGGTTCGAACGCAAGGGGCGCTGGACCGTGCCCAAGCGGTTCGACTGTTTCACGTTCTGGGGCGGCGGTGAGCTGGACCTGCGGGACGCGTACTTCGCCGAACGCGAGGTCGTCATCAACTGCGTGGCGATCATGGGCGGCATGAACGTGATCGTTCCGCCGGGCGTCGAGGTCGTGGTGCGGGGGATCAGCATCATGGGCGGGTTCGACCACAGCGAGGAGGGCGTGCCGGGTGAGCCGGGTGCTCCGCGGGTGGTCATCACCGGGTTCGCGTTCTGGGGCGGCATCGGGGTGGAGCGGAAGCTGCCGAAGGCGGAGCGGCAGCGGTTGAAGGAGGCTCGGCGGCAGGAACGGCTAGAGCGGAAAGAGGCCCGGCGGCTGGAGAAGGGGCGCTGACGTCGTAGGCCGGCCGCGGGTCGTTGGTGGTTGCTCGCGCGGTTCCCCGCGCCCCTCACGGGTGCGGAGGTGACCCGGCGGCTACAGCTTCGCCGGAGCCGAGCCCTTCAGGTCCGCCAGGTCGAAGACCTCCGCCATCCGCTCGTATCCCGCGTCGCTCGGGTGCAGATGGTCGCCCGAGTCGTAGTCCGGCCTGAGCTGCCTCGGGTTGTACGGGTCCCGTAGGGCCTTGTCGAAGTCGACGACCGCGTCGTAGACGTCGCCGGAGCGGATGCGGTCGTTGATGGACCGGCGTACCGTCTCGCGCTGTTCGGTCCAGCCGCGGTGGCCCTGGAACGGCATGAGGGTCGCGCCGACGACGCGCAGGCCGCGGGCGTGGGCCTGGTCGACGAGGGTGCGCAGGCCGGCGACGATCGCGTCCGGGTCGGCCTGGTTCGGGTTCTTCAGGATGTCGTTGATGCCGAGGTCGATGACGACCGCCTTGACGCCCGTACGGCCGAGGACGTCGCGGGGGAAGCGGGCTAGGCCGCTGGGGTTGTCGGCGGGGCGTCCGTGGCCGTCGGCGAGGACCTGGTTGCCGCTGATGCCCTGGTTGACGACGCTGTAGCGGGGTGTGTCGGAGGAGGCGCCGGCGGATTGGCGCAGCCGGTCGGAGAGGGCGTCCGTCCAGCGCCGGTTCGCGCCGACGGTCGAGGTCACGCCGTCGGTGAGCGAGTCGCCGAGGACGACGACCGTGCCGTCCGCGTCGTTGCTGAGGACGTCGACGGCGGTGACGTACCGCCAGTAGGTGGACTGCGTGGTGTACGGCGTCCCGGTGACGTCCGCGGCCTGGTCGCCCTCGGCGGTGTACGAGATCTGCCGGGCGTGCAGGTGGTAGGTGACCGGGCCGGAGGGGGTGGGCGAGAAGGTGGTGACGAGGATGTCGCTGTCGTGCGGGATCGCCACCCGTACGGCGTCGCTGACCACCTGTCGGCCCGAGGGGATGGTGACGGACTCGGCGCCGCCGAAGGTGAGGCGGCGCATGGTGTCGGGCATGGCGGCCGGGCTGTTCGCGGCGGCGGCCACCGCGATCGAGGCGTGCGTGAGGGTCAGCGGCTGCTGCCCGTAGAGGTTGGAGAACGTGATGCGGGCGCTCGTGCCGCCGGTGGCCGTGTGCAGCACGTTGCGCACCGAGCGGCCCGCGAGGCCGTTCGTCTCGGTGCCCGGCTCCGCCCCGCTCGGCGACGCCGACCAGGCGCCGACCCAGACGCCGGTGGAGGCGGGGGCGACGGTGCCCCGGGGGGCGCGGGCGAAGGTCTCCTGCCGCGTCGTGCCGTCGTCGAGGCCGACGCCGGCGTATATCGCGGCCGAGACGGCCACGACCAGGGTGACGATCGCGGCGAGCAAGGCATAACCGTGGTGACGCCTGGTCATGCGGTGCGTTTCTCCTCGGGCAATGGAGCCCGGGGCTCCGATGTGATCACCCCATGATGCGTCATGGGATGGGGGTGCTTTGCGAGAACCCCCATCGGTTCCCCCGCCCGGACAGACGCGGGGAACTCCTGTTCCGTTCCAGGAGTAGGTCAGGAGTGGGGAAGACGTAGGTCACAAGAGAAGAACAAGGGCGGGAAAGGGACAATGTGCACGGGGGACACGAGCGGGTGGAGTGAATGAACCGTACGGAAGTGGAAGAAACCAGCCCCCGGGCATGGGCCGGGACCAACCGCGCCATGACCACCTTCAGCGCGGCCGACGAGGAGAAGCAGCGCGGCGTACGCCGGATGAAGTTCACCGCGGCCGGCCTGCTGCTGTTCGTGGCGGTCGTCTACGTGCTCGCCAAGTGGGCGTCGCACGAGGGCGCCGGCGCCTGGGCCGACTATGTGGCGGCGGCGGCCGAGGCGGGCATGGTGGGCGCGCTGGCGGACTGGTTCGCGGTGACCGCGCTGTTCCGCCACCCCCTCGGCATCCCCATCCCGCACACCGCGATCATCCCCAACAAGAAGGACCAACTGGGCGTCTCCCTGGGCGAGTTCGTCGGAGAGAACTTCCTCTCCGAGGATGTCGTACGGCAGCGGCTGCGGGCCGTCGGCATCGGCAGTCGGCTCGGCGCGTGGCTGGCGGAGCCGCAGAACGCCGACCGGGTGACGGCGGAGCTGGCGACGGCGCTGCGCGGAGCGCTGACGGTGCTCCGCGACTCGGACGTACAGGCGGTGGTCAGCGAGGCCATCACCCGCAGGGCGGGCGCCCAGGAGATCGGGCCCGGCATAGGGAAGATGCTGGAGCGGATCGTCGCCGACGGCGGCCACCGGCGGGCCGTCGACCTGATCTGCGCCCGCGCCCAGAACTGGCTGATCCTCCACGACGAGCAGGTCATGGACGCGGTCGAGGGCGGTGCCCCCGGATGGACCCCCAGGTTCGTCGACAAGCGCATCGGCGAACGGGTGTACAAGGAACTCCTCCGCTTCGTCACCGAGATGCGCGACTCGCCCACGCATCCGGCCCGGGGCGCGCTCGACCGCTTCCTCACCGACTTCGCCTCCGACCTCCAGTCCGACACGGACACCCGGGCGCGCGTGGAGCGGCTGAAGGGCGAGGTGCTGGCCCGGGGCGAGGTCCAGGACCTGATCGACTCCGTGTGGACGGCCGTACGGGCGATGATCGTGTCGGCGGCGGAGGACGAGCGCAGTGAGCTGCGGCTACGGGTCCGCACTTCCCTGCTCTCCCTGGGCGCCCGGATGGCCGAGGAGCCGAACGCGCAGGCCAAGGTGGACAAGTGGGTCGAGGGCGCGGCCGTGCACGTGGTCACGACGTACCGGGCGGAGATCACGTCCCTGATCACCGAGACGGTCGCGAGCTGGGACGCCGAACACACGACCCGGAAGATCGAGGCCCACATCGGCCGCGACCTCCAGTTCATCCGCATCAACGGCACGGTGGTCGGCTCTCTGGCCGGGTTGTTGATCTATACGGTGTCGCGGGCGCTTGGGGCGTGACCTGAGAGGACCGGGGCGGGGCCCGGTCCTCTCAGGGGCGCGGAGAACTGCGCGAGCAACCTCGACGAACCCGCACCCGCCGAACCACCCGCACCCCCGAGGTCGTAGGCGCAGCGGGGTCGAAGGGGCAGCCGCCCCTTGTGGGTGGGACGGGTAGGGGCGCGGCGGGGGCGCGATGCCTTCCGGCCTCGTGAGTCAGCCGTAGAAGTACCGCATGGCCTTCTGCTCGAAGTAGGACGAGTACGCCATCCCGATCGCCGGGGTGCCGCGATACGACCCCACGTACTGATGGGCGCTGTCGACCACGACGGGCCGGGCCATGCACGCCCACTTGTTGCGCTGCTGGGCCTCGGCCCACCGCACCGCCGCCGGGTCCACGCGGTCACTGACCAGCAGCGGGAACGCCCCGATGCCGGTCTGCAGCCCGAGCGGCAGACCGCCCTTGGTCTTCTTCGCGTAGGCCAGCACCTGCTCGGTGAAGGTCTCGATCGTGGGGATGGTTATCTCCGGGACGGCCGCCGCCACGGTGAACAGGTGCAGCTTCGTCCCCGCCCACCTCCACTTGAAGTCGGCCCGCCGCCCGATGAGCACGGGCGCTCCCGCCCAGTCCTCCCACCACGTACGGCATTGGTCGGCGGCGAGACGGGCTTCCAGGGCGGACAGGTAGGCGCGGGACGCGGACTGCTGTTCATACATGGCCGGATGATGCCTGGCCGTGGCCGGTTCTGTGAAGTCGGCGAAGGTAAGGGAACGGTCAGGCTCCGGCCGTGGAGCCCGGCCGGACGACCATCAGAAGGGCCCTAGCCGGACGATCATCAGAAGGGCCCTAGGCGCGCCGGTCAGCCACAACCCAGGACGCGAGGGCAACGCCCCCGGCAACCCCGAACACAGCCGGCCAGGCTCCCACCTTCTTCGCCAGAGGATGCGACCCGGCGAACGCGGCGACGTACCCGGCAGTGAGCGCCCCCGCGGCCTTGCCGCCGGCCGCCCGCTGCCACTGCTGTGCGGCCGCCGCCCCCGCCACGGCCAGCACAACTCCGCCGAGTTGCCGCTTCTTGGTCCAGCGGGCCACCCCGTACCCACCGATGAGCCCGCTCGCGGCCACCGCCGCCGTGGGGATCCTCGCCATCACTGCCTCCTGCGTCGCCTGTGACCGGACGGTCGACCGGCCGGTCGACCATCCGGTGCCGTCGAGGCTAGCCCCCGGCCGGGACGGAACCCGGAACCTGAGTCGAGCCCTGTCAAGAACCGAAAACCTGGTTGATCCGGCCCGACCGGACGGACACGATCGCCCGATGCCCTCCACCACCGGTCGCCTCACCACCCCCGACGGTGTCCACCTCGCCTACCGCGACCACACCCCACCCCCGACCCTCCCCGCCTCCGGCCGCACGCTTCTCCTCCTGCACGGCCTGGCGGGCCACATGGGGGAGTGGGACGACCTGCTGCCCGCACTGGTGGCGGACGGCCACCGCGTGGTGATGTACGACGCCCGGGGTCATGGCGCGAGCACACGCACCCCCGCGGACATGACCCGAGCGGCGTGCGTACGGGACGCGGTGACGGTGATCCGTGAACTGGTACCGGAGTCAGGGAAGTTGACCCTCGTGGGCCAGTCCCTCGGCGGCCACACGGCCTTCCTCGCCGCGGCCGAGCACCCCGCCCTCCTCCACTCCCTGATCCTGATCGAGGCGGGCCCGGGCGCCCCCGACCCGGCCCTCCCCGC
The DNA here is from genome assembly GCF_030294945.1 of Streptomyces graminofaciens. Lineage (NCBI taxonomy): Bacteria > Bacillati > Actinomycetota > Actinomycetes > Kitasatosporales > Streptomycetaceae > Streptomyces > Streptomyces graminofaciens. The sequence continues at coordinate 5,493,718 of NZ_AP018448.1, read as the reverse complement.
CCACATCGCCGCCTGGCTGGACAGCTGGCCCACACCCTTCGACTCCCCGGCCTCCGCGACGGCGTTCTTCGGCCACGAGGCCTGGTCCCGCAACCTCGAACAGCGCTCCGACGGCTGGTACCCGAGGGTGGACCGCCGGACGACGCTGGCCGCCGTGGCGGAGCCGGCAGTCACGTCGTACCACTCCGCCTGGGCGGCCACGACCTGCCCCACCCTGGTCGTACGCGGCGCGAACGGCACGATGGCGGAAGCCGACGCGACCGCGATGCCGGCGGCCCGCGCCCCCGGCACCACCACCCGCCTCGCGGTCGTCGAGGACGCGGGCCACGACGTACACCTGGACAAGCCGGACCGCCTGCACGCCACGATGGCCGAATTCCTCAATTCCCTTGGCTCTGAGGCAAGTTGATAGCCGGCTAAGAGCCTGGCATGCTCATGCACGGCTACTGGGGGGTAACCGCCACTCGCGCGCCGTCACCGAAGACGGCTGCATCGACGTGTGCATCGGCATGCCCCTCAAGCGGCCACCGTCACCTCTCATCTCATCTCGTCTCTCTCATCACCTCCTGAAGCGCACCCCCGAACTCCGCTCCCGAGGACACACGCGTGCACAAGCTCAAGAGACATGCCCTGCTGTCGGCGATGTCCGCGATCACCGTCGCGGCCCTGCTCACGACGGGTTGCTCCGCCACCTCCCAGACCCCCACCGACGCGGCCGGCGCGGCGGTCGCGAAGACCCCCGAGCCCGGCGCGGCCGAGGAACAACTGGCGGTCGTATCGGCCCCCAAAACCGGCGCGACCCCCACCGCGGTGGCCGACGCGGACGCGAACGGCGCCGGCCAGGCGAAGAAGAGCTCGCTCAAGGTCGCGTCGTACGACAAGAAGAGCGGCAGGGCGGTGATCGCGGCACCGGCGCGTGCGTCGGAGTCGTCGTCCCCCACACCGTCCGCCTCGGCGTCGACCCCGGCCGCACCCCCCGTGGCGGTCGGCGACGTCATAGCCAGCGCGCCCGCCCCCGGCGCCCCCGACGGCCTGCTGGCCAAGGTGACGGAGGTGGTCGGCGAGGCGAACACGGACGCGGACGCGAACGCGTCTGCGGACGCTGACAACGATGGCGGCGCCGCCGCCGCCACGACGGTCCAGACCGAACCGGCGACGCTCGACGCGGTCCTCGGCGAGAGCAAGGCCGAGGGCGAGGTCCCGGTGGACCCGTCGACCATCGACGTGGACCCCCTGGTCAACGGCGTGAAGGTGTCCTGGGCGAAGACCGGCGACCTCACCTTCGGCCCCAAGGGCGCGAAGCTCCCGCTGGGCAGCCTGCGCATCGACGTGGGCGCGTCGGTCGCCACCGCCGAGGACGCCCCGGCCTCGGCCGCCGCGTCGGTCCAGGGCTTCGTACAGCTCGCGCCGGAGGTCGCCTTCTCGTACGACGGCACCGCTAAGGCCAACGGCTCGTCCCCCGGCGGCGCGTTCCTGGGCCTGACGGGCGACTGGGCGTCGAAGTGGTCCCTGAAGGGCCGGGCGGCTGGCACGACGAACGGCAAGCCGATCCGCATCCCGTTCGCCGAGCTCCACTCCGACCCGGTGATCCAGGCGGGCCCGATCCCGATCGTCGTCAACCTCGATCTGACCCTCTACTTCCAGATCGACGCCGACGGCCGTGTCACGGTCGACGTCGAACAGGACCTCAAGGGCGACTTCCGCGCCGGCGGCGAATTCACCTGGGCCAAGGGCTGGACCTCGGTCAGCGAGTCGAAGATGACCGGCGAACCCCTGAAGACCAAGGTCACGGCGACGGGCAAGGTGAAGGCGGCCCTGGGCGCCGAGGCGACGGTGGGCCTCTACGGCACGGTGGGCGTCACAGCCGACCTGGCCCCCTACCTCCGCGTGGAGGCCGACGCGTCGGCCGAAGGCTCAGCCGACGGCACCGGCTCGGCCCAGGGCTCGTACGCCCTCTTCGGCGGAGTCGACCTCACCGGCACCCTCAACCTCTCCCTCAGCATCTTCGGCACCCCGATCTTCGAGAAGAGGATCCCGCTGGGGGCAGTGCACGAGGAGTGGCTGCTGACGAAGGGCGAGGTGGCGACGGCGTAGCGGCCCACGTCGTGTGACCGGTGAGACCCCGTCGTGTGACCGGCGTCCGATCACCGGTCACACGACGGTTCACCCGCTGGATGCCGGAAACCGGAAGCGGGCCGGCGAGAGAATCCCGGCATGAAGATGACCGAGCGCGCCCTCAACCGCGCCACGCTGGCCCGCCAGTTGCTGCTGGCCCGAGAGCCGGGCCTGGACGCCGTCGAAGCGGTACGACGTGTGGTCGCCCTGCAGGCCCAACAGCCGGCCTCGCCGTACATCGCCCTGTGGAACCGCCTGACCGCCTTCGACGCGAGGGCTCTGGACGAGGCGTTGGCCGATCACCGCACGGTCAGGGCAACCCTGATGCGGATCACGGTGCACCTGGTCCACGCCGACGACTACGCCCCCTTCCGCGAGGCCATGGACCCCACCCTCAGAGCCTCCCGCCTGGGCGACACCCGCTTCACGTCCTCCGGTCTGACCGCAGCGGACGCGGACACCCTGCTCCCATCCCTGCTGCGGTACGCGAGCACCCCGAGAACAGCCGCAGAACTCCGCACATGGCTGGACGACGAACTGCCGAACCGACCCGGCACCCCCCTTGCTCCCCTGGCGGCAGACGCCCACAGAATGCTGCGCCACTACGCCCCCCTGTGGCACGCCCCCACGGGCGGCCCCTGGTCCTTCGACACACGCCAGTCGTACGTCTCACCGCCCCACCCCCCGCGGCTCACGGACTCCGAGTCCGCGGCGAAGGGCCTACGCACCCTGCTCCACCGCTACCTAGAGGCCTTCGGCCCGGCCACGGTGGCGGACATGGCCCAGTTCACGCTCATCCAACGGGCCCGCATCCGACCAGTGGTCCAGGAAATGCTGGCGAACGCGGAAGTGGAACAACTGCCCCCCGCGACCGGCAAGACCCCCCTCTACGACATCCCGGACGCCCCCCGCCCACCCGAGAACACCCCCGCCCCACCCCGACTCCTCCCCATGTGGGACAGCCCCCTCCTCGCCTACGCCGACCGCAGCCGCCTCATCCCCCCGGCCTACCGCAAGCACGTGACCCGCATGAACGGCGACGTACTCCCGACGCTGCTGGTGGACGGGCAGGTGGCGGGGGTCTGGCGAGTGGTGGACGATGCGGCATCGATCGAGGCGACGGCGTTCCACCCACTCCCGGCCGCGGTGTGGAGGGCCTTGGGGGAGGAGGCGGAGGCCCTCACGACGTTCCTCGCGGGCCGGGATGCGCGGCCGTATCGGCGGTATGACCACTGGTGGGGGAAGGGGTTTCCGGGGGGTGAGGTTCGGCGGTTGTCCGAGGGCTGAGCGCCGAGAGCCATGCCGGGTCACCCCAGCCGGGCTTACGGTGGGGACGGCCTTGCGGGGGCCGTCCCGATGCTACGGTCACGCGCGTGACGCTCCCCGCTTCCGCAACTCGTGCTTTCGAGAGCCGGGACGGCAAGCTGATGACGCTGTTCGTGTGCTCGAAGATCCTGGGGCCGGGCGCGCATCCCCAGGGCCCTCGGCTGGAGCCCGCGCGGCGTATGGCGGAGCGGATCGTCGCGGAGCTTCAGGAGGGCTGACCGCTCGCCATCACGTGAAGAGAAGGGTCGGCTCGGCGAGGATGTCACGCCCCAGTTCGCTCTTGTAGATCAGATCGATGCTGCCGAAGCGGGCATGGGCGTAGTCCAGCCCCAGGGCTGCCACCGCGTCCCGCACCGCCGCTTCGGAAGAGCTCTCGATCTCCAGGAAGGTGGCCAGCTCCGGCCAGGTGTCGAAGTCGTAGGTGACGCCGTTCAGCTGCCACTCTTCGCGGTAGTTCTGCTGATAGCGGACCTGCCGCAGTCCGAGCGCCGTGAGCAGTTCTGCGGTCTTGGCCAGGTCGTCGACCTCGATCTCGATCTCCGTGGTCCCGTTGATGTGTGTGGCGTCGGTGACCTGCTTCAAGGTGAGCGTGGTCCTGCCGCCCTCGTCCCGTAGCCGCAGCCACTGTTCGCCCTGCACCGCGTCGTTCTCGAAGATCAGGCGGGTGAACATGGTCTTGGGGAAGACCTGTTCGGCCCCGGCGGCACGAAGCGCGCCGACAGTGGCCTGCACGTCGATCTCCAGGAACTTCGCCTCGTACTCGTGCTGTGCCACGGCTCTCCTTCACAGATGCGGACAAGACTCTGCGCGAGCTATCCGGGCAGTCACGCGGACCCCCGCCGCAGCTGTTACGAATAACGACGCCGGGTTTGTGGCCGGTCTCTGATAACTCAGAGACCGGCTTTCCCTATGGCAGCTATGAAGTCAGACCAGGGGCTGGCGCCAAAGGACAACCAGGGGCCAGAGGCATCCTTGCTGTCCCGCACAGCCATGCCGTCCTGCACGAAGGCGGCCTCCACACACTCGGTCCCGCTGCCCCCACTGTAAGAGGACTTGAACCACTGGTGCTCGGACCGTATCGGCATCACGACTCCTGGCTTGTGCGGTGGATCAGTTGGGCGGAGGCCTCCATGTCGAGCGCTTGCGCTTGGAGGTACTGGAACGCCAACCTATACCGCTCCAGTTCTTGCGGCTTCTCCATGAAGAGGCCGCCTCCGATGATGTCGACGTACACGACGTCCAGGTCGCGAGTTTGACCACCGAGGATGAGAAAGCTCCCAACAGCGGCTGCATGACCACCAGTTGAAAACGGCAGCACTTGTACGGTGATGTGGGGGAGCTCCGCCATGGTGAGTAGGTGCCGGAGTTGGGCGTTCATGACTTCCGGCCCACCGACCGTCCGTCGGATGGCAGCCTCGTCGATCACGCACCAGATGTGCGGCGGGTCTTCCCGTTGCAGAAGCTCCTGGCGCTTCATCCGGATGTCCACCATGTACTGCACTTCCCGCTCAGGGCACTGCTTCTCGGAGGACCGGTGGACGGCCTCGGCGTACTCACGGGTCTGGAGGAGGCCTGGGATGAACATGCAGGCGTAGTGGTCCTCCCGTACGACCTCATCCTCAAGCGTGAGCATGAGGTTCATGGAGTTGGGGACGGGGTCGGCGAGCGACCGCCACCAGCCTTGGATCTTGGCTGCCTTGGCTAGTTCGACCAGGGCGAGGCGCTCCATATCGGAAGTGTCGTACTCCCGGCAGAGGGCATCGACCGTGGGCCACTTGACCGACCCTTCCTTGGTTTCGTAGCGACTCAAGGTCGCCTTCGAGACGCCGACGCGCGCTCCCGCTTCCTCCAAGGTGAGCCCCTTGAGCTCGCGGAGACGGCGTAGATCTGCACCCAACTGACGCCTGCGGGTGGTGGGGCCAACTGCCATGTCTCGGGCCTTTCGCTTGAACCGTCAGATCGTGGGGCTTCCTTGCATGCGTTCGCAACGGAGTGCGCGCCGGGGGCGTGCAGTGTGCGGACGCGCTCCCGCTAGCACTAGATGAGAGTTCCATTTCGAGAGTTCCAATGCAACTCTCTGTGTGCAGACAAACGCGGATCGCAACTTGGTCGGCAAGTAGAGGAGTTGAACGATGGATTGCATCGCGGGCATGCCGAGGAAGCCCTGGGACCTGCCCTTTGTGGCCGAACCGAAGGAGGTAGCCGGTCTCCGGCGGATCATGCGACTTCACTTGGGCCTCTGGGGACTCCACGAGGTCATCGACGCTGCTCAACTCTGTGTCAGCGAACTCGTGTCCAACGTCATTCACCACGTGGGCGCCGGAACCCCCACCACACTCGCCGTCTCCATGAACGGAACCCACGTACGGATCGAGGTCCGCGACCCCGACGCCCGTGCGCTACCCACGCTGTTTGAAGCCGCGACGGAGGCTGAGTCCGGCAGAGGGATGGCGCTGGTGAATGCTGTTGCCGACCGCTGGGGCGTCCAGCCTTATGCAGACCACAAGGTGACCTGGTGTGAGCTGGCGACGGGATTGACCTCCACGCATGGCCATCTGGGAGGCGCACGCATCGCCCGAGCTGAGGTGCTGCTTGGGCTGTACGGGACGGCGACGCTTCCGCAGGCGGCAAGGCTGAGCCCGCTCACCACTGCGGTGGCTGAGGGAGCGGTGACTGCCCTCATCGCCGACCTGCTGCACTGGGTGAGAGCACATGGAGGCGACGCCGACGAAGCGCTTGACCGGGCCCAGCGCCGGTATGAGGCAGGGACTTCATGCGAGGGGGCTGGGCCTTCGTAGATACGCCTGGTGCGGGGCGCTATCCCTCGCGTCGAGCGCAGGCGATCACCGCCAGGTCTCTACCCAGCGGTGATCGCCGAGTACGTCCACACATCGGCCGGGAGCTCATGCTCCAAACGCCATGTGATCGCCATCGGCTTGCTGCCGGTGTGCTCCTCGTATAGAGCCGGACCGAGCAGCATCCAGGGGTGGGCTTTGCCTATGTCGGTGTCCTTGTAGCGGCGCATGAAGAGCAGGACATGGCTGCCCTGCTGCACATGGCGCTGGTAGCGCAAGCCCGTCGGGGAGTTTTCGGCGGTGGCGTTCTGAGACTCCCAGTGGAAGAGCGCGGGGCTCAGCGCGTAGTCCTTGTAGCGGACAGTGGGGGAAAAGTCTCTTTCGTTCTTCTCCAGGGTGATGAGCAGGGCGTCGGTTTGGATGTCGTCGACCCACTGCACACCTTGTGCGAAAGACCGGGGCATCTGGCCGCCGAAGCGGGCCACGCCGAGCGCCGCCAGGATCTCTGAGCGGTTGTAGGAGCTGTGGACCCGCAAGGGGATATCGCTATGTGGGCCTGACAGGCGGAGCGGGAAGTGGTCGGCCTTCTCGATGACGTACGACAGCACTTGCCGCAGCTCATCACGGAATACGGGCTGAGCGCGGAGGGATTCGAGGCCTTCTTGGAAGCTGGTGAAGCCTCCTGCGTTGTCCCACAGGTTGAAGAAGAGCATGCGGGCGTACGCCTGGTCGGTCGGCGGCAGAGCTTCGTACTCGGGAGCGTCGTCGGCGAGGAGGCGTAGATAGGCCTTGGCGCGGTCGGGGTCGTCTACGTGGAGGAAGGCGTGGACTCGTTTGAGGAGCGCCGCCTCCCCTGCTGGAGCCGGCTCTTCGACCAACCCCGCCTTGCGGAGGACCGTGGTCCAGGAGTTGTCGCTCTTGTAGAGCTCTTTGAGCTCGCGGCGGCTCTCCCGGAGATAGTCCGCGAGGCGGGGAGTGCGATAGTCCTTGACCTCCTTCGTCAGCGTCTTCACGGTGGCGCCTAGTTGGGTGCGGATGTTGTCAAGGACGAGCTCCTTGGACTTGCCCTCCAGGATGATCTGGCAGCCAGAGGGAAGTTGCGGGAAGTCATGCTCGATGTGATCGACGAGCCGGTTGCGGGAGAGGTTGGTGAGAGCCCGGAACTGCTCCTCGAAGCGGAACTCCGCCCGGTGCTGACCGATGAAGTCGAGCACGGTGAGGACGGGCTTCGTCTCCGTACGGCGAAGACCCCGCCCCAACTGCTGAAGGAAGATCGTGGCGCTGTTCGTGGGGCGGAGCAGCAACAACGTGTCGACGTCGGGGATGTCGAGGCCCTCGTTGAACAGATCGACAGAGAAGATCACTTGAAGCTTGCCGTTTCGGAGGTCAGCCAGGGCTTGATCCCGAACCGCTGCCGGTGAATCGCTGTCGAGCGCCACGGCCTGAAAGTTGGCCTTGCGGAAGAAGTCGGCCATGAAGTGCGCATGAGCTTTGGACACACAGAACCCGAGGGCGCGCATGGCTCCGGGGTTGGAGACCTTGTCGCGGATCTGCTTCACGACGATACGGGCACGGGCGTGGTTGCCGGTGTAGAGGTTATCGAGGTCATGATCGGTGTAGGCGCCCTTCTGCCAGCCAAGGTTGGTCAGAGTGGTGCCGTCTGGGATGCCGAAGTAGTGAAAGGGGCACAGGAGATCGTTCTCCAGTGCTTCCCAGAGGCGCATCTCGGCTGCGATACGGCCATCGAAGAACTCGTTTTGCACATTGAGCCCGTCCATCCGCTCGGGAGTGGCGGTGAGCCCAAGGAGTTGCTTCGGCTTGAAGTGGTCAATGACTCGGCGGTACGTCCTCGCCGTGGCGTGATGGAACTCGTCGATCACGATGATGTCGAAGTGCTCTGGCGCAAGCTGCTCCAACCGCTGGACGTTGAGCGACTGGACGCTGGCGAACACATGGTTCCACTCGCGCGGGTCTTCACCGCCGTAGAGAAGCTCTCCGAAGGATGCGTCGTCAAGCACTTCGCGGTACGTGCGCAAGGACTGCCGGAGGATTTCCTTGCGATGGGCCACGAAGAGCAATCGTGGGTGACCGTTACCCCACTCCCTGAGGAGGTTTCGATAGTCCAGCGCGGCCATCACTGTCTTACCGGTCCCGGTAGCCGCGACAAGAAGGTTGCGGCTCCGATCACGGAGTTCACGCTCGATGCGCAACCTTTCGAGCATGTCCTGCTGATGAGGGAAGGGACGTACTTCAAGACCTGACAGGCTGATCTTGAGATCGGCCGCAGGGCGGGTCCCACTGGCCTGAGTGAGGGCCTGGTCCAGACGCTCGCCGTCACGGTCCGGGTCATACGCCTCAAAGGCGATGTCGTTCCAGTACGCGTCGAAGGTGGCCTCGAACTTGTTGAGCACAGCCGGAGTTGCTACCGATGACAGGCGTACGTTCCACTCCAGTCCATCGAGCAGCGCGGCCTTGGAAAGGTTGGAACTACCGACATACGCCGTGTCGAAACCGCTTTTGCGCCGGAACAGCCAGGCCTTCGCGTGCAGCCGCGTCGAACGGATCTCGTAGTTGACCTTCACCTTGGCGCCGAAGTCGCGAACGAGTCGATCCAGTGCGTGGCGGTCGGTGGCGCCGATGTAGGTGGTCGTGATGACGCGGATCGGAACGCCACGTTCTTTGGCCGCGCGGAGCGAGTCTTCGAGTACGCGCAGGCCGTACCACTTCACGAAGGCGCACAACAGATCGATACGGTCTGCCGTGGCCAGCTCGGCACGTAGCTCGCTGCCGAGGCTTGGGTCTTCGGGAGAGTTGGTGATGAGCGCTGTCTCTGAGAGCGGAGTCAGGGGACGGACCGCGTAAACACCAGGTGCCTCCTGCTCAGCCAGAGCCAAGAGTTGGCGAGGCCCATCCGCGATGAGCTCGACAGTGTCACTGGCGTTCAGCTCGGAGGGGCCGGATGCGAGCGACTCGATGATCTGGTTGGCCACGGCGACGCGCTTGTCGTGGGGCAGTTGGCTGAGTCTGCGCCCTATGGCCTGACTGATGTGGCGAGCGAGCACGTGCGGTGAGGACTCCTCGCTGACGTCGGCGTCGATGGCCCTCCAACCAGCAGCACCCAACTGCTCCATCTGCGCCTGCATGCGCTGAGTGATGAGCTCCTCGTACACACCCGCGACAGGCTTCGACAGATCCCCCGGCTGAGCCACGCTGACTCCTCGCTCGCTCGTCTAGCAACGGCTCTGTTGTAACAGCTGCCACTGACAATCGACGAAGATGAGGCACTAGATGATCGCGGGTCGCTAGCTCTCTGACCTTCTAGCGCAACCTAGTTGACATAAGTGATCGTCTTCGGTCCATCATGGTCGCGTGGGGAACAAGCGAAGAATCGGTCACTTAGCAGGCGTCGCTCCCGGCGCAGAGTTCCATCGCCGTCGGCAGGTGCACCAGGCCGATCTGCACGGAAATACCGTCCGTGGCATCTCGTGGCTCGCGGATGAAGACGGAAGCGATGTTGCCGACGCCATCGTGCTGCACGGTGGGTACGAGGACGACGAGGACCACTGGACTTGGGTGCGGTACACGGGAGCCTCCCCCGACGCCGACAAGTACAAGGAAAATGGAGTTCCAAAGCTCCGGCGAAGCCAAGACTGGGCGTATCAAGACAACGCTGCTCTCAAGCTGAGCTACGACCGAGGCCACCCCATTCGAGTCATTCGTGGCTGGAAGGGGGATTCGCGGTACTCACCGATCGATTGCTATAGATACGACGGGCTGTACGAGATTACGCACGTCCGGACCGCCGTATCGAAGTCGCTGGCGCCGGATGGAACGCCTATCGAGATCTGTCAATTTGATCTGGAGCGTCTGCCTGATCAGTACAGGACCCGACAGCCGTTGAGCGTCAGATCTCCGACCTGCTGGTGCAGCAGGACGAGCTTCCTCTAGACGAGCTGGATCAGGCGGAGAGCGAGACCGACGAGGACTCGGAGGAAGCGACACGGCTCGGGGGGAAACTCCCCGAGAAGCGTTCAGCGACGGTGCAGCGGATTGTGCGCGATGCTGCGGTGCCGAGAAATGTGAAGGCGCTCTACGGCGGAGAGTGCCAAGCATGCGGTCTGCGTTTAGAAGGGCCGGATGGGAAGACCTACAGCGAAGGCGCCCACATCCAGCCTCTTGGTGAGCCACACCGGGGCCCTGATGTAGAGCCCAACGTCCTGTGTCTCTGTCCTAACTGCCATGTGCGGCTTGATATTGGGGCGATCGTCATTGACGACGACTGGTCGATAATTGTGCGTGCAGGAGCCCTAGGCGGAAACGTGCACCCGAAGCTCACCATGCACCGCAAGCACAAGGTTCACGTGAACTATGTCCGCTATCACCGAAAGCACTGGCAAGGGGACTGAGGCATCAGACGGCACAGGCCATGGAAATTCATAGCCTTCACCAATGCCCCTGCGGGCCACCCTTGACCCGGGCTGCTCCAGCACGGGGGCCTGGAAGAGTGGCTGGCCCGGGGGCACCCTCATAGGGCGCTCGCCAGGAAAGCCTCGGGGGCCAGGAACGCCCCCGAGGCTGTTTGTCCTCGCCGACCAGTAGCTAACCGGCCTCCCTCAGCCCCCGTGGCACCCCGCATAAGCCCGCCCCGACCCACACCAACACCCCGCCCCCCTCTGCGGCGGCCACTCCTCCGCCCTGCCCCGCGCAGCCAGCGTCGTCGCATACTGCGGCAGCAGCGTCGCGTCGGCCGGGGACGAGCCCTCCGAGGCCGCGAAAGCCTCGTACGACGGGACCGTGCCCGTCACGATGCCCAGGTTCGGGGTGCCGGAGGCCGCCAGTTCCCGTAGTGACGCCTCTATCGTCGACAGGTGCTCCCCGTGCGACGGGTACTCCGACGCCAACCCCGGGTACGCCGACAGCAGTTCCGAGAGTTCCGGTGCCGGCCAGTGCAGGATCGCCACCGGGAACGGGCGGGAGAGGGCCTCCCTGTAGGTGCCCAACTCCGCTCGTAGGCGGGAGATTTCGGCCTGGAGTTCCGCGGGGTTGTCGGAGCCCAGGGACCACACCCGTTTCGGGTCGTGCAGCTCGTCCAAGGACACGGACGACGAGTGGAGTGTGTCCGCCACCGCGTCCCAGTCGTCGTGCGGCGCGCCCAGCATGCGGCGGACCCTGTGGCGGCCGAAGAGGACGGGGCGCGTTGCGTACGGAGGTTCCTCCACGCCCGTCAGCAGGAGCGTCGCCGCCTCCGTGAAGGTGTTCTGCGCCGACTCCAGCTCGTCGTGGTTCTCCAGGGCCTCGGCCACGATCACCCAGGGGGCCGGGTCGCGGGGGGCCGCCGCCCGTACGCCCTCGATGATCGCCCTGGCCTCGGCCTCGTGGCCGTACTCCCAGAGGTTGGACGCCTTCAGGGCTCGTACCAGGTGGGGGTTCTCCAGCCGGGAGTCGGAGGACAGCAGGCGGTCGTAGAGCGCGGTCGCGCCCGGGCGGTCGCCGGCCAGTTCCCGGTGGGCCGCGGCCTGCACGAGCAGGTGTTCGGCGTCCTCGGGATAAAGGTCGGCGGTCCGCTCCAGGCGGGCCGCTTCGGCGGTGTGGTCGACGTTTTCGGCAGGCGTGTCGGGGCGCATGCACGACACCGTACTGCCGACCGGCGATCGAGGAGAGGGATGGGTGAGGGATGGGTGAGGGATGGCGAGGGATGGGCCGGTCAGCGCCCCGCTTGATTCAGCGGAAGCGGGTCGCGCGGCGGACCCCGGCCCACATCACCCCGGCCCGCACCCCGGCCCGTCACCCGCCGCCTAGATCGTCACCCCGTCGATCTGCAACGTCTGCACCGCCCCCGCCGCGAACGGCACCGACACCGACTTGCCGCTCAGGGTCGTGTCCGAGTACGCGCGGTAGCGGTCGCTGCCGCCCGACGTGTGGGTGTTCCAGCGGGGGACCAGGCCGTTCGTGCCGCCCGTCACCGTCGTGAAACGGGAGAGGTCGAAGGTGAGGGTCTGGGCCGAGGAGGAGGTGTTGATCGCGACTATCACCAGGCGCTTCGCCGTCGCGTCGTACGCCGCCGCCGTGTAGCTCGAACCCGCGTCCAGGATCTTCATCCCGGGGCGGATGTGGCGGCTGAACTGCGCCATCACGTAGTACTTCGTCTGGATCGTCGTCGGCTGGAGGGTGTTCGCGTCGTACGCGATCATCGCCCAGCCCGCCGTCGGGTCCATCACCTGCCAGTAGACCCAGGCCGTGGGGTGCAGCCAGCGGAAGTCGTAACAGAGGTTCCGGGCGAGGGTCCAGCCGGTGCCGTCGCTGTCGCCCGTCTCCGAGTTCCAGAGCTTCTTGCCGGATGTCGTCACCACATCCGTGTAGAGCAGATCCCTACGGCCGTTCGCGCCCTGGTAGCCGTGCACGTTCACCTGGTTGACCAGGGCCTTCGTCGAAGAGCCGAACGCGCTCCAGGTCGAGCGGGCCGTGTCGTAGTTCGTCTCGTCGGACGCCGAGATGCGTACGCCCGTCAGGCCCCGCTTGTCCAACTCGCTGCGCATGTACGGCAGTACGGCCGCCTGGACCGACGCGTCCATGTGGCAGCCCTCCTGGGTGCCGGTCGCCGTCCACCAGCTGGAGGCCGGCTCGTTGAAGGGGTCGACCGTCGCGAAGTTCACGCCCCAGTTGTTCTTGGCGTAGAGGGCCACGGCGGCCAGGTGGGAGGCGTGCTGGCGGTAGTTCCAGGACTGGAGGTTGTTGCCGCCGCCCGACGCGCCCGAGGGGTTGTGGTTCAGGCACATCCACCACATCGGGGAGTTGGCGAAGAGTTCCGTGGTCGCGCCGCGCGCCACCGCCTTCGTCAGGGCCGCCCGCTGCGTGGCGTCCGCCGTCCATTTCCAGGCCGAGGAGGTCGGGTCCTCGTTGTTCCAGTCCTGCCAGTAGCCCTCGATCTGCTTGAACGCGGGGATGTTGGGCGACGCGACCATGGACGAGCCGTTCACCGTGTTCGAGCTGCACGCGCCGAGGTTGTAGCGGGCGATGTTCATGCCCAGGCCGGGGAGGGCCGTGCCGTTGTACGTCGTCGTCTTGGTGGTGAACCACAGGTCGGCGAAGTCGTCCCGGGCGCCGAAGACGTTCGCCCACCAGGCGAGCGAGGTGCCCCAGCCCTCCCAGGTGCCGTAGGTCGTACCGGGCGTGATCGCGATCGTCGCGTCCGCGTGCGCGGTGCCCGTGCCCAGCGCGCCGCCGAGGACCGCGCCACCGGCCGCGGCCAGCAGGGCTCTGCGGCGGAACGGAGCCGGGTTCCGGTCCACTGCCGAGGGTGTGGACGAGTGGTCCTTGGGGTTCTGGGAGTCCTGAGGGTCTGGGGACATGGCCATATCAGCTCCGGGGGTGCGGGTGCGGAGGGGGATGGGGAGTCGCACGGGAGAAGAGGGTCATACGGGGGAGCGGGAGTCATACGGGGAGCGGGAGTCATACGGGGACAGAGGCACAGTTGTTCTTCGGAAGAGTCAGGGCTGACCAGTGGGGTTGTCGAGAGGTAGGACAGCGCTTTCTCGATTTTTTCCAACGGTTGTCAGAAGGGGAGGAAGAAGTCCGGTGCCCGGCGGGACCACGAGGAGGCCTCGCGGTCTGGTCACTTGGCGGAGCTGCCCCTATCGTTCGGCGCGTGCGGGATCATCCGGTCGTCCCCCGCGTCGTCGACCACGGCACCCGGCGCCGCCGTGCCGCATACCGCCGTGCCCTCTGGACCGCCGCCGAACTCGCCGTCACCGTCGGCCTTGTCCTGCTGCTCCTCGTCGTCCACCAGCTGTGGTGGACCAACCGGCAGGCCAAGGAGACCGCCCAACGGCAGGTGGAGGCGCTGGAGAAGGAGTGGGCGAACACTCCGGACGCCCCCGACCCGGCCACGGCCTTACCCGCGCCGGGCGCCGCGGACACGGACGGCGACCCGGGCGGCGGCCCCGACCCCCGGCGCCCACTCGCGGCACCCGACCGGTCGACCTCGCCCCACAGCCCCCAGGCCTACGCCGTCCTCACGATCCCCCGCCTCCACCTCCGCGTACCCGTCGCCGAGGGGGTCGGCAGGACGGACGTCCTCGACAAGGGGTACGTCGGCCACTACCCGCGCACCGCGCAGCCCGGCCGACCCGGGAACTTCGCCCTCGCCGGGCACCGCAACACCCACGGCGAGCCCTTCCGGTACCTCAACCGGCTCCGGCACGGCGACGAGGTCCGCGTCGAGACCCGTACCGCCGTCTACACCTACGTCGTCGACCGCACGCTCCCGCAGACCTCGCCGGGCGACGGGGGCGTCCTGCGGGCCGTACCGCGCAGCGCCGCGCGACCGTCGTACGGGTACGACGAGCCCGGCCACTACCTCACGCTCACCACCTGCACACCCGAGTACACCTCCACATACCGCCTCGTGGTCTGGGGGAAGCTGCGCTCGGTACGGCTCAGGTGAGAGCATGTGTGCGAATGCCGCGTACCGGCGAGGGCAAGAAGGGGGGGTCGTGATCCAGAGTCTCCGGAACCGGGCCGTGCTGCGCCCCGCCGCCGTGCTCCTGATCCTCCTCTTCGAGGTCGCAGTCCTCGACGTCGGCTCCCTCTCCGCCGCCGCTGTCGCCTTCGCCGCGACCGCCGCGGCCGGTTCCGCGTTCACCGCCTGCGCGCTCATCGCCTCGCGCTGCGCACCCGCCGTACCGCGCACCCACGTCCGTACGGCGATCCGTGACCGCGAGCGCCGTACGGCGTTCCTGCGCCAACGCGACCCCGACGCCCGCGGCCGTACGCGACCCCGGGCTCCCGGCCGTGCCCTCCTGACGGCCACCGCGTAGGGCACGCCTCAACCTTGACGTCCCCGCGTGGGCCGTCGCGCCGAGCAACACGAGTCATGACTCCCCGGCACGACGAGACCCCCGGAGGGCTCACGCATGTCCGTTTTCGCCGACCTGGTCCAGCACCTGGCCGACCTGCTCCACCCGCTGTTCGGCGCCGCCGCGGCCGCCGCCGCGATCGTCCTGTTCACCGCGTTCGTACGACTCCTCGTGCACCCCTTGTCCCGGGCGGCGGCCCGGGGGCAGAAGGCCCGTACGGCGTTGCAGCCGAAGGTCGCCGAGCTGCGCAAGAAGCACCAGAAGGAGCCCGAGAAGCTCCAGAAGGCCGTACTGGCACTGCACGCCGAGGAGAAGGTCTCGCCGCTGTCCGGCTGTCTGCCCAGCCTGTTCCAGATGCCCGCCTTCTTCCTCCTCTACCACCTCTTCTCCAACACGACGATCGGCGGCCAGGCGAACGAACTGCTCGGCCACGAGCTGTTCTCCGCGCCGCTCGGCGGGCGGTGGGCCGACGCGCTCGGCGACGGCGGGGTCTTCGGGGGCGCGGGGCTCGTATACGTCGCGCTGTTCGTCGTGGTCGCCGTCGTGGCCTCCTTCAACTTCTGGCGTACGAAGCGGATGATGGCCGCCGCGAACCCGGCGGCGCAGCTCGCCGTGGCGGGAGCCGAGGGCCAGCAGGTGCCCGGGCTCGGGGCGATGACCAAGGTCATGCCGTTCATGTCCTTCTTCACGCTCTTCACCGTGGCCGTGGTGCCGCTGGCCGCCGCGCTCTACGTGGTGACCAGCACGACGTGGAGCGCGGTGGAGCGGGCGGCTCTCTACCGCTGAGCCGGCGCACGCGGAGGCCTCCGGTCCACTCCGTGAACCGGCTCTTGCGGAGTGGACGGGGACCTTGGAGGATCGGCCAGTCATCCGATGGCTGCACCCGTCGGTCGACGATTTGCGATCGATTGAGGGGATTGTGGCCAATGAAGCTGATGCGAGTCGGTACGGCGGGATCGGAGCGGCCGGCGCTGCTGGACGCCGACGGCGTCCTGCGGGATCTGTCGGGGCTCGTGCCGGACATCGACGGCACGCTGCTCGCGGACGAGGCGGCGCTCGGGCGGATCAGGTCGGCGGCCGAGACCGGTGACCTGCCGGTCCTGGACGCGACGGGGCTGCGCATCGGACCGCCGCTGGCCCGTATCGGGAAGATCGTCTGCATCGGGCTCAACTACCACGACCACGCCCGCGAGACCGGGGCCGAGCCGCCCGCCGAGCCGGTGATCTTCTTCAAGGCGGCGGACACGGTGGTCGGGCCGTACGACACGGTGCTCGTGCCGCGCGGGTCGGTGAAGACCGACTGGGAGGTCGAGCTGGCGGTCGTCATCGGGAGCACGGCGCGCTATGTCGAGTCCGCGGAGCAGGCGCTCGCGCATGTCGCCGGGTACGCGGTGGCGCACGACGTGTCCGAGCGGGCCTTCCAGCTCGAGCGGGGCGGAACGTGGGACAAGGGGAAGAACTGCGAGACGTTCAACCCGCTCGGACCGTGGCTGGTGACGGCGGACGAGGTCCCCGACCCGCAGGAGCTGTCGCTGAGGCTGTGGGTCAACGGTGAGCTGAAGCAGGACGGGACGACCGCCGAGCAGATCTTTCCCGTGGGGGAGGTCGTGCGGTACGTCAGCCAGTTCATGACCCTGTACCCCGGGGACGTCATCAATACGGGGACGCCCGCGGGGGTGGCCATGGGGGAGCCCGAGCCGAAGCCGTATCTGCGGGCCGGGGATGTGGTGGAGCTGGAGATCTCGGGGCTGGGGCGTCAGCGGCAGGAGTTCAAGAACGCGTAGGCGCTCCGCTGGAGGTGGGGGCGTGAGGGGGTGGGGTGCCTGAGGGGTGGGGGGCGTGGGTTGTGTGGCGGCTGCGGGTTTGTGGTGGCTTGTCGCGCAGTTCCCCGCGCCCCTTGGGAGCCCCGCGCCCCTTAAGGGGCGCCCCCGGGTTTACGAGTCCCGGAAACGCTCCAGCGCCTCCACCACCATCATGTGGTCCTCCAGCTGCGGCAGGCCCGACACCGTCACCGTGCCGATGACCCCGGCGCCCTCGACCGTGATCGGGAACGATCCGCCGTGGGCCGCGTAGCGGTCGAGGTCCAGGCGGGAGGAGGCCTCGAAGGTGGTGTCCTTGGCGCGGTAGCGGGCGCCCACCAGGTACGAGGAGTTGCCGTAGCGCTCCACGACCCGGCGTTTGCGGTCGATCCACGCGTCGTTGTCCGGGGTCGAGCCGGGCAGCGCCGCGTGGAAGAGCTGCTGGCCGCCGCGGCGGATGTCGATGGCGACGGGGGCCTGCCGCTGTCGGGCCAGCTCGACGAGCAGGGAACCCAGCGTCCACGCGTCGTCGTGCGTGAAGCGGGTGAGCGTCAACCGCTGTTCCTGGGCTTCCAGTTCGGCTATGGAGGGGTCGGGGTCCGGTCGCGTGGCGTCGCTCATGACAGCTTCACCGCCACGCCCTCGCGGGCCGAGCGGCGGGCCGCCTCCAGTACGTCCAGCGCCGCCGCCGCCTCGTACGCCGTCACCGGGTTCTCGCCCGTGCCGCGCAGGGCCGCGGCCACCGCCGAGTAGTACGCGGGGTAATCGCCGGCGAGGGTGCGTACGGGGCGGCCGCCGCCGGTCAGCGGGGACTCGCCGGAGCCGACGCGGCCCCAGAGGTGCTCGGGCTCCACACCCCAGGGTGCCCCCGGGGCCGGGCGGTCGCCCTCACGCAGGGCCGCCTCCTGCGGGTCCAGGCCGTACTTCACGTAACCCGCCTCGGAGCCCAGCACCCGCAGGCGCGGGCCGAGCTGGGGCGTGACGGCGGAGGCGTACAGGTGGGTCCGGACGCCGTTCGCGTGCGTGAGCGCGATGAACGTGTCGTCGTCCGCCTCGGCTCCCGGGCGGCGGGTGTCCGACTCGGCGTACACCTGGGTCACCGGGCCGAACAGGACGAGGGCCTGGTCGACGACATGGCTGCCCAGGTCGTAGAGCAGACCTCCGATCTCTGCGGGGTCGCCGGACTCGCGCCAGCCGCCCTTGGTCTGTGGGCGCCAGCGTTCGAAACGGGACTCGAAGCGCCGGATCTCGCCCAGTTCGCCCTCGGCGAGCAGCCGGCGCAGGGTCAGGAAGTCGTTGTCCCAGCGGCGGTTCTGGAAGACGGAGAGGAACAGGCCGCGCTCGTCGGCCAGGGCGGCCAGCTCGCGCGCCTCGGCGGCCGTACCGGCGACCGGCTTGTCCACCACGACCGCGAGGCCGGCTTCGAGGGCGGCCGTCGCGATCGGTACGTGCGTCTTGTTCGGCGAGGCGACGACGACCAGGTCCAGCTCGTCCGCCCGGTCCCACAACTCGTCCGTCGCTGTCGCGAGTCGGACCGACGCGAACTCGGCGGCGGCCTGCTCCCGTCGCTCGGGGTTCGCCGTGACGACCGTGTCCAGGGCCAGGCCCTCGGTCGCGGAGATCAGCGGGGCGTGGAAGACGGAGCCCGCGAGGCCGTATCCGACCAGGGCCACGCGTAGCGGAGCGCCGGGGGACGATCCGGGAAGGGAGGCTGTGCCAGTCATGCAGGCCACTTAAGCAACGCTGTTGCGAAAGTGCAAGCGCGAGGGACAATGGGGGTGTGAACGGCAACAGTGGTGGCATGGCGGGAACGCACAGCGGGGCGCACGGGCCGAGCGGCGGTGCGGGCGGTGGGGTGAGCGGCGCCGGTGGCGTCAATCTCCTCGCGCTGCGCAGCCACAACGGCGCGGTCGTGCTCGACCTGCTGCGCGGCGCCGGGCCGCACGGCATCAGCCGCCTCGAAGTGGCCGAGCGCATGGGGCTGACCCCGCAGGCCGTCAGCAAGATCACCGCGCGGCTCCGGGCCGACGGCCTCGTCACGGAGGCGGGCCGCCGCGCCTCGACCGGCGGCAAGCCGCCCACCGTGCTGCGCCTGGTCCCGGAGGCCGGATACGCGGTCGGCCTCCACCTGGACCGCGACAAGCTGACGGCCGTCCTGTGCGACCTGACGGGCACGGTCGTCGCCGAGCGGAACGCCCCGCTGAGCCTGGGCGCCGGGGCCGACGCCGTGATCGAGGGCGCGGCCGGCGAGGTGGAGGCGCTGCTGGCACAGGCCCGCGAGGAGCTCGGCGCCGCCGACCCCGAGCCGCCGCCGATGGAGCCCTCCTCCCCGCCCCTGCTTTCGTCGCTGCTTCCGCCCTTCGCCGTCCTCGGCGTCGGCGTGGCGCTCCCCGGCCCCCTCGACCATCTGCACGGGGTACTGCACCGGGTCACCGGGTTCCCGGAGTGGGAGGGGTATCCGCTGCGGGCGGCGCTCGCACGGCGGCTGGGCATGCCCGTGGTCGTCGACAAGGACACCAACGCGGCCGCGCTCGGCCTGGCGGCGGTCGCCGGGCCGCTGGGCGCGGGATCCTTCGCGTACCTGCACCTCGGTACGGGCCTGGGCGCCGGCCTGGTGATCGACGGGAACGTACGCCGAGGGGCCCGCACCCGGGCCGGTGAGCTGGGCCACCAGGTCATCCAGCTCGACGGGCCGCTGTGCGCGTGCGGCAGCCGGGGGTGCATCGAGGCGCTCTGCCTGGCGGCGGTGGCGCGCGGCGACATGGACGAGGCGGCGCGGGTGCTCGGCACGGGCGCGGCGAACCTCGTGGGGCTCCTCGACATCGAGCTCGTCCTGCTCGGCGGTCGTACGGTCGAGGCGCATCCCGATGTGTTCGTGCGGGGGGTGGGTCTTGTTCTCGATGAGTGGGCTCGGCGGCAGGGGGCGGATCCGGCGGTGCCCGTACGGGTTGCCTCCGGCGGTTCTTCGGGGGTTGCGGAGGGGGCGGCTCAGTTGATGTTGGCGCCGTTGTTCGGGCGGGCGGAGTAGCGGAGTAGGGGATCGCGGGTTCGCCATGTGGTGGTGGGGGTGGTGAGGGATGGGCGTTGGGGGGTGGGGGGTGCGGCTGACGAGCCCTCTACTCCGCTGATCGAGCGGTCTCCGGCGTTCTCAGAGCGTGGCGGAGCCCGTCGCGGCGGTCGGCTGGCAGGGTCATGTGTTTATGCGACTGTGTACATTTCTCACCCTTGTCCTCCCCTCCGCAGCCGCCCTCTCCGGCGGCCCGACGGCGGCCGCCCTCCCCGTCGGCTGTGGTGGCTCCGCCGGGCCTGACTTCCCGATCCAGACGCGTATCCACGGCGGGCCGGCCACCTACGACGCCGGCGGTGGTTACCGGAACTGGTCGCTGGACCTGACCAACACCACCCGCCGGAGCTGCGGGAACATCCACCCGGTCGTCGTCCTGGTCGACGACAAGCGGGCCCTGGAGCCGGGCCAGCCGAAGCTGGAGTTCTACGACGGCCGCGAGAACGCCCCCTATCCCGTCACCTTCGAACGCACCGACGCCGACGAACTCGTGGGGGTCTTCGGCGGCCCCGGCCTCACCGTGCCGCCCGGCCGCACCCTCACCGTCCGGGTCCGCCTCTCCCTCACCTCCGACGCGCTCGCGCCGAACGACGTGGTGGCGAACGCGGCCGTCGTCGAGCGGCGGGGCGACGACGGCGAGTGGGTGGGGGAGTCCAACGACTACCGCTTCCGGATCGTCGACAGCGACAGCGACAGCGGCAGCGACGGAGACGGAGACGGAGACGAAGACAGCGGCAGAGACAGCGGCAGAGACAGCGGCAGCGGCAGCGGCAGAGATGGAGACAGCCACAGCCACAGCGATGACGGCGGCGGTGGCAGCCGTCTGGAGGGCGGCACCGGCGGCGAGACCGGCCGTGGCGGTACCGACGGCTTACCGCAACGGGCCACCCCCTACGCCGACGAACTGGCCCGGACCGGCCGCCGGCACCAGGCGACGGCGCGGTACGCGGCCACGGCCGGGCTGTCCCTCCTCGCCATGGGAGGGCTGCTGCTGGCAATCCGCCGGCCGGCGGCCCGACGCCTGCGCGGTACCCACCGCTGACCTGGGCGGGAACGGGCCGGGCCGCCGGTCTCAGGGGCCAAGATCGGCCTCCTCATTTCGGCCAGGGCTCACTAGGGTTGGTGAGGCACCCCGGACGTACGGCAGGAGATCGCACATGGCAGAGCGCAAGCCCATCGAGTCGTGGCTCACCGACATGGACGGGGTGCTCATCCACGAGGGCGTGCCGATCCCCGGTGCCGACGCCTTCATCAAGAAGCTGAGGGAGTCCGGCCGCCCCTTCCTGGTGCTCACCAACAACTCCATATACACAGCGCGTGACCTGCACGCCCGCCTCTCCCGGATGGGCCTGGACGTGCCGGTCGAGAACATCTGGACCTCCGCGCTCGCCACCGCCCAGTTCCTCGACGACCAGCGGCCCGGCGGCTCGGCGTACGTCATCGGCGAGGCGGGCCTCACCACCGCCCTGCACGACATCGGGTACATCCTGACCGACCACGACCCCGACTACGTGGTCCTCGGCGAGACCCGCACGTACTCCTTCGAGGCCATGACCAAGGCGGTACGGCTGATCGAGGGCGGCGCCCGTTTCATCGCCACCAACCCCGACGAGACCGGCCCCTCCACCGAGGGCCCGCTGCCCGCGACCGGAGCCGTGGCCGCGCTGATCACCAAGGCGACCGGCCAGAAGCCGTACTTCGCGGGCAAGCCGAACCCGCTGATGATGCGCACCGGCCTGAACGCCATCGGCGCCCACTCCGAGACCAGCGCGATGATCGGCGACCGCATGGACACCGACGTCCTCGCCGGCATCGAGGCGGGCATGCAGACCTACCTCGTCCTCACCGGCCTCACGACCCCCGAGCAGGTCGAGAAGTTCCCGTACCGCCCGTCGAAGATCGTCGACTCGATCGCGGACCTGGTCGACCGCATCTGAGAGCGGTGACGAGCCCGGCCGCTAAACCCTCCGGCACCCGTACGGAGCAGCCACCCCCCTCTCCGGGATGCGGTACGGCCCCCACAGGGGCAGGCTCCAGGTATCTGGAGGTTTCACCATGCGCTCACTGAAACTCACACTCTGTACCGGCGCGGTGGTCGTGACCGCGCTGACCCCCACGGCGTACGCGGCCGGTAACGGCGGCATCTCCGTGGCGCCGGCCGAGGCGCGGCCGGGCGGCGACATCGAGGTGCGGGCCAAGGGGTGCGAGGGCAGAACGGGCACCGCCACCTCGGAGGCGTTCGTCGCCGACGCCCAGCTCACCGGGAAGGGCGGCGGCACGCTCCAGGGCGAGACCCGCGTACGGTCCTCCGTCGAGCCCGGCACCTACGACGTACGGGTCACCTGTGACAACGAGGAGAACAAGGTCACCGGCACCTTCGAGGTCGGCGACGGCAAGCCCTCGACCCCGCAGGCGACCCCCACCGCCCCCACGACCCCCGCCTCCCCGGTGGCCCCCGTCCACGCGGGTGGCGGCGGGGCGGCGGCGCGGCTCGCCGCGGCCGGGCGGGCCGCCGATCCGGCCGACACCCGGCACGCCGACACGGACACGGACACCACCACCGACACCGGACCCGGCGCCCGGCAAGCCGTTGTCGGCCTGGTCCTGGCGGGGGTCGCGGCGGTGGTCGTCGTGGCGCGGGGCGCGCGCCGGGGCCGCGGTACGGAGTAGCCGTGACCGACGACCTCGAGCACTCCTCGCGCGATACGGGCCATACGGGGCATGCGGGCCATGCGGGTGACACCCGTGGCACCGGGCGCCTCACCATGGGCGTGGCCTGGGCGGTCCTGCTGCTCGGGCTCTGGCTCTGGGGCCGCGAGGTGACCGACGTACGGCAGGGCATATCCGCGCCGACCACGGGTGACGTGGCGGCCGTCGGACGCCCCGCCCAGGCCGAACTGCCGCCCGCCGCACAGCCGTTGAGGGCGGCCAGACCGCAGCGGCTCGACATCCCGTCCATGGGCGTCCAGGCACCGGTGGTGGCCCGCGGCCTCGACCCCGCCGGGGCGATCGACCCGCCCTCCTTCGCGCAGCCGGGAGTCGTCGGCTGGTACGCCGCCGGTACGCGGCCGGGGGCGGCCGGGGCCGCGCTGTTCGTCGGCCACGTAGACACCGAGACCCGCCCCGCCGTCTTCTACAAGCTGAGCGCGCTGCGGATCGGCGAGAAGATCCGGGTGACCCGCGACGACGGCAAGGTCGCCGAGTTCACCGTGGACGACGTCCAGGTCATCGGCCGCGACCACTTCGACGCCGGACAGGCCTACGGCGTACGGCAGTCGGGCCGCGCCGAACTCCGCCTGGTCACCTGCGGCGGCACCTTCGACAGCACCAGCCGCACCTACACGGCGAACGTCGTGGTCTCGGCGTACCTCAGCGCCACCGGCCCCTAGGGCGTGTTTCGAAAGTCCCGTCTGCCCCGCGACGCCTGGCACGGCACCTCGCCGCGTTGTCGGGATCGTCCGCGTACACCCAGTACGCGGACGACCCTCCGCCTTGCGACGCACCGCACCAGACGCCGCGGGCCCCGCCCTCCGGGCGGACGACGCCACTTTCGAAACACGCCCTAGTAGGGCTTGGTCAGATTCGTATCGGTGTGGGTATGTCGCGATGGCAGGTGGGGCAGGCTCCGGCCCAGGTGGCGAGGAGTGTCTGCAGTTCCCGGACGATCTGGTAGAGACTCACACCTGCGCTGCGTCTTTTGGGTCTCGTGCCATCCGTTGCAGGGTGCAGAAGGCGTGGGCGGCGGAGACGAGGGTGACGTGGTGATGCCAGCCGCCCCAGGTGCGGCCCTCGAAGTGGGCCAGGCCCAGGGCCTGTTTCATCTCGCGGTAGTCGTGCTCGATGCGCCAGCGCAGCTTGGCCAGCCGCACCAGCGTGGCCAGCGGCATCCCGGAGGGCAGGTTCGACAGCCAGAACTGCACCGGTTCGCTCTCACCGGCAGGCCATTCGGCCAGCAGCCGGCGTTCTGGCAGTTCAGGATCGTCGCCGGCCTTGCAGATGCCGCGTCCGGCCGGGCGGATGCGCAGGGCGACGAACCGCGAGTACATGCGCTTGAAGCCACTTTGGCCCTTGCCCGCCCGGGAGCCTTCCCGCCAGGACACCGGCCGTGCGGCCGTCCGGCCGACTGCGATGACCAGGTCCTTCATGCTCTGCGCAGGCTCGGGGTACTGAATTTTCGGTGGCCGGCCGGTGCCCGCATAGACGGGCTGGACGGGCCGGGCGCCGGCGGGCTGGGCGGTATGGCGGGAGGAAATCCCCACCACATAGGGCAGCTTGCGCTCCTCCAGACCCAGGCGGAAGGCGGCGGCATCACCGTATCCGGCGTCCGCGACCACCAGGGGAACGTCGACGCCCCATGACCGGGCCTCGTCGATCATGTCAAGCGCCAGCTGCCACTTCTCCACATGCCCCACCTGGGCGGGAATCCCGCAGCGGCCGCGGCGGGCGATCTTGTCCGCATCGGCCTCCGGCGAGGCGGGATCCCAGGATGCCGGCAAGAACAGCCGCCAGTTGACGGCCGCGGAGGCACGGTCATTGGCCAGGTGCAGGGAGACGCCCACCTGGCATTTGGTGACCTTGCCCGCGGTGCCGGTGTACTGCCGCGACACACAAGCCGAGGCATCCCCGTCCTTCAAAAAGCCGGTGTCATCCACGATCAACGCCTCCACGCCGATCACGTCCTGCATCCTCCAGGCCAGCCGGGCCCGCACATACGCGGGATCCCACGGACTGGAGGTGATGAAGTGAGCCAGTGCCTGCCGGTTGCCGTCCTCGCCCAGACGGGCCGCCATCGGCTCCACCGACTTGCGCCGCCCGTCCAGCAGCAGCCCGCGCACATACGCCTGCCCCCACCGCCGCTGATCGGCACGGAAGAACCCGTCGAACAACCCCGCCGCGAACGCCTCCAAGTCCTCCCGGACCGAGGCCATCTCCTCAGGTGTCACACCATTCCAACGACGCTCAAAGAGCAGTGGACACGCATCCACAAGTGAAGATGACCAAGCCCTACTAGGGCCTGTCACACCCGCACCTGACCCGGCCGGCGGCCGGCTCCCCCGTAGCCGTCGGCCGGGCCGGTCCTCGACCGCGTGCGCCCGGGCCGCGGGAGTAACCCGGGCGGCGGCGCGGGAGGCAGTCGGTCGGCGTCCGGAGGCCGTCCGTTGGCGACTTTAGAACGAATGTGCCCACTGAGCCAGAGACTCCGATCGCGTGGTGACAGGTCTCGGCCAAGGCCGTGACGACCTCGTGGGCGAGGCGGGAATTATGTCAGGATTGGGGCTTACGACACGGTGCACCCAAGGGGGAGTTGGATGTACGGCGGTAGGGGGGCCGGAGTTCGGGCGTCCGTGGCGGTGGCGGGGGCGACACTGCTGCTGGCCGGCTGTTTCGGGGGAGACGGCGACGGCGAGGACGACCGGGCGTCGGGCGGGAAAATCACGCAACAGCCGGGTGGCGCGGACCCGTTCTGGGTCAATCCGGACGGCAACGCGGCGGAGCAGGTCGCGGCCTACGAGAAGGCGGGCAAGGACGAGGACGCCGAACTGATCCGCAAGATCGCCGAGCAGCCGACCGGCGAGTGGATCGGCCCGGAGAGCCCCGAGCAGGAGGCCAAGGGCTTCACCGAGGCCGCCGAGAAGGCCGACCGGGACGCGATCCTCGTCCTCTACAACATCCCGCACCGCGACTGCGACAACTACTCGGGCGGCGGCGCGGCCGACGGCAACGCCTACCGGGCCTGGATCGACGGCGTGGCCAAGGGCATCGGGGACCGCCCGGCCACGGTGATCCTCGAACCGGACGCGGTCCTGCACGTGGTGGACGGCTGCACACCGGGCGAGTTCCACGAGGAGCGGTACGACCTGCTGAAGGGTGCGATCGAGAAGCTGGGCGCCCTGAAGAACACGAAGGTCTACCTCGACGCGGGAAACGCCGGC
The DNA here is from genome assembly GCF_030294945.1 of Streptomyces graminofaciens. Taxonomy (NCBI): domain Bacteria; kingdom Bacillati; phylum Actinomycetota; class Actinomycetes; order Kitasatosporales; family Streptomycetaceae; genus Streptomyces; species Streptomyces graminofaciens. The sequence goes on along the minus strand of NZ_AP018448.1, from coordinate 5,467,831 downwards.
TGGAGCCACCCCGAGAAGATCTTCGACCCGCTGAAGTGGGCGGGCGTCGAACAGGCCGACGGCTTCGCGGTCAACACCTCGAACTTCTACACCACCGACGACTCGATCGCGTACGGCAGGCAACTCTCGTCCAAGGTCGGCGACAAACCCTTCGTCATCGACACCAGCCGCAACGGCAACGGCCCGTGGACCGAGGGCGCCAAGGACGAACAGTGGTGCAACCCGCCCGGCCGCGCCCTGGGCGAAACCCCCACGACGAAGACCGCCGACCCCTTGGTGGACGCCTATCTCTGGGTCAAGCGCCCGGGAGAGTCGGACGGCGAATGCAAGGGGGGCCCGAAGGCGGGCGAGTGGTGGCCCAAGTACGCCCTGGACCTGGCGAAGGCGTCCAAGTAGCACAAGAACATGCCGCGCCCCTTGTCACCAAGGGGCGCGGCCTGCTTTCAGGGGCGCGGGGAACCGCGCGGGGAACAGTGCGAGCAACCACAACGAACCCCGCAGCCGAAAACGCACCCCGAAGGCGGAGCGTGGAGCGCTAAGGCACCTCCACCCACTGAGCCTTGCTCGGCGTCCCCTGATCATCGGTCACGAACAACATGTACCAACCGGACTGCACCAGATTCCGATTCTTCGGCACAGTCACCGTGATCCTGTCCCCGGACACCTTGAAGTCCACCTCGATCGACTTCTGATCGACATCCGTCACATGCGTCGACGCACTCGGCCGAATGAGCCGAGCCGACTTGACGGAAGCCCCGTGCTTCGTGGAGAACGTCGCCGTCCCGCCCCGCTTCACCGTCTTCGGCCCGCCCGACAACGACGGCCGCGCGTCCTGATACAGATACGGCGGCGTATAGATCTCGATCCGCTGCTCGAACTCTCCCGGCTTGGTGTTGCCCTTGTCGGCGTACAACGAGTCCGACCCGAAGAACACCACCCGCCCGTCGGGCAACAACAGCGACCCCGAATGGTAGTTGCGGCCCACGAGCGGATCGGCGACCCTCCGCATCTCTCCGGTCTTCGCGTCGTACAACCGCGCCTGAAGGATGTTGGAGTCGCCGCGCCCGCGATAGTCCTCGGAGCCCCCGGAGATCAGAACGGTGTCGTCCGGAAGAATCGAGGCCTGCGGATAACGCGTCCCCTTCTCCAGTTCCGGCCCGTCCACGAAGCGCGGACTGTCCTCCAGCAGATCGATCAGCCGGGTCTTCCTGCTCGACCTCGCCGACTCACCGACCCCGCCCCCACCGACGACCATGTACTTCTCGTCCTGCGCCGGCGGCAGCAGCACGGTCCCCGCGGTCTCCAGCAGCGTGCTGTCGCTCATCCCCGGGACCTTGGTGAACTTGTTCGTCTTCAGGTCCCAGACGCCGGGGTCCCGGCCGACGTCGTCCGGCCCGTACCCGGCGTTCGCGCCCGAGTAGAACAGCTTGCCGTTCTGCATCAGGGAGATCGCCGGATAGGTCGGGAACTGCCTGACCTCCTTGGTGTACGTCCACTTCCTGGTCTCGGGGTCGTAGACCTCGTTCTTGCCCGGGACCAGCTGCCCGATGTCGTCGAGCCCGGAGAGACTGAGAACCGAGCCGTCGGTGAGCGTCGTCAGCGTCGGATACCAGCGCGCCTCGTTCATCGGGTCGACCTTGATGTACTTCTCGGCGACCGGGTCGAATTCGTAGGCGTCCTTGATGCCCTGGAAGTCCTTCTTGTCGAGGGCGAGCTTCTGCGCGATGCCGTATGTGTTCCGCGCGTCCTTGCCGGTCAGTCCGACGATCCGGTAGTTGTCCTCCGTGCCCGTCTCGTACTTCGTGCCGCGCTTCTCGGCCTCGACATAGGCACGCTCGACGCTCGCCTTGGTCTTCAGGAAATCCCCGTCCGCGTCGAGCAGCTTCTTCGCCGGCTTGACCGTGACCGAGTCCTTCAGGACGAATGTCTTGCCGTTCTTCTTCCCGACGAATTCCGTGCCCGCCCTGAGCCTCATCTCCTTGTCGGGGTTCTCGTTGTGGATGATCATCAGGCCGCCGGCCTTGGTGACATCGCCCTTCAGTTTCTCGTAGCGCCTGGTGCCGCCGGCGATCAGCAGATTGCCGTTGGGCAGTTGGGTGTGCCCGGTGCAGAACAGGTCGCTCGGCGTGGGCACCTTCTTGATGGTCTGCTCGACCGGGTCCCAGATCCGGGTGTCGAACTTCTTGGCGTCGAAGTTGTCCTGGTCGTTGCCGGAACCGGCGATCAACAGAATCTTCCCGGTGTGCAGCAGCGCCGCGTGGATCGTGTTCTGCCGGTACTCCTCCGGGAACTCCACGACCTGCCAGTGCCCGTTCTCCGCCTTGTACTCGGGTCTGTTGATCTTGTACTCGTGGTACTTCTCGGTGCCGACGCGATACAGCCACGGCCCGTTCATCCCGGCCAGCGCGAGGACCACCGCCGAGCCGATCGCGAGCCGACGGGCGCGGCGGTGGCCTGCACGGTCCTTCATTCCTTACGTCCCCCAAGTCCACCCAGGGCGATCTGCATGGTCTGGTCGCTACCCCCGCCGCCCGAGCCGGACGCCGCCCAACTCGGCTTGTGCTGGGGAGCGTGGGGCGCGTGTGGGGCGTGCGGCGTTTGATACGGCGCGTGGGGCGCGAAGGGGGCGGGGGCGGACTCCGGGGGAGCCACCATCGACCCTTGCAGTTCGGCCGCGGCGGCGGCCTTCTTCTCGTCCTGCCGCAGCATGTAGCGCCAGGCGATGATGGGCGTCGCGGTGATCAGCATGGCGAACGTGGCCCAGGTGATCATCGCGGGGTGCGAGTGCCCGTAGACGAAACCGGCGGTCATCGAGCCGCCGAAGATCGCGATGAAGTACCAGTGGTACCGGAAGGTGCCGAACCACCTGTCGGGGCTCGCCGAGTCTCCCTTGGGCGTGACCACGAACTTGCTCTTGCGGCGCAGCGCGGAGTCGACCAGCGCCTTGGCGTAGAGCGGCGCGGACAGTGCGGACATCACCATGCCGGCCACACCGCCGGAGCCCTCCGGCTCGTGCGGCGAGACGTTGTGCCTGCGGTTCCAGACGTACAGGCCTATCTGGAGTGCCGACGCGTTGCCGTAGAGCATCAGCCACACGGTCGGATCGATGTTCACACCCGATGCGCCCAGGCCCAGGAACAGCGCACAGCTCAGCGCCGCGAGGATCCAGTTGAGGGCGGACATCGGGTAGAAGATGATCATCATCGTGTAGTTGAAGAGCTTGGTCGGCGGCAGCGAGTACCAGCCCTTCCAGTACTGCTTGAGGATCGTCTCGTACGTACCGCGCGACCAGCGCATCTGCTGGGTGAAGAAGTCGGTCCAGGCGCTGGGCCCCTCGCCCACCGCGAGCACGTCCGGCGTGTACACCGAGCGCCACTTCCGGCCCGTCGCCGGGTTCTTGTGGCGGTGGATCTCGAAGCCGGTCGCCATGTCCTCGGTGATCGAGTCGTACAGCCCGCCGATCTGCTTGAGCGCCTTGATCCGTACGGCGTTGGAGGTGCCGACGAACATGGGGGCGCCGTAGCGGTTGCCCGCCCGCTGGATCAGCGCGTGGAACAGGAACTGCTGGGACTCGGCGGCCTTGGTGACGAAGTTGTCGTAGTTGCCGTACACCTGCGGGCCGATCACGAACCCGATGTCCGGGTCCCGGAAGAAGCCGAGCATCCGCTCCAGGTAGTTCGGCAGCGGTACGTGGTCGGTGTCCACGGAGGCGAAGAAGTCGTAGTCGTCGCCGTGGGCGTCCAGCCAGGCGTTGTAGTTGCCGTGCTTGGTCTTGGCGCGGTGCGGTCCCTTGGGTCGGTTCCACTTCTCGATGCCCTTGCGGGAGAAGTGGTGCACGCCCAGGCGCGCGCAGACCGCCTTCACATCCGGGTCGTCGCCCTCGTCCAGCAGCCAGACGTGCAGAAGCCCGCGGTGGCGGAGCCTTACCGCGGCCTCCAGTGTCTTCGTCACCATCTCCAGCGGCTCCTTGCCGGGCACGAAGGAGGTGAGGAAGGCGACTCTGGTGCCGGTCTCGGGGACCACCGGGACGGGATCGCGGGCGACGAGGGTCGCGTGCGCGTTCGACAGCACGTTCATGCAGCGGAAGAACTCGATCAGGCCGATCGAGACGAGCATGACGAGGTCGAGGGCCGGCAGGTAGTCGTTGGTGAGGTATTCGCGTTTGGTCCAGTGCTCGGGCTGGAGCAGCCAGGCCAGCAGGACCAGGGAGAGCAGCGGCGCGGCGGCCAGCATCAGTCCGACCCGGATGCGGTGCGGTTCCTGGGAGATCAGGGATCGGTACTGCACCTTGTACGGCTTGCTCGGGTCGGGCTGGGTGAGCGGCCCCGCGAGGCGGCTGTAGTGCTCGTAGTCGTATCTCGGAAGGGTCTTCCTGATTTTCCGGAAGGCACCGGTCCGTTGCGACGGCAGCTTGAGCTGTGTCGTCTCGGACGGGTCGTGGTTGTGCCGGGCGCCCGTCGGCGTCGACGTCATGAGTCATCCCCCCGCACACACGTTTGTGTGTGTTCGTCGGTTCTCGCCCGTGGCGGTCCCCCTCGACCGGCACGGGTGCATTCAGTGGCGAGTCGTCGTCACTGAGTGATGTACACCATGTGATCTACACCATAAGAGACACTGGACGAGGACCTTCCGGTTGCATTGATGCCCCTTTGTCATCCGTTCATGAGCGCTTTCATGAGCGGGAGCCCAAGTTCCCCAACCCTGGCCAAACCGGCCCATGGCTCCCCAAGTGGCATGTATCCGCAGTCTCTTACGGCCCAGGGTTCTATGGTGTTCATCTTGATCGCAAGATGGGAAACGAGCTGTTTACCGGTCATACCCGGTGATTGGGGCATCGGTGGAGGATCCGTGTTGATTGCCCGGGGTGACGTGCACATGCGGAGAGGCCCCTCGCTGATGCGAGGGGCCTCTCCGTGTGGTGCGCCGCCAGGGACTCGAACCCCGGACCCGCTGATTAAGAGTCAGCTGCTCTAACCAACTGAGCTAGCGGCGCGTGCGAGAAAAGTTTACCGGAGGCTGGTGGGTGCTCATGACCACCGGGCCAGGTGCGCGCCCGGGAGGGGCCTGCGCGCCCCACCCCCGTGGGCACCGCGTTACATCATTCGGACCGTCAACATGCGGCACCCCACGACCGTTGAGAAACTGACAACCGTGCAGAAGCGAGGAATTCTCCGACCGGCGCCTGAGGGGAATCGCATGGAGACTCCGGCATTCGAGGAATTCGCTCCCGAGAGCGACTGCGACTGCCCCGGCTGTGCCCACTGGCGCCGGGTCACGCCCTACTCGTCCCGGCATCTCCATCCCGGTCCCTTCGGGCACCCGGCGGGGCGCGTGGCCCTGGCCGCGGTCACCGCCGCGGGCGCCGCCCTCGCCGTAGGCCACGCCGTACCGGCGGTCGCGGCGACCCACGGCCCTGCCCGGCCGGGACCCGTTCCCGCAGATGACGGGCCCGGCACCCCCCAGGGAGGCAAGGCGCCGCTGCACGGTCCTGCCGGTCGGTCGACGGAGGGCGAGAAGCTGTCACCGGCGACGAAGACGCCGCCCATCACCCGCGCGGAGATCATCAGGCGGGCCAGGACCTGGATCGCCGCCGAGGTGCCGTACAGCATGACCTCGTACTGGTGGGACGGCTATCGCCAGGACTGCTCGGGGTTCGTGTCCATGGCCTGGAATCTGCCCGGAAACGAATGGACGGGCAGCCTCGGTAATTTTGCCGAGCGGATTTCCAAGGAGTGGCTCCAGCCCGGCGACATTCTGCTGTTCCACAATCCGGACGACCCGCAGAAGGGCTCACACGTCGTCATTTTCGGCGGCTGGACCGACTACACGCACACCGGCTACATCGCGTACGAGGCCACCCCTCCGTACGCCCGCAGGCAGGCCACCCCGTACGCGTACTGGAACAACTCGAGCCGCTATGAGGCGTACCGCTACAAGGGGCTCGTCGGGGAGGGCGCGGGCGCACCGGACGGCGACGGCACCGGCACCCCGGCGTCGTGGGACGGCACCGCCGGTTCCTCGGGCTCCGAGGGGCCGCAGGGCGCCCGTTACCCGGGTGCCGCCTACTTCGGGCCCGGCGCGAACAACCGGTACGTCACCCTGCTGGGGCAGCTGCTGGTGGAGCGCGGCGGGGCCCGCTTCTACGCAAACGGGCCGGGGCCGCGCTGGTCCGACGCGGACCGCAGGGCCACCCACGCCTTCCAGCGGGCGCAGGGCTGGTCGGGCCGGGACGCGGACGGTTACCCGGGGCCGCTGACCTGGACCTATCTGGTCACGGGCAAGGGCAGGGACATCGCGCCCCCCGCCGGGTATCCGGGCCCGCCGGGCATGGCCGACCGGCTCGCCGCTCCCCCTGGTCCTCAGGAGGTCCCCGCCTACCCCGGCCGTGCGATGTTCCGCCCCGGCGCCGACAACGCCCATGTCGTCCGGCTCGGACAACAACTGCTCAAGAAGGGGTTCGGCAAGCACTACACCTCGGGCCCGGGCTCCCGCTGGGGCGAGGAGGACCGACGCAACGTGGAGGCGTTCCAGCGCGCCCAGGGCTGGCGGGGCAACGCGGCGGACGGCTCCCCGGGCCCGGAGACCTGGCGCCGCCTGTTCTCCTGACGCGGGCACCGACCCGATCGCCGTACCCCAGGCACCCCTCACCACGGCTCTTCCTGCGCGGAGGCATGGAGGCACGTATGAGTACGACGTCACAACCGCAGCCCTCTTCACAACCACAACCCCCCTCACAACCCCAGCAACACCCGCAGCCCGACCAGGACGCCCGACCACAGCCGCACGACCCCGAGATCAACTGGCGCCCCCCGCGCCTCATCCAGAACGAGGTGACCACGGAGATCCCCGTGCACCTGCTGTTCCGCGACGACCCGGTCCCGGTCGCCCTCCCGCTGGCCCCCGCCGTCGTGGGCCGGAGGCGCGGCACGGGCGAGCAGCCGCGCGTCCGGCAGGGCGTACTGGGCGTGCCCGGCGGCCCGGCGGCAGTGAAGGTGCGGCCGGTGGTCGAGATCGACCCCGGGCTGGCCGAGCGACCGGCGCGGGTGCTGCCCGGGGCGGCCGGTGTGCTGGCCGGGGCGTGCGGAGTGGCCGGCTGTGTTCTCACCTCGTGGTGGGCCGGAGCGCTGCCGGTCGTGGCAGAGGCGCTCGGGCTGCCGGCGCACGCCGGTGTGGGACTCGGAGCGACGCAGTGGGCCGCGTACGCCGGAGCGGGCGCCCTCGGACTGTTCGGGTTCGGCGGGCTGGCGCGGGGGCGGACCGGGCGGGCGTGGGTGCTGGGGCTGTTCGGGCGGTACCGGGGGACCGTGCGCCGCACGGGGCTCATGTGGGTGAACCCCCTGTTCCTGCGCCGCCGGGTCGACGTACGGCTGCGGCACTGGCGCAGCGAGCCGATGCCGGCCGTCGACGCCAACGGGGTCGCGCTGCGGGTCGTCGTCCTCGTCGCCTGGCGGGTGAAGGACACCGCGCGGGCCCTGCTCGGGGTCGAGGACCACGAGGAGTATCTGCGGGAGTGCGTGGAGGCCGCGCTGTCCCGGGTGATCTCGCAGCTGCCGGCCGATGTGCCGCCGGGCGCGCTGGTCCGGGACGTGACCCTGCGCAACACGGACGCGGTCGGCGAGGCGCTGACCCGGCTGGTGGCGGCGGAGGCGGCGCCGGTCGGTCTGGAGGTGTTCTCCACCCAGCCGACCCGGATCGACTACGCGCCGGAGGTGGCCGCGGTGATGCAGCGCCGCCGGATCGCGGCGCTCGACGCCCAGCACCGTGACACCGTGCTCACCTCGGTCGTCGACTCCGTCGAGGACACGGTGACCAGGCTGACCATGCGCGGCCTGGTCGAACTCGACGACTACGAGCGCAAGGCCCTGGTGAAGGACCTGACCGTGGCGTTCTACACGGGGCGGCGCGAAGCGTCACCGTGAACCGCCCTCCCGGAACAGCTTCCCTGGAGCAGCCCCCTGGAGCAGCCCTCTGATTGGTATGGACATGTCTTTGATATGGACACGGTCAACTGCCGCTCATAATCTGTGACTTGGTCTAGACCTGGAAACACCCCCACGTCCTCCAGGGAGCGGCAGCATGCGTAAAAAGACCAAGTGGTACGCGGCCGGCATCGGCCTCGCCACCACCGGCGCCCTCGTGCTCTCCAGTGGCGGCGCCACCGGCCACGGCTACACCGACCTCCCCGTCAGCAGGCAGAAGCTCTGCCAGAACGGCACCGTCACCAACTGCGGCGACATCCAGTGGGAGCCGCAGAGCGTCGAGGGCCCCAAGGGCTTCCCGTCGACCGGACCCGCCGACGGCCGACTCTGCTCGGGCGGCAACAGCAGGTTCGGCCGGCTCGACGCGGCCACCGCGCCGGGCGGCGGCGCCTGGCCCACCACCAGGGTGACGGGTGGCCAGAACTACACGTTCCGCTGGCAGTTCACGGCCATGCACGCCACCACCGACTTCAAGTACTACGTCACCAAGGCGGGCTGGAACCAGAACCACGCCCTGGCCCGCTCCGACCTCAACCTCACCCCGTTCTTCACCGTCCCCTACAACGGCCAGCGCCCACCCTCCACGCTCTCCCACACCGGACGCCTCCCGTCCGGGCTGAGCGGCCGCCACGTGATCCTCGCGGTATGGACGATCGCGGACACCGGCAACGCGTTCTACGCCTGCTCGGATGTCTCGTTCTGATCGCCCGAGGGTAGGTCCCGCGTACGTCACACGGGTTCCCCGGGAGACTCCGGCACCTGTCGTGACGTACGTGGGCTCCACGGTCCGATTTCTGAGCTTCCCTTGAGCTGAGCATGGCATCGGCCCGGGTAGAGTCCCCACGCGCCCCGACCAGGGCGCTTACCGGACTCGGGGGAGCACCCATGGACTTGATGTTCTACGCACTTCCTGGCGCGATCGCGATCGCGATCCTCTTCGCCGCCGCGCATGTGGTCCGTGGCTCGCTGCGGCTCAGGAGTGCCTGGAACAGCGGGCAGACTGCCGAGGGGCGCTGCCTGCGGACGTTCACCACGACCAGGGGCGGTGGCGAGACGCGGGTGTACACGGTCCGGCACCATGTCTTCGAGTTCACGGCGCAGGACGGCCGTCCCGTCCGTTTCGAGGAGGAGGGCTGTCCGGCGACGATCCTCGAGGGCGACTTCGTCACCGTGTACTACAAGGACGGCCAGGAGGCGGACGCGACGGCCAAGGCGCCGAGCCCGGTGGGGAACGCCACGAGCACGGTGGGGCAGCTGGCCTTCCTCGGGCTCGTCCTCGTCTTCTGTGTCGGCTTCATGATCACGTACCACCAGATGTCCACGGACACCACGTTCCAGATGCCGTAGCCCTCCATATTTGACGCTCAGTCAGCTACCTTGCGCCCCATGGACTCCAGGGGGCGTACCGTCGCCGAGCTGGTCGCCGCCCGTCGGCACGACCACCGGCCCGGGCTGTGGTTCGAGGACCGAGTGCTGACCCATCACGAGGTCGCAGGCGGGGCCGCCGCCCGCGCGGCGCTGCTTGCCGACCTGCTGCCGCCGGGCACCACGCCCCACCTCGGCGTCCTGCTCGACAACACGCCCGAATACCCCCTGTGGCTGAGCGCGGCCGCCCTCGCGGGTGCCGCGGTCGCCGGGATCAACCCCACCCGCCGGGGCCCGGAGCTGGCCCGTGACATCCTGCACACCGAGTGCCGGGTCCTGGTCACGGAACGGACCCACCTCCCGCTCCTCGACGGCCTCGAACTGCCCGGCATACGACTGCTGGTGACCGACACCCCGGCGTACGACGACCTCCTCGCCCCTTACGTGGGCGCCGAGCCCGACCCCACCCGGGCCACCCCCTCCCACCACCTCCTCCTCTATTTCACCTCCGGTTCCACCGGCGCCCCCAAGGCCGCGATCTGCACCCAGGGGCGGCTCGCGGCGGCCGGGCGGGCGCTGATGGACCGTTTCGGGGTGGGGCGCGAGGACGTGCACTACATCTGTATGCCGATGTTCCACGGCAACGCGGTGATCGCCGACTGGGCGCCCGCCCTGGCCGCCGGCGCCGGGACAGCCCTGCGCCGCCGCTTCTCCGCCACCCGCTTCCTGGACGACGTACGGGCGTACCGGGCCACGTACTTCACCTACGTCGGACGTGCCGTGCAGTACGTCCTGGCCACCGAGCCCCGCCCCGACGACCGTGACAACCCGCTGCGCATGGGCTTCGGCACGGAGGCCGGGGCCGTGGACGCGGCGGCGTTCGAGCAGCGGTTCGGGGTGCGGCTGGTGGAGGGGTACGGCTCGTCGGAGGGTGGGGCGGCGATCCAGTGGGCGCCCGGGACCCCGCCGGGCGCGATCGGCCGGGCGGCACCCGGCGACGACCTCGCGGTGCTCGACCCCCGGACGCGGGCCGAGTGCCCACCGGCCGTGTTCGCCCCCGACGGCCGCCTACTCAACGGCACCGAGGCGATAGGGGAGTTGGTGAACCGGGGACCCAACCCCTTCGAGGGCTACTGGCGCAACCCGGCCGCCGACGCGGCCCGCCGCCACGACGGCTGGTACTGGACCGGCGACCTCTTCTACCGCGACACCGACGGCTTCCTCTACTTCGCGGGCCGCACCGACGACCGACTGCGCGTCGACAGCGAGAACCTCGCCGCCGCCGTCGTCGAGAACATCCTCGCCCGCTACGGGCCCGCCGAGGCCGTGGCGGTGTACGCGGTGCCGGACCCGGTGGCCGGCGACCAGGTGATGGCGACGATCGCCGGTACCGCCTTCGATCCTCTGGACTTCGCCGCGTTCCTGTCCGCCCAGCCAGACTTGGGCACGAAGATGGCCCCCAGGTTCATCCGGCTCGTACGGCACATGCCCGTCACCGCCACCAGCAAGATCCAGCGAGCCGCCCTCCGGCGCGAGGGCTTCCGCTGCGCCGACCCGGTGTGGTGGCGACCGCCGGGCGAGACCACGTATCGCAGGCTCACCGAGCCGGACCTCGCGGGCCTGATCGCGCAGTACCTGGCCCGGGGCCGGGAGGAACTGCTAACCGGTTAAAGCGGTTACCAGTAGGGCTGACCATACCCCCGGGACGCCCCCTGAGCGGATGGCCGTCGCTCGCCGCCCCCGCCTACCGTGAGCGCATGATCCGAACGGTCGTACGTGACGTGCCGCGCTCGGTGGCGTATCTGCTGAGCGGTGTGCTGGTCGGCGCGCCCCTGATGGCGGCGCTCCTGGTGATGGGCACCCTCGGCCTCGCGCTGACCCCGGTCCTCGTGGGCCTGCCGCTGCTCGCCCTGGTCGCCCTCTCCGGCGTACCCGTCGGCGCCCTGGAACGACTGCGGCTCCGCCTCCTGGGCTCGGGGACCCCCACAGCCCCGCACACCACCCCGGCCGAACCCGGCCTCGCCGCCTGGGCCCGGCTGCGGCTGACCGAACGGGCGACCTGGCGGGAACTGGCGTACACCTTCCTGCTCGGCTTCCTGCTCTGGCCGCTCGATGTGCTCGTGCTGGTCGGGGCGTTGGGCGTGCCCGGGGCGCTGATGGGGGCGCCGCTGCAGCTGTCGGTCTCCGGCGGCGACACGAAGATCGCCAAGCTCTGGCTGATCGACACCTACGGCCAGGCCCTGCTGTGCACGGCCACCGGCACCGTCCTCCTCCTCGCCCTGCTGTGGCCGCTCGCCCTCTACGCTCGGGCCCGCGCTGCCCTTGCCCGGCTGCTGCTCGCCCCGAACGAGGCCGAGGACAGGCGGCGGCTCGCCGAGGTGACCAGGTCGCGGGCCCGGCTGGTGGCCGCCTTCGAGGCGGAGCGGCGCCGTATCGAACGCGATCTGCACGACGGGGCCCAGCAGCGGCTGGTCTCCCTGAGCATGACGCTGGGCCTGCTACGGCTGGACGCCCCGCCCGAACTGGCGGACCGTCTCGCGTCCGCCCATCGCGAGGCCGACCAGGTACTGGTCGAGTTGCGGGAGTTGATCCACGGCATCCACCCCCAGGTCCTCGCCGACTACGGCCTCACGGACGCCCTCGCCGACGCGGCCGACCGTTCCGCCGTACCGGTGGAGGTCGATGTGGACCTTCCGCGCTTCCCGGAATCCGTGGAGTCCGCCGCGTACTTCGCGGTCCGCGAGGCCCTCGCCAACATCGGCAGGCACAGCGGGGCCGAGCGGGCGTGGCTCGGCGGCCGGTACGAGGACGGGCGGCTGCGGGTTCAGGTGCGGGACGACGGGCTGGGCGGCGCCGACCCGTCCGCCGGGACGGGCCTCACCGGTCTCGCCGACCGGCTCGCCGTGCTCGATGGCACACTGTCCGTCCACAGCCCGGCCGGCGGCCCGACCGTCCTGTCCCTGGAGATCCCGTGCCCCACGCGCTGAAGATCGTGCTCGCCGAGGACAGCGTGCTGCTGCGGGAGGGGCTCGTCGGGGTGCTGGCCCGGTTCGGGCACGAGGTGGTCGCGGCGGTCGGGGACGCGGAGGCCCTCAAGTCGGCGGTGGAGTCGTACGGCCCCGATCTCGTCGTCACCGACGTACGCATGCCGCCCGGCCTGACCGACGAGGGGCTGCGCGCCGCCCTCGACCTGCGTGCCGCGAACCCGGCGCTGCCCGTGCTCGTCCTCAGTCAGTACGTCCAACGGGCCTACGCCGCCGAGCTGTTGGACACCGGCGACGGCGCCGGCGTCGGCTACCTCCTCAAGGACCGCATCGGTCAGGTCGAACAGTTCGCGGAGGCGGTGGAACGGGTCGCGGCCGGCGGCACGGTCGTGGACCCCGAGGTCGTACGACAGCTGCTGCGGCGCCGACGCGATCCGCTGGCGGCGCTCACCCCGCGCGAGCGGGAGGTGCTCGGACTGGTGGCGGAGGGCAGGTCGAACGGGTCGATCGCCCGCGAACTGGTCGTCACCGAGGCCGCCGTCGGCAAACACATCGGCAACATCCTGGGAAAGCTCGACCTGCCACCGGCCCAGGAGTCACATCGACGGGTACTGGCGGTGCTGGCCTACCTGAGGGCATAAGCAGAAGGCCCCTCGCCGAAGCGAGGGGCCTTCTTTCTGTGCGCCGCCAGGGACTCGAACCCCGGACCCGCTGATTAAGAGTCAGCTGCTCTAACCAACTGAGCTAGCGGCGCAGACTCTGTCGCTTTTCGCTTTCGCGGCTGGCGACAGAGAAAATACTACCTGGTCCGGAGGCGTGCCTTCGACCACCTAAACGTGATGTGGATCTCCGGACGGGCTCGGGCCTAGATCGCCAAGGAGAGCAGTACCGGCGCCGCTCCCCGGTTCAGCGTGTCCGCGGCCTCACGGAGCCTGTGCGCGTGTTCGAGCGGGAGGGAAAGGGCGAGGCAGCCCACGGAGGCGCCGGCCGTGATGGGGACGGCCGCGCAGACCGTGCCCGCCGCGTACTCCTGGAGGTCGAGCACCGGAACCGTCGGCGACTGGGCGTCGAGTTTGCTCAGCAGGACCCTCTCGTTGGTGATCGTACGGGCCGTGAGCCGGGCGGGCCGGTGGCGCGAGAGGTGATCGCGGCGGCCGTTCAGGTCGAGCTGGCCCAGCAGGCCCTTGCCGAAGGCGGTGGCGTGGGCGGAGGAGCGGAAGTCGACCCATTCGTGGACGGCCGGGGTCGCCGGGCTGTCGGCGCAGCCGGTGACATGGATCTCGCCGTCCACATAGCGGGTGATGTACACGGCGGCGCCCAGCGAGTCCCGCAGCCGGTCGAGCGTCCGCTGGAGCTGCTCGCGCAGGGCCTGGTCACGGCCGTGCGAGGAACCCAGACGGGTGAGGGCGGCTCCGGTGACGTAGGCGCCGTCGGCGGTCTGTTCGACGTATCCCTCCCGGCGCAGCATGCGCAGGAGCGCGGTCAACCGCTCGCTGCCGACGCCGGTCCGGCGGGCGATCTCGGCGTCGGTGACGCCACCTGCGTGCCGCGCCACCGTCTCCAGGACGCGCAGGGCGTCCTGGGCCGAGTGGTACGGCGCGGTCGGCTCGTGCTTGAGCGCCACGGTTTCCCCCTGCGCTTCTCGGGCCGTTTTTCGGACAGCTTGCCGTGTCCCACGATACGGGCCAAGAGGCGTAGGGGGAGGGGTTGTTCGCGAGAAAAACCGGACAGCTTCGAGCCCCTCAGCAGGTGGACCAGCACTCTGGCATATGCCAAAGGCATGAATTGGCGGGTGGACCTGGGGCGTTCCGGCCCGCCCGGGAGTATTCCTCCGTGTTAGGGCGACCACTTGGCGTAGTCGAACGCTCAGAGAACCGCGCCGAGGAATTCGCGGGTGCGTTCGTGCTCCGGCTCGCCGAAGATCTTCTCGGGGCTGCCCGACTCGATGACCTGGCCAGAATCGAACATCAGAACCTGATCCGAGATGTCCCGGGCGAAGTTCATCTCATGGGTCACGCAGAGCATGGTGATGTCGGTGGTGCGGGCGATGTCCCTGAGCAGGTCGAGGACACCGGCGACCAGCTCGGGGTCGAGCGCGGAGGTCACCTCGTCGAGCAACAGCACCTGCGGCCGCATCGCCAGGGCCCGGGCTATCGCCACCCGCTGCTGCTGCCCGCCGGAGAGCTGGGTCGGGTAGGCGTCGCACTTGTCGGCCAGTCCGACCAGGTCGAGCAGTTCGCGGGCGCGCGCCTCGGCCTCGTCCTTGCCGAGGCCGAGCACGGTGACCGGGGCCTCGGTGAGGTTGCGCAGCACGCTCATGTTCGGGAAGAGGTTGAACTGCTGGAAGACCATCCCGATGTTCCTGCGGACCTCACGGACCTGCTTCTCGTCGGCCGGGAAGAGCTTCTGCCCGCCGACCGTGATCGTGCCCTCGTCGGGCTTCGTCAGGGTCATCAGCAGCCGCAGGATCGTGGTCTTGCCGGACCCGGAGGGGCCGATGAGGGTGACGTGCCGACCCGTGTCGACCGAGAAGTCGAGGCCGTCGAGGACCGTCTGCTCGCCGAACCGCTTCGTCACGTTCTCGAAGCGGATCAGCTCGGTACGGTCCAGGGGACGGCCGGCGGGTTCTTTGATGAGAGAGGTGTCAGCGGACAAGACGTCGCTCCAGGGTTCGCAGAAGAAGGGAGGCCAGATAGGAGACGAGGACGAAGGCCACGCCGATGACCGTGAGCGGCTCGGTGAACCGGAAGGTCTGCTGGCCGAAGAGGCGGGCCTCGCCGAGCATCTCCAGGACCGTGATCACCATCAGCATCGGTGTGTCCTTGAGCATCGCGATCACGTAGTTGCCGAGGGCCGGTACGACCCGGCGGACCGCCTGCGGCAGGATCACCACCCGCCAGGTCCTGACGACCGGCAGGTTCAGCGCGGTGGCCGCCTCCCACTGACCGGCGGGCACGGCCTCGATACCGGCCCGGTAGACCTGCATCGTGTACGTCGAGTAGTGCAGCCCGAGGGCGAGTACACCGGTGGTCAGCGCGTCGAAGGCCAGCCCCCACTCGGGCAGCACATAGAAGAGGAAGAACAGCTGGACGAGCAGAGGCGTGTTCCGCACGAACTCGGTGACCGCCCCTACCGGCCAGCGCACCCAGCGGGACGGCGTGCGCATCAGCAGCGCCCACACCAGCCCGAGCACGAACGACACGACCGAGCCGAGGGCCAGCGCCTGGAGGGAGACCAGCAGGCCGTCCCGGAAGTGCGGCATGAAGTCGGAGACGGCGTTCCAGTCCCAGCTCATCACGCACCACCTCCGCCGCTCACGGCCCCTTCGGGCACGCGTACGGGCACCGTGGTCGCCCTCGACGGCACCTTGCCGACGCGGGCCTTCAGCCGGCGCTCCAGCCGCCGCATCCCCCGAGTGATCACGAACGCGATCGCAAAGTAGATGATCAGCACGTACGTGTAGATCTCCACGCTCTCCTGCAACGCCAGCCGGACCAGATGCGCGCTGAACGCCAGGTCACCCATGCCCATGACCGACACCAGGGCGGTGCCCTTGAGGAGTTCGACGAGCAGGTTGCAGAAGGACGGGATCATCTCCGGCACCGCCTGCGGCAGCAGGATCAGCCGCAGCCGCTGCCACGGGGTGAAGCTCAGCGCGATCCCGCCCTCGCGCTGCGCCGGATCCACCGCGTTGAGCGCCCCGCGCACGATCTCCGCGCCGTACGCCCCGTACGTCAGCCCGAGCGCCAGCGTGCCGGCCCACAGCGGCACCAGCTGCCAGCCGAAGGCGAGCGGCAGCACGAAGAACACCCAGAAGATCATGATCAGGGCCGAGGTCCCGCGGAACACCTCGGTGTAGAGCCCCGCGAGGAAGCGCACGACCCACAGCCGGTGGGTGCGCGCCACCCCGACGGCGAAGGAGACGGCGACGGCCAGCAAGGCGCCGAGGACGAGCAGTTGGAGGGTGGCCCAGACACCCCGCAGTACGAGTTCCCACAAGCCGGACGTCATGATCCGCACAACTCCTTCGCGGTCATGTCGGTCATCTCCGACCGGCTGAACCCGAAGGGCCGCAGCACACGGAACAGCTCCCCGCTCCGCTTCATCTTCCGCAGCTCGGCGTTGAAGGCGTCCCGCAGCCTTCTCTCGGTCCGCCGGAACGCGAACCCCCCGCCGTCCACATGCGGTTTCCCGTCGACGAGCGGCGCGAACGGCTTGGTCGCCTCCGCCTTGGCCGACTTCTTCACCACCTCCCGGACGGTCAGCGCCGTACCCGCGAACACATCGACCCGCCCCGCCTCGACGGCGTTCAGCCCGGCCACCTGGTCCTGCACGATGACGAGGTCGCCCTCGTCGTACCCCGCCTCGACGGCGTACGCGATCTCCGCGTACCCGGTCCCGGTGGCCAACCGGGCCTTGGCCCGCACGGCGTCGGCGTAGTCCCGTATCCCCTTGGGATTGCCCTTCTTCACGATGAACGCGTCGAGCATCTGATAATCCGGGTCGGCGAAGAGGACCTGCGCACAGCGCTCGGGGTTGATGTACATCCCGGCGGACACGACGTCGAACTGCTGGGAGTCCAGCCCCGGGATGAGCGATCCGAACTCGGTCGGCACGGGCTGGACGCGCGGGACGCCGAGCCGTTTGAAGATGACCTTGGCGAGTTCGGGCCCCTCGCCGGTCAGCTCGCCGTTCCGGTCGATGTACCCGAACGGAATCTCCCCCGCGATCCCGAGCCGCGCCACGCCCTGCGCCCTGAGTCTCTCCAGCAGATCACCCCCGCTCACGCCGGACGCGGTGGCCACGCGACTGCACCCACTGGCCCCGAGCAAACCGGCGGCGAGCACCGTGCGCCGCCCAACTGTTCCCTTTGGTGAAGTCATGGGCGCGCGGCTACCCGACACCATGCGATGTATTCACGCCAGGGGTCTGTTGTGAGGTTGGGCGCCCAAGCGGCCGGGGACGCAAAACACGGGGTGGCGCCCGGTTTTCAGGGGCGCGGGAAACTGCGCGAGCTACCACATCGAACCCGCACCCGCCACATCACCCGCGCCCCCGAGCCCTCCCGCGTCGGGGTCGAAGGGGCAGCGCCCCCGGAGGACGGGACGGGTAGGTGCGGCGGGGAGATAAGCCCCTCCCCCCACTCACCGCCCCGGCACATACCCCCGCCCCTTGTCCACCACGTTCGGCAACGCTCCCCCCGCCTCCCACACCCCGTACAACTCCACGAACTGCGCCGCGAGCTCATCCCGCCACCCCACCGTCCCCCCGCCCATGTGCGGCGAGACGATCAACCCGGGCACACCCCACAACGCATCGCCCACCCCCAACGGCTCGTCGACGAACCCATCGACCGCGGCCCCCGCGATCCACCGCTTCGACAACGCCTCCACCAGCGCCCCCTCCACAACCAGCGCCCCCCGCCCCACACTGACGAACCGCGCGGACGGCTGCATGACCCCGAACCGCCGGGCGTCGAACATGCCGTACGTCGCCTCCGTCAACGGCGCCGCCGCGACCACCCAGTCCGCACGCGCCATCAGCCGGTCGAGATCCTCGGGCCCGTGGACCCCGGGCCCCGCCACCCGCCCCACGACGGCGGTACGCAGTCCGAGCGCCCCGAGACTCCCGGCGATCGCATGCCCGACCGGCCCGGACCCCACCACGCACACCCGCCCGCCCGCCACCCGCAGCCCCTCCCGGGGCCACCACTCCCGCCGCCCCTGCGCCTCCCAGGTCCGAGGCAGATCCTTGGCCATGGCGAGGACGAGCGCGGCGACGTACTCGGCGACCGGCTGCTCGAAGACCCCGCGCGCGTTGGTCACCACCGTGTCGGACGCCGTCAGCTCGGGGCACAGCAGATGGTCCACGCCCACGCTCGCCGTGTGCACCCAACGCGGCCGGGGCCCCTCCCCGGGCCAGGCGTCCCGTACGGCGTGCGAGGCGAAGTCCCACACCAGCAGCACATCGGCGTACGGCAGCCGCTCCGCCAGCGTCGACGCGTCGGCATGCTCGACACGGGCCCGCCCGGTGAGCCGGCCGAGACGGGGGAGGGGCTCGGCGTCGAGAACGAGCAGCGTCGGTGGCATCGTTGCGGAAACCGCCCCTCGTACGCGTCGGGGATGTCGTCCGGGACATGGCCTGAGATGCGCCGATTGCCCACGCTCGCACCCGAACCCACCGTCGTCAACACGGAGTTGCGTACGTTCTGTGCCGCGTCACTCTCTCTGCGTGAGTCCGGCGGCGGTTCGCGCACGCCTCCGAGGCTTCCGGCCCACGTCCTGTCGGCCAACCAGGTGACCGATGGGGGCGGTACTGCGTCGGGTGGGTACCCGGGCGTCGGCCCGTATCAGGCTCTTGTGGACGGCCGGGGCTGTGGGCCGCCCGTACCGCCGTCCGTACCGCCGCCGGTACTGCCGGAAGAACAGGAAGGTTGCGCATGACCGCACTCGGATTCCTCTACCCGGGCCACTCGGCCGAGGACGACTATCCGCGCATCGAGCAGCTGCTGGGCAGCGACATCCGGGTCGACCTCGTGCACACGGAGCTCGGCGCGGACGCCCACCGCGTCGACGCCCTGGACGTGGCCGCCCTGCGCGAACTGGGCTCGCCCGAGCGCTTCGCGGCCGGCTGCGAGGCGTTGCGGCTGACCGGCGCGGAGGCCGTGGTGTGGGCGAGCGCCGGCGGCAGCTTCGTCCACGGTCACACCGGCGCCCGGAACCAGATCCGCGCCCTCGCCCAGGCCGCCGGCATGCCCGCCTCCTCCTCCGCCTTCGCCTTCGTGCACGCGGCCCGGGAGATCGGCGCGGACCGGGTGGCGGTGGCGTCGACTTACCCGGAGGAGGTGGCGCTTCTGTTCGCGGACTTCCTCGGCGAGGCAGGAGTCCCGGTGACCGCCGTACGCTCCGCACCACCCCCCACGGCGTCGACGGACCTGGCGACCTGGGGCACCGACGACATCCTCACACTCGCCCGCGCCGCCGACACCCCCGAGGCCGAGGCGATCCTCCTCCCCGACACGGCCCTCCACACGGCGGCCCACATCCCGACCCTGGAGAAGGAACTGTCCAAGCCGGTCCTCACCGCCAGCCAGGTCACGGTCTGGGAGGCGCTACGGCTGACGGACAGAAGGGTGAACGCCCCGACCCTGGGCGCGCTGTTCACAAGGGAGCCGCTGGTGCAGGTCTGACCAGGGGGTTCCAGGGGGTTCCAGGGGGGTTCCTCACCGCCATCGGATGAGCCCCGCGCCCCGTGCTTTTTCAGGGGCGCGGGGAACTGCGCGATCAACCCCGATGAACCGCAGCCGCCAACCCACCCGCACCCCGAGCCCGTCCCGCGGAATAAACCGGAGCCACCCTCCTGTTACCCCTGAGACGCACCCGGCACCCATCAGGAGGCACCCCCGTGGCCACAGACGAGATACGAGGCGAGGACGGAATCCGAGGCGAGACACAGGGCACCGCCCCCGTCCCCCTGTCCATCCTGGACCTGGTCACCGTGGGCTCCGGCCGCACCGCCACAGACGCCCTCCGTACCAGCGTCACCCTCTCCCGCCTGGCCGAGCGCCGCGGATTCCACCGCTACTGGGTCGCCGAGCACCACTCCATGCCGGGCGTGGCCTCCTCCTCCCCGGCCGTGATCCTGGCCCACCTCGCCGCCCACACCACCCGCATCCGCCTCGGCTCAGGCGGCGTGATGCTCCCCAACCACGCCCCCCTGGTCATCGCGGAGCAGTTCGGCACCCTCGAGGCCATGGCCCCGGGCCGCGTGGACCTGGGCCTCGGCCGCGCCCCCGGCACGGACGGCCCCACCGCCGCCGCCCTCCGCCGCACCCAGCGCCTCCACGAGGGTGCCGACGACTTCCCCGACCAGCTCGCGGAACTGACCCGTTTCCTGGACGACGACTTCCCCGACGCCCACCCCTACAGCCGTATCCACGCGGTCCCGGGCCCCATCCAGGCCACCTCGCCCGGCGGCGTCCAGTCCCGCCACCGCCCCCCGATCTGGCTGCTCGGCTCCTCCGGCTTCAGCGCCCGCCTCGCCGGAAGCCTCGGCCTCCCCTTCGCCTTCGCGCACCACTTCTCGGCCCGCAACACCATCCCGGCCCTCGACCTGTACCGCGAGTCGTTCCGCCCCTCCGCCGTCCTCGACGCCCCGTACGCGCTGATCGGCGTCTCGGCCCTCGCCGCGGACGACGAGAAGGAGGCCCGCCGCCAGATCATGGCCGCCGCCCTGAACATGGTCCGGCTGCGCACCGGCCGCCCGGGACTCGTCCCGACCCCGGAGGAGGCGGAGGCGTACGAGTTCAGCGTGGTCGAGCGGGACTTCATCGACTCCTGGAACGCCGACGTCATCCACGGCACCGTCGACGAGGTCCGCACCCGCCTCGACGATCTGCAGAAGCGCACGGGCGCCGACGAGTTGATGCTCACCACCCACGCCCACAGCCCGGACCTGCGCCTGCGCTCGTACGAACTGATCGCGGACGCCTACGACTTGCCCGACAGCGGTGGTGTTCAGGCCTGAGGGCAGGCCGCGGCCCCCAGCATCTCCGCGATCCGCTCCGGCGACACCGCGCGGGAGTACAGCCACCCCTGCCCGGTGTCGCATCCGAGCCGCCGCAGCCGGGAGGCCTGCGTGTCGGTCTCCACGCCCTCGGCGGTGACGCTCAGCCCGAGCCGGTGGGCGAGCTGGACGAGCGCCTCGACGATGATCTCGTCGGCGGCGTTCGGCTGCCCGTCGTCACCGGCGCCCTCCGCCGAGTCCTCGTACTGGAACCCCCGTACGAACGCCCCGTCCAGCTTCAGCACCGACACCGGCAGCCGGCTCAGATACGCCAGGTTCGAGTACCCCGTGCCGAAGTCGTCGATGGCGATGCGTACGCCCATGTCGCTGAGGGCCCTCAGCGCCTGCAGCGGCCGGCCGGCCGAGCCCATGAGTGCGGACTCGGTGAGTTCCAGCTGGAGCAGGTGCGGGGCGAGGCCCGTCTCCGCGAGGATCTCCGCGACGTCCGCGACCAGGTCGGAGTCCCAGACCTGGCGCACGGCCACGTTCACGCTGACGAAGATCGGCGCCCGGTCGGGATGGTCGATCTGCCAGCGCCGCGCCTGACGGCAGGCGGTGGCGAGGATCCACCGGCCGAGCTGGACGATCGAGCCGTCCTCCTCGGCCAGTGAGATGAACCGATTCGGCGCCAGGAGGCCGAACTGCGGATGATGCCAGCGGACCAGCGCCTCGACCCCGCGCACCTCGCCGTTCACCATGCGGACGAGCGGCTGGTAGTCCAGCTTGAACTCGCCCCGCCCGATGGCCGACCGCAGCGTGGAGGACAGCGCCTGACGGGTCATCCGGTGGGCGTTGCGCTCCGGGTCGAACAGCGTCCAGCGGGCCTTGCCGTCGGCCTTCGCCCAGTACAGCGTGGTGTCGGCGGCCTGCATCAGTCCGGTGGCCGTCGTGCTCGCCGACTGCCGCTCCACCACTCCGATCGAGGCGGAGAGGGTGAGCCGCTGCCCGGCCAGGTCGAACGGCGCCTGCAAGGCCCCCAGCACGGACTCGGCCAGATCGGCGAGCTGCTCGGTGCCGGTGGAGTCCTCGACCAGCAGCGCGAACTCGTCACCGCCGAGCCGCGCCACCAGCGGCGCCCCGGCCGCCGCGCCACCGGCCGTACGGCAGTGGCCCGCCTCGTCGGCGCACCGGGTGAGCCGCTCGGCGACGGCCGCGAGCAGCCGGTCGCCGACCCGGTGCCCGAGTGTGTCGTTGACCGCCTTGAACCCGTCGAGGTCCAGATAGACGAGCCCGATCCGGCCCGTCCCCGACTCCTCGTACGCGTCCCGCTCCAGCGCCGCCGCGAGCCGCTCGAAGAAGAGGGCGCGGTTGGGCAGCCGGGTCACCGGGTCGTGCATCTGCAAGTGGTGGAGCCTGGCCTGAAGTTGCCGCTGGCCGCTGATGTCGGTGACCGAAACCAGCACCGCCCGCTCCTCCTCGGGCAGCGGCGCCACCGAGACCTGGACCCACAGCGAGGTCCCGTCGGGATGTTTCAGCCGACGCGTACAGCGCAGCCGGGCCTGCCGGCCACGCAGCACCTCGCGGTACGCGTGCCAGGTGCGGTTGTCCGACGCGAGGTCCACCAGCTCGGCGGCGACCCGCCCCACCAGCGCCTCGGCTCCGCTCGCGCCCCCGGCGCCGAGCAGCGTGCCCATCGCCGCGTTGGCGCTGACGACCAGCCCCTCCCGGTCCACGACGGCCATGGCCAGCGGCGCGGCGGCGAAGGCGGCCGGACTTCGGGTGTCATCGGAGGAGGACAGTACCGGCACACGAACCGACACATCCATGTCACGCTCTGTAGTGTTCGGCCGGACGAGGTCTGCCGCGGGCGCCGGCCCTTGGGACGTTCCGCTCACCGTTCGCTCCCGCAGTGCACTCGTTCTTACGGATCTCATCTGTCTCGTCGGAGCGGCCGAACGAAGTATGTACGGCCGCTCAAGCCGTGTCCGTGCAGGAAAGTGTGCCGATCATAGAGGCTGGTCTCAGACCCTTCTAGCCACTCTCCAGTCTCCCTGAACAACGACCTGTTCCGACAGATCGTTTCTGCCCCGAGCTGGACGGCTTCCCTCCATCGCCGATCGCTTGTGACGTTCCGTGAGTGTCCGGGGTGTCGCCGTCCGGGTGTCCTCTGATCTCCCCCCACTCTTCTGGCGTAGGCAAACAGGGCAAAGTAATACAAGTTCACACAGTCTGGACGCGGTGTCTCCATGATCCCCAAGACCCGTATCCGGAGGTCTCCGTGCCGCGTCCGCTCCCCTGGAAGGGGCTCCTCGGTGACCGGGCGGCGCCCTCTCTGCGCAGCACAGCGGCCATGTTCACCTCCCTGACCGCCCTCGCCGCGACCTCCCTGATCGCGGCCCCCTCGGTCGCCGTACCCCTGTCCGCGGCGTGCGCGCTGAAGCGGACCGACGCCCACCATTCGGAGGGCGTCGACACCTGGAACGCGGCCTATCCGCGCCCCACGCGCACGCTCGACGCCGTGCTGGTGTTCCTTTCTTTCCCGGACGCGAGCCCGCTCACCACTCCGGCCGAGCTGACCGCCGATCACTTTCCGGCCACCAGTCGTTTTTTCGACCGCGCCTCGTACGGAAAGTTCGCGCTCCGTCCGCATCCCCGCACGGGCTGGCTGCGGATGCCGCGGCCGTCCACGGCGTACGCGATAAAGCGCGACTGGAACGGGGCGGACCGAGCCGCCTACCTCCGGGACGCGCTCGCGACGGCGGACCCCCATGTCGACTTCTCCCGTTTCGACATCGTGTACTTCGTCGCCGACCCGCACGCGCCGGGTGTCGACTCGGACGCCACGAAGGTGGTGAACCTCGACACCCCGCTGCGGGTCGACGGCACGGACCTGCGCCGGATCGTCACCGTGTTCGAGCGACACCCCCCGGACCGCCTCGTCCTCGCCCATGAGACGGGCCACGTCTTCGACCTCCCCGACCTCTACAACCGCCCCGTCGACGGCAAGGGCGACTGGGACACCCATGTGGGCGACTGGGACCTCATGGGCAGCCAGTTCGGCCTGGCCCCGGACCTGTTCGCCTGGCACAAGTGGAAGCTGGGGTGGCTGGAGGGGCGACAGGTGGCGTGTGTACGGGGGGCGGGGAGCACGCGGTTGACGTTGGAGGCGGTGGGGGTGGGGCCGGCGGCAGCGGGGTCGGATTCCGGGGCAGGGTCAGGGCCGGGGTCAGGGCCGGTGGTGGCCGGGGCGGGGGAGGCGTCTGTTGTGGGGGTTGCGGGGATGGGGGGCGGATCGGGGATGGGGGGCGGGTCGAGGTTGGAGGGTGGGCCGGGGATGGAGGGTGGCCCGGGAGAAGGACGGGGCCCGGGAGAAGGACGGGGCCCGGGAGAAGGACGGGGCCCGGGAGAAGGAGGGGGCTCGGACCTGGAAAGGGCTCCGGTCTTGGAAGAGGTTCCGGGCCTGGAAAAGCCCGCTGGGCTGGAAAGCGGCGCGGAGGCGGTAAGCGGAGCGGAGGCGGTAAGCGGAGCGGGGATGCAGAGCGGCCCGAGGCTTGCGAGCGGAGCGGGGTTGGCGAGCGGATCGGGGTTGGCAAGTGGTCCCGGGGTGGAAAGTGGCCCGGGGTCGGCAAGCGGGCCCGGGCTGGCAAGCGGCGCGAGGCTGGAAAGGGGCCTGGGACTGGAAAGGGGCCCGGGTCTGGAGGAGGGCGCGGCGTCTGTGTGGGCCCCCGGCTCGGAGTGGGGCACGGCCGACACCGGGGCCGGGGCCGGGGCCGGGGCCTGGGCGGCGGCCGGGGCGCAGACCTTCGGCGCCGGGAGCGGTACGAAACTGGCGGTCGTCCGCACCGGGCGGGACACCGTCCTCGCCGTCGAGGCGCGGGGCGCGGTCGGCAACGACAGGTCCGTCTGCACGGAGGGCGTCCTCGTCTACCGGATCCGCGGCGGCGCCGAGTCCGGTGACGGCCCCATCGAGGTCCTCGACGCCCACCCGAACACCGAGGCCTGCTGGGAGGAGTCGGTCTACCCGCCCCTCGCGGACGCGCCGGTCGCGGTCGGCGAGAGCTTCACGGTGCCGGGCGAGGGCGTACGGGTGACGGTCGAGGGTCGTACGGGATCGGGTGCGTGGACCGTGAAGATCACGACGGGCGCGTAGACGCGGACAAGCGAGAAGCCCCTCGCTTCCGCGAGGGGCTTCCCGTGTCGTGCGCCGCCAGGGACTCGAACCCCGGACCCGCTGATTAAGAGTCAGCTGCTCTAACCAACTGAGCTAGCGGCGCCTGCTGACGTCGTAGACCTTAGCACCCTGATCGGCGGGAGGAAAAATCGATATCCGCACGGTCGCGGACGCCCTCTCGCGGGCCGCCCGGACGGCCGCCCAGAGCAGAACCTCGGGCCCCGGAAGCCAGGGCCGACGGGTGTCGGGGGCGACGAGCCAGCGGGAGTCGAGCCGCGCGAAGGGCTCCGGCGGGCCGCCGGGGGTGTCGTCGACGCCGCTCGTGTCGCTCACGGCCGGGACGGTGACCGCGTCGCCGACGCCGTGACAGAGCAGCGGGGGAACGGCGCCGGCGCGGCCCGGTGCGCCCCACTCCTCCCACGCCAGCAGTGTGGGGAGGCGCTGGGCGGTGCCGGGGGCGGCGAAGAGCAGCATTCGCCCGCGGTACACGGCCACGGGCCCCGACCCGGGGCCCTCGTCCCAGAGGTGATCGAGCATCCGCCGCCCGAAGATCCCGGGAACGCTCACGACATCGAACACGGCTCCGCAAGGCAGCACGACCGGCGCCGTCGGCTGCTCCTCCCATAAGGCCCTGGTACTCCGCGGATACGTTCCTGCCGAGGCCAGCCAGGCGGCCCCCTCCGGGGTGAGCCGGTCGTGCGGACAGGTACTCGGATGACTTCCACCGCTGCTCATGCACCTAGATCTACAGTCCGTGAGCACCCGATTCCCATGGGTTGCGAGAATTTGGGACACCAGGGAGGCAAGTGGGGTATCTTGCCGCCCGGCATATGCCATCCGCACGCGCGAGACAGTGAAACGGGCGCCCAGCAGCTCGGGCCGCCGTCCTCTTCGTCCTAGCCGCAGGCATTCGTGCCGCTCGTGCCGCTCGTGCGGCACGGGTGGGTACGGCGGCACCCCATGAGCGCCGGGCCGCCCGACCCACCCCCCGGCCGGCACCAGCCGCCGGGTCACTCGAAGCTGAGGCTCGCTTCCGCCCCGCCCCGCTCAGCCCCGGCGCCGGGCGCCCAGCAGCCAAAAAGACCAACGTCGCAGCCAGAAGACCAACGTCGCAGCCAGAAGCCCAACGTCGCAGCCAAAAGACCGGCGCTCCAGCCAAAGGACCGGCGTCTCAGCCAAAGACCGCCGCCGGAGCCAAAAGACCGGCGTCGGCCCAACTACAGCTCAGGCCCACTGCCCTCCCGCCCCCGCAGAAGATCCCGACCGAACTCGACCATCTTCTTCGCGTAGTCCTCGGTCCACTCCGCGCGCTCGCCGATGTCCGCCGCGGTCAACCGATCGAACCGCCGAGGATCGGCCAACTGCGCCGCGGCCATCGCCTGGAACTCCACCGCACGGTCCGCCGCCGCCCGAAACGCCTGCGTCAACTCCGTCGCCCGGGCCAGCAGCGCCCGAGGGTCGTCTATCGACTCCAGATCGAAGAAGTGCTCGGGATCGGCGGCCACCTCCGTGGGCTCGAAGAGCAGGGGCGCGGGGCGTAGCCGCGGTTCGTTCCGACGCGGCGTGTGCTCCGCCATGTCTTCTCCTCCTCGTACGACGGTTCTGTGGACCCGCCTCCCGAGGGCGCCCAGGCTGCCGGGGCTTTCGGCGGAAGGTCCACCGTCCATTGTCTCGTGGCCGCGCAAGTGGGCATCGGCCCTGTGACCGACACCACCGGCCACCACCCGACACCCCCCAAGAGATCCACGCCCCCACAACGCCCCTCACGCCCCCGGTACTCCCGCACCCGGGGACCCACACGCCCGGGGACCCAGACGCCCGCTACGCCCGCCCCCACACCACCCGATGCTTCGCCAACTCCGCCAGCACCGCGTGATTCGCCTCCCAGCCGTCCGGGAACTTCACGGTCACCCCCAGCTGCACCGGCTCCGTCGACGGATGGTCGTCGAGCAGCTCGGTCACACCCGCCCGGCACACCACGATGCACGCGTGCCGATGCCGGGACGCGAGCACGCACAGCCGACCGGTCTCCAGGTGGAACGCCGTCGCGTCGGGGCGCCCGGACAGCGGGTGCAGGACGACCGTGACGTCGTACTCCCGCCCCTGCAACCGGTTCGCCGTGTCCACGACCACATCCGCGACCCCCAGCTCGGCCAGCGCGGAGCGCACCGCGGCGGCCTGGTCCCGGTGTGCCGTGCCGACGGCGATCCGGTCGGCCGTCAGCGGCACGGGCTCCTCCGACCGCTCGGAGGTCGCCGCCCCACCACGGTCCACGAGCCGCCGTACGACCTGCGCGACCGCCCGTACCGCCTCGGGGTCCGTCCGGGGTGTGTGCCGCGCGGGCAGCTCCAGCAGGCCCCACCCCGACTCCGCCGCCTCGTCGATCACCCGGTCCGGGCCCGAGCCGTCCGACGGCACCGCGAAGGCCAGCCGCCGGTCCCCGTGTCCCGTACCGCTGCGGAACGGCGTGAACGGATAGAACGCGTCCGAGACCAGCGGCGCCGCCGATGCCGGGAGCCGCCACGACACCGGCAGCCGGTGCTGCGGCAGCTCGGGATTGTGGGCCAGCAGCGTCGTCACCGCCGAGGCCGACGGGTCGTACGACAGCCCTGCCCACTGCTCGCTGCCCACGATCGCGAACGGGTCCAGCTGCCCGGGGTCGCCCACGAACAGCGCCCGCTCGAACAGCCCGGCCACGGCCAGCAGCGCGTCCGACCGCATCTGGTACGCCTCGTCGACGATCGCGTGCCGCCACGGCTCGACGCCCTTGACGTGCGCCCACTTCGCGGCCGTGGAGATCACGACGTCCAACCCGGCCAGATCGCCCGCCTTCGTCGACTTCCGTACGTTCGCCAGTGCGTCCAGCGCCTTGTCGTACGGGTCGCTGTCGCTGCTGTGCAGTCGGCCGACCGGCAGGTCCGGGTCCTTCTCCGCGAGGCGGATCACCAGGTCGTCGACCTGCGCGTTCGTCTGCGCGATGACCATCAACGGGCGTCCGGCGGAGGCCAGTTCGAGCGCCGCGCGCACGACGAGGGTCGACTTCCCCGCACCGGGCGGCGAATCGACGACGACGCCCCGCGCGTCGCCGTGCAGCGTGTCGCGCAGGATCGCGTCGGTGGCGCGGCCGGCCGCTGCCCCGGGATCGAGCACGGCCTCGGCGGTGGTCACAACACGTCCTCCTCGGTCACCGGGTCCGGCAGCGGTACGGCGTCGGACTCACCCGGCGGCCCGCCGTGCGTCCACGGGGTCTCCTCCGGATCGGGCAGCTTCGCCCCACCCCGCTGGTCGTGCTCGAAGAGGGTGAAGCAGAGCAGATCCCCCTTCTCGGGCACGGACCCCGCCTCCGGCTCCTTGCCGCGCCCCATCTTGTCCATGATCCGCAGCACCAGCAGCCCGCCGTCCGGGCCGTCGCCGTCAGCGGCCTCGTACCCGACGAACTCCGCCGTCTGCGGCTTCCCGCCCAGCGAGCGGAACACCTTCGCCCGCTCCCCGAGATGCGGCCGGTCCTGCGTCCGTACGGTGACCAGCGGCCGGGGGCTCGGCCGCTTGCCCTCGCTGTACGCCATCACGACATCCGTGACCTCGCCCGCGAAGGCCTCCCCGGTGAGCCGCCGCCCGGCCATCACCAGCGGGTCGTCCAGGGCCTCCTGGGCGTCCAGCCGGGCCTGTTCGCGCTCCCGCGCGGCCAGTTTGTTCGCGGCGGTGACCGCGTCGTCGAGGCGCGGCTGCGGCGGCTCCCCGGCGACGATCCGGTCCCGGTGGCCGGTGAACGACCAGCGGTCGCGGGTCCACCGGTCGGCCGCGTGCGCACCCTCGGGCAGGGCGCGCAGCAGGTCCAAACCGTGCCAGACCGCGTCCCAGGTGGGCCGGGTGCGGCTCTCCACCAGGGCGCGGATCTCCCGCTCGGCGGCGGTGAGTTCACCGAACCGGTCGTCGGCCTCCAGACCGTCCTCGGCCGCTGCCAGGGCGAGCCGCGCGCGGTCGTAGCGCTCGATGGCCGGGGCCAGCAGCTTGTTGTCGAACGCCGGGTCGGTGGCGGGACCGGCCGGGGGCCACAGCAACTGGCCCTCGGCGTCCCGCGCCAGCTCGGCCCGGCGCGCCGCGGCCTCGCCCGATTCCCCCTCCGGGGGGTCGATCCAGGCGAGCAGCGACCCCAGGTGCTGGTCCTCCACCCCGGACTGCCCGGTCGCCCAGTGCCGCGACAGCAGGTCGGTCAGGGCGAGCAGCAGCGAGGAACCCGGCACCCGTGCCCGCTCCCCGAAGTGCGTGAGCCACCGCCCGAGCAACGGCACCCGGGGCGGCGCCGGATGGGGCGCCTCCGGGTCCTGCTCGGCGGTGCGCCGAAACCGCATGGAGCGCCCGAGCAGCCGTACCAGGTCGACGCCCGTGCGGCTGGGCACGATCAACTGCGGGGCGTCCGCGCACAGTTCGACCTCGACCTTGACGCGCTTGCCGGTCTCCGGATCGGTCTCGTTGCGCTCGGCGGCCTCCACCGCGTCCGCGTACCCGTCCACGTACGGCAGCACGATGTCCGCCAGCTCGGCCAGGAACGCGAACCGCAGGTCACGGTCCCGGGGCTGCGGCACGACCAGCAGGCGCGGCGCGTCCCGGTCGGTGCCGACGAGCGCGCCGAGCGGGGCGCCGGCCTCACCGGCGGTCGTGAGCGGCACGAACACGAGCGGGTGGTCGGACAGATGGCGGTGCCGGACCGTGGCGGCGGGCTGCGCACGGCCCGTACTGACGGCTTCGAGCCGGGCGAGGGTGGCGATCAGCGACACGGGACACCCTCCAGGACCTCGCCGGCCGTGCCCAGCGCCTCCGCGCGCAGCTCGGCCGCCCTTCTGAGCGCCGCGACCGCCGGATCCTCCGGGTCACCGGCCCTGCCGTGGGCCGCCGCCAGGACGTCCTCGACGGTGGTCAGCCCGCCCAGCTCGGCCCGCGCGGCCCGCCCCAGGGACGTCACCGCGCCCTCCGCGCGCGACCGCGTCCGGCAGTGGAAGGCCAGCTCGCAGGCGGCCAGGCACTCGGGGGCGTAGGCGGCGGGCAGCGCCTCGACGGCCGTGGTCAGCTCCTCCTGCGGGAGGTCCGGGGCGAAGCAGGTGCCCTCGGGCAGGGCGTCCGCGATCTCCTCGATACGCGTGAGCCGCGTCAACTGCCGACGCGTCACCGCCCGCTGCTTACGGACGTCCACGGCGGCGGCCGTCGGGAGGTTGGTGAAGTCCTTGGGGCAGACGAGCAGCACCCGATGCCGCACCTCGGGCGCCGGGTCGAGCCTGGCGGCGACCTCCTCCAGCGCCAGCACGTACACGGCGGACTGCCGGGCCGCCGCGCCGACCTTCGCCGGGTCCGCCGAACCGTCCAGCATCGGGAAGGACTTGATCTCCACGACCGTCCAGGTGCCGTCGGGGTGCACCACCACCGCGTCCGGCTCCAGGAACGCGGGGGAGCCCGCGACGTCCAGCGCCAGCATGGGGTGGTCGAGCAGCGCCCAGCCGCCGGCCTGCGAGGCCTCCCGCAACGCCAGCGCCGTACGGGCCGCGCGGCCCTCGGGGCCGACGGCGGCCAGGTCGGGCACCGAGGCCCCGACCGGTGGCTCGGCGCCCGGGTCCAGCCGCTCGTGCACCAGGCGCAGCAGCTCCGCGCCGCCGTCCGCCTTGACCCGGGCCTCGAAGGCGTTGCCCCGCATGAAGGCGAACTGTGACTGGCCGAAGGCGGAGGGCGAGCCGATGGCGCTCGCCAGCACCGCCTTGTTCACCCCCGCGCCGTCCAGCAGCGCACGCCGCTCGCAACCCGGGTTCGCCGCGAGCGCGGCG
This sequence comes from Streptomyces graminofaciens, assembly GCF_030294945.1. Taxonomy (NCBI): domain Bacteria; kingdom Bacillati; phylum Actinomycetota; class Actinomycetes; order Kitasatosporales; family Streptomycetaceae; genus Streptomyces; species Streptomyces graminofaciens. Next base: position 5,437,014 of record NZ_AP018448.1, on the reverse strand, counting down.
AGGGCGCGCGCGTCCAGCGCCTTCGGCGCGACATCGGGTCCGCGCAGCTCAGCGAGCCGGTGCCGGAGCGCCGTCCCCCGCGTCCGTGGGGGCGGCACCCGGCTCGGTTGCTGTTGCGCGCTGCCGTGGAATTCGCTCACCCGGGGAAGTCTGGCACCCACCACTGACAATTGGGGAAACCGTGCCCACAGAGGCACCTGCGACCGGGGTGACCGGAGCCGCCGCACGCCCCCCGGCCGCGGTGCCGGCCGACACCCCGAGCCCGAGCCCGAGCGCGACCCGGCACCGGTCCGCGATCCGCAGCACCACCGGCGTCAGCAGCAGACCCACGCCCATCACGGCCGCGCCCGCCGCCGCGTCGAGGAAGTAGTGGTTCGCCGTGCCCATCACCACGAGCGTGGTGATCAGCGGGTACGCGACGGCCGCGATCTTGGCGAGCCGTGTGCCGCCGTACCGCCAGAGCATCACGCCGCACCACAGCGCCCAGCCGACGTGCAGGCTCGGCATCGCCGCGTACTGGTTCGTCATGCCGCCGAGGCCCCGGGGAGCGCTCGCCTCGCCGCCCCACCAGCCCCACGAGCTGTAGTGGGCCATCGTGTCGACGAAGCCGTACGCCGGGTCGAGGAGCCGGGGCGGGCAGGTCGGGAGCAGGGTGAAGCCGATCAGGCCGATGAACGTGGAGGTCATCAGCCAGGTGCGGGCGGCCCGGTAGCGCACGGTGTGGGACCTGAAGAGCCACACCAGGAGCACGGGCGTCACCAGGTAGTGCAGTGACGCGTACCAGAAGTCGGCGGGTATCCCTATCCAGGGTTCACGCGTGAACAGGCGGTTGAGCGGATGCTCGGCGTTGAGCCACAGGGCCTTCTCCACGCGCAGGATCGCGAGTCCATGGTCGATGGCGCTCGACGTGTCGCCGCGGGCGAGCAGTCGGCCGCCCGAGTACGCCCCGTACACCAGCAGGATCAGCGGCAGCTCGGTCCACCAGCGGAGCCGCGTCCGTGGCGCCTGTGGCGCTGCCTCGGTAACCGGTGCGTCTATCGCATCGGCTGCCTCGGTCTGCGGCATCCGATCGCCCCCCTATACGTGTTGTGTGTAGCGCGTGTGACGTGTGTGGTGCTTGTGCAGGACGTTGTCCAAGACGCCGAGATCGCCTCTCGGGTTGCCACAGGACAGCGTGCGCGATGATGGACACATCCGCCCCCGAATTCTCCCTTCTCTCAGAAGGCTCCTGAAAGGCCCCCCATGGCACCGCGCATCCTGCTGGCCCGACACGGACAGACGGAATGGTCTCTGCTCGGGAAGCACACCGGCAGGACGGACGTCCCTCTCATCGAAGAGGGCCGTCGTGGCGCGAAACTGCTCGGCGAGCGCCTGCACCGGGCGCCGCTGGACGGCCTCCTCGGGGTCGAGATCCGCACGAGCCCGCTCTCACGCGCGCGTGAGACCTGCGCACTGGCGGGCTTCGGCGACCGGGCGACCGAGTGGGACACGCTGATGGAGGTGGACTACGGCGCGTACGAGGGCCTCACCCCGGCCGAGATCCAGGCCGTCCGCCCCGGCTGGCTGATGTGGCGCGACGGCGTCCCCGAAGGGGAGACCCTCCAGCAGCTCACCACGCGCGCGGACGAGGTGGTCGCGTGGGCGCGCAGCGAGGAGCGTGACGTACTGGTGTTCGCCCATGGGCACATCCTGCGGTCGATAGCCGCGCGCTGGCTGGGCCTGGGGATCGACTTCGCGGCCCGCGTGCGACTGAACCCGACGTCGCTGTCGGTACTGGGCTGGGCGTACGGCGACCCGGCGATCGAGTCGTGGAACGACACGGGGCATCTCGCGTAACTGCGGGCATCGTGCCGCTGGGGCGGCTCCCGTCCCAGAGAGAGCGGCACCCGGCAGGCGCCGGTGAGCGAAGCCGCCTGAGCGAAGCCGCCCCGAGCTCGGCGCAGCCGCCGGGCACCCGGAAACCAGGGCTACGTGCTCCGCGCAACCCCCGCATGCCGCTCCAGGAACGCCGACACCCCGGACGCCCGCCGATGCGGCAGCAACACCCGCGCGGTCCCCGCCAGCATCGTCTGCACCCGCGACGACTGGACCTCGTCCAGCAGATCGAGCACCCGCATCCCGGCCGCCGCCGCCTCGTCCGGCCGCCCCCCGCGCGCGAGATCGTCGGCGAGCTCGGCGGTGTACAGCGCGATGTTCCGCGTGAAGTGCGGATCCTGGAGCCCGGCCGCGCGACGGGCGTGCCGCGCCGCCCGCGGCCAGTCGCCCAGCGTGGACCAGCACTGCGCCTCCAGGCCCTCCAGCTCGGCCTCCCCGTAGAAGCTCATCCACTCCGGATCGGCGTCGGAGACACCCCGCCCGTACAGCGCCTTCGCCCGGGCCAGCGCCTGCTCGCAGGCGGTGCGGTCGGCGAGCCCCGCCCAGCCGCCGGCCTCCCTGAGGGCCAGCAGCGACATCAGCCGCGCCGACCCCAGCGGCCGGGCCACCCGCTGCGCGGCCTGCGCGGCCCGTACGGCCTCACGTGGCCGCCCCGCGTCGCGCGCGAGGAACGCGGTGTTGCAGAACGCGTGCGCCTCCAGGGCGGCGTCGCCCGACATCCGGGCCGTGGCCAGGGCCTCCGCGTAGTGCGAGCGGGCGTCGTCGAACCGCCCCGAGTCGTGCGCCAACCAGCCCACGGAGATGGCGAGTTCGCCCGCCCCCGCGTACAGCCGGTCGGTCGTCGTCTGTCGGGTGGTGCCCGCGTCGAGCAGCGCGTACGCCGTCCGCAGCGGTGCCGCGGCCCTGCGGTACAGCCCGTCCGCCCCGTGCCGGTCGTCGAGCACCCGGATCTTGCGTACGGCCGCTTCGAGGGCGCCCGCCTCGGCCGTACCCGCCCGGTGGACGGACCGGCCCGTGGCCGAGGCCGTGCCGGAGAAGACGAAAGGGCCCAGCGAAGCGGCCGCCATAGCGGCGGTACCGCCGGTCATGAATGCGCGACGTTGCACGTCGCTCTCCTCGTGGTCCTGGTACGTATCCCGAGAGCCGCGCGTGTAGCCCGTGTCGTCCCGCGGGTCGTGCGTGTCGTACATCTCTTGCGTGTCATACGGCTCGTGAGCCCCGTCCGTCTCACCTCGCGTCCCGTGCGAGGTGTGCGAGCGGCTTTCGATGTGAGGCGAGGGCGCCTCGTCGGAGCCGCGCGCCCCCCGGCCGCGTACCTCCGCGCGGGGCGCGAACCCCAGGTCGGTGAGGGTGCGGCCGGGGAACATATGCAGGAACACCCGCTCGTAGGCGTAGTTGGGGCAGCGGATCTCGCCCGCCTCGACCCGCCCGACGTACCGCGCGTCACAGCTCACCCGCTCGCCGATCTCACGCGCGGCCCTCCGTACCGCCGCGGCGAACTCGCCAGGCGAACGCTGCCCGCGCAGCTGTCGGAAGGCGAGATTCGGCTGCTGTGGTCGGGGGGACTGGGACGAGGTCACCGTTGACGACGCCATGGCCGGGCCCTCTCTCGCGAACCGTCGAACCGTGCCGGATTGAGGGTGACTTGTCCGTGTGGCGCACGGTTGGTTCACCTGTGTCCGGCGGGGCAAGAACGTACCCGCCCGATCGGGGTCGCCACGCAAGGTTTAGCTACAAACCGGATATGTCATCCAGGATCTGCCATGAACTGCCATCCTTTGCGGCGCAGTTTCGCCGTAGCCGTTGACGGTCCCGCGCGTTGGGCATCGTGGACCGGGAGCCGCCCGAACCCCCGATCCGCATGCTGGAGCCGGAGGGGGCTGTACGTGTGTTGGAGGCCCGGATGAACAACGTCGAACCCCGGAACAACGTCGAACCCCGCAACACCGACGCCGGTACGCCGTCGGAGGCCGCGCGCCACTGGTCGACCCCCGAGCCCCCCTCCCCGCCCCCGCAGTCGCCCGCCGAGTGCGACCTCGTGACCGTCCCCGCCCGCCAGGGCCTGGAAGCGGTCGACATCCTCCGCCGCGGCGCCCTCGACACGGTCGGGCCCGACATGGCCGTGGGCCCCGTCCTGCACGACGACAGCTGCCACACCCTCGGCTTCATCGTCCCGCCCGGCACCGCCGACGCCTGGGACGTCCCCGGCAGCACCTGCACCCAGAGCGACGGCCGGGGCGCCGTCCTCGCCCCCTCCGACGGCGCCGACTGGCTCCTCCCACCCGCCGAGGCGGACCTCGCGACCGACCCGGCGGTGCTCCGGGCGGCCCTCGGCGAGGCGGCCCGGCTGATCGAGGCGGCCGACAACCGCCAGTAGCCACCACCGGTGAGCCGACGCCTCCATGGGCGTCGATAATGGCCGTGTGGGCAGGTCGAAGAAGGCGCAGGCGCAGTCGGGCGGCGCGCGGCGCGGGCAAGCGGTCGAAGCCGTCGTGGAGGCGGTCGACGGGGGGCTCGCCGAGCTGATCCCGGACCGGGACCGGGCGCGCGCGTGGACGCTGCTGGTCGACGGCGCCCCGCAGTCGCACGTCGACCTCGACGACCCCTCGTACCTGTCCTTCGAGTACCAGCGCCGCCTCGGTCATGTCATAGACCTCGTCGCCCCGCCGGGCCGCCCCGTGCACGCCGTACACCTCGGCGGCGGCGCCCTCACCCTCGCCCGGTACGTCGCCGCCACCCGCCCCCGCTCCACCCAGCAGGTCGTCGAATGCGACGCGGCTCTCGTCCAACTCGTCCGCCGTGAACTGCCGCTGGACCCCAACGCGCGTATCAGGGTGCGATCCACGGACGCCCGCGAAGGCCTCGCCAAGGTGCCGGACGGCTGGGCGGACCTGCTCGTCGCGGACGTCTTCAGCGCGGCGCGCACCCCGGCGCACTTGACGTCGACGGAGTTCCTGACGGACGTACGCCGGGTCGTGAAATCCGGCGGTGTCTACGCCGCCAACCTCGCCGACGGCCCCCCGCTCGCCCATCTGCGCGGCCAGATCGCCACCGCGGCCGCCGTCTTCCCCGAGCTGGCGCTGGTCGCCGACCCGACCGTGCTGCGGGGCAAACGATTCGGCAACGCGGTCCTCGTCGCCTCCGACCATCCGCTGCCCCTCGCCGAACTGACCCGCCGCGCCGCCTCCGACCCGCACCCCGGCCGCGTCGAACACGGCAGGGCGCTCCTCGACTTCACGGGCGGGGCCACACCCGTGACGGACGCGGCGGCGGTCGCCTCGCCGGCGCCCCCGTCGTCGGTGTTCCGCTAGGGCCTGTCGTCGCGCGGCAGACGGGAATCTGACGACAGGCCCTGGGCCCTGTCGTTTCAGAAGTCCTGGACGTCCACGCGGGGCGCGCTGTCGTGCCAGGTGCAGAACACCGACACCCGGTCCGCGCCGGAGGCGAAGTCGACCCGGATCCAGGTCTCCGTCTTCCACACCTGCATCGACCAGCCCGAACCGGGCGTGGCCGACACGAGGGTCGCGTACGCCTCGCCGAGCGAGAAGACGACCCGGCCGCCGTCGGTGTCGTAGCTCTTGATCCGGCCGGAGGGGGTGGGACTGGGGCGTGCCGTGGCGGACTCGGCGGCCGTGGGGCGGGGCGTCGGCGTACTCGTGCGGTTCTTCTCGGGGCGTCTCGTGCCCGGTGACGGCTTCGGGCTTTTCGTGGGCGTGTCGAGCACCGGTGCCGCCGGGGCCGTGGCGTCGGCGGCCGTGATGGGCAGGGCGCGGGGCGGGTCGTAGGCGGTGCCGGCCAGCACCGTGTGGACTCCCCACCACGACAGCGTGACCGCCGCGCCCGTGGCGAGCAGCCAAGCCAGTAGGTGGAGGAGTCCTCTGCGCATCGCGGCCATAGTGCCCCACGAGCCCCACGAGTGTCGTGGGTTGGGGCCTGCGCGGGCCTGTGGACAGGGGCTGTGGAGGAGTTGTCCACAGGCTCGGACCGGCCTCGCTCGCATGGCGTACGGTGCGGCGCATGGCAAGTGTGCTCGTGGTCGAGGACGACCAGTTCGTACGCTCGGCGCTGATCAGGCATCTGACGGACGCCGCACACACCGTGCGCAGCGTCGGTACGGCCCTGGAAGCGCTGCGCGAGGTCGCCCACTTCCGCTTCGACGTGGTGATCCTCGACCTCGGACTGCCCGACCTCGACGGCTCCGAGGCGCTGAAGATGCTGCGCGGCATCACCGACGTACCGGTGATCATCGCCACCGCGAGGGACGACGAGACGGAGATCGTCAGACTGCTGAACGCGGGCGCGGACGACTATCTGACCAAGCCGTTCTCGGTCGAGCACCTGTCCGCGCGGATGGCGGCGGTACTGCGCCGCTCGCGCGCCTCCACCGGCGAGGCACCCCCGTCCTCGGTCATCCGCGTCGGCGGCCTGACCATCGACCCACTGCGCCGCCAGGCGGAGTTGGACGGCGTACGACTGGACCTCACCCGACGAGAGTTCGACCTCCTCGCGTTCCTCGCCGGGCGACCGGGCGTGGTCGTACCACGCAAGGAACTCCTCGCCGAGGTCTGGCAGCAGTCGTACGGGGACGACCAGACCATTGACGTTCATCTGTCGTGGCTGCGGCGGAAATTGGGCGAGACGGCGGCGAAACCGCGCTATCTGTACACCGTGCGCGGGGTCGGAGTGAAGCTGGAGCCACCGGGAGCGGGGTCGCGGCCATGAGGTGGGCGCTGGTCAAGGTGTGCGTGGCGGTGACGGCGATGGTCGTGGTCGCCTTCGCGGTCCCGCTCGGGCTGGTCGTCAAGGAGATGGCACGGGACCGGGCCTTCTCGAACGCCGAGCGGGAGGCGGCCGCGATCGCCCCGGCGCTGTCCATCACCACCGACCGGGAGCAGTTGGAGCGGGTCGTGGCCTCGGCGGGGTCGGACGACGGGATCGCGGTCCACATACCGGCCGGCGGCAAGGGGGAGGCGATCGACCTCGGGCGGCGCCGGGCCTCCGTCAAGGACATCGCCACCGTGCGCGAGCTGGGCCGGGCGTCCACGGCCGAGGTGCCCGGCGGCTCCGCGCTGCTCCAGCCCACCGCGCTCAGCTCGGGCCGGATAGCGGTCGTCGAGGTGTACGTCCCACAGGCCGCGGTGAGCAACGGCGTGGCCACGGCCTGGGCGGTGCTCGCCGGGGTGGGCGTCGCGCTGGTCGTCGGCTCGGTCGCGGTGGCCGACCGGCTCGGCGTACGCATGGTCGGGCCGGCCCGGCGGCTGGTGGAGAGCGCGCACGACCTGGGGGAGGGGAAGTTGGGTGCGAGGGTGCCCGAGGAGGGGCCGAAGGAACTGCGCCGGGCGGCGGTGGCGTTCAACGCGATGGCCGATCAGGTGGTCCAACTGCTGGCGAACGAAAGGGAGTTGGCGGCAGACCTGTCCCATCGGCTGCGCACGCCCCTCACCGTGCTGCGGCTCAACGCGGCCTCGCTCGGTGACGGTCCTGCCGCCGAGCAGACCCGGGCGGCGGTCGAGCAGTTGGAGCGGGAGGTCGACACGATCATCCGTACGGCCAGGGAGGCCAAGCCGCAGACCGCGGCGATCGGGCCCGGCGCCGGGTGCGACGCGGCCGAGGTGGTCCGGGAGCGGATGGCGTTCTGGTCGGCGCTGGCGGAGGACGAGGGCCGCAAGTGGCGGGTGGCCGGGGTCGAGCGCCCGGTCCGCATACCCGTGGCCCGCCCCGACCTGGCCGCCGCCCTCGACGCCCTGCTCGGCAATGTCTTCCGGCACACGGCGGAGGGCACGGCCTTCGCCGTCGATGTGCACGACGCCGAGGACGCGGTGATCGTGCTCGTCTCCGACGCGGGCCCCGGCATAGCCGACCCCGAGGCGGCGATCGCCCGCGGCCGAGGCTCCGGCACCGACGGCTCCACCGGTCTCGGCCTGGACATCGTGCGCCGCCTCGCCGAGTCGACGGGCGGGGACGTACGGATCGGCTCGTCGGTGCTGGGCGGGACCGAGGTGCGGATATGGATCCAACTGGGTGGGACGGCGCCGGTGCGTAGGGGGCACCGGGGCGCGGTACGGCGGCGGTGGCGTGTATCCAGCCCGTCCGGTGTTTGAGGGGACGAGGCCGACGGTCGACAAAGGGGGGCTTGGAGAGGGGGACCAGGGGGGCGCAGAGCCCAGGAACGGGCCGGTAGGGGCAGGACGACGGGTAGGCGCCCGGCGGATAGGGGCGGCGGGGGCGAGTGAAACCGCTCAGGACCACCCGGCCGGTCAGCGGCGGAACAGCGCGGTCCACAGGAACGGCTCGCCGAACGTCGCCGAGTCGGACGGTTCGTCGTGCATACGGCGGAGTTCGAGTTCGGTGAGGTCGGAGAAGACGTGGCGGAGGGAGTCGGGGGTGTAGGCGAGGCCGCCCTGGAGGCCGGTGTGCCGGTAGAAGGCGGCGTCCGGGAGCTCGGAGCCCATGGCGCCGGCGGCGAAGCAGGTGAGGGAGAAGTGGCCGCCGGGAGCGAGGAGCCGGTCGAGGAGGGCGAGATAGCTGACGCGGCGGTGGGGCGGAAGGTGGTGGAAGCAGCCGGAGTCGTGGATCAGGTCGTAGGGGCCGGTCAACGCGGTCGAGGTGAAGGCGTTGCCGCAGTGGAAGCGGATGGCGCTCGCCGCCTGTTCGCCGGCCTCGGCGACGCGTTCCCCGGCCCAGGCGATGGCGGTGGGGGAGAGGTCGATCGCGTCCACCCGGTAGCCGCGGGCGGCCAGGTGGAGGGCGTTGCGGCCGGGGCCGCAGCCGAGGTCGAGGGCGCGGCCGCGTGGGGGGACCAGGCCGCGGTCCAGGTAGGAGACCAGGTTCTCGTCGGGCTTCGACACGAAGAACGGGACCGGTCTGGAGCGGTCGGCGTAGAAGCCGTCCCACCAGGACGCGCCGTCCGCCGTCCAGCGGTCGGCCTCGGGTGCGAACAGGCCGTCCATGAGGCTGAGCACGTCGTCGATCGTACGGATGTTCCGGTCCGCGTCGCGCATGTCGTCCGGTTCCCCTCTCGGTAGACGGGAAATCTAGCGGCGGATCGGGAGGAAGGCCAGGTCGGAGGGGGTGGGGGGAGGGGCGGGAGGGGGTGGGGGGAGGGGGACCGAGCAGAGGCAGGGCCCCGGGGCCCCAGGCCCGCCCTTCGGCCCTCCAAGCCCCCTTCGCGCGCCTTGACGGGGGCCTCCTGGGATCGGGGCGGCGTACGTTCCGCGACCGCGACCCCGTCCACCGGCAAACCACCCCCCACACCTTCGAAAGCCGTATACGAGCAACGGCACCGCAACAACCCCCGGCCCCTCCCCGCCCACATCGCCACTGTGAGTCGCCGCACGCTTCGAGCGCGCGGACAGGAGGGTCATTGAGGGGTGGGGTCGGGGCATCGTGCCCGGTGGGGCTTCTGTGATCGTTCCCAGTCGATCACGCCCTCCGCCCTACTGGTTGCCGTAGGACCCCATACGTGTCGATTACGTTTCGACAAAGGGCGCCTTCACCTCTTGACGCATGACCGGACATACGGCTGGTATTGCGCCCACGATGTTCGGTCGAGTCGATTTCTGGTCGCTTTCGACGAGACGTGGCGCATTTTCTGTCACACATTGGCCGAACCCCTGTCGTCAGGAGCCGTTCATGCAGCACACTCCCTCCGGTCTCTCTATCCCGGGCCCCAGCCGCCGCACCATGCTGCGCGGCATAGGCGGCGCCGCCGCGCTCGGCGCCGGCATTCCCCTGCTCAGCGCCTGTGGCGGCAGTGACACGTCTGCCGACCCGAAGACCGTCACTCTCGGCTCCAACGCCTCGGACGCGGTGCCGAAGAAGGCGTTCGCCGAGATCTACGCGGCCTTCAAGAAGCAGTCCGGGATCACGGTCGACGTGAACACCAAGGACCACAACACCTTCCAGGAGCAGATCAACTCCTACCTGCAGGGCACGCCGGACGACGTGTTCCACTGGTTCGCGGGCTACCGCATGCAGTTCTTCGCGAACAAGGGTCTGGCCACCCCGATCGACGACGTGTGGAAGACCATCGGGGGCAACTTCCCGGACGCGATGAAGAAGCTCAGCCAGGGCGAGGACGGCAAGTTCTACTTCGTGCCGCTGTACACGTACCCGTGGGCGCTCTTCTACCGCAAGAGCGTCTTCAAGGAGAAGGGCTACGAGGTCCCGACCACCTGGTCCGACTTCATCGCGCTGTGCAAGCAGATGAAGAAGGACGGCCTGGTGCCGATCGCGTTCGGTGACAAGGACGCCTGGCCCGCGCTGGGCACGTTCGACCAGATCAACTTCCGTACCAACGGCTACGACTTCCATGTGGAGCTGATGGCGGGCAAGGCCTCCTGGACCGACAAGCGGGTCCGTGCGGCCTTCGACAACTGGGCCGAGATCCTTCCCTATCACCAGGACGGCGCGGTCGGCCGTACGTGGCAGGACGCGGCGCAGACCCTGGTGTCGAAGAAGGCGGGCATGTACCTGCTGGGTACGTTCGTGGGCCAGCAGTTCACCGACAAGGCCGACCTGGACGACCTGGACTTCTTCGCCTTCCCGGAGATCGACCCGGCCTACGGCCAGGACACCGTCGAGGCCCCCACCGACGGCTACATGCTGAGCAAGTCCCCGAAGAACAAGTCGGGCGCGGTCAAGCTGCTGGAGTTCCTGGGCACGCCGGAGGCGGAGCAGATCTACCTCAAGGCCGACCCGAACGTGGTGGCCGCCTCGACCAAGGCCGACACCTCCTCGTACTCGCCGCTGCAGAAGAAGGCGTACGAGATGATCAACGGGGCGAAGAGCCTGACGCAGTACATGGACCGTGACAGCCGTCCGGACTTCACCTCCACGGTGATGCAGCCGGCGCTGCAGAAGTTCATCCGCGACCCCAAGGGCGTCGACAGCCTGCTCTCGTCGATCGAGCGCCAGAAGAAGACGATCTTCGCCTCCTGATGACTTCCGAGATGACCACCGACACGAACGGCGAGAACCCGGAGGCGGCCTCTGTGCCGCCTCCGGGCGCGGGCGCGCCGCCCGTCGCCAAGACGGCCGCCAAGGCCGCCAAGAAGGCCCCCAGGGGTCACCAGCGCCTGCTCACCCGCCGCGACCGGCTCACGCTGGGCGTCATGGCGGGCCTGCCGACGATCCTGCACATCGCCCTCGTCTGGCTGACGGCTCTCGCCTCGATCGCGTTGGCCTTCACCACCTGGGACGGCATCGGCTTCGACTCGATCAAGTGGGTCGGCCTGGACAACTTCAAGGAGCTGTTCAGCACCAACCCCCAGTTCTGGCCGGCGGTCGAGCACAACATCGTCTGGTTCGTCGTACTGATCCTGATCCCGACCCCGCTGGGGCTGTTCCTGGCCGTGCAGCTGGACAAGAAGATCCGCTTCAGCCGCGTCTACCAGACGGCGTTCTTCCTGCCCGTCGTGATGTCGCTGGCCGTCATCGGCTTCGTCTGGCAGCTGGTCTACAACCCGGACACGGGTCTGATCAACAGCGTGATCGGCGCCAACAAGCCGGGCCACTACATCGACTGGATCGGCGACCCGGACCTCAACCTCTGGGCCGTCCTCGTCGCCGCGTCCTGGCGCCACGCCGGCTACATGATGATCCTCTACCTGGCCGGTCTGAAGGGCGTCGACCCCTCCCTGCGCGAGGCGTCCTCGCTCGACGGCGCCAACGAGTGGCAGACGTTCAAGAACGTCATCTTCCCGACCCTGCGCCCGACGAACACCATCGTCCTGGTCGTCACGATCATCGAGGCGCTGCGCGCCTTCGACCTGGTATGGGTCTTCAACGGCGGCGCTCAGGGCACCGAACTGCTCTCCATCCTGGTGACGGACAACATCGTCGGCGAGTCCAGCCGCATCGGATACGGCTCCGCGATCGCCGTCGTCCTGCTGCTGATCTCCCTCGTCGTGATCATTCCGTACCTGGTGTCCACCTTCCGGAAGGAGCGACGGTCATGAGCGCCCCCACGTTGCCCGTCAAGGCTCGTACGCCGATCCGCCCCGCCCGGGTCCTCCTCCACGTCTTCCTCGCCGGCACGGCACTGGCGTGGCTCGCGCCGCTGCTCTGGGCCCTCTACGCGGCCCTGCGCCCCTACGGCGAGACCAGCACCAAGGGCTATGTCTCCTGGCCCGACAAGCTGAGCCTGGACAACTTCACGAACGCGTTCACGCAGTCGGACATGTCGCACTACTTCGGCAACACGCTGATCATCGCCATTCCCGCGGTGCTGCTGACGCTGTTCCTGTCGTCGATGGTCGCCTTCTACGTGAGCCGCTTCGACTTCCGCCTGAACCTGTTCCTGCTGCTGGTCTTCACGGCCGGCAACCTGCTCCCGCAGCAGGTCATCATCACCCCGCTCTACCGGCTCTATCTGCTGATCGATCTGCCGGGCATCACGATGAGCGGCAAGCTGTACGACTCCGCGCTCGGCCTGGTCCTGATCCACGTGGCGTTCCAGTCCGGCTTCTGCGCCTTCGTGCTCAGCAACTACATGCGGATGCTCCCGCACGAGCTGACCGAGGCCGCGCTGGTCGACGGCGCGTCGGTGTGGCGGATGTACTGGCAGATCGTGTTGCCGCTGTGCCGCCCGGCCATGGCGGCCCTCGGGACGCTGCTCTCCATCTGGATCTACAACGACTTCTTCTGGGCCATCGTCCTGATCTCCACCGGCGAGAACATGCCGATCACCTCGGCGCTCAACAACCTCTCCGGCCAGTACTTCACCGACCCCAACCTGGTCGCCGCCGGCGCCCTGCTCACCGCGATCCCCACCCTGATCGTCTACTTCGCGCTCCAGCGGCAGTTCGTGAGCGGCTTGACGCTGGGCGCCAACAAGGGCTGAGGTCCGACGAGGGCCGAGGTCCGACAAGGCTGAGGTCCGACAAGGCTGAGGCTCGCTTTTTCGGGCTGACGCCCACTTCTTGAGAGAGAACCACCGTGCACCACCCCTTCACGTCCGTGGCATCCGTGCCCGTGGACATCCGTACGGCGAAGGTCCACGAGGAGGGCTGGCAGTCCTGGAGCCCCAGCGGCGCCTACGCCCTCGACGCGACCCCGTACCGCCCGACGAACGACAACTGGGCGACGGTCTGCTACCGGCCCGGGGTCACCGTCCCCACCGGGACCTTCCAGGGGGAGGGCCTGCTGGCACTCGACCCGGGAGACGGCTCGCCGGTGCGTCTGTGGGCCGCGGCGGACCCCGTCCACGAGGTCCCGTCCATCCGCCTGGTGGTACGGGACGGGGGTGAGGTGGCGGAGGTGAGCGCCGACGGTCCGGTGAAGGAGTGGACGGGCGCGGACATCCAGTCGGTACTGGGCGAGTGGGCCTCCCAGCTGGGGCTGGAGGCCCCCCGCCCGGCGCCGACGGTCTGGTGCTCTTGGTACGAGTACCCGGCGGAGTTCACGGGCGTGGGCCGCCTCTGGGTGAACGACCCCGACTGCTTGATGGCCCGCCCGGCCGTGGAGACACGGGAGCCGTGGGCGGCACACCTGGAGGCGACGGGCGGCCTGATGGCGTCCAGCGACCGCCTCCTGTCCCTGGACGACTGGGGCGTGGCCACGACACGCCGTCTGCTGAGCGGAGCCGCGGCATGAAGCGCGAACCACGTGAACTGAACGTCCCCGGCATCGCGTACGGCGGCGACTACAACCCCGAGCAGTGGCCCGAGGAGGTCTGGGCCGAGGACGTGCGTCTGATGCGCGAGGCCGGGGTGAACATGGTCAGCGTCGGCATCTTCTCGTGGGCGCTGCTGGAGCCGGCCGAGGGCGAGTACGACTTCGCCCGCATGGACCGCATCCTCGACATGCTCTACTCCCACGGCATCGCAGCGGACCTGGCGACGCCGACGGCGGCACCGCCCGCCTGGTTCTTCAAGGCCCACCCCGAGGCCCTGCCGGTGGACAAGGACGGCCGGACCCTCTCGTACGGCAGCCGCCAGACGTTCTGCCCGAGCAGCCCCGCGTACCGCGAGGCGGCCCTGCGCATGACGAGGACGCTGGCCGACCGCTACGCGGAGCACCCCGCGGTGGTGATGTGGCACGTCCACAACGAGTACGGCTGCCACAACGGGGAGTGCTACTGCGACGAGAGCGCGGCGGCGTTCAGGGTCTGGCTGCGGACGAAGTACGACAACGACCTCGCGGCGCTGAACGACGCCTGGGGCACGACGTTCTGGAGCCAGTGGTACTACGACTGGGACGAGATCATCCCGCCCCGCGCGACGGGAGCGGTCCCGAACCCGACCCACCAGCTGGACTGGCGCCGCTTCTCCAGCGACGCGCTGCTGAGCCTGTTGAAGGCGGAGCGCGAGGTACTGCTGGAGGCGGCCCCGTCGATCCCCGCCACCACCAACTTCATGGTGATGCACAACTTCGACAAGCTGGACTACTGGCGCTGGGCCCCCGAGCTGGACATCGTCTCGAACGACCACTACCTCCAGTCGACGGACCCCGAGTCGCAGATCGACGTGGCGCTGAGCGGCGACGTGGTCAGGTCCCTGGCCGGCGGCGCCCCCTGGCTGCTGATGGAACACTCCACGGGCGCGGTGAACTGGCAGCCCGTCAACAGGGCCAAGACGGCGGGCGAACTGCGCCGCAACGCGCTGTCCCACGTCGCGCACGGCGCGGACGGCATCGCGTACTTCCAGTGGCGCGCGGCCAAGGCGGGCGCCGAGCAGTGGCACTCGGCGATGCTGCCGCACGCGGGCACCGACAGTCAGATCTGGCGTGACGTGGTGCGGTTGGGCGCGGACCTCAGGTCGCTGTCGGAGGTACGCGGCAGCAGAGGCGTGGCCGAGGTGGCCATCACCTGGGACTGGGACGCCTGGTGGGCCCTGGAACTCCCCTCCCAGCCGAGCGAGAAGCTCCGCTTCCAGGACCTGATCCGATCCTGGTACGAGCCACTGTGGCGAGCGGGTGTACCGGTGGACTTCGTACGCCCCGACGCGGACCTGTCCCGGTACAAGCTGGTCCTGGCCCCGAGCCTGTACCTGGTGGACGACGAGTCCGCGGCGAACCTGACGGCCTTCGCGGCGAACGGCGGGTCACTGGCCGTCGGCTTCCACAGCGGGGCGGTGGACGAGAACTGCCACATCCGGCTGGGCGGCTACCCGGGAGCGTTCCGGGAGACCCTGGGCGTCCGCACGGACGAACTGTTCCCGCTGCTGCCGGGCGAGTCGGTGACCCTGAGCGGCGGAGGCACGGCCACGCTGTGGTCGGAGCGGGTTGCCCTGGCGGGCGCGGAGACGGTGGAGTCGTACACATCGGGTCCGCTGGCGGGCGTACCGGCGGTGACTCGTCACGCCCACGGCTCGGGCACGGCGTGGTACGTGGCCACACGCCCGGACCCGACGACACTCGCATCGCTGCTGGACCGCATCCGCGCGGAGGCGGGCGTGAAGTCGGTACGCGAGACTCCCGCGGGCGTGGAAGCCGTACTGCGCCGGGGGCCGGACGCCGACTTCCTCTTCCTGATCAACCACGGTGGAGTGGAGGCCGACGTGGAGGTCGCGGCGGATGCGTCCGAACTCCTGACCGGCAAGAACATCGACGGCGGCGCGGTGCGGATCGCGCCGGGCGAGGTGGCGGTCGTACGCGAACCGCGCTGACGACAGACTGAGGCATTCCAAGGCCGTGGCTCGGAGCATGAGTGAGCCACGGCCTAGGGCTGTCCGCGGACGAGCACCTGGCCGAGTACGAACAGCGCAAGGGGCCGATCTCCACGGGCGAGCAGGAGCGGGCACGTCGCGTCTTCGACGAGGTGTTCGCCGAGGAGGGCCGGTGGCCCGCCGCAAGCCGAGCCACGAGGGCACCCTCGTCCTGGACTGTGAAGGCCTGTCCAAGCTGGTCGGCGACGACGAGCCCGTCGTCGTGCTCGTCGTGCTCGTCGCCGAGGCGCGCAAGCGGGGCATGGAGGTGGCCATCAGCGCGCTGACGATCATCGAGGCGGTCCATCGCCGAACGGACAGGGCCCGGCTCGCACGGGTCCTCTCCGGCATGCGGATCGTTCCCATCGGGGACGAGGAGGCGAGGGCCGCGTCGGCCATGCTGATCAGCGCCGGTCTGCATGGTCACAAGTACGCCGTCGACGCGGCCGTCGCCGAGACGGCCCTGAGACAGCACCGGCTGGTGGTCATGCTCACCTCGGATGTCGACGACATCACGAAGCTCTGCGGGGACAGGTACGGCTGGTCGCCATCTAGTCCGGCCCTAACCGGGTTTGATGCTGGAGAGCTGTACGAGCAGCAGGACCACGCGGTATGCCTCGGCGAAGTCGGTTGCGGTGAAGGCGATCGTACGACCGTCCTCGGCGCGTGAGACACCTGGCACTAGTGTCGCCAGATCAACCGTGAACGGGTTGTAGAGGTCGACCTCGACATCAAGCCGTCCGGCAATGGTCAGCGGCGGAACCAGGGCACGCTGTGTGATGGCTTCGGCGGCGGCCCGACGCAACCGCTCGCGGGCTTCCTCCGGGTGCAGGGCTATGGCGGCGGCCTGACCGAGGGCTTGTTTGACCTCGACGGTGACCGCAGAAGGGACTAGATCACGCAGTTCGGCGCAGGCTGTGTCGTCGCCACTGAGTAGTACAACCGGTACGCCCAAGTGCCCGGCCATGGCGGCGTTGAGACCGATCTCGCCCATGGGACGTCCGGCCACACGCACGTCCAGGATGCCGTCGCTCATGGTGTGCGCCAGCACGGCCGGCCCGCTACCGGCACGGGCGTGGTAGCCGACGAACAGAGCAGCGTCCGTGTGTTCGTCGAGCCCGCCGAGCATGCCCAGTGGGCGCGGCTTGCCACGAACCAGATGGGCTCGCCGGTCAAGCTCCTCCGGCAGGAGGTTGCGGAAAGGTCCGTGCGCGTCGGCGACCCAGACCTCGGCAGTGGGTTCGGCGTCCAGGACTCCGGCGATCACGGCGTTCGCCTCGGCCGTCATGAGCGCCCGGCCTCGCTCGTAGTCGTAGCCGGCCGGATTCGTCTCGGTGGGATGCGAGACTGCCGAGACGCCCTCCATGTCGACAGAGATCAGCAGCTTCATGACTCACGACCGAGGGCCCCGGACCTCACCGCGCGTAGCAGGCCGGCCAGCGCGCCGGGCGTGGTCGTGGCGGTCTCGTGCGGACGGTCGCTCTCGCGGAGGTGGATGTGTCCGGTATCCGTGGTCGTCGCCGCCAGCTCCACGCACTCGCCCTCCCCGCCCGTGCTGAACGACGACTTCTGCCAGACGAGTTGAGGTGGCATGGCGGGGGTCCTTTCAGAGGGTGTACATCACATGTTGGAGCAGACTCAGGGAGTCGCGGGACTCGTGTGACTCCGGAGTCGATTCCGGGTCCACAGGGGCCAACGCCAGCTCCGAGAGCCGCTCGAACATTTTCGCGTACTCGTCGAGTTGGGCTCCATCCCACAGGAACAGGGACTTCGTCGGATGCTCCAGGTAAACCGTGTCCAGTTCGGGTACACCGCCGCCGAAGATGACAAACGAGCGACTGTGCGCCGAGTAGATGCCCGCCTCGAACGGATACACCTGCACGGTCACGTTGGGCAGCCGGGAGAGCTCCATCAGCCGGAGCAACTGCCTGCGCATCACCGCCGGTCCGCCCACCTGGGTGTGGAGCACGGATTCATGGATGATCGCGCGGTACGACACCGGTGAGCGGCCCGTCAATACGCGCTGGCGCGCCAGGCGGAACTCGGTGTAGCGGCCGACGCGTTGAGGGTCCGCCTCCGTCGTGCTGAGCACGGCGTGGGCGTACTCCTCGGTCTGGAGCATGCCCGGGATCACCATCGGGCCGTGCGTACGCAGGACGGTCGATCGGGATTCGAGTTCGACCAGGTCTCGCGCCGCGGGTCCGATGGTGTCGCTGAACTCCCTCCACCAGCCCTTGCCGTTCTCCTGGGCCATCGCCATCAACCCGTCGAAGTACGGCCCGGGCGGGCAGCCGTACTCGTGGAGCACCTTGTAGAGGCGGTTGCGGGACACGTCGATGCGCCCGGTCTCGATGTTGCTGACGCGGGCGCGGTCCGCGTCCAGGATGGTCGCCGCCTGCTCACCGGAGAGGCCGGCGCGTACGCGCAGTTTGCGCAGCTCCGCCCCCAGCCTGCGTTGACGTTCGCTGGGATTGCTCCTGGGTGCCATGTCTGTCCTCCAAAGCACGCAGTCTGCCGACCGCAACAGCCAGGAGTCACCGTGCTTTTGGTGTGTCACCCACTTAGGTGACGTCATCGGTAGAAGCTTGCGGCAAAGGAAAACATTTCCCTACCGTCTGCATCAAGCTACTCACCTCGCGTCACGAGGAAGCACCCCCGGCCTCAAGCCACTCCCAGGAGCCCTGGACCTGGTCACCGCGTGCACGCCCACCCCCACTGAACGGAATCCACCCATGGACGTATCCCTCGTCTTCCCACCCCACCCCGCCTGGGTGCGCCCCGCCCGCGAAACCGTCCGCACCCTCCTCGCCGCCTCCGACTACCCCGAACTCACCGACGCGGCAGTTCTGTTGACCTCGGAAGCCGTCACCAACGCCATCAACGCCTGTGCGGCAAAGGGCTGCACCACCCCCGTCACCCTCCGCGCCGGCTGGCCCGACCCCGCCCGCCTCCGCGTCCTCGTCCACGACGAGGCCCCGGGGCTGCCCGTCGGCCGAGTCGCGAGCGGCGATGACGAGGACGGGCGGGGCATGATGCTCATCTCGTACGGCGCCGACGCCTGGGGCGTATGCACGCACGGCCCGGGGCGCGGCAAGGCGACCTGGTTCGAGTTGGGGTCGGGCAACCTGCAGGAAGCCCGGGAGGTCCATTCCTGGCCAGGATGCTGATCCGCCCGCGCCGTCCCCACGGATACCTGGACCACAGCCGGTAATTGGGGGCTCTCCCCCCATGCGCCCCCACCCCTCCCCTCCCAGGATGGATCACGGCAAGACCAGCCCGTGTTCATCAGGGGGAAGAGGAGGGGCATTGAAGACCTCAATGCGTAGAGCGGTACAGGCCGGCGTCACGACCGTCGTGCTGGGCACGGCCACCGTGCTGTCGGCAGGACAGGCGCACGCGGCGACCGGTGTGAGCGTGAACTCGGTTCGTATCTTCGTCAACGCCGCGGCGGGGAAGGCGAACACCCTCGAGGTCACCCGGTCCGGCAACACCGTCACCATCTACGACGGCGGCGACACCGTCACCGCGGGATCCGGCTGCACCCAGGTCGACCGCTCCACGGTCACCTGCCCGTACGGCAGCCGCACCCTCACTCTCGACATGGGGGACCTGGGCGACATGGTCCTCGTGAAGGGCAACCTGCCCGCCAACATCAACGGCGGCACGGGCGACGACATCATCACGATCGACTATGCCGCCACCGCGAAGACCTTCCTGAACGGCGACGGCGGGCACGACACCGTCTTCGGCGGTGCCGGGGCCGACACCATCACCGGTGGCGCCGGAGACGACACCATGTTCGGCAGAAGCGGCGACGACACCCTGGACGCCGGTGACTTCACACCCGGCAACGACCGCTCCTACGGAGACGCCGGCACCGACACCTGCACCGGGGACGTCAACGACCTGAAGGACAGCTGCGAGCGCTGAGCGACCCTCCCATCGACCGGCGGGGACCCCGTGAAGGGTCCCCGCCGCGCCCCCGAACCGCCCCGCCCCTACGCCGTCGTGGCCAACGGCGGCAACGCCCCCGTCTTCGCCGCCTGCCCGTACCAGTACGCGCTCGACTTCGGCGTACGAGCAAGCGTCCCGTAATCCACGTACACCGCCCCGAACCGCTTCCCGTACCCGTACGACCACTCGAAGTTGTCCATCAGGGACCACAGGTAGTAGCCCCGCACATCCGCCCCCTCGGCGATCGCGCGGCGGACCGCCCGCAGGTGGCCGTGCAGGTAGGCGATCCGCTCCGGGTCGTGGACCCGGCCCTCCGGGTCCGGCTTGTCGTCGTAGGCCGCGCCGTTCTCCGTGACGTACAGCGGCAGGCCCGGAGCCTCCCTCGTGTACCGCATGATCAGTTCGTGCAGGCCCGTAGGGTCGATCGTCCAGCCCATCTCCGTACGGTCGCCCGGAGTCTGGTGGAAGGCGACGTCGTCCGCGGCCGGCCACGGTGAGTGGTCGCTCTTGCCGTGCCCGTCCGCGCGCGGACCGGCGACCGACGGGTCCACCGCGCCCACCAGCGTCGGCGTGTAGTAGTTCAGCCCCAGCGCGTCCAGCGGCTGGTTGATCACCGTCACATCGCCGTCCTGCACGAACGACCAGTCCGTGACCGACGCGGTGGCCGCGAAGAGCGTCTCGGGATACGCGCCGTGCAGCATCGGACCGTGGAAGACACCGTTCGCCAGGTCGTCGATCTTGCGGGCCGCCGCCAGGTCCTCCGGAGAGTCCGAAACCGGCCGTACGACCGACGAGTTCAGGCTCACCGCCACGTTGTTACGGGAGGGCATCGAGGCCCGCAGGGCCGAAACGCCCAGCCCATGCGCCAGGTTCAGGTGGTGCGCCGCACGCAGCGACGCCGCCGGGTCCGTACGCCCCGGCGCGTGCACCCCTGAGCTGTAGCCCAGGAACGCGCTGCACCACGGCTCGTTGAGCGTGATCCACTGCTCGACCCGGTCGCCGAGCGCCTCCCCGACGATCTGCGCGTACTCCGCGAACCGCAGCGCCGTCTCCCGCTCCGGCCAGCCGCCCGCGTCCTCCAGCTCCTGCGGGAGGTCCCAGTGGTAGAGGGTGACCGCCGGCTTGATGTTCTTCGCCAGCAGCTCGTCCACCAGGCGCCGGTAGAAGTCCAGACCCTGCTGGATCGCCGGCCCCCGGCCCGTCGGCTGCACCCGCGACCAGGAGATCGAGAAGCGGTACGAGTTCAGGCCCAGCTCGGCCATGAGCGCCACGTCGTCGCGGTAGCGGTGGTAGTGGTCGACAGCGATGTCACCGTGCTCGCCACCGGCCGTCTTGCCCGGAGTATGGCTGAAGGTGTCCCAGATCGAGGGCGTACGGCCGCCCTCCCGCACCGCACCCTCGATCTGGTACGCGGACGTCGCCGCGCCCCAGAGAAAGGCGGGAGGAAAGGTCACGGGCGTCGTGGGCTCAGGCATGGAAGCGCTCCCATAAGTGGTCGTGGAGACCGACGGAGGATGGGTGGGGGGAAAGAGGGAGGTGAGGAACGGGGGTCGAGGCGGCGCTGACCCGACCCCCGGAGAAGACGAACGCGAACGAACCTGGGCCTCAGCCCTTCACCGCGCCCTGCATGATGCCTCCCACGATCTGCTTGCCGAAGATCGCGAAGACCAGGAGCAGCGGAAGCGTGCTGAGCAGCGCGCCCGCCATGATCAGGGCCTGGTCGGGGGTGTACCCGCGGCCCAGGCCGGCCACCGCGACCTGCACGGTCGGGTTGCCCAGCTGGGTCAGGACGAGGAACGGCCACAGGAAGTCGTTCCAGGTCTGTACGAACATCAGCATGCCCAGGACGGCCATCGCGGGCCGCGCGGCCGGGAACACCACGTGCCAGATCACCCGCCAGCTGCTCGCGCCGTCGACGCGGGCCGCCTCGATGATCTCGTCGGGCAGTGCCTGGATCAGGTACTGCCGCATGAAGAACACGCCGAACGCGCTGACCAGCGAGGGCAGGATCACCGCCTGGAGCTGGTCGGTCCAGTCGAGCTTGGCGACCATCATGTACAGCGGGATCACCTGGAGCTGCGGCGGCACCATCATCGTGCCGATCACGATCAGCATCAGGGCGCCCCGGCCCCTGAAGCGCAGCTTGGCGAAGGCGAAGCCGGCGATCGTGGACAGGAAGACGATGGTCAGCGAGGAAACGCCCGCCACGATCGTCGTGTTGAGGAACGCCTCGCCCAGATTGGCGTCGCTCCAGGCCACTTCGAGCTTGTCGAAGAGGTTCGCGCCGAACCAGAACGGCGGCGGGGTCTCCGCCAGCCGCGCGTTGTCACGCGATGCCGCGACCGCCGTCCAGAACAGCGGGAACAGCGAGACGAGGGTGAACACGGCGAGGATGATGTACGCGACGGGCCCGGCGTGGTGCTGCCCGCCCGCGCGCGCCGCCTTCAGGCCGCGCCTGCGCTTGCCGTTCTTCGGCGGCTCGGGGACCGCGTCGGCCGGGGGTTTGGTGAGTGTCGTCGTCACGGCCGGTCTCCTAACTACTGGCGCGCAGCCGGCGCGAGATGACGTAGTTGATGATTCCGACCACGATGAGGATCAGGAACATCGTCCAGGCGATGGCGGAGGCACGGCCCAGGTGCTGGTTCACCCAGCCCTGCTCGTACATGTACAGGCCGAGCGTCTGGAACTGGTGCTGCGGGCCGCCGGAGGCACCCTTGTTGGCGTCGAACATCAGAGGCTCGGCGAAGAGCTGCGAGGCGCCGATGGTCGACACGACGACGGTGAACAGGATCGTCGGGCGCAGCGACGGCAGCGTGACGTGCAGGAACTGCTTCCAGCGGCTGGCGCCGTCGAGGGCCGCCGACTCGTACAGGTCCTGCGGGATCGCCTGCATCGCGGCCAGGTAGATCAGCGCGTTGTAGCCGGTCCAGCGCCAGATGACGATGGACGAGACGGCGAACTGCGCGTACCACTTGTCGTTCTGCCAGTCGATGTTGTCGACGCCGAACATGCCCAGGAACCAGTTGATCATGCCGTAGTCACGGCCGAAGAGCAGCACGAAGACGAGGGACGCCGCGACGATCGACGTGGCGTACGGCGCGAGCATCACGACCCGGTAGAAGGTCGAGGCGCGCAGCTTGTAGTTGAGGAGGTGCGCGATGCCCAGCGCCATCATCAACTGCGGGACGGTCGAGATGATCCCGATGGTGAAGGTGTTCTTCGCCGCGTTCCAGTAGAACTCGTCGTCGAAGATCCGGGTGTAGTTGCGCAGCCCCGCCCACTCCATGTCGGTGGGCGCGGTCAGCTCCACCGTGTGCAGCGAGGCCCACGCCGTGTAGACCAGCGGGAACATGCCGAACGCGAGGAAGAGCAGGAAGAACGGCGAGACGAAGGCGTACGGGCTCCAGCGCACGTCGCGCTGCCAGCGGCGGGACAGCCGGGCCCGCTTCCTGATCGTCTCAGGGGACTCGACGGGCGGACCGGCCGGGGCCGCGCCCCCCTCCTTGGCGGGGGGCGCGGCGGCGGTGTCGTGCCGGGTGGCCATTACCGGTCACTTCTCCAGGTTGTTGTCGATGGTCTTGACCGCGTTCTCCCAGGCCTCCTTGGGCGACTTGCCCTGGGTCACGAGGATGACGCCGTTGTCGGTCAGGCCCTGCTGGATGATCTGGTCCTTCGGGCCGACCACCTGCACCGGGAGCTCCGCGGCCAGCGGCGCGTAGATCTGGCCGATCGGGGCGTCACCGGTCATCTTGTTCTTCGCGTCCTTGACCAGCGGCAGGTCGTACGCGGCCTGCGCGGTCGGGAAGCTGCCGCGCTTGGAGAAGAGCTTCGCCTGCTGCTCGGGCGCCGTCAGCCAGGCGGCCAGCTTCGCGGCCTCCTTGGCGTTCTTGCCCGACTTCGGCACGGCGAGGAAGGAGCCGCCCCAGTTGGCGGCCTTCGGGGGCGCGGCCACGTCCCACTTGCCGGCGCTCTCCGGCTTCGACTTGCTCTCGATGTAGCCGAGCATCCACGGCGGGCAGGCCATCGCGGCGAACTTGCTGTTGGAGATCGTCGTCTCCCAGGCCGGCTGGAACTGTGTCTGGTTGCCGACCAGGCCGTCCTCGGCTGCCTCGGCCGTCAGGTCGAACGCCTTCTTGACGGCCGGGTTCGTCTTGTAGATGACCTTGCCGGAGGAGTCGTAGAACCGCTCGTTCTCACTGCCGATGATGGCGTTGAACAGGCCGCCGGGCGAGTCCATGAAGGTGGTGCCCTTGGGGGCCTTCGCCTTGTAGTCCTTGCCGGCCTCGACGAGCTTCGCCCAGTCGCCGGTCCACAGCTTGCCGACCTCCTCGCGGTCGGTGGGCAGACCGGCCGCCTCGAACAGGTCCTTGCGGTAGCAGATGGCCATCGGACCGACGTCGGTGCCGAGCCCGATCGTCGAGCCGCTCTTCGCGGTTCCCTGCTGCCACTTCCAGGGCAGGTAGTCGCTCTCCTTGCCGTACTTCGACAGGTCGAGGAACTTGTCGGAGTAGTTGTTCACCACCTCGGCGATGTTGCCGACCTCGATGCCCTGGATGTCCTGCAGGCCACTGTTGGTCGTGAGGTGGTTGACCAGCGGCGGGTAGTAGTTCTCGTTCCGCTCGATCACGGTCTGGTCGATGTCGATGTCCGGGTGGAGCTTCTCGTACTCCTTGTACAGACCGGCCTCCTCGAAGCCGAAGCTGCCGAAGAGCCCCAGGGTGATCTTGGTCTTGCCGCCGCCGCTGCCCGACGACGTGTTGTCCTCGTCCTTGCCGTCGTCGGCACAGCCGGCCAGCAGCCCGGCGCCCAGCGACGCGACGGCCGCGAGGACCACCACCCTGCGGGCGGATCGGGTAGGTGCTCGCATTGCGTCCTCCTGTTGCCCTGACGTGCCGACCCCCCGGCCAACTGTCTTGCTGGGCCCGTTAGTTCATGCTGCGGCTCGGGCGGGGAACGTGCGGGATGTGTAAGTGCCAGGTACCGTGGGAGCGCTCCCACAAGTGATGTGTTGAAGAGTCGTCGGTTCGTGCGGGGGTGTCAAGGGAGCGGACGTGGCGAGATGCGTTCGGTTATCGGGCTGTTAACTAACGCCGGGGCCGGGGTTCGAGCCTGCCCGGAAGAGGGTGCCAGGGCACGTCGAAGTCGGCCGGTCGGGGCGCCGGCGAGACCGCCGGGACACGACGCCGGGCGCCGCGTGCACGACCGGGGCGGCGGCCGTACGACGGATGACCCGGAGGCTGTACGACGGATGACCGGGAGGCGGTAAGGCGGACGACCGGAGGCGGTACGGCGGAGGGCCGACGGTTGTCCCAGGCCGTACGGCGGATGACCGGGAGCGTTGCCGAAGAACTTCCCGAAGGCCTCCCCGAGGGCCTTCCCGGAGGCAGTACGAGGATCAGGACTGTTAGATTCCACGCCAGCGCGGTGTGAACGGGAGGCGACCATGGTGGCAGGCCACGGGGCACGGGGCCGGAGCGGTGGGCGGCCGACGTTGGAAGAGGTCGCCGCACGGGCCGGAGTGGGCCGGGGGACGGTGTCCCGGGTGATCAACGGCTCGCCCCGGGTCAGCGACGCGACCCGCGCGGCGGTCGAGGCGGCCGTGGCGGAGCTCGGTTATGTCCCGAACACGGCGGCCCGGGCCCTCGCGGCGAACCGCACCGATGCGATCGCGATGGTCGTGCCCGAGCCGGAGACCCGCTTCTTCGCGGAGCCGTACTTCTCGGACATGCTGAAGGGCGTGGGCGCCCAGCTCTCCGACACGGAGATGCAGCTGCTCCTGATCTTCGCAGGCAGCGACAGGGAGAGGGAGAGGCTGGCCCAGTACCTGGCGGCGCACCGGGTGGACGGCGTCCTCCTGGTCTCCGTCCACGCGGACGACCCGTTGCCCGATTTGCTGGCGCAGCTGGAAATCCCGGCGGTGATCAGCGGCCCGCGCTCCGAGCAGGAGACGCTCCCGTCGGTCGACTCGGACAACTACGGCGGCGGCCGCTCGGCGGTGGAACACCTGATCGGGCGGGGCCGCGGGCGCATCGCCACGATCACCGGCCGCCTGGACGTCTACGGCGCCCAGCGCCGCATCGAGGGCTACCGCGAGGCCCTGGAGGACGCCGGTCGGGAGGTCGACGAGCGACTGATCGTCCCCGGCGACTTCACGGAGGAGGGCGGCCGCAGGGCGATGACGGAACTGCTGTCCCGCTGCCCCGACCTGGACGCGGTCTTCGCCGAGTCCGACGTCATGGCCGCCGGCGCCCGCCAGGTCCTCCGCGAGGCCGGCCGCCGTATCCCCGACGACGTGGCCCTGGTCGGCTACGACGACTCCGCGATCGCCCGCCACATGGACCCGCCCCTGACGAGCGTCCGCCAGCCGATAGAGGAAATGGGCCGCGCGATGATCGACCTGCTCCTGGACGAGATCGCGGACCGCCGCCCGGCGGTCTCACGCGGCCTGGAACGACGACAGGTGGTGCTGCCGACGGAGCTGGTGGCACGGGATTCCTCATGAGCGACCGGACCGACGTGGACGAAGAGCAGCAGGCAAGACGCGACGACGTCGACCACGAACTCATCGAGGCCGCGGCCGAGGTCGCCCGCACCCGCTGCCGCGGCGACAACCACACGATGGCGGCGGCGGCCCGCACCCGCGACGGCCGCATCGTCACCGCGCTGAACGTGTACCACTTCACCGGCGGCCCCTGCGCCGAACTGACCCTGATCGGCACGGCGGCGACCCAGGGAGCGTACGACCTGCGAACGATCGTCGCGGTAGGGGACCGCGACCGAGGAGTCGTCCCTCCCTGCGGCCGCTGCCGCCAGGTGTTGCTGGACTACTTCCCGACCCTGAGGGTCATCGTCGGCACACCGGACGGCCCCAGAGCCGTCCCCGTCACCGACCTCCTCCCCGCGAGCTATGTGTGGGCGGACCACCAGCTCGACGCCGAGTGACCGGTGACGACGGACAGCTCAACGGCGGAGTGGGCGCAGAGCCATCCTCTTCTGGGCGTGGACGGGATCGACGGCGACCCGGCGACCTACCTCGCCCGCATCGGCCACGTATTCCGTGTCTTCGACGCGCAGGACTCCGGCTGTGTCTCCTACGGCGTCCGTCTCCCGGGCACCGGTGAGCGGTGGTTCGTGAAGACGGCCGTCACCGGGCCGGGCCGACGTGCGTTGGAGCGGGCCTGGGCCTTCCACCGGGCCGTCCGGCATCCGGTGATCGTCCCGCAGCTGCACCGGATCGAGGGCGGCCGGCCGGCCGTGGTGCTGCCCTGGCGGGACGGCGAGGTGCTGTACCACCCCGGCGAGCGCGGGCCCGGCGACCGTACGACCCCCGGCAGCCCCATGGCCCGCTTCCGCGCGCTCCCGCCGCACCGCGTGCACGAGGCCTTCGCCCGCGTCCTGGACGCCCACCTCGCGGTCGAGGCCGCCGGTCACATCGCCGTGGACCTCTACGACGGCGCCCTGCTCCACGACTTCGCCGCCCACCGGATGCATCTCGTCGACCTCGACGAGTACCGCCCCGGCCCCTTCGTCCTCGACGCCGACCGCCTCCCCGGTTCCCGTCGCTTCATGGCCCCGGAGGAGTTCGAACGCGGCGCCGTCATCGACACCCGTACGACCGTGTACGCCCTCGGCCGCACCGCCCGCCTCCTCCTCGACGCCGGCGACGAGGAGCGAGCCTGGCGCGGCACGGCGGCCCAACTGGCCGTACTGGCCCGGGCCACACGCCCCGACCCCCGCGAACGCTTCTCAGGCGTACGGGAGTTCGCGACCGCGTGGCAGTCGGTGACCGGGATGTCAGTGCCGGAGTGACAGCTCCCAGCGGATCTCGTCGTCCTGCCGCTGAGCGGTCGGGGTCAGGCCCGCCGCCGCGGCCACGGCGGCCGAGGCCCCGTGGCCCGGGTGGATGTGCGCGATCACCTCGGTCACGCCCTGCTGCCCGAGCCACCCGACCAGCGCCCTAGCCGCCTCGGAGGCGAGCCCACGCCCCTGCCAGGGCTTGCCCACCACCCAGGCGATCTCCGCCCGACGTCCGGTGATCGTCGCCTGGACGGTGCCCGCGAGCCGGGACTCCTCGCGGAGCCGGAGCACCCAGTTGCACCAGGAGACGGCGGGATCGGGCGAACCCGTGACGAGACGCTCGTAACGGGACCGCAGGTCGTCCGGCGAGAGCGGGGCACCGCCGATGTACGTGTGCAGCTCCGGGTCGGACAGGACGTCGGCCATCTCCCCCGCGTGCTCGACGCGGAGGGGGAGGAGGTCCATGCGGGCGGTACCCATGGAGTCGGTTCGCATGACGGCTCCTGTCTGTGGCGTCCCCGGGCCGAAACGACATCAGGCCCCGATCCGCCGAAGCGGATCAGGGCCTGATCACCAAGGGTGAGTGACGGGACTCGAACCCGCGGCATCCTGGACCACAACCAGGTGCTCTACCAGCTGAGCTACACCCACCATGACCGGCGGTTCTTCCGAAGGTTTCCCTGACCGGCCGAGAAAAAGTGTACAGGGTCCGAAGGGGTGCTCGCGCACACGTTTCCGCGGGGGCGCGCCGGGGCCCTCGCGGGCCCCGGGACGGGGGCTACTGCGCCGCCGGTAGAACGTGCTTCGCCGCGATCGTCCTGGCCGTGTCCGAGTCGGGGCCGGGCTGCGGGACGAAAACCGCCTCGCGGTAGTAGCGCAGCTCCGCGATGGATTCACGGATGTCGGCCAGCGCCCGGTGATTGCCGTTCTTCTCGGGGCTGTTGAAGTACGCCCTGGGGTACCAGCGGCGGGCCAGTTCCTTGATGGAGGAGACGTCCACGATCCGGTAGTGGAGGTAGTCCTCGAGGGTGGGCATGTCACGGAGGAGGAAGCCCCGGTCCGTGCCCACCGAGTTACCGCACAACGGGGCCTTGCCCGGTTCCTTCACGTGCTCCCGTACGTACGCCATGACCTGCTCCTCGGCGTCCGCCAGCGTCGTGCCGCCGGGCAGGGCGTCGAGCAAGCCGGACGCGGTGTGCATCGTGCGCACCACCTCCGGCATGGTCTCCAGCGCCGCGTCCGGCGGGCGGATCACGATGTCCACCCCCTCCCCGAGCACATTCAGCTCGGAGTCGGTCACCAGCGCTGCCACCTCGATGAGCGCGTCGTCCGACAGCGAGAGGCCGGTCATCTCGCAGTCGATCCACACCATGCGATCGTTCATGTGTCTCACCTTACGGCCCGTGACAGCCGTACGGCCCGGTCCTGCACCTGGAGGAACCAGGGAGGACCGGGCCGTACGAGCACTACCGGACGCCTGCTACGGGGCGCTGCGCTGGCCCGGCAGGCGGCCCATCGCGTACAGCTCCGGCTTGGCGCCGTCCGACGACAGGGATGCCGACGCCGCCAGCGCGCTCGCCGCGGCGCGACGGGCCTGGAGCGGCACCCCCGGGGCGTGCTCCTGGGACATCGGCGGGCCGGACGCGCTGTGCGGACCGTCGTGGTGGTCGCCGGGCTTGTCGCCCTGCGGACGACGGGCCCGGTACGCCGCGCGGTACGCCGCCGGGGACGAACCGAGCTGGCGGCGGAAGTGGCCGCGCAGCGCCACCGGCGAGCGGAAGCCGCAACGCCCCGCGACCTCGTCCACCGAGTAGTCCGACGTCTCCAGCAGCCGCTGTGCCTGCAGCACCCGCTGGGTGATCAGCCACTGCAGCGGCGCGCTGCCGGTCAGCGACCGGAAGCGGCGGTCGAACGTACGACGGCTCATATAGGCGCGTGCCGCCAGTGTCTCCACGTCGAACTGCTCGTGGAGGTGTTCCAGCGCCCAGGCGACGACCTCGGCGAGCGGGTCGGCGCCGATCTCCTCCGGTAAAGACCGATCGAGATAGCGCTCCTGGCCGCCCGATCGACGCGGCGGGACCACCAGACGGCGGGCGAGCGCGCCGGCCGCCTCGTTGCCGTGGTCCGTCCGCACGATGTGCAGACATAGATCGATTCCGGCCGCGGTCCCGGCCGAGGTCAGTACGTCCCCGTCGTCCACGAAGAGTTCTCGTGGGTCGACGTGGACGGACGGATAGCGCTTGGCCAGCGTCGGCGCGTACATCCAGTGCGTGGTGGCCGGTCTGCCGTCCAGTAGTCCGGCGGCGGCCAGCACGAAGGCGCCGGTGCACAGCCCGACGATGCGGGCCCCCTCCTCGTGCGCACGACGCAGCGCGTCGAGCGCCTCCTCCGGCGGCGGCGAGGTGATCGAACGCCATGCGGGCACGACCACCGTGCCCGCACGTGAGATCGCCTCGAGGCCGTTCGGTGCGGTGAGTTCCAGGCCCCCTGTGGTCCGCAGCGGGCCGTCCTCGCCCGCGCACACCAGAAGGCGGTAGCGCGGTACGCCGGCGTCCTGGCGGTCGATCCCGAACACCGAAAGTGGTATAGAACTCTCGAAGATGGGGCCGCCGCTGAACAGCAGCACCGCGACGATCTCCTTGCGGCGTCGCCCGGAGAGTTTCCGGGCCGCGGCATCCGTCGCGGCGGTGGAGTCGTGGCTCATCCTGCTAAGCCCCCCTCGGTGGTCGCGGCTCCTCGGTTGTGTCGCTCCTGCACGTTTCCCCTTGGTCCTGCACGAGTCCCCCGCCGTAAGACAGTCATGATCGAATCTACTGTGTCCCGTGGTGCCGGCGTGACCAGATCGCCAACCGGCACATTGTCGACATGGCAACTTGGCGTAAAGCATTCGATCACGAAGCGTTGCACTCGTGGGCCGTGCAGGGAAGTACGCCTCGTCCCAGTGGCTGGTCCACGTAGGGTGCGCGCGGCCTCTGGACCCCTTTCAGTGCAGGTCGAACCGGGCGTGGAGGGGTGTCCGGCCAAGGGATGTGCAGGTGGCCGAAGTTGGCTGAAAAGATACGGGCGCGTGCGCGGAAACCGGTCAGTCGCCCGGCGTACCCGGACCGGGGTGGCGACCGCCCCTGTGCGCCCCGGAGCCGGTGCGTCCGTGGCGGCCGCGGTGCGGGGGGCGTTCCTCGGCCAGGAGGCGGGCCGCGCCGCGCTCGGACTGGCGCAGCAGGACCCGGCAGACACCGGTGACGGCGGCCAGGCCGAGCGCGGCGCCGGCCGCACCCGCCAGCGAGGTGCCGTACCAGACGAGGACGACGGGGACGAGGACGCAACTGAAGGCGGCCCACCGCACCACGTCCGTCGCGGTGTCCGCGCGGTCGGGGGAGGGGGCGCTCTCGCAGGGGTCGGCGGGGGGCTCGGCGGTGCGGGGCGTACGGGCGGTCTCGGGGGCGGATGGGGGCGCGGTACGGGGTGCGGGCACGGCGTGCTCCCTCTGGCTCCCTCGGCGACGTTTGACTGTGCTTGCGGGGGGTTCAACGCGTGTTCGAGCGGTCGGTCACTGGTTCCGCCCGGTCGGGTTGCCGCCGGGTGGACGGGAAGGGTCCGGTCCGCGCCCCGATCCTGTGGAAACCGGCTGTACGTGGCAGCAACCATTGCGTTACTGGGCGGTGCTCGTGCATGCTCCCTGGAACCCCGCGCAGCCGGTGCGGGTTCTGGGCTCAAGGAGGCGTGCGGCCGTACCCTTGGGGGTATGGGGTTGGGAAGATGATTCCCGGACACAGCTCCGCCGCACCCTGACGTCCCATTCACGTCGTCCCCACCCACGAGGATCCAAACGCCGAGACACCCATGGCCGGTCACGAATTCTTCGAACCCGCGGACCGCAAGCGGCGGCCGGTAGCCGATCCCACGGCGACCGACCCGCTGGCGGCAGAAGAGGCACGCCCCACCTGCGACCCCGCCTTCAAACACGGCGTCGTCGTCGGTTTCGACGGCTCGACGTCCAGTGAGCGCGCCCTCGCGTACGCCATCGGCATGGCCCGCCGCTCCGGCTCGGGCCTGATCATCGTGCATGTGGCCAACCGGCTGCCCACGACCGTGTGGGCCGGCTGTGAGCCGCCCGTCTTCGTCGACGTCCCGGACCACCGCACCGAGGTCCTCGGGCTCGAACTCGCCTGCGCGGACTATCTGGCCGAGGTGCCCTGGATCCTCGTCGAGCGCGGCGGTGACATCTGCCACGAACTCGAAGAGGTGGGGCGGGAGTACGAGGCCGACGCGATAGTCGTCGGGTCGACCCACGGGATCGTCGGGCGCATCTTCGGCTCCGTCGCCGGGCGGCTCGCCAAGCGGGCGAAGCGGCCGGTCATCGTCATTCCCTGACGCCCGGTTGCCCGTTGGCCCTCTCCGGCTCCCTGACTTCCCGAAACGCGTAAACCTACTGGCGCGTAGAGGTGTTTGTGCCCTTGTGAAGGGCATAACCCGATCGCCGTACAACTGCACACGCACGAAGGGAGCCCGCCGTGGACAATGACGTCGCCGCGGGAAGTGCCGGAAGCACCGGAAGCACCACCTCGATCCTCGGCCAACTCGCGCTCGGCCTCACTCTGTTGGCGTTCGGACTCGGTCACACCCGAGTCGTCGACGGCCTGACGGAAGCCGACGCCGTCTCTCTCGCCACCTACGTCGGTGGCGTCACCCTGTTCGTCGCCGGTCTCCTCGCCTTCCGTGAGCGGGACGCCTTCACGGGTACGGCGTACTCCGGGCTCGGCGCGCTCTGGTTCACCTGGGCCGCGGGCGCCGGTGACACCGTGTCGGACAACGCGGCCGGGCTCTTCCTGCTCCTCTTCGCACTTGTCGCCCTCAGCCTCGCGCTCGGGGCGCCCGCGTCCGCGACGCTGACACGTGCCACGTATGCGCTGCTGTTCGTGGCTCTTCTGCTGCTGGCCGTCTCGGAGTTCGGTGGCGGGGCGGCTCTGGCCAAGGCCGCCGGTTGGTTCGCGGCGGTCGGCGGGCTGGTGGCCTGGTACGCGGCGACCGCGGCGTTGGCCCACTGGCCGACTGTTCTGCCGAAGCGTGCTGCCGGTCGGGGTGTGACGGCCACCGGCTGAAACGGCAGCGCATGCCGGGGAGTCGGGCGTCCCCGGTGAACATGGGCGGACCCCCCGTGCCGGTGGCGCACGTGGGGGTCCGTTCCGTTGTCCTGCCTGGGCGGGAGCGTGGGGGCTGGTCGCGCCCACGCGGCGGAGCCGCATATCGATACGGCCCCGCGCCCCCGAAAGACGGCGGCTACTCCACCGTCACCGACTTCGCGAGGTTGCGCGGCTTGTCGATGTCCCGGCCCAGGGACAACGCCGTGTGGTACGCGAGGAGCTGGAGGGGGATGCCCATCAGGATCGGGTCCAACTCGTCCTCGTTCTTCGGGACGACGATCGTCTGGTCGGCCTTCTCCTGGCACTCGTGGGCCACGGCGAGGATCCTGCCGCTGCGGGCCTTGATCTCCTCCAGGGCGGCGCGGTTCTTCTCCAGGAGGTCGTCGTTCGGCACGATCGCGACCGTGGGGAGCGCCGGCTCGATGAGGGCCAGCGGGCCGTGCTTCAGCTCGGAGGCGGGGTAGGCCTCGGCGTGGATGTACGAGACCTCCTTGAGCTTGAGGGAGGCCTCGCGGGCCACCGGGTAGCCACGGACGCGGCCGATGAAGAGCATCGAGCGGGCCTCGGCGTACTCCTCGGCCAGCTTCTTGATCTCGTCCTCCTGCTCCAGCATCTCGGCGATCTGGCCGGGAAGCTTGCGCAGGCCCTCGATGATCCGCTTGCCGTCGCGGACGGACAGGTCACGGGTGCGGCCGAGGTGCAGGGCGAGCAGCGCGAAGGCCACGCAGGTGTTGGTGAAGCACTTGGTGGAGACGACACAGACCTCGGGGCCCGCGTGCACGTAGATGCCGCCGTCCGCCTCGCGGGCGATCGCCGAGCCGACCACGTTCACCACACCCAGGACCCGGGCGCCCTTGCGCTTCAGCTCCTGGACGGCCGCCAGCACGTCGTAGGTCTCGCCGGACTGGGAGACGGCGATGTACAGGGTGTCGGGGTCGACGACCGCGTTGCGGTAGCGGAACTCGGACGCCGGCTCGGCGTCGGCGGGGATGCGGGCCAGCTCCTCGATCATCTGGGCGCCGATCATGCCCGCGTGGTACGAGGTGCCGCAGCCGAGGATCTTCACCCGGCGGATCTGGCGCGCCTCGCGGGCGTCCAGGTTGAGGCCGCCGAGGTGCACGGTGGAGAACCGGTCGTCGATACGGCCGCGCAGCACGCGGTCCACGGCGTCGGCCTGCTCGTGGATCTCCTTGTGCATGTACGTGTCGTGGCCGCCCATGTCGTACGAGGCCGCCTCCCACTCCACGGTGGTCGGCTCGGCCGTCGTACGGGTGCCCTCGGTGGTGTACGTACGGAAGTCGTCGGCCTTGAGGGTGGCCATCTCGCCGTCGTCGAGGGTGACGATCTGGCGGGTGTGGGCGACCAGGGCCGCTATGTCCGAGGCGACGAACATCTCCTTCTCGCCGATGCCGAGCACGACCGGGGAGCCGTTGCGGGCCGTGACGATCCGGTCGGGGAAGTCGGCGTGCATCACGGCGATGCCGTACGTGCCCTCGATGAGCCGCAGCGCCTGGCGGACCTTCTCCTCCAGGGTCTCCGCCTGGGAGCGGGCGATGAGGTGGGTGAGGACCTCGGTGTCGGTCTCGGAGAGGAACTCGATGCCGTCGGCCTCGAGCTTCTTCCGCAGGTCGGAGGCGTTGTCGATGATGCCGTTGTGGACGACGGCGACCTTGTTGTCGGCCGACATGTGGGGGTGTGCGTTGATGTCGGACGGGGCGCCGTGCGTGGCCCAGCGGGTGTGGGCGATGCCGGTGGTGCCCTTGAAGCGTGCGGGGACCTTGGCCTCCAGGTCGCGGACGCGGCCCTTGGCCTTGACCATCTTCAGCCCGGCGGCCTTCGGGGACGTCACGACGATGCCCGCCGAGTCGTAGCCCCGGTACTCCAGCCGCTGCAGGCCCTCCAGCAGCAGCGGAGCCACATCACGCTTGCCGATATAGCCGACAATTCCGCACATATATACGTACCCCTCAACGCTTCCCGGTCGGTGTCTGTGGCCGTTGCTTCTCAGCCGTAGACCATGCGGCGCAGCTGCCTGAGCGTGAGCTCCGGTGGCGCGACCGCGCGGTATTTCAGATCCGCCTCGATCCGTTCGAAGATCGCCGTGTTCACCAGGCCCTGGGCCTGGAGTTCGCGGTGGCGGCGACGGACGTATTCCTCGGTCGTCTCGTCGAAATAGGCGAGCACGTCCTGGATCACCCGCAGCGCCTCGCCCCGGCTCAGGGGCGTGGACCGCGTCAGATGATCAACGAGTTCGTCGTGCACTCGGTAGATCCTGGGGTAACGAAAGCCGTTGTGCAAGAAATCTGCCCGATATCGGGCAGCGGCGTGTTGAATCTCTTTGGGACAACATTGAATCTCTCATGAGTGCCTGTTCGTGAGCTGTCCATCCGGCGTCCGGCGGTTCGTCGCCTGAGGAGACGAGTTTCGGACGCCATGGACATTCCTCGCATGGGCGTACCCGAGCGGCTCGCCGACCGCATGAGCATGGCCGAGCAGCACGAGTACCTGCGCGCCCGCTTCTCCCGGCGCACGATGATCAGAGGCGGTGCCGTCACCCTCGGGGCCGTCGCGGGTGGCGTGTTCGTGCCGGGCGCCGGCACGGCCGAGGCCGCCACGCCCACACGGACCGTCGGCCGGGCCGAGGCCGTCGACGGCTCCTACGTCGCCCCCTTCGGCCGCCACCTCGCCTACGGCAACGACCCGCGCACCGAGATCAGCGTCTCCTGGCAGGTCCCGGTCGCCGTCCGGAAGCCCTTCATCCGGATAGGCGCCCACCCCCAGGACCTCTCCCGCAGGATCGCCGCCGAGGTGCGCACGCTGTTCACCCCGGCGGGCGTCGGCGCGAGCGGCAACCACACGCAGTACTACCTGCACGCCGAGCTCACCCACCTCAAGCCCGGCCGGACGTACTACTACGGCGTCGGCCACGAGGGCTTCGACCCGGCCGCCCCGCATCTGCTGGGCACCCTCGGCACCTTCACCACCGCCCCGGCGCACAAGGCGCCCTTCACCTTCACGGCCTTCGGCGACGAGGGCGTCAGCTACCACGGGCTCGCCAACAACAGCCTCCTCCTCGGCCAGGACCCGGCCTTCCATCTGCACGCCGGCGACATCGCGTACGCCGACCCGGCGGGCCAGGGGAAGACGGCGGACACCGGCTTCGACTCGCGGATCTGGGACCAGTTCCTCGCCCAGACCGAGTCCGTCGCCAAATCCGTCCCGTGGATGCCGGCGTACGGCAACCACGACATGGAGGCCTGGTACTCACCGGGCGGCTACGGAGGCGAGGAGGCCCGCTGGAACCTCCCCGACAACGGCCCCGACAAGAAGAACCTGCCAGGCGTCTACTCCTTCGTCTACGGCAACACGGCCGTCATCTCGCTCGACGCCAACGACATCTCCTTCGAGATCCCGGCGAACCTCGGCATCTCGGGCGGCACACAGACGAAGTGGCTGGAGCGGCAGCTCAAGAAGTACCGGGCCTCGGCGGACGTCGACTTCATCGTCGTCTTCTTCCACCACTGCGCGTACTGCACCTCCACCGCGCACGCCTCGGAGGGCGGCGTACGGCAGGAATGGGTGCCGCTGTTCGAGAAGTACACCGTCGACCTGGTGATCAACGGCCACAACCACCAGTACGAGCGCACCGACGTCATCAAGGCGGGCGCGGTCGCCAAGAAGCTGCCGATCGGCGGGACGGCGTACCCCGAGAAGGACGGCGTCGTGTACGTGACGGCGGGTGCGGCGGGGCGCAGCCTGTACGCGTTCACCGCGCCGCTCTCCTACGAGGGCCATGAGAACGAGGTCGAGTCGGTGGCGTCCTTCATCAACACCAAGGACGGGAAGGTCGACGAGACCGTCGCCTGGTCGCGGGTGCGGTACCTCGACTACTCCTTCCTGCGCGTGGATGTGAAGCCGGCGCCCAAGGGGCGGTACGCGACGCTGACCGTGCGCGGGATCGCCGAGTCCGGGGAGCGGGTCGATCACTTCACGGTGGCGCGCCGGGCGAAGTAGCGCCTCACATCCGGCTGAGGATCCCTGAGAAGACGGGGCTGCGCCCCTGTCTTCTCAGAGGCGCAGCCGACAGGCCTGCCCAGGGGTCACCCCAGCGCCCGCTTGAGGGATCGAGCCCTTCGGGCCACCCTCCGTACCGTCGCGTTCCGTGGAATGAACGCCAGCTGTACCGGAATCCCCCCGGGCAACCCCAACGACGTGAGCCGCCGGCGCTTGAAGTAGCGCAGGGTCCGCTCGTTCAGCCGCTTCGTCAGATAGGACTCCGCCGCCGCCCGCAACTCCGGGTAGATCTTGGACTGCATGGCGTACCCCACCGCCCGGACGAGGCGGTTCAGGTCTGCCACGGTCATCCGCGGTCTCTGCGACTCCACCGCCCCCCGATCCCCCAGCTCAGGCAGCAACGCGTCCACGATCGTCACCGGCACCCGGTTGCTGTTCTCGTACGGCGCGAGCTGCTCCAGCAGGGTTTCCGTGCCGATGCGGGCCACCGGCAGCCCGTACAGCGCGGACGCGGTCAGCAGTGCCGTGGAGAAGCAGCCGACGACCAGCGCCGGGCGCATCCGCTGGTACAGCACCTCCGCCAGCACCGGCGTGTCCAGCACCGTCAGGTCCACACCCAGCCGCTGCGCCTCCTTCTCCAGACCGCGCGACCAGCGGGCCGGCGCGCTCGGATGCGGCTTGAAGACGACCCGCGTGTGCCCCAGCTCCACCGCGCCCTTCAGCATCCGTACGTGGAGGGCCTCTTCCTCCTCCGCCGTGAGGATGCCGAGCGCGGACAGGTACTGGCCGAGCAGCAGCGCCGGTTCCTCGATCGCCGGCAGCGTGTCACCCGTGTCCACCAGCTCAGCCAGCACCTTCACGAAGGCGTCCGTCGGCACGATCTCCGCCTCGACCCCGAACTCGGTGAGCAGCAGCGGCTTCAGGCCCGGGACCAGGTCCAGGTGCAACAGCCGGTCGATGCGCGTACCCACCAGCGGGTCGATCTTGTTCCTCGTCGGCCCGTAGCTCATCAGGCCGTCCGCGTACACCGTCACCGGCGCGCCCGTGAAGATCTGGGCGACTCCGAGCGCCGGGTTCACCTGGATCGACTCCACGGCCAGTTCGACGTCGTCGTCGCCCAAGCCCCACGCCAACCGCAGATGGCGTTCCCACAGCGGTACATCGTCCAGCCGAGGAGCCCAACCACCCGGGTGGAAGGGGGAGACCGTCTCGTTCCAGGAGACGACCTCGTCGAAGCGGCCCCGCAACCGCTCGAAGCCCGGCATCTCGTCCACGCCGGGGGACGTCTCGGGCGTCGCCGCGTTGTTCGAGACGAGGAGGATGCGCCGGGAGGCCGGGCGGAAGCACTCGGTGTCCAGGGCGGCGGCCAGCGTGGCCGTGCCGTACAGCGTGGACGCCATGAAGATCTGCGTGGTCACGCGGCGACCCCCGCGGCGGCGGGACGACGGCGCAGCCGGCGCAGCCGGGTGGCGCGCTGGATGTCCATGGAGTCGAGCGCCTCGTCGAGCACGTCCTGCGGCATACGGCGCAGGGCCACCGCACTCATCGACTTGAGTTTCCGTGCCACCGCCGGCTCGAACCTTTCGATGGATCCCAAATGGTGGGAGATAATCGCGCAGTAGGTGCGCACGGCCTTGGGAAGGAGTTTATCGGCGTCCCGGTCAGCCGCTGTTTCCGCGATGACCTGGTCGAATGCGCGAATGAAATCGAGTTGGCGTACGTCACCGATCTGCGTCAATGACGAGGCCACCCCTCGTCGGTAGAAGACACCCAGCAATCCCACCGTCGCGAACGAATCCGCCTCCCGGTGCAGCTTCCAGATCCACGGCCGGTCCTCCGCCGTCCGCAACCCGTCGGTGAAGTGCAGCACCCCGCGCTCGACCAGTCGGCGGTGGTAGACGCCAGCCCAGGCGTAGGCGTAGTCCACGGAGGTGGAGCGGTCGGCCGGCAGGATCGCGTCCCTGGGGTTCATCGCCACGCCCCGCCGCCCGTTGGGCACCCGGTGGATCGAGCGCGCCCGCGCGGTGCACTGGACATGGTCCGTGCGCACGAAGTCGACGCCCAACTCCTCGATGGCACCCACGAGTTGGGGGAAGTAGCCGGGGGCGAGCCAGTCGTCCCCGTCGAGGAACGTCAGGTACTCGCCACGGGCTCTGTCGATGCCCGTGTTGCGCGCGGTCGCCAGTCCTCCGTTCTGCTCGTGTCTGACATGCACCGCGCCCGGCAGCTCGCGCTCCGCGCGCGCGAGGATGTCCGGTGTCTCGTCGCGCGAGCAGTCGTCGACGAGTATGAATTCAAAGTCCTCGCGTGCGTTCGCACGGAGGCTCTTCAGGGTGTCGGGCGCATATTGCTGCACGTTGTAGAACGGCACGATGACGGAGAGCTTGACCACCCGAGTGACGTTAGGCGCCGCTCCGGCATTCGTCTTGACCGTCCGCTTGATGCCAGGTGAACGAAGCGTGGCGGTCCCGTGAACCAGGTGATTTCCGGGGTGCGGCACGGCCTGATTCGCCATTCGTCGACGCGCTGTTAACCCTTTGTTGCATTCGGGTTGGGCCGATCAACGGAATCGCTTCCTAGCGTCTTCGATGTGCCAGCAGTTACGCCAGCAAGTACGTCAGCGAGTTCAGGGAAGGCCCTCCGGGTCGCCGTTCTCGCGGATTCCGACACCCGATGGAAATGGGGCGCCCTCACCGCGAAGCGCATCGCCCCGGAGCATGCGGGTGATCCGGACATCCGTCTGGACGGGTTCCTCCTGCGCGGCCGTGCCACCCCGACCGCCCGTCAGCTCGACGAGGTGGGCGTCCGCGCGGACTCGCTCCGCGAGGTCACCGGGGTCGAGTTCCTGCGGGCGATGGGCACCGCCGAGGCGGCGGACACCTACGACATCGTCGTGCTCGCCCTCGTCGGCGGCGGCGTCCAGGCCATGCTGCACGGCCTCCGCCACGCCTGGGGCGCGCGGACCAGGCGGCCCCTGGTCGTAACCGGTTATGTCGGTGTCGTCTACGAGAAGCTCGCCGACGGCCTGCTGCTGCGGCACGGCGCGGACCTCGTCCTCGCCAACTCCCGCCAGGACGCGGACCGTTTCCGTGCCGTCTACGAGGGAGTGGGCGCCGACGCCTCGTCCGTCACCGAGGTCGCGCTGCCCTTCCTGGGCGGCAAGCCGTACGAGGGCACCAACGACCCGTACACGGTCGTCTTCGCCGTACAGCCCTCCGTCCCGGCGGGCCGCAAGGACCGTGCGTATCTGCTGAACCGGCTCATCCGGCATGCCCGGCTGCACCCGGACCGCCAGGTGCTGCTGAAGCTGCGCTCCAAGCCGGGCGAGCAGACCACGCACATCGAGGAACTGCCGTACCAGAAGCTGGCGCAGAAGACCGATCTGCCGGCCAACTTCCGCCTCGGCTACGGGAACATGGGCGAGGTCCTCGACACCACCGACCTGCTCGTCACCATCAGCTCGACGGCCGCCCTGGAGTCGCTGCACCGCCGGATCCCCACCGTCGTCCTCACCGACCTCGGGATCCGTGAGGCGCTCGGCAACCACCACTTCGTGGGCTCCGGGTGCCTGGCCTCCTGGGACCAGCTGGACGCCGGGCACGAGCCGGTGCCGGACCCCGAGTGGGTGGCCCGGCAGGGAGTCGTCGCCGACGGGTCGTACGCCACCGCCTTCGACGCGGCCCGCGACCGTATCGCCAAGCTGCTCGACGCGGCCGAACTCCCGCCGCTCGCCCCGTACTACACGACCGTCACCGCGCCCGGCTATCTGCCCGGCATCCTCGCCCGCCACCACCTCGGCCCCGACGGCGGCCCGCTGCCGGGCGCGCCCGCCGCCGACAGGCAGGCCGGGCCCGTACGGCAGATCGTGCGCCGGGCCGCGCGCGGCGCCTACCGCCACGGAGTGCAGCGCGTGGCGCCCGTCATCCGGCGGATGGGGGAGCTGTGAACCGCCGCCCGTCCACCTCGCAAGGAGTACAGACCATGACCGACCCGGTAGCGGGCCGAGCGACCTCCGCCCGTCGCGTGCTCGCCGTGATCCCCGCGCGCGGCGGCTCCAAGGGCGTCCCCGCGAAGAACCTCGCCCCCGTCGGCGGTGTGCCGCTGGTCGCCCGCGCGGTGCGCGAGTGCCTGGCCGCCGGGCTGGTGACGGACGTCGTGGTCTCCACCGACGACAACGCCATCGCCGCCGCGGGCCGCGAGGCCGGTGCCGAGGTCGTCCTGCGCCCCGCCGCCATCGCCGGCGACACGGCGACCTCCGAGGCCGCCGTCCTGCACGCCATGGACGCCCACGAGGCGCGGCACGGCGTCCCCGTGGACGTCGTCCTGCTGGTCCAGTGCACCAGCCCGTTCATCCTCCGCGAGGACGTCGACGGCGTCGCCCGCGCCATCGTCGAACACGGCGCCGACACCGCCCTCACCGTCGCCCCCTTCCACGGGTTCGTCTGGCGGGACACCGCGGACGAGCCCCCGGCCGCCGAAGCCGCCCGCACGGGAGCCGTGGGCGGCACCACGACGGTCACCAGCCCCACCGAGACGGACGGCGGCTACGGCGTCAACCACGACAAGTCGTTCCGCCCCCGCCGCCAGGACCGCCCGCAGGACCTGCTGGAGACCGGCGCCGCCTACGCCATGGACGCGGCCGGCCTGCGCAAGCACAAGCACCGCTTCTTCGGCCGTACGGAACTCGTCCGCACCGACCCCGCACGGGTCCTGGAGATCGACGACCCGCACGACCTCGCCCGCGCCCAGGCACTCGCGCCGCTGTTCGACGCGAACCGGCCGGGCGCCCTCCCGACCGCCGCCGACATCGACGCGGTCGTCCTCGACTTCGACGGCACCCAGACCGACGACAGGGTGCTGATCGACTCCGACGGACGGGAGTTCGTCTCCGTGCACCGCGGCGACGGACTCGGCATCGCGGCCCTCCGCAGGAGCGGCCTGACGATGCTGATCCTCTCCTCGGAACAGAACCCGGTCGTCGCCGCCCGGGCCCGGAAGCTGCGGCTTTCGGTCCTGCACGGCATCGACCGGAAGGACCTCGCACTGAAGCAGTGGTGCGAGGAGCAGGGCATCGCGCCTGAGCGCGTGCTCTACGTCGGCAACGACGTCAACGACCTCCCGTGCTTCGCCCTCGTCGGCTGGCCCGTGGCGGTCGCAAGCGCCCACGACGTCGTGCGCGGCGCCGCACGCGCGGTCACCACCGTCCCCGGTGGCGAAGGCGCGATCCGAGAGATCGCCGGCTGGATCCTCGGCCCCTCTCTCGACTCTCTCGAATCCCTCACCAAGTAAGGAAACAACCGGTCATGAGCACCAACTCCCGCCTCCGCACCTTCGGTTCGAAGACCGCCGGCCCCGGCCACCCCGTCTACGTCGTCGGCGAGATCGGCATCAACCACAACGGTGAGCTGGAGAACGCCTTCAAGCTCATCGACGCCGCCGCCGAGGCCGGCTGCGACGCCGTGAAGTTCCAGAAGCGCACCCCCGAGATCTGCACCCCGCGCGACCAGTGGGACATCGAGCGCGACACCCCCTGGGGCCGCATGACCTACATCGACTACCGCCACCGCGTGGAGTTCGGTGAGGACGAGTACCGCCAGATCGACGAGTACTCCAAGGAGAAGGGCATCGACTGGTTCGCCTCCCCGTGGGACACCGAGGCCGTCGCCTTCCTGGAGAAGTTCGACGTCCCCGCCCACAAGGTGGCCTCGGCCTCCCTCACCGACGACGAGCTGCTGCGCGCCCTGCGCGGCACCAACCGCACGGTCATCCTCTCCACCGGCATGTCGACCCCGAAGCAGATCCGCCACGCGGTCGAGGTCCTCGGCAGCGACAACATCCTGCTCTGCCACGCCACCTCCACCTACCCGGCGAAGGCCGAGGAGCTGAACCTCCGCGTCATCAACACCCTGCAGGCCGAGTACCCGAACGTCCCGATCGGCTACTCCGGCCACGAGACGGGCCTGCAGACCACCCTGGCCGCGGTCGCCCTCGGCGCCACCTTCGTCGAGCGCCACATCACCCTCGACCGCGCGATGTGGGGCTCCGACCAGGCCGCCTCCGTCGAGCCGGGCGGCCTCACCCGCCTCGTCCGCGACATCCGCACCATCGAGGCCTCCCTCGGCGACGGCGTCAAGAAGGTCTACGACTCCGAGCTCGGCCCCATGAAGAAGCTGCGCCGCGTCACCGGCGTCGTCGCCGAGGCGGAGGTCGCGGCGGCGGCGGGCGAGCCCGTAGCGGTCTGAGCCACCCCGACCCCCCACCTCCAAGGGAAGCGACGGTCGTACGTCGATGAGCCCCCGCGCCGGAACCGCCGGCCTCCACACTCTCGCCTTCGTCGAGAGCCCGGTACAACTCCTGAACGTGCTCGAATGGGCGCACACCCACGCGCTGAACAGCACGGACGAGTCCCCCGGCGTGGGGCGCCCGGCCGGAGAGGGCACGGGGCTCACCCTCGTCGTCCTGTCCCCGAACGACCCCATGACCCGGGGCCAGCTGCGCCGTATGGCGGAACTGGCCCGGGACGAGGGACACCAGGTGCGCTGGGAGGAGGCGCGGGGCGGTACGACGGCCCCGTTCCACACCATCACCGGTCTCGCCCCGCTGCTGCGCAGGGCGAGCCGGGTGGTGATGGGCGACCCCTTCTCCCGTTACGTCCAGCTCCTGATCACCATCACCCGGGCCCAGGACCTGGTGGTGGTCGACGACGGCACGGCGACCATGGAGTTCGTCTCCCAGCTGGCCCGCGGCGAACGCCTGGTCCGCTGGCACCGCAAGGGCGGCCGCCCCGGCCCCCGGGACCTGATCTTCGCCCCGGTCTCCTCCCGGGCCCGCAAGCGCCTGACCCCGACCCCCGGCAGACGCGTCGAGGTCTTCTCCTCCATGCCGATCGACGAGACCCCCGAGGGCGTCACCGTCACGGCCAACGCCTTCGCCTGGACCCGCGCCCGCTTCGGTCCGCCGCGCATCACGAAGGGCGCGGACCTCGTCGGCACGTCCCTGGTCGAAACGGGAGTGGTGGACGGCGACCGCTACCTGGAGGCGGTCCGTTCCCTGGCCCGCACCCACGGCGCGACCCGCTACTTCGCCCACCGCCGCGAGAGCGTCGACAAACTCCACCGCCTCTCCGCCGCGACGGGCCTGGAGATCGTCCGCCCCGACCTCCCCCTGGAACTGATAGCCCGCCGCGGCCCCATCGGCCGCACGATCCTCAGCTTCCCCTCGACGGTCGTCCACACCCTCCCCCTGGCCCTGGCCGGCACGGAGGTCCGCGTAGCGGTCTGCGACATCGACCCCGCCTGGCTGACCGAGAACGCCTCCCCCCGAGCCCAGGGCTTCCTGTCGGGCGTGACGGGAACCGCGAGGGACGTACACCGCCTGTCGTCGGTGGCACCGGTCTGACCCGTATGGCGGCATGTGGAGGGTGTGACACTCAAGGACGCCGACTGGCCGGACAAGGTGGACGCGTACGGCCGGGTGGGGCCTGTCCACCTCGTCCTCGACATGCGCGCGCAGGGTTCGTCGTCCCGCCGAGGACCTCGCCTAGGGCGTGTTTCGAAAGTGGCGTCGTCCGCCCGGAGGGCGGGGCCCGCGGCGTCTGGTGCGGTGCATCGCAAGGCGGAGGGTCGTCCGCGTACTGGGCGTACGCGGACGATCCCGACAACGCGGCGAGGTGCCGCACCAGACGCCGCGGGGCAGACGGGACTTTCGAAACACGCCCTAGTCCTCCCGCTGGTCCTCCCGCCACCTGAATCCCGCCAGTCCGGCCGACGCCGCCGTCTCCTCCGACCCGCCGCGCCCACGCCCCCTCCCGCGCGACCGCACCAGCCACACCGCCCACGCCAGCCCCCATCCCGCCAGCGTCATCACGACCAGAACGGCCAGGACCAGGCTCGCCGCGCCCAGCAGACCGAACTTCGCCAGCATCCAGGGGATCTGCTCCTCGCCGCAGCCACACGCATTGAGGGTGTCCGTCGCCGTCACGTTCGTCGAAAGCATGGGCG
The DNA here is from genome assembly GCF_030294945.1 of Streptomyces graminofaciens. NCBI lineage: Bacteria > Bacillati > Actinomycetota > Actinomycetes > Kitasatosporales > Streptomycetaceae > Streptomyces > Streptomyces graminofaciens. The sequence continues at coordinate 5,392,587 of NZ_AP018448.1, read as the reverse complement.
AAGGGTGCCCGGCAACCCCGCATCCGGCACCCGGTGTGGCCGAACAGTCGCGTGACGGTGATAACTCCGGGATGGGAGACGCGCTCGGACGTGGTATCCGTGGGGGGTGGGAATCGTTCGGAACCTCCGGACGTTTAAAGGATGGGAATCGCGGGCAACCCCGGCGCTCCCGTCGGGAAGCCCCCGGGCGCCCGGACAAATCCGGTCGGCCGCGTACCCGCACCAGGCCCACCTGCCCGAAAAGTCGGGCGAGTGTACCCATCCTTGTCGATACGTATGCGTTGCGCGGCCATTAAATTTCGCCTGTCGGGTTGAAGTTTTGTTGAACGAGGGGCAGTTGGCCGCCCAGTCGCCCTACCCTTCAGAGGGTGAACCAACTGATGTCCCGAGAGTCCGAGGCCGATCTGCCGGGAGAATCCGACACCGTGCTCCCCGGCACGCTTCCTGAAGCCCTGCGTGCCGAGCTCGTCGCGTTCCGCCGCGACCTGCACATGCACCCCGAGCTGGGCCACCAGGAGTTCCGTACGACGGCGGCCATCAAGGCCCGCCTCGAGCAGGCGGGGCTCACGCCGCGTGTGCTCGACACGGGGACCGGCCTCATCTGCGACATCGGGGAGTGGGACGGCGCCGGCCGCCCCATGCTCGCGCTGCGCGCCGACATCGACGCGCTGCCCATCCCGGACACCAAGACCGACTGCGCCTACCGGTCCACCGTCCCCGACCGGGCGCACGCCTGCGGTCACGACGTGCACACCACCGTCGTACTCGGCGCCGGCCTCGTCCTCGCCGAGCTGCACAGGAACGGCCTGCTGCCCCGGCCGGTCCGGCTGATCTTCCAGCCCGCCGAAGAGGTCCTCCCGGGCGGCGCCACCGACGCGATCAAGTGCGGCGCGCTGAAGGGTGTCGGCTCGATCATCGCCGTCCACTGCGACCCGAAGGTCGACGCGGGCAGGATCGGGCTGCGCAACGGCCCCATCACCTCCGCCTGCGACCGGCTGGAGATCTCGCTCGACGGCCCCGGCGGCCACACCGCCCGCCCCCACCTCACCACCGACCTCGTCACCGCCGCCGCCCGGGTCGCCACCGACGTGCCCGCGGTGGTAGCCCGCCGGGTCGACGCCCGCAGCGGCCTCGCCGTGACCTGGGGCCGTATCGAGACGGGCCACGCTCCGAACGTCATCCCGCAGCACGCCGAGCTCTCCGGCACGGTCCGCTGCCTCGACCTGGACGCCTGGCGGGACGCCCCCGACCTGGTGCACGCGGCGGTCGACGAGATCGCGACCCTGCACCGCGCCAAGTCCGAGATCAACTACATCCGGGGCGTCCCGCCCGTCGTCAACGACGCCGGCGTCACCGAACTGCTCCGCGACGCCATGACCGCCCGCCGCGGCGCGCACTCCGTCGAGGACACCGAGCAGAGCCTCGGCGGCGAGGACTTCTCCTGGTACCTGGAACACGTCCCGGGCGCCATGGCCCGCCTCGGCGTCCGCCGCCCCGGCGACCGCCGCAGCCGCGACCTGCACCAGGGCGACTTCGACGCCGACGAGCACGCCATCACCGTAGGAGTCGAACTCTTCACGGCGACCGCGCTCCTCGACGCCGGGCTCTGACCTCCCCACGGGCGTCCCCCACCGGATTCGACCGAACGGCCGATTCCGGTTGCAGCCCGCACGCCCCCTTGGCAGCCTGGTGCGCGTGCCGTACACCCCTCGTACGGCACGCGCACCATCACGCAGAGGTCACCCCATCCTTACGGAGCGCCAGGGACATCCAAGGCCGTGCAGCCCTCTTTGTCCCTTTCGATCCCATGGTTCACGAGGACGTAACGGCCACCGGCACGAATGGATAACGGCCAGTCGAAACCCCGTTCCCAGGAGTGTCTACGCGCGTTAATGTGCGCCGGAACTGAGCACCCACTGCGGGGCTTTGGAGAATGGGGAACTTCAAGATGCGTCGGATTTCCAAACTGACCCGCGTCGCGGTGGGGGTCGCGTCGTTGGCGCTCGCTGCCACGGCCTGTGGCGGTACCAGCAGCGAGAGCAGTGACAGCGACAGCAGCGCGACCAAGAAGGACCTTGGTCTCGCCATCGCGTACGACATCGGTGGCAAGGGCGACCAGTCCTTCAACGACGCCGCGTACTCCGGCCTGGAGCGGGCGAAGAAGGAGTTCGGGTACAAGACCCAGGACATCGAGCCCACCGAGGGTGAGACCGACGCCGACAAGGAGCAGCGCCTGGCCTCCCTGGCCAAGCAGGGCTACAACCCGGTCATCGGCATCGGCTTCGCCTACGGCCCCGCCATGGAGGCCGTGGCCAAGGACTACCCGAAGACCACCTTCGGCATCGTCGACTCGGTCGTCGAGGCCGACAACGTGGCGTCCCTGGTCTTCGCCGAGCAGGAGGCCTCGTACCTCGCCGGTGTCGCGGCCGCCAAGGCCACCAAGACGAACACCGTGGGCTTCATCGGCGGTGTGGACATCCCGCTGATCCACAAGTTCGAGGCCGGCTACAAGCAGGGCGTCGAGGACACCAACTCGAAGGTCAAGGTCCTCTCGCAGTACCTGACCCAGACGGCCGAGGAGGGTGGCTTCTCCAGCCCTGACAAGGGCAAGGCCGCCGCCGAGGGCCAGATCGAGAAGAAGGCCGACGTGCTGTACGCGGCCGCCGGTCTGTCCGGCCAGGGCGTGATCGAGGCCGCCAGCAAGGCGAAGGTCTGGGCGATCGGTGTCGACTCCGACCAGTACAAGCAGGAGGCCCTCGCCTCCTACAAGAACTCCATCCTCACCTCCGCGCTGAAGGACGTCGGCGGCTCGGTCTACGCCCTCGCCAAGTCCGTCAAGGAGGGCAAGCCGCTCACCGGCGTCCAGACCTTCGACCTCAAGGTCAACGGCGTCGGCCTCGCCGAGTCCAACCCGGAGTTCGCCAAGATCGCCGGCCTCTCCGCCGCGGTGGCCAAGGCCAAGGAAGGCATCATCGACGGCTCCATCAAGGTCAAGACGGAGTAGTCGACGCGACCTCCGAGTACCGACCTGAGAAGCGGGCGGGTGTCCCTGGACACCCGCCCGCTTCGCGTTTTCAGTGCCGAGTCAGGGCCGCAGCCCCGCTTTCCGGGGCGCGGGACCCGCGCGACCAGCCCCGACGAACCCGCCCCCGACATCCGGCCGCGACTCTCCCACCCCACCTCCGGCCCACGTTGCGACACGGCCCCATAACAACGTGGTCCACCGGGCTTCTCGCGGAGGGTCTACGCGCGTTACCCTCGCCGAAAGCCAGCGCCGAAGCTGTGAAGCACCACTGAGCAGTACCCACTGAGCAGTACCCCCCGGCGCTTGTACGACTAGGAGCACCACAACATGCGCCGGGTTTCCCGCACAGCGGTCGCGGGCGCAGCGACCGTCTCCCTCGCCCTCGCCCTCTCCGCCTGTGGCGGCACGTCGACGGAGGCCTCGTCCTCCACCCCCGACACCGAGGGCGACAAGGGTCTCGCCATCGCGTACGACATCGGCGGCAAGGGCGACCAGTCCTTCAACGACGCGGCGTTCGCGGGCCTGGAGCGGGCGAAGAAGGAATTCGGCTACGACACCAAGGACATCGAGCCCACCGAGGGCGAGACGGACGCCGACAAGGAGCAGCGCCTGGTCTCGCTGGCGAAGCAGGGCTACAACCCGGTCGTCGGTGTGGGCTACGCGTACGCGACCGCCGTGAAGGCCGCCGCAGAGCAGTACCCCGACACCACCTTCGGCATCGTGGACGACTCCACCATCCAGCTGAAGAACGTCGCGGACCTGGTCTTCTCCGAGGAGCAGGCCTCGTACCTCGCCGGTGTCGCCGCCGCCAAGAGCACCGACACGAACGTCGTCGGCTTCATCGGCGGCGTGGACATCCCGCTGATCCACAAGTTCCAGGCGGGCTTCGAGCAGGGCGTCAAGGACACCGACCCGAAGGTCGAGGTGCTCACCCAGTACCTGACCCAGACGGCCGAGGAGGGTGGCTTCTCCAGCCCGGACAAGGGCAAGACGGCCGCCGAGGGCCAGCTCGAGAAGAAGGCCGACGTGCTGTACGCGGCCGCCGGTCTGTCCGGCCAGGGCGTGATCGAGGCCGCCGAGACCGACCAGGTCTGGGCGATCGGCGTCGACTCCGACCAGTACAAGCAGGAAGCCCTCGCGAAGTACAAGGACCGCATCCTGACCTCGGCGACGAAGGACGTCGCCAAGGCGGTGTACAACCTCGCGAAGTCGGTCGAGGACGGTAAGCCCGAGAGCGGTATCGTCAGGGGCGATCTGAAGACCGGCGAGGTGGGGCTCGCCGACTCCAACCCGAAGTTCAAGAGCGACAGCGAGCTCCAGGAAGCCATCGAAACGGCCAAGGAGAAGATCATCAGCGGCGAGATCAAGGTCAAGACCAGCTGACCCAGTACGAGCAGTCGAGTGACTTGGGGGAAGCGCGGGAGCGCACCGGCTCTTCCCCGAAGTCGCCTGTAACCGCGGGGTTACGTCCGCTCAACGGGGTGCGGGGAGTCTTGCTCCCCGTGTCCCGTTGTCCCGGCGCGTCGCCCCCTTCCAAGCCGTAGGGGCGCTACGCGCGTAGACGACCCCCTTTCTCAGGAGAGTGCGCCATCAACGCGTCCAGCAGCCCTCCGGCCGACGCGGCGGTCAACGGATCGGTGACCGCCGTCGAGCTCGCCGGGATCACCAAGCGATTCCCGGGCGTCGTGGCCAACCACGACATCCACCTCACCGTCCGCAAGGGCACCGTCCACGCCCTCGTCGGTGAGAACGGCGCCGGCAAGTCGACCCTGATGAAGATCCTCTACGGCATGCAGAAGCCGGACGAGGGCACCATCGCGATCGACGGCGAGCAGGTCTCCTTCTCGTCCCCGGCCGACGCCATCGCCCGCGGCATCGGCATGGTGCACCAGCACTTCATGCTCGCCGACAACCTCACGGTCCTCGAGAACGTGGTCCTCGGCAGCGAGAAGCTCTACGGCATCGGCGCCAAGGCGCGCCGCACGATCAAGGAGATCTCCGACCGGTACGGCTTCGGGGTCCGCCCCGACGTCCTGGTCGAGGAGCTGGGTGTCGCCGAGCGCCAGCGCGTGGAGATCCTCAAGGTCCTCTACCGCGGCGCCCGCACCCTGATCCTGGACGAGCCGACCGCCGTACTGGTGCCGCAGGAGGTCGAGGCACTCTTCGCCAACCTGCGCGAGCTCAAGACACAGGGCCTGGCGGTCATCTTCATCTCGCACAAGCTGGGCGAGGTGCTGTCCGTCGCCGACGAGATCACGGTCATCCGGCGCGGTACGACGGTCGGCACGGCCGTCCCCGCCGAGACCACCCCGCGTCAGCTCGCCGAGCTGATGGTCGGCAGCGAGCTGCCCACCCCGGCGACGGCGGAGTCGACGGTCACCGAGAAGGTCGTCCTGGAGGTCGAGGACCTCACGGTCTACTCCACGGGCGGGGTGACGATGGGCAAGTCGTCCGCGAGCCTGCTCATGGACGAGGTGAGCCGGGGGACGGTGAAGCGCCTCCTCGACGGGATCTCGTTCAAGATCCACGCGGGCGAGGTGCTGGGCGTCGCCGGCGTCGAGGGCAACGGCCAGACCGAGCTCGTCGACGCGCTGATCGGCCTGAAGCACGCCCACTCCGGCACCATCCGCTTCCTGGGCGAGGACATCACCGGCCTGCCCACCCGCAAGCGCCGCGAGCAGGGCGTCGGCTACATCCCCGAGGACCGCCACCGGCACGGTCTGCTCCTGGAGGCCCCCCTCTGGGAGAACCGTATCCTCGGCCATGTGACCGAGCGGCCCAACGCCAAGGGCGTCTGGCTGGACCCGAAGGCCGCCCAGGAGGACACGCGCCGGATCGTCGAGGAGTACGACGTCCGCACCCCCGGCATCGACGTCACCGCCGCCTCCCTCTCCGGCGGCAACCAGCAGAAGCTGATCGTCGGCCGCGAGATGAGCCACAAGCCGCGCTTCCTGATCGCCGCCCACCCCACGCGTGGTGTGGACGTCGGCGCGCAGGCCCAGATCTGGGACCAGATCCGCGAGGCCCGCCGCGAGGGCCTGGCCGTGCTGCTGATCTCCGCCGACCTCGACGAGCTGATCGGCCTGTCCGACACCCTCCGGGTGATCTACAACGGCAGGCTCGTCGCGGACGCCGACCCGGCCACCATCACCCCCGAGGAGCTGGGCTCCGCCATGACCGGTGCCGTCACCGGCCACCTCGAACACGAAGAGACCCCCGAGACCTCGGCCGGCGCGCCCGAGTCCGAGGAAGACGAGGCCCGCTGATGAAGAAGTTCGACAAGGAGCGCATGCTCCTCGCGGTGGCCGGACCGGTCCTCGCGCTCGCCGTGGCCTTCGCGCTGACCGCGATCGTGCTGCTGGCCTCCGGCAAGAACCCGGTCGAGCCATTCTCGATCATGTTCGAGCAGGCCACGTTCTCCGACATCCAGGTCCGGATCATCAACCAGGCCACGCTGTACTACATCGCGGCCCTCGCGGTGGCCATCGGCTTCCGGATGAACCTGTTCAACATCGGTGTCGACGGCCAGTACCTGCTCGGCGCCATGATGACCGCGATCGTCGGCGCCCATGTGGACCTGCCGTCGTTCCTGCAGATCCCGCTGCTGCTGCTCACCGCGATCTGCACCGGCGCCTTCTGGGCCGGCATCGTCGGCGTCCTCAAGGTCACCCGGGGCGTCAGCGAGGTCGTCGCCTCGATCATGCTGAACGCGATCGCGACCTCCGTCATCGGCTATCTGTGGCTGCCGGACGTCTTCGGCGTCAAGGTCGGCAACAACAACACCACCGGCGAGATGGCCGAGTCCGGCTGGATCCCCGGCATCGACATGGGCAAGGCCGGCGAGATCTACGGCCTCGTCCTCCTCGCCGCCCTGCTCGGCGTCGGCTACTGGATCGTCCTCAACCGCACCCGCTTCGGCTTCGACCTGCGTGCCTCCGGCGCCTCGGAGACGGCCGCCGCGGCCAGCGGTGTCGACCCCAAGCGCATGGTCCTCACCGCCATGCTCATCTCCGGCGGCATCGCCGGTCTCGCGGGTCTGCCGATCCTGCTCGGCGACACCCACACCTACAGCCTGAACTTCCCCACCGGCATCGGCTTCCTCGGCATCGGCATCGCGCTGCTCGGCCGCAACAGCCCGGTCGGCATCGCCTTCGCGGCGCTGCTGTGGGCGTGGCTCGACAAGGCCTCCCCGGAGCTGGACTTCCACGGCTACGACAAGGAGATCGCGGTCATCATGCAGGGCCTGATCGTGCTGTCGGTCGTCGTCGCGTACGAGACCGTCCGCGAGTGGGGTCTGCGCCGCCAGCAGCGCCGGGTCGGTGCCGAGATCGCCGCGGGCAACGTCCTCGGCGCGGGCGCCTCCGCCGACAACAACAACGTCAAGAAGGAGGTGGCCGGCTGATGACCACCGCAACCGACGTCAACCAGCCCACGCTGCAGCCCGCGGCTCCGGCCGGCCGCAAGCTCTCGCTGCCCGTGCTGCTCCTGGTCATCGCCGGCGTCCTGGCGCTGACCTCGATCGTCCGCATCATCACCGGCGCCGACGGCATCACCAACGTCAGCCAGATGTCCACCGCGCTGGAACTGGCCGTCCCCATCGGCCTAGCCGGACTCGGCGGTCTGTGGGCCGAGCGCGCGGGCGTCGTCAACATCGGCCTCGAAGGCATGATGATCCTCGGAACCTGGTTCGGTGCCTGGGCCGGCTTCCAGTACGGCCCGTGGACCGGTGTCCTGGTCGGCATCGCCGGCGGCGCGATCGGCGGTCTGCTGCACGCCTTCGTCACCGTCACCTTCAACGTCAACCACATCGTCTCCGGCGTGGCCATCAACATCCTCGCCCTCGGCGCCACCCGCTACCTCGCCCCCCTCGCCTTCGAGGGCCACCAGGGCGGCTCGGCCAAGCAGTCCCCGCCGGTCGACTCCCTCGGCGACTTCACGGTGCCCGGCCTGTCGGACGCGCTCCAGACCCTCAACGAGAAGGGCTGGTTCTTCGTCTCCGACCTCGCCGGCCTGCTCGGCGGCCTGGTCACCGATGTCTCCTGGCTGACCCTCGTCGCCGTCGCGCTGGTCCCCGCCACCTGGTGGATCCTGTGGCGCACGGCCTTCGGTCTGCGGCTGCGCTCCTGCGGCGAGAACCCGGTCGCCGCCGAGTCCCTCGGCGTCAACGTCTACAAGTACAAGTACCTCGCCGTGATCATCTCCGGCGGTCTGGCCGGCCTCGGCGGCGCCTTCCTCTCCATCGTCGCCAACCCCTTCTATCTGGAGGGCCAGACCAGCGGCCGTGGCTTCATCGGTCTCGCCGCGATGATCTTCGGCAACTGGATGCCGGGTGGCCTCGCCCTCGGCGCCGGCCTCTTCGGCTACACCGACAGCCTCAACCTGCGCGGCGGCTCCGAGAACGTCCACGCGCTGCTGCTGCTCGGCGCGCTGCTTCTGATCATCGGCGCGATCTGGCAGGCGGTCCGCAAGAAGTACGTCGCCGCCGCGATCACCGCCGTCATCGGCGCCCTGGTCCTCACCTGGTACTCCGTCACCAACGAGGTCCCGAACCAGGTCGTCGCCGCCACGCCGTACGTCATCACGCTGATCGTCCTCGCGCTCTCCGCGCAGCGGCTGCGGATGCCGAAGGCGGACGGCCTGCCGTACCGGAAGGGACAGGGCAAGTGACCCCCGGCGCACTGGCCGAGGTCGACTGGGACGGGCTGCGCTCGGTCGCGCGGGACGCCATGTCCCACGCGTACGCCCCCTACTCGGGCTACCCGGTCGGCGTCGCCGCCCTCGTCGACGACGGCCGCACGATCTCGGGCTGCAACGTCGAGAACGCCTCGTACGGACTCGGCCTGTGCGCCGAGTGCGGACTGGTCTCGGAGCTGCAGCGCACGGGCGGCGGCCGGCTGACGCACTTCACCTGCGTCGACGGCAAGGGCGAGGTCCTCGTCCCGTGCGGCCGCTGCCGCCAGCTGCTGTACGAGTTCGGCGGCCCGGACCTCCTGCTGGAAACCCCGGCGGGAATCGTCCCTCTCTCGGAGATGCTGCCCCAGGCCTTCGGCCCCGGCCATCTCACCAAGTGACTCCGTGCGGCCCCTCCCGACGAACGGTCGGAGGGGCCGCACACTTTCCGATCCTCATCGGATCGCTTTCGGAACCCTCGAAAGGAACGCCATGACTTCGTTGTCGATGGACGCCATCTCCGTCATCCGCACCAAACGGGACCGCGGCGAGCTCAGCGACGAGCAGATCGACTGGATCATCGACGCGTACACCCGCGGTGAGGTCGCCGACTACCAGATGGCCGCCCTCAACATGGCGATTCTTCTCAACGGCATGGACCGCCGAGAGATCGCCCGCTGGACCGCCGCGATGATCGCCTCCGGCGAGCGCATGGACTTCTCGTCCCTGTCCCGCCCGACGGCCGACAAGCACTCCACGGGGGGTGTGGGCGACAAGATCACCCTCCCCCTCGCTCCCCTGGTGGCGGCCTGCGGCGCGGCCGTCCCCCAGCTCTCGGGCCGGGGCCTCGGCCACACGGGCGGCACCCTGGACAAGCTGGAGTCGATCCCGGGCTGGCGCGCCCTTCTCTCCAACGAGGAGATGCTGTCCGTGCTGGACGAGGTCGGCGCGGTGATCTGCGCGGCGGGCGACGGCCTGGCCCCCGCGGACAAGAAGCTGTACGCCCTGCGTGATGTCACGGGCACGGTCGAGGCCATCCCCCTGATCGCCTCCTCGATCATGTCGAAGAAGATCGCGGAGGGCACGGGCTCGCTGGTCCTGGACGTGAAGGTGGGCACGGGTGCCTTCATGAAGACCATCGAGGACGCGCGCGAACTGGCCTCCACGATGGTCGGCCTCGGCACGGACCACGGAGTGAAGACGGTCGCCCTCCTCACCGACATGTCCACCCCTCTCGGCCTGACGGCGGGCAACGCGCTGGAGGTCAGGGAATCGGTCGAGGTCCTGGCGGGCGGCGGCCCGGCGGACGTCGTGGAACTCACCATCGCCCTGGCCCGCGAAATGCTGGACGCGGCCGGCGTGAAGGACGCGGACCCGGCGAAGGCGCTGGCCGACGGCTCGGCGATGGACGCCTGGCGCCGCATGATAGAGGCCCAGGGCGGCGACCCCGACGCCCCGCTCCCCACGTCCCGCGAACAGCACGTGGTGAAGGCGACCGCCTCCGGCGTCCTGACCCGCCTCGACGCGTACGACATCGGCATCGCCGCCTGGCGCCTGGGCGCCGGCCGCGCCCGCAAGGAGGACCCGGTGCAGGCCGCCGCGGGCATCGAGATGCACGCCAAGCCCGGCGACACGGTGACAGAGGGCCAGCCCCTCCTCACCCTCCACACGGACACCCCGGAACGCTTCGCTTACGCGTTGGAGGCCGTGAAGGGCTCGTACGACATCGCGGCTTCGGGCACCGAGTTCACCGCGTCGCCGGTGGTGCTGGAGCGCATCGCCTGAGGCGAGCGGACGGGGGAGGGAGGGGCCGGCTCTTTCGGGGCCGGCCCCTCCCTTTGTGGGGTGGGGGGCGCCTTCCCTTGCGGGGGTGGTGCCGCCCCTTTCGTCGTGCCGACGGCGCCTGCCTTCCCGTCGCGCGGCTGAGGGGGTCCCCTTCTCCGTACGGGCGGCTCTTTCCCGTGCGCGGGAGGCCCGGCCGCGGGTGGGCAAAGGCCAACTCCGGCCGAGCGCCAACGCCGGCCGGGCGTGGGCAAGAGACCAGCCTTCGGGAGAAGGACCCAACACCGCACGCACAAAGGGGCTGGTAGCCAAGGGCGCGACCAGCCCTTTTTTCTGGCTTCGGGCCCTGCCCCCGTCCGGGGCGGTCAGCCCAGCAGCGTCGCGATCACCACCAGCACCGGAACCGACAGCATCGTCGACAGCAGGATCGAGTCACGGGCCAGTCGTTCGGCGACGCGGTAGCTGGAGGCGTAGGTGTAGAGGTTCTGCGCGGCGGGGAGCGCCGAGGTCACGACCACGTCCAGCAGCTGGTGCCCGCGCAGCCCGAACACGCCCACCGCGAGGGCCCAGGCGACCGCCGGCTGGCCGACCGACTTCAGCGCGACCGACAACAGGACCGGGTGACGGTCGGGGCCCCGGCCCGGCATCGTGCTGCCGCACAGGGAGATGCCGAAGGCGAGCAGGACCGCCGGCACCGACATGTTGCCGATCAGCGTCAGCGGGTCCATGACGGGCGCGGGGACGCGTACTCCGAGCGCGGAGACCGCGACCCCCGCCAGCGAGCCCACCGCGATCGGGTTCCTGAGCGGCGTCAGCAGCCGTCGCCACAGCGGGCCCTTCTCGCCCTCGCCGGACAGGTCGAGGATCGTGAGCGCGATCGGGGTGACCACGATCAGCTGGAACAGCAGCACCGGCGCCACCAGCGAGGCGTCGCCCAGCACGTACACGGCGATCGGGATGCCGAGGTTGCCGGAGTTGACGTAACCGGAGCAGAGCGCGCCGATCGTCGTACGGCCCATGCCCCAGCCCCGTACGACGCCCACCGCGACGAAGACACCGGCCGCCGCGGCCGTGCTCAGGGCGGTCACGAGCAGACGGCTGGAGAAGATCCTCGACAGGTCGGCCTGCGCGAGCGTCGTGAACAGCAGGGCCGGCGAGGCGACATGGAAGGCGAGCTTGGTCAGCACCTCGCGGCCGTGCTCGCCGAGGTGACCGCCACGCCCGATCGCGTACCCCACACCGATGACGACCGCGATCACGGCGAAGCCCGTCAGCACCCCCTGCACAGGGCCTCCTCGATGGTGCTGAGGAGGCCGTCGGGTATCCAGGGCGGTGCGGATGCATGGGGCATACAGCCAACCCTCCGGGGGAGGAGGGCCGCAGGTCAAAGCGATCCCGACCGGCGGACACGTCCCACCGACGCAGCCGGAGAACGCGGTGCCGATGAGTTGCGGCCGCCCGGACGGTCTACCGCTCGTGGACGCCATGACACCCGCTGTACTCGTGCTGGCCGGCCCCCTCACCCGGGACGAGGTGGCGGGGCTGTGCGACGACGTACGGGCACTGCTCGACGCGACCGGCGCCCGGGCCGTGGTGTGTGATGTCGGGGGGATCGGACCCCCGGGCCTCGCCACCGTCGACGCGCTGGCCCGGATGCAGCTCGCCGCACGGCGGGCCGGGGGCCGCATACGGCTGCGGGACCCCGACCCGGCGCTGCGCGCGCTACTGCGCCTGGTCGGGCTTGCTTTCGAGGTGGAGGGGCAGACCGAAGAGGGGGAACCAGCGGGCGGTGTCGAGGAAGCAGTGGAACCCGGCGATCCGGTCCTCTGATATCTCCAGCACCTGGACGGCCCACGCGGTGAAGCCGCCCTCCTCGGGGTCGGGCTTGTACTGGGCGAAGCCGGGCAGGCCGTTGACGGCGACCGGCACGAGGTGCGAGCCGGCGCAGGCCGAGCCGAGCGTCGTCATGAAGCCGGTGATGTCGCTCGTGCCCTGGAGCCACAGGTCGAACGGCGGCATCGTCATGACCGCGTCCTCGTGCAGCAGAGCCGTCAGCGCCGCCATGTCGTACCCCTCGAAGGCGGCGACATAGCGCTCCAGGAGCTTCTGCTGCTCCTTGTCGAGCGGATCGGAGACGGCCGCCTCCGCCGCCTGCCCCTCACTGTCGGCGAGCGTCGCGCGGGCCCGCTGCAGCGCGCTGTTGACCGAGGCGACGGAGGTGTCGAGAAGCTCGGCGACCTCGCTGGCCTTCCAGGCGAGGACCTCGCGGAGGATGAGCACGGCGCGCTGCTTGGCGGGGAGCTTCTGCAGGGCGGCGACGAAGGCGAGCCGGACGGACTCCTTGGCGACCGCGGCCTCGGCCGGGTCGGCGGTCGTGGGCAGGACGCGGGCGTCCGGGACCGGCTCCAGCCAGGTGTTGTCCGGGCGGGGGGAGAGGGCGGCCTGGGCGAGGGGGGTGGAGTCGGTGAGGTCCATGGGGCGGGCCCGCTTGTTGCCGGCGGTCAGCATGTCCAGGCAGACGTTGGTCGCGATCCGGTAGAGCCACGAGCGGAGGCTGGACCGCCCCTCGAACTTCTCATAGCTGCGCCAGGCGCGGACCAGTGTGTCCTGCACCGCGTCCTCGGCCTCGAAGGAGGAGCCGAGCATTCGGTAGCAGTAACCGGTCAGCTCGACCCGGTGCCGCTCCAGCCGCATATCGAGATCGCCGAGATCCGCTGTCGCCGAACCCGCCGTCATACCGTCGCTCATGGCCAACCCACCCCTGTGCCATTCCTGTGCGTCCCAACACTCCGGAAGCTACCGCAGCCCACTGACAACGGCCCCCGGAGCGGGAGAACACGCAGGTGGGGCGCCTGCGCGGGTGGAGAGGCGGGTGTTTGGCGGCTGCGGGTGCGCGTTGGGGGATGGACGGGCGGTTCCCGCGCCCCTAAGGACGTCCCTGAGGACGCCCCTGAGGACGCCCCTAAGGACAAAAGCATGGGGCGCAGCCCCTGCTGTTCAGCCCCTGCTTTGGGCGAGAACAGCGCACCCCCCGGAGGTCAATGCACGACCACCGGCCCCCGCCGAGCCGCCACCCGCGCCGCACGCGACCCGGCCACCGTGACCGCCACGACCCCGGCCACCGCCAGCAGCCCCAGCGACACGGTCCCGGCCCAGCCCCCCGCGTGGAACGCCACCGCCCCGAGCGTGCTACCCGCACTCGACCCCACGTAGTACGCCGACTGATACAGCGCCGACGCCTGCGCCCGACCCCGCTTCGCCGTATGGCTCACCGACGACGACGCCACCGCGTGTCCCGCGAAGAACCCGGCCGTGATCAGAACCAGGCCCAGCAGCACCAGCACCAGGGAGTCGGAGAGGGACACGAAGAGCCCGGCCGTGGTCGTACCGCCCGCCAGATACAGCGCCCCGCGCCGCCCCAGCCGCCCGACCAGCTTCCCTGCGGTCGACGCCGACACCGTACCCACCAGATACACGAGGAAGATCGAGCCGATCACACCCTGGGGAAGCGAGAAGGGCGCATCGGCCAACCGGTACCCGATCACCGTGTACACCGCACCGAACACCGTCATGAACAGCGCACCGATCACATACAGCCGGCACAGCAGCGGGTCGGACAGATGCCCCTTAACGGTCCGCACCAGCACCCGCGGCCGCAGCGACCCCGCCGCGAAGTGCCGCGGCGCGGGCAGCAGCAGCCGGAACGCCACCGCACAGCCCACCGCGATCACCCCGAGCACACCCAGCGCGACCCGCCAACCCCACTCCTGCGCGACCCAGCCGGTGACGACCCGGCCGCTCATACCGCCCACGCTGTTACCGGCGACGAACAGACCGATCGCGGTGATCAGCGCCTTGGGCCGGACCTCCTCGGCGAGATAGGCCGTCGCCGACGCCGGCACCCCGGCCAGCGCCGCACCCTGCACCGCTCGCAGCACGACCAGCGCACCCAGCGAGGGCGCGAAGGGCACCAGCAGCCCGACGGTCACGGCGACCGCCAACGACCCCGTCATGACCGTACGCCGCCCGAACCGCTCCGAAAGCGCGCTCATCGGCAGCACGAACAGCGCCAGCGCGCCCGTCGCCGCCGCCACCGTCCAGCTCGCCCCGCTCGCCGTACTCCCGAAGTCGCCGGAGATCAACGGCAGCAGGGCCTGCGTGGAGTAGAGGAGGGCGAAGGTCGCGACACCCGCGAGGAACAGCGCCAGGCTCATCCGGCGGTATCCGGGCCCGCCCGGGGCCATACGGGAGTCGGAGGCGGCCTTCGGGGCGGAGACGGTCTTCGGAGCGGAGGCGGAAACGGTTGCTACGGCGCCCACGGTGGTGGGCGCCTCGGTACTGGCGGAAGGCATGCCTCGAAAGTACGTACGCCGCCACTCATCCGTCCAATGCACGGAACCCTCATAATCGTTCCCGTGATGCATCAGCAGAGGTCAGAGCGGCACCTGTCACAGTCCAGTGACACAAAACAAATCGATGGCAACAGCATCCATCGGAGCGCGATCTACGGGATCGAGGACATCGTCCTGCGCCTCGCCCCCCGCCTCGCCTACTTCGCCGGCGTCGCCCGCACCGAGCACGTCACCCGGGCCGCGCAGGAGATGAACGTCCCGCAGTCCACGCTCTCCCGCGCGATGGTCCGCCTCGAACAGGATCTGGGCGTCGATCTGTTCGCCCGCCGGGGCCGGACCGTCTCCCTCACGCCCGCCGGCCGCACCTTCCTCGGCTCCGTCGAACGCGCCCTCGCCGAGGTCGAGCGCGCCGCCGACGAGGTGCGCGCGGACGCCGACCCGGCCACCGGCAAGGTCGCGTTCGGCTTTCTGCACACCATGGGCGCCGAGACCGTCCCGGGCCTGCTCCAGACGTTCCGCGCCGAGCATCCCCGCGTCCGCTTCAGCCTCGTCCAGAACTACGGCGAGGCGATGATCGAACGACTGCGCGCGGGTGAGCTGGACCTCTGCCTCACCTCACCCGTCCCCGACGCGCCCGACCTCGTCGCCCGCCGCCTCGACGAGCAGAAGCTCCGCCTGGTCGTCCCCGCCGACCACCGCCTCGCCGCCCGCAAGCGCATCAGGCTCGCCGAGGCCGCCGACGAGACCTTCGTGACCCTGGAACCCGGCTACGGCATGCGCCGCATCACAGACGACCTCTGCAAGGAGGCAGGCTTCAAGCCCCGTATCGCCTTCGAGGGCGAGGAGGCCGAGACCCTGCGCGGCCTGGTCGCCGCCGGCCTCGGCGTCGCCCTTCTCCCACCCCCGGCCGTGCCCCGCCCTGGCGTCGTGGAGCTGACGGTCACCGCCCCCCGAGCGGTCCGCGAAATCGGCGTGGCCTGGCTCGACGGCCACCCGGACACCCCACCGGTGGCGGCCTTCAAGAGGTTCCTGCTGTCACGGCGGGGCAAGCTGCTTCACGACTGAGCAGCACCCGAGGGCTCCCAGGCGCCAGGGGGTGCCTGCCGCACCCTCAAGGGGCGCTGGGAACCGCGCGATCAGCCCCCACGCACCCGCAGCCGCACCCGCACCACAAACCTCAGACGCCCCTCCGAGACCGCGCCCGCCCAAAACCGGAAGCAAGCGGCATACGCAACCCAAGCGGCGGCGGAGCCGCAAGCGCATCCACCACCGGCCGAGCGAACGCCCTCCCGAACAGCACCCCCATCACGAAATCCTCGGCGAGAGCATGCACCTCGTCCCGATGCTGCTGAAGCCCATGCCGATCCGAGTGCACTTCGAACCGGCAGATATCGGGATTCGTCTTCTTCGCCCGCGCCGCGAACCGGAAGGACAACGCGGGATCCACCCGCTCGTCGTTCGTGCCGTGCACGACCATGACCCGCCGCCCCGCCAACTGCTTCACCGGTTCGGGTGGCGTGGCCGCATCCTCCTTGGGCAGCCATGGAGCGATCGCCAGGACGGAGTTGACGGCGTCATGCCCACCCGCGTGCAACGCGGCCCGCCCGCCCATACCGAACCCGACCAGGCACACCGGCACATCCCCGTACCGCCGTACGACCTCGTCCGCCGCCCACCCCGCGTCGTGCGCGAGATTCGCCTCCCCGCCGTTCCACCCGCGACAGCGGTAGTGCACGACATGCGCCGCCAGCCCCTCCGTACGGCCCGCGCGGGCGAGCCGACGGCCGAGCGCGTGCACGGAGGCCGCGGCCAGCAGGGGGGAGGGCTTGCGGGTGGAGTTCTCGTCGCCGGCCGGGAGCAGCAGTACGACACCGCTGACCGAGCTCGGCTCGGGGCCGAATGTCCGCCCAAGTCGGGCTCTGCGAACCGGCATTGCTTGCTGCGCCATGACAGAACAGTGTCAGAAGTGTCGGTGTACGCCACCAGTCCGCCGGGTCACCGTTGGGTATCGACGGCCCTGTCCAGCAGGCCCTCTACGCGCGTAGGCGTTATCGTGCGGAAATGACGAGCCAGACTGACCGGACCGGCGGCACCCCGGACTCGGACCAGATCCGCCGGGCACCCAAGGTTCTGCTGCACGACCATCTCGACGGCGGGCTCCGCCCCGGCACCATCGTCGAACTCGCCCGCGACAGCGGCTACTCCCAGCTCCCCGAGTCCGACCCCGACAAGCTCGGCGTCTGGTTCCGCGAGGCCGCCGACTCCGGCTCCCTGGAGCGGTACCTGGAGACCTTCTCCCATACCGTCGGCGTCATGCAGACCCGGGAGGCACTGCACCGGGTCGCCGCAGAGTGCGCCGTGGATCTCGCCGAGGACGGTGTCGTCTACGCCGAGGTCCGCTACGCCCCCGAGCAGCACCTCGACGGCGGGCTCACCCTCGAAGAGGTCGTCGAGGCCGTCAACGAGGGTTTCCGGGAAGGCGAGCGACAGGCCAGGGCGAACGGCCACCGCATCCGCGTCGGCGCCCTCCTCACGGCCATGCGGCACGCGGCGCGCGCCCTGGAGATCGCCGAACTCGCCAACCGCTACCGGGACCTCGGCGTCGTCGGCTTCGACATCGCGGGCGCCGAGGCCGGCTACCCGCCCACCCGGCACCTCGACGCCTTCGAATACCTCAAGCGCGAGAACAACCACTTCACCATCCATGCCGGCGAGGCCTTCGGGCTCCCCTCCATCTGGCAGGCCCTCCAGTGGTGCGGCGCCGACCGCCTCGGACACGGCGTCCGCATCATCGACGACATCCAGGTCCAGGTCGACGGCACGGTGAAACTCGGCCGCCTCGCCTCCTACGTCCGCGACAAGCGCATCCCGCTCGAGATGTGCCCCAGCTCCAACCTCCAGACCGGCGCGGCCCGTTCCTATGCCGAGCACCCCATCGGACTGCTGCGGCGGCTGCACTTCAGGGCCACCGTGAACACCGACAACCGACTGATGTCCCACACCAGTATGAGCCGCGAATTCGAGTACCTGGTCGAGGCTTTCGGTTACACGCTCGACGACATTCAGTGGTTCTCGGTCAATGCTATGAAGTCAGCATTCATTCCTTTCGATGAACGACTGGCCATGATCAATGACGTCATCAAGCCCGGCTACGCCGAGCTAAAATCCGAATGGCTGTTCCGGCAGACGGCTTCCACCAGCGGTTCTGTCAACAAGGAGAACTGAACGGCGTCTTCGGAAAGCGGTCGCGGCAACGGCGACTCGACCGCTTTTCGATGTTTGCCTCCGGCAGGACTTTGGTGTTTACGTTTCGGCACCGCTCACCACCCGCCAAACGCATCCAAGGACGCATTCCACATGAAGCAGTCTGCTGCCAAGACCCTCGGTGTCGCCGTCGTCGGTGCCGCCATCGCCGCTGCGGGCGCGGGCGCCGCGAACGCCGCCCCGGCCGCCCCCGACGCCTCCCAGGCCCTCGGCACCGTCACCAAGTCGCTGCCCGTGGAGAAGGTCTCGAAGGCGCTGCCCGGTGCCGCCACCGCCGTCGCCCAGGGGCAGGGCGCGCTCGGCCACGGCCTCGAGGCCGCGCAGCCCGCCGCCACGAAGGTGGTCTCCGAGGGCCCGACCGGCCCCGCCGGTGGCCTCCTCGGCGGCCTCCCCGCCGGCGGCTCCCTTCCCGGCAAGGGCTCCGGCGTGAACGGCCTGTCCCTCGGCGGCGTGTGAGCACTTCGCATGAATGGGGCGCACCCCTGCGGAGGTGCGCCCCATCGGCGTACACGTGACTCTCAGTGGTGCGTCACCAAGCCGTGCGGGCCTTCTCCTCCGAGGGGAACAGGATCCACAGGGCTATGTAGAGCAGGAACTGCGGGCCCGGAAGCAGGCACGACAGTACGAAGATCACGCGCATCGTGGTCGCGGAGGTGCCGAAACGCTGCGCCAGGGCTGCGCACACTCCGCCGATCATGCGGCCTTCGGTGGGGCGGGCAAGGCGGCTCATCGGGTTCTCCTTCGTCACCGTGGGTCGAGGCCGCCCCGGTGACGGCCCCGCTGTCCCCAACACGTTTCACGCTACGGTGACGAAGCGGGCGAAGCGTCACTCTATGGGGCCATCTCGACCCTGGCGATCGTCGGGGTTCGACCCTGAGACGACTCCCCGCGCTCCTCGCGGCCGTCCCGGTCCTCCATGCGGAGGGCCACCAGATCCCGGTCCCCGGTCCCGCTGGGCCGACCGCTGCCCCGGCTCCTGCGCCTGAGCGCCTTCCGCACCGTGGGCATGACCGCCAGGTGGGCGAGGCCCACGCCGACCGTGTTGAGCAGGATCGAGTCGACGTCGACGACCTGACCGGGCACCCCGGTCTGCAACAGCTCGATGGCCAGCGACAGCAGGGCCCCCGTGGTGACGACCCGGGCCAGCGAGGCGAGCGGCGACACGGTGAGTCTGCCGTGCGCCATCGGCAGCAGCACGCCCAGTGGCGCCAGCAGCGCGAGCCCCTCCCCGATGCTGCGGGCCGCCTCCGGCCAGCCGAGGGCCAGATCCGCTCTGATTCCGGCGAAGGGCCGCAGGTTCGTGGCGCTCACCCAGGTGACGTCCAGTGGACGCAGCGTGATCCAGGCGACGAGCGCGAGGTGTGCGACGAGGAGGACACCCCCCATCGCACGGACACGGATCCCGGCGCTGTCGCCGTTCGTACCTTGACGCTGCACGCCCCCCTAGACGCACACCCCGGCACGATCGGTTCCGCAGCCTTTTTGTGGCTCGGTTCACCTCCGGGGCGCCAAAGCCTGTGTCGAGAGCGCCACTACCGTGCTCGCCCCCTCATTCGCCGGGACCTCCGCGCGCTCGCGCTCTCGGCACAGGCGCGCCCCTTCGGCCCACTCGTCGGCCCTGGTGCGGTGGGCCAGGCAGTGGACCCCCAGCACCAGGTCTCAGGAGCCCCCGACCTCCGACGAGGGCGGTTTCTCGTCGCCCGGGCTCGACTGCACCTCAGCCGTGCACTCGTACCGCCGCAGCGAGCCGTCGCCCGGGCCGCCGAGGACCACCGAACCGTCGCCCTCGGCCGCCGCCGAGTCCGCGAACGTGCAGACGATCTGGGCCAGGGCGTACTTCGGCAGGGCGTCGGGCGCGGTGGACAGCCGCAGGGCGTCCTCCGGCTCCCCGGAGCGGGCCCCGCTCACCCTGACCCCCGCCGGCACAGCGGTGGAGTACCCCGCCTCGTCCTCGGCGCCCGAAGGCTTCCCGGCGAGCGCGTCCAGCAGCCCCTGGGCCACCAGGAGCCGGCGCTTCGCCTCGTCGCCGATGTCGGGGACCAGCACCGAGCGGTTGACCCGTGCCAGCCGGCCCGAGCAGAGCAGGAACACCTCGACCGGGACGCCGGACGGCGTGGCCTGGACCGTGATGTCCGTCGACGACAGCTCGCACGGCACCATCGAGGGCGCCGGCCCGAAGTCCGTCGGCACCTGCGTCGCCCGGATGCCGCAGCCGCCGAGCAGCCCGGCGAGGACGCCGACCGTTCCCAGCGCCGCGACGCCTCGTATGTTCACTGCCCGTCTCCCTCGTCGCCGCCCGTGCCGCCGCCACGCTCCTGCTCGATGAGCTCGGAGGCGTCCCGGGGCAGCCGCAGGGTGAACACCGCTCCGCCCTTCGGGGAGTTCGCGGCGGTGATCTCGCCGCCGTGGATGTGGGCGTTCTCCAGGGCGATGGACAGACCGAGGCCGCTGCCCTCGGAGCGCGGGCGGGAGGCGCTCGCCTTGTAGAACCGGTCGAAGACATGCGGCAGGACGTCCTCGGGGATGCCGGGGCCGTGGTCCTGCACCTCGATGACCAGTTCCTCGCCCTCCGTGTCGGCCTTGCTCTCCAGACGTACCGAGACCCGCACCGGCGACCCGCCGTGCTTGAGCGCGTTGCCGATCAGGTTGGCCAGCACCACGTCCAGACGGCGCGGGTCGAGGCGGGCCATGATGCCGCGGTCCGCGTTCAGTTCCACCGCGTCCAGCCAGGCCCGGGCGTCGATGCACGCGGTGATCTGGTCGGCGATGTCGACGTCGTCAAGCACCAGCCGGGCCGTGCCCGCGTCGAAGCGGGTGACCTCCATCAGGTTCTCGACCAGGTCGTTCAGCCGCCGGGTCTCGCTGACCACGAGCCGTACGGCCGGTTCGATCATCGGGTCGAGGCTGCCGGTGTCGGCGTCCAGCTCCTCCTCCAGTACCTCCGTGACGGCGGTGATGGCCGTCAGCGGCGTACGGAGCTCATGGGACATGTCCGCGACGAACCGGCGCGAGGCCTCCTCGCGGGCGCTCATGTCGTCGACCTTCTTCTCCAGCGACTCCGCCGCGAGGTTGAACGTCCGGGACAGATCCGCCAGTTCGTCCGTGCCGGAGACCCTGAGACGGGTGTCCAGCTGGCCCTCGCCGAGACGCCGGGCCGCCACGCCCAGGCGCTGCACCGGCTTCAGCACGGTCGTCGCGGCGGCCTGGGCGAGCAGAGCCGAGCCGATCAGCGACAGAGCCGTCGCGATGCCGAGCGACCAGGCCAGCGAGTTGAGGTCCTTCGCCTCCAGCTCCAGGGACTTGCGCATATAGCCGGTCGGCCCGCCGCCGATCATCCGCGCCCCGCCCACCAGGTAGGGGGTGTCGCCGTCGATGACCCGCTGCCAGTACAGGTGGTACGCGTGCTTGTTGCCGGCCGACAGCTCCTGGCGCTTGTTCACCGCCTTGCGCAGCGAGGCCGGCACGTCGTCCAGGGTGAAGCCCTTGAGCGCCGAGTCGGTCGAGGAGCCGTAGACGGCCCTGCCGTCCGCGTCCTCGGCGATGAGCAGCACGCTGAAGCGCTGGCCGCCGTCGGCCATCTGCCGTGCGGCCATGCGCAGTTGGTCCTGTGTCGGATTCGGGCGCAGGGTGCTGGCATGGCTCTGCATCTCCCGCTCGAAGACCTCCAGCGCCGCGTCCTGAGCGCGCTTCTGCACGGCCTCGCGGTTGAGCCAGTACGCGATCCCCGACGCCGACACGGCGGCGGTGAGCGCAACGAGCCCGAACACGACGACCAGCCTGAGCCGCAGGCTGGTGAAACGGATGCGCGACTGTACTTTCCTGCGGGCCATGGACCAGCCGCGGATCCCCCCTTGAGCCTGTGTCACTGAGGAGTGTCCAACCGGTAGCCGACGCCACGGACGGTACGGATCAGGGTCGGCGACGACGGCACGTCCTCGACCTTGGCGCGCAGCCGCTGCACACACGCGTCCACCAGGCGCGAGTCGCCCAGGTAGTCGTGCTCCCACACCAGACGCAGCAACTGCTGCCGGGACAGGGCCTGTCCCGGGCGCCGGCTCAGTTCGAGCAGCAGGCGCAGCTCGGTGGGCGTCAGCTGGAGGTCCTCGCCGTTCTTCGTCACGGTCATCGCCGCGCGGTCGATCACGAGGCTGCCGAACGTCGCCGAGTCATTGGCCTCGCGCTCACCGCGCCGCAGCACGGCACGGATACGGGCGTCCAGCACCCGCCCCTGCACGGGCTTGACCACGTAGTCGTCCGCGCCGGACTCCAGGCCCACCACCACATCGATGTCATCGCTGCGCGCGGTCAGCAGGATGATCGGCAGCTGGTCGGTGCGCCGGATCCGTCGGCACACCTCGAAGCCGTCGATGCCGGGCAGCATCACGTCCAAAACGATCAGATCAGGCCGCTGTTCGCGCAGCAGCTTGAGACCATCCTCGCCGGTGGCGGCGGTGGCGACACGGTGCCCCTGGCGCGTAAGAGAGAGCTCCAGGGCCGTGCGGATGGCGTCGTCGTCCTCGATCAGCAACAGGGAAGGCACGGGCTCATTCTGGCCCATGCCATGGCGCCGAATCGACCGTTGGAGCGCTCCCACCCGACACCCGCACATGATCGTGTCGTTCGCGTAGCCGTACGACTCTTCTCTGTGATCACCCTGTGAGTTGATTGGGGTGAACCCCTGTGACAGGTCTGTGACAGTCGGCGGACACGGCCATGAAGGTGGCCGGGCAATCTTTTCGGCACAGGCAAGGAAGCGCCGCCCGACAGCACGACAGGGCGGACGAACAACCGGAACTCCACGACGGGGGGCGCAAGATGAACACGCTGCACAGCACCAGCACTAGCGCAGTTGTCACGCGTCTCCACGACGTCGTCCGGAGCGCGGAGAAGTCCGGTGCCGTGAGCGGGCGGGGGTGCGCTCGCGGCACCGGGCGTCAGCACGCCGCGTACATGACGGTGGTTGACGCTCATGTGGGGGGAAGCAACACGGGGGTTGCCCACGGGGGAACGGGGGCAGCGTACGGGGAGGGCACGGGGGAACGCCGTTCTGTGTCGGAGGCGGAGTTCACCGCCTACGTCCAGGAGCGTCGTGCCTCCCTGTACGCAACCGCCTACCACCTGACCGGCGACCGCTTCGAGGCCGAAGACCTGCTCCAGAGCGCCCTGTTCTCGACGTACAGGGCGTGGGAGCGGATCAGCGACAAGGCCGCGGTCGGGGGCTACCTCCGCCGCACGATGACCAATCTGCACATCAGCGCGTGGCGGCGCCGCAAGCTGAACGAGTACCCGACCGAGGAACTGCCGGAGACCGCCGGTGACACGGACGCGATGCGCGGCACCGAACTGCGCGCCGTCCTGTGGCAGGCGCTCGCCCGCCTTCCCGAACTCCAGCGGACGATGCTGGTCCTTCGTTACTACGAGGGCCGCACGGACCCGGAGATCGCGGAGATCCTCGACATCAGTGTCGGCACGGTGAAGTCCAGCATCTGGCGGTCGCTCCGTCGGCTGCGCGAGGACGAGGTCCTCAGCTTCGGCCGTGACGAGGAGGAGTCCTTCGGGGAGCTTGTCGCCTGAGGGTCTGTGGGGGAAGCAAGTAACGGGGGAGCACGGGGGAGTGCGGGGGAACGAGGGGCCGTCACGGTGGCGCGGGGGAGTGCCGGCGCGACGGCTCGGGGGGAAGCGGGGGAAAGCCCACGGGGGTCACGGGGGACCACGGGGGACACGGGGGAAGCGGGACTGGAGGGCCGGGGGGTCCGTCCAGTCCCGCTTTTTTGTGCGTACGCCTTCGGGGCTGCGGGGCTACGCCGTCGCCTTGGCGCAGCGGCCCGCGGCGGCCGCGGCCAGGCGGCCCAGGGCCTCGTCCTTGTCGCAGGGGTGGGCGCCCAGTGCCGTCTGGCGGGCCACGATCGAACGCTCCTGGCGCATCAGCCGCCAGCCGCGCCGCAACAGGAACGGCACCGACTTGCGGCCCTCCCGCAGATCGCGCAGAAAGCGGCGGCGGAACGTCTTGACCGGCCCGCGCGTCAGACACAGGGCGTCGGCCAGGACGTCCACTTCGCGGCAGCGTCCGACGATCTCGGCGGCGAAGATGCCCTCCGCGATGAACAGCGGCGTCCGCTCGATGTACAGCGCCTCCGCGCCCGTACGGGCGCTCAGCGAGATGTCGTACGTCGGGACCGTCGTACGGCCCGTGCGGCACAGCTCCTCGATGGCGGCGACGGCCGCGTCCGCGTCCCACGACTGCGGGTGGTCCCAGTCGATGTCCGAACTGCCCTCCACCAGCGGCAGCGTCGGGTCGTCGCCCTCCTTGTAGAAGTCGTCGAGCCGCAGCACGGGCAGGCCGGAGCGGGCGGCGAGGAGGGATTTGCCTGAGCCGGACGGACCGGACATCAGAACGACCCGGGTCGGTATCGGGGGATGCGAACTCACGAGAGACCAGTGTGAGGCATGGATCGGCTCTCGCCGAGACGGCGGGTCGCCGTTGGAGCGCACATCACATCTCAACTACCCTGTGTGTCACATCGATTACATTCGGTGGATCATTTTCGCAGCAGAAAGTGGCATCACTGATGGCCCGACACTCGGCTCCCAAGAACCCCACCGCCCGACGCGCGCTGCTGGCCGTCACGACCGCCGGTGTCGCGCTCGGCGCGGGCGCCGGCACGGCCGCCGCCGCCGGCGCCCAGGCCGTCGACGTGATGGGCGGCCGGAACCTTTCACCCGGCAACGTCAACCCACAGGCGGGTCTCCGGGCAGTCACGGGGACCGTCGGGTACACCACGGGCCCGGTCGCGGGCCTCAAGCCCAACCCGCTGGCGGGCACGGGCGTGGACCCCCTCGACAACGGGGTGGCCACGCAGATGGCCGACTTCAAGCCGCTCGCTTCGCGGTCGCTGACGGGGCCGGTGGCGCAGGCGTCGTCGGTCGGGAGCATGCCGGTGGTGGGGCAGGCGGTGAGGGGCCGGCAGGGCTGAGAGGACTGCCGCGGGGCTGTGCCGCACATGCGGCACAGCCCCGCGCCGATTGCGGGAGCTCAGTACGACGAGCCCGACGCCCCCAGCGATCCCGTCGGGTGCCACACCGTCTTCGTCTCCAGGAACGCCGTCATCCGGTCGATCCCGGGGGTCGCGATGTAATCCACAGGCTGTGGACGGAGGACGCGCTTCAGGTTGTCCGCGGCCGCGATCTCCAGCTCCTTCGCCAGGATCTCGTCCGCGCCGGCCAGGTCGATCGCGTTGACGTCCTGGTGGGCGGCGAGCGGGGTCGCGATCTCCGCCGTACGGCCGGAGAGGATGTTGACCACGCCGCCGGGGAGGTCGGAGGTGGCCAGGACCTCGCCGAGCGAGAGGGCCGGGAGCGGGGACTTCTCCGAGGCCACCACGATCGCCGTGTTGCCCGTCGCGATCACCGGGGCGATCACCGAGACCAGGCCCAGGAAGGACGACTCCTGAGGGGCCAGGACGGCGACGACGCCGGTCGGCTCGGGGGAGGAGAGGTTGAAGTACGGGCCCGCCACCGGGTTCGCGCCGCCGACCACCTGGGCGATCTTGTCGGTCCAGCCCGCGTACCAGACCCAGCGGTCGATCGCCGCGTCCACCTGGGCGGCGGCCTTGGACTTGGAGAGGCCCTCCGCGTCGGCCACTTCACGGACGTACTGGTCGCGGCGGCCCTGAAGCATCTCGGCGATGCGGTAGAGGACCTGGCCCCGGTTGTACGCGGTCGTGCCGGACCATGCCCCGAACGCCTTGCGGGCGGCGACCACCGCGTCACGGGCGTCCTTGCGGGAGGAAAGGGGCGCGTTCGCCAGCCAGTTGTCCTTTGAGTCGGTCACCTCATACACCCGGCCGCTCTCGGAACGCGGGAACTTCCCGCCCACGTACAGCTTGTAGGTCTTGAAGACGGAAAGTCGTTCGTCAGACATCGAGGTACGCCTCCAGGCCGTGGCGGCCGCCCTCGCGGCCGAAGCCCGACTCCTTGTAACCGCCGAACGGCGAGGTCGGGTCGAACTTGTTGAACGTGTTGGACCAGATGACGCCCGCGCGGAGCTTGCTCGCCACGGCGAGGATCCGCGACCCCTTCTCCGTCCAGATGCCCGCCGACAGGCCGTACTGGCTGTTGTTGGCCTTGGCGACGGCCTCGTCCGGGGTGCGGAAGGTGAGGACGGACAGGACCGGGCCGAAGATCTCGTCGCGGGCGATGGCGTGCGCCTGGGTGACGTTCGTGAAGAGCGTCGGGGCGAACCAGTAGCCGGCGGACGGGATCTCGCAGGCCGGGGACCAGCGCTCGGCGCCCTCGGCCTCGCCGCGCTCGACGAGCGAGGTGATCCGGGTGAGCTGCTCCTCGGAGTTGATCGCGCCGATGTCCGTGTTCTTGTCCAGCGGGTCGCCGAGGCGGAGCGTCGCGAGCCTGCGCTTCAGGGAGTCCAGCAGCTCGTCCTGGATCGACTCCTGGACCAGCAGACGGCTGCCCGCGCAGCAGACCTGGCCCTGGTTGAAGAAGATGCCGTTGACGATGCCCTCGACGGCCTGGTCGATGGGGGCGTCGTCGAAGACGATGTTGGCGCCCTTGCCGCCCAGTTCGAGCGTGACCTTCTTGCGGGTGCCGGCGACCGTCTTCGCGATCTCCTTGCCGACCGCCGTGGAACCGGTGAAGGCCACCTTGTTCACGTCCGGGTGCGCGACGAGCGCGGCGCCCGTGTCGCCGTAACCCGGGAGGATGTTGACGACGCCCTTGGGCAGGCCCGCCTGGCGGCAGATGTCCGCGAAGAACAGGGCGGAGAGCGGGGTCGTCTCGGCGGGCTTCAGCACCACCGTGTTGCCCGTCGCCAGTGCCGGGGCGATCTTCCAGGCCAGCATCAGCAGGGGGAAGTTCCAGGGGATGACCTGGCCCGCCACCCCCAGCGGCTTCGGTGACGTGCCGAAACCGGCGTGCTCCAGCTTGTCGGCCCAGCCCGCGTAGTAGAAGAAGTGGGCGGCGACCAGGGGGAGGTCGGCGTCGCGCGTCTCCTTGATGGGCTTGCCGTTGTCCAGCGTCTCAAGGACCGCCAGCTCACGGCTGCGCTCCTGGATGATGCGGGCGATACGGAAGAGGTACTTCGCGCGCTCGGAGCCGGGCAGTGCGGACCACTGCTGGAAGGCCTTGCGGGCGGCCTTCACCGCACGGTCCACGTCCGCCTCGCCCGCCTGGGCGATCTCGGAGAGGACCTCCTCGGAGGAGGGGCTCACGGTCTTGAAGACCCTGCCGTCCGCCGCCTCCGTGAACTCGCCGTCGATGAACAGGCCGTACGAGGGCGCGATGTCGACGATCGAGCGGGACTCGGGGGCGGGTGCGTAATCGAATACGGGTGCCATGGTGATCAGTCCACCGTCACGTAGTCGGGGCCGGAGTAGCGGCCCGTGGCGAGCTTCTGGCGCTGCATCAGCAGGTCGTTGAGGAGCGAGGAGGCGCCGAAGCGGAACCAGTGGTTGTCCAGCCAGTCCTCGCCGGCGGTCTCGTTGACCAGGACCAGGAACTTGATCGCGTCCTTGGTCGTGCGGATGCCGCCGGCCGGCTTCACGCCGACCTGGACACCGGTCTGGGCGCGGAAGTCGCGTACGGCTTCCAGCATCAGCAGTGTGTTCGCCGGGGTGGCGTTGACGGCGACCTTGCCGGTCGACGTCTTGATGAAGTCGGCGCCCGCCAGCATGCCGAGCCAGCTCGCGCGCCGGATGTTGTCGTACGTCGACAGCTCGCCCGTCTCGAAGATGACCTTGAGGCGAGCCGCCCCCGAGGCCTCCTTCACGGCGACGATCTCGTCGTACACCTTCATGTAGCCGCCCGCGAGGAAGGCCCCGCGGTCGATGACCATGTCGATCTCGTCGGCGCCGGCGGCCACCGCCTCGCGGACGTCGGCCAGCTTGACCGCGAGCGGGG
Source organism: Streptomyces graminofaciens (assembly GCF_030294945.1). NCBI lineage: Bacteria > Bacillati > Actinomycetota > Actinomycetes > Kitasatosporales > Streptomycetaceae > Streptomyces > Streptomyces graminofaciens. The sequence goes on along the minus strand of NZ_AP018448.1, from coordinate 5,364,582 downwards.
CGCGGCCCGCCGGGAAGGCGGTGGCGACCGAGGCGACCTTCACCGTGGAGCCGGCGACGGCCTCCTTGGCGGTGGCCACCATGTCGGGGTAGACACAGACGGCCGCGGTCGCGGGGGCCGTACGGTCGGTCGGGTCGGGGCGGACCGCCTTGGCGCCGAGCGCCCGGACCTTGCCCGGGGTGTCCGCGCCTTCCAGCGTCGTCAGGTCGACCATGGAGATGGCCAGGTCGATGGCGTACGCCTTGGCGGTCGTCTTGATGGAACGGGTGCCGAGCGAGGCGGCGCGCGCCTCGAGGCCGACCGCGTCGACGCCGGGCAGTCCGTGGAGGAAGCGGCGCAGCGTGCTGTCGGACGCGGTGACGTCAGCTAGAGCGTGGGGTGCAGCAATGGGCATGGTCACCAGACGAGCATATCTACGCGCGTAGCGGCTGTACACCCCCCGGCGCTCATCCTGGACTGCGCCACCGCGCATGAGCGGGGCGGCGGGCGTCAGGCAGAATCGGGGGCATGACCACCCCGGACCAGCCGTCGTCGCCCGAGCAGCAGCCGGAGCCCAGGAAGAGGCGCTCCGCGGCTTCGGCGTCGTCGAGCGCGTCTCAGGCTCCGCAGTCCTCGGAGCCTTCGAAGTCTTCGGACCTCTCGAAGTCTTCGGACCTCTCGAAGTCTTCGGACCCCTCGAAGTCCCCGAAGTCCTCGCAGCCCGCGCGAGCCGCGAAGCCGTCTGCGTCCGCCGCGTCGGCGGAGCCCGTGTACCAGGACCAGGTGCATCGTTCCTCCGCCGGGATCGTGGGCGGGGTGATGCTGCTCGGGATCATCGCCTGGATCGGTGGGGACGCGGTGGTCAGGGGCGAGGGGCGTACGCCCTGGCTGGCGCTGGCGTCGATCCTGCTGGTCGTGCCGCTGGTGGTCGCCTTCTCGCTGCGCCCGGCCGTCTTCGCGAACACGGACCGGCTGCGGATCCGCAACCCGTTCCGGGTGATCGAGCTGCCCTGGGGCGCCGTCGCCGCGCTGCGCTCCGGCTATTCCAACGAGGTGATCGACGAGGCCGGCACCAAGTACCAGCTCTGGGCCCTCCCCGTCTCGCTCCGCGCCCGCAAGCGCGCCGCCCGGCAGCAGGCCCGCGCGGCCGCCGAGGGAGACAGCAGCGGTCGTACGTCCCTGGTGACCCGCGATCCCGTGCGCGCCGCCGGTGACCAGATCATGAACGACCTGCGCGAACTGCAGGAGTCCCGGGCGCAGGCGCCGGGCGCGCAGGGCGAGCCCGGAGTGCGGTGGGCCTGGGAGGTCATGGGGCCCGCGGCGGCGGGGGCCGTGCTGCTCACGGTGCTGATCGTGCTGGGCTGAGGCCCGGGCCGTTCTTGCCGGGTCGAGGGCGGCGCAGGGCTGCCTTCTGCGGGGTCGGCGCGCGCTGTAGCTCCTCGCGGGCTGTATGCGCTGCCTGCGTCTGTGTTTGTCTGTGGCTTCCGCGGGCTCACAGCTTCCTGCGGTTTCCTGCCGTGGGAGCGTGCGGGCGGGAGCGTTCGTGTGGGGTCGTGCCGAGGGCCACCACTGTGAGGTTACGAGAGTCTGGGTGGCCATGAGCACGAGTACCGAACCACTGGAGCAGCCCTTGCGGCGGCTGCCCGAGTCCGCCGTGCCCGAGGGCTGCCCCGCCTGGACCGGTGAGTCGGCGCGGTCGTGGACACGGGCGCTGCCGCCGAGGTGGCTGCCGGCCCGGGCACGCTCGGTGAACGTGGGCGGCGTGGCCCTCGTCGGCCTGCTCGGCGGGATGTGGCTGGCCGTCTTCGCCGGGGTGCCCGCCGCCCTCGCCGCGCTGCTCCCGCTGCACCTGGTGTGGGCCCTCGTGCGCCCCGAGGCCGTACGCGTCTCGGCGCCCCTGCTGACCCTCGTACTGGCCTGGCACGCGGGCGGTCTGGGCCCCGTGCTCGTGCCCGCGCTCCTCCTCGTGAACGTCGTCTGGGCCGCCGTCGAGTGGCGGCTGAACCGGGCCCGGGCGCAGCGGCGGTGTGCCCTGCACGCGGCCGGTGGTGCGACGGCGCCGGTGCCGGAGGGGGCCGGGCCGCTGCGGCGCGGGCGGTTCCTCATCCGCCTGGGGCTGCTCCTGCCCGTGCCCGGTGCCGCGCTGATCGCCACCGCGTCCTTCTGGGACGCCACCGACGACCGGCTGATATCGCTGCTGGTCGGCTGGCTGGTGATCGGTTGGGGGGTGACCGCGCTGCTCTCCGGGTGGCTGGGGCGCCGTCGGGCCGCCGCGCTGCGCGGCGCGCCCGTGCCGGTGCTCCGGGTGCTGACGCGCGACGACGCGTACGGGACCACGGAGGTCTTCGCCTCCGACGACGTGGGCGCGCTGCGGCCGCTGTTCGTCGTCTCGGCGGAGGAGTGGTACGAGGACGAGGAGGAGGACGACGAGCCGCTCGACGACGAGCCGCTCGACGACGAGGAGCCGGACGAGCTGTTCGACGCCGACGAGGACGTGGACGAGGACGACGAGGCGCCCGGGCCCCTGCGCGAGGCGGTGCTGTACGGGGCGGCCCACGACGGCGCCGAGGTCGTGATCGTCAGCGCTTCCGAGGACGCGGACGACCCCGGTGACGTGATCGTGGAGTCCTCGACGGGCCCGGTGCGGCTGCTGTCCGAGCGGGCCGTGCGCCTCCGGATCAGGGCGGACAAGGTTCGGGTCAGGCGGGCCGCCGCCTACGAGGAGCGGCACGCGGCGGCCGAGGCGGTGACGACGAAGACGCTGGGCTCGGCCGGGTCCGTACGGCGCTGGCGGGCGGGCCCGCTGGACTGGCTGGTCTGCGTGGCGATCGTGATCTGGGCGGCCGCCATGGTGCTGACGGAGGGCGGGTCGTGGCGCTACGTACCCGGTGCCTTCCTCGGGCTCATCGGGGTGTTCGTACTGCCCGGCCGGGCCGCGTGGCGGATCACCGCCGACAAGGACGGGCTCTGGCTCAGCGGGTTGCGCGGGACGCGGCACATCCAGTGGGACCACCTCATGGTCGTCAGGTGCGCCGGCGGCACGCTGCGGGTCGCCAGCCGCCGGGCCCGGTTCGGCGGCGACTGGTCGGCCCACGCCCCGCGCTGGCCCTGGCTGGAACGGCGCTACGGCCTCATCCACCCGTACGAGAAGGTGGCCGCCGAGATCACCGCGATGTGGAGGGACCCCGAGCTGCGGCCCACCGAGACCGGCGCCGAGCGCGTGCGGGGGCGGGCGTTGTGGCCGGTGGGCGCGGTGCTGTGCGTGGTGTGGGTGGCGGCGCTGGTGCTCGTGCCGTGAGCTGAGTGGTGTGCCGTGGGGAGAACAGCGAAGCCCCGGTCGGACCGACCGGGGCTTCGCTGTGCCTGTGGCTCCTGTGCGCGTGGCTCAGATGCCCGCCGCCCGCGACAGATCCCGCTTGATCGTCGCCAGCAGCTCCGTGGCCTTCGTACGGGCCGCCGGGAGCTCGGCGTGCCCGGCGACCGGGACCACGACCTCCAGGTAGCACTTCAGCTTGGGTTCCGTGCCGCTGGGGCGGACGATCACGCGGGCGCCGTCGAGCGTGTAGCGCAGGCCGTCCGTGGGCGGGAGTCTGTCCGTGCCCTGGGTGAGGTCCTCGGCCTTGGTGATGGCCAGGCCCGCGAGGGCGGTCGGGGGCTGCTCGCGGAGCCGCTCCATGGCGCGGGCGATGATCGACAGGTCCTGGACGCGGACCGACAGCTGGTCGGTGGCGTGCAGACCGTGCTCGACCGCGATGTCGTCCAGCAGGTCGAGGAGGGTGCGGCCCTCCTCCTTCAGCTGCGAGGCCAGCTCCGTGATGAGCAGGGCCGCCGTGATGCCGTCCTTGTCGCGTACGCCCTCGGGGTCCACGCAGTAGCCGAGGGCCTCCTCGTAGCCGTAGCGCAGGCCCTCGACGCGGGCGATCCACTTGAAGCCGGTGAGGGTCTCCTCGTAGGGGAGTCCGGCCTTCTCGGCGATCCGGCCGAGGAGGGAGGAGGAGACGATGGATTCGGCGAAGGTGCCCTGCGCCCCGCGCCTGACCAGGTGGGTGGCGAGGAGCGCGCCGACCTCGTCGCCGCGCAGCATCCGCCAGGCCCCACCTCGATCGCCCTCCTTGACCGCCACGGCACAGCGGTCGGCGTCCGGGTCGTTCGCGACGATCAGATCGGGGTCCGTCTCGCGGGCCTTCGCGAAGGCGAGGTCCATCGCGCCGGGCTCTTCCGGGTTGGGGAAGGCGACGGTCGGGAAGTCGGGGTCCGGCTCGGCCTGCTCGGCGACCAGCGCCGGCGCCGGGAAGCCCGCGCGGGCGAAGGCGGCGAGCAGGGTGTCCTTGCCGACGCCGTGCATGGCCGTGTAGACGACGCGGGCGGTGCGGGGGGAGCCCTGGGCGAGGACCGCGTCCGTACGGGCGAGGTAGGCGTCGAGGACCGCCTCGTCGAGGGTGTCCCAGCCGCGGTCCGGGCGGGGGACGTCGTCGAGGGACCGTACGGCGTCGATCTCGGCCGCGATCTCGGCGTCGGCCGGGGGCACGATCTGGGAGCCGTCGCCCAGGTAGACCTTGTAGCCGTTGTCGCGGGGCGGGTTGTGGCTGGCCGTGACCTCCACGCCCGCCACCGCGCCGAGGTGCCTTATGGCGAAGGCCAGGACGGGGGTGGGGAGGGGGCGGGGGAGGACGGCCGCGCGCAGGCCCGCGCCGGTCATGACGGCGGCCGTGTCGCGGGCGAAGTCGGCGGACTTGTGGCGGGCGTCGTAGCCGATGACGACGAGGCCGCCGGTGGCGCCCTTCTTGTTCAGGTACGCGGCGAGGCCCGCGGCGGCGCGGATGACGACCGAGCGGTTCATGCGCATGGGGCCGGCGCCGAGTTCGCCGCGGAGGCCTGCCGTGCCGAACTGGAGGGTGCCGGAGAAGCGGGCGGTGAGTTCCGGCGTGTCCGTGGCGTCGATCAGCTCGGCGAGTTCGGCGCGGGTTTCCGGGTCGGGGTCCTCGGCCAGCCACGCCTTGGCGCGGGCGATCAGGTCGTCGTGCACGGGGGGTCAACCTCTCGTTCTGGTGTTGTACGGGGCCTTGCGGGGCGTACCCGGGTGACCAGGGGCTCGGGGCGTGCGTGCCGGTGCGCTGGGGTGAGGTGAGGTGCGGTGAGGTGCGGTCCCGATTGTCCTCGCCCCCCGCCGCCCCTACCCGTCCCATTCCTGGGGCTGCGCCCCCAGACCCCCGGGCAGGTGTGTCGGCTGCGGCCCGGTGGGGGCTTGTCGCGCAGTTCCTCCACGCCCCTTGAACAACCGGCCCCGGCTTTTCAGGGGTGCGGGGAACTGCGTGAGCGGTCCGGTCGAACCCGTATCCGCCGACGCGCGAGCTCGGGTTCGCTACAGCCGGCCCAGTACCTGGGACAGCAGGTCGCCCATGCGGGTCGCCGAGTCGCGGCCCGCCTGGAGGACCTCCTCGTGGTTCAGCGGCTCGCCCGTCATGCCAGCCGCCAGGTTCGTGACCAGGGAGATGCCCAGCACCTCGGCACCCGCCTCGCGCGCGGCGATGGCCTCCAGGACCGTCGACATGCCGACCAGGTCCGCGCCGATGACCCGGGCCATCCGGATCTCCGCCGGCGTCTCGTAGTGCGGGCCGGTGAACTGCGCGTAGACGCCCTCCTCGAGGGTGGGGTCGATCTCCTTGCAGAGGGCGCGCAGACGCGGGGAGTAGAGGTCCGTGAGGTCGACGAAGTTCGCGCCCACGATCGGCGACGTCGCCGTCAGGTTCAGGTGGTCGCTGATCAGGACCGGCTGCCCGGGACGCATACCCTCGCGCAGACCGCCGCAGCCGTTGGTGAGGACGATCGTCTTGACGCCGGCGGCGACGGCGGTGCGGACACCGTGCGCCACCGCGGCGACACCGCGGCCCTCGTAGTAGTGCGTACGGCCCAGGAAGACGAGCGCGCGCTTGTCACCGATCCGGTACGAGCGGATCTTGCCGCCGTGGCCCTCGACCGCCGGCGGCGGGAACCCGGGCAGCTCGGTGACCTGGAACTCCGCCTCGGGGGCGCCGAGCGCGTCCACGGCCGGGGCCCAGCCGGAGCCCATCACGAGAGCGACGTCATGGGTCTCGGCGCCCGTGAGCTCCCGCAGGCGCGCGGCGGCGTCGGCGGCGGCGGCGTACGGGTCGCCCTGGATGTCGTCCGGAAGAAGAGATGCGTTCACGCGACTGAGGGTAGCCGGTTCGGGCCTACGCGCGTAGATGACAAGCCTCCCGGGAACGGGATCGTTGTCTGGTCGTTTCCAACAAAGGAGCCCGGAGCTCCGCCCTCAGCAAGGCCGCTTGCGGAGCTCCATCACATAGTCGTGCGGGGCCCCCGCCGACTCCGCGGCGTCCGCGACCTCGCCCAGGTAGCGGGCCGAGGGCAGGCCTCCCTCGTAGCCGTTGAGGACGTAGACCCAGGCCGGTTCCACGCCGTCGAGGGTGTGGACGCGGATCCGCATCCGGCGGTAGATGTCCAGGCCGACACCGACCCAGCGGTCCATCGCCTCCTCGTCCATCGGGGCGATGTCGTACAGCGCCACGAAGACCTGTGAGCGGGGCGCCTCGACGACCGTCGCCAGCGCGCCCTCCCAGCCCATGTGCTCGCCGCCGAACGTCAGCCGCCAGTCGTTCAGCCAGCCGGTTGCGCGCAGCGGGGAGTGGGGGGCGCGGCGGGACATCAGCCGCGCGTCCATGTTGCCGGCGTAGGCGGCGTAGAGCGACATGGGGAGAGGGTACGGGAGCACTTCGCTCGGGCGGGGGTGCCTTGGAGTTCGGGAGTGGCTGTGGTCCGGCGGCCGCGGCTTCGTCGTGGCTGGTCGCGCCCGCGCGGCGGAGCCGCGAATGTCACGCCACGCGCCCCTTTCGGGCGCCCCGACACCCCGGCTCAGTGGCATCGCCCCCCATGCGGGACAATGGGGCATGTGACTCGGATCGTGATCATCGGTGGCGGACCCGGCGGATATGAAGCGGCGCTGGTGGCCGCGCAGCTGGGCGCGGAGGTGACCGTCGTCGACTGCGACGGTCTGGGCGGGGCGTCGGTGCTCACCGACTGCGTGCCGTCGAAGACGCTCATCGCGACCGCCGAGGTGATGACCACCTTCGACTCGTCGTACGAGGAGCTGGGGATCATCGTCGCCGACGACACCCCGCCCCTGGAGCAGGCCGCGCGCGTCGTCGGTGTGGACCTCGGCAAGGTCAACCGGCGTGTGAAGCGCCTCGCGCTCGCCCAGTCCCACGACATCACGGCGTCCGTGACGCGGGCCGGGGCGCGGGTCATGCGCGGGCGCGGGCGGCTGGACGGCCAACAGGGGCTGGACGGGTCGCGCAAGGTGGTCGTACGGGCCGCCGACGGGTCCGAGGAGACCCTGACCGCCGACGCCGTGCTCATCGCCACCGGCGGTCACCCGCGTGAGCTGCCCGACGCGCAGCCCGACGGCGAGCGCATCCTGAACTGGACCCAGGTCTACGACCTCGACGAGCTCCCGCAGGAGCTGATCGTGGTCGGGTCCGGTGTGACCGGTGCCGAGTTCGCCGGCGCCTACCAGGCGCTCGGGTCGCGTGTCACGCTCGTATCCAGCCGTGACCGTGTGCTGCCGGGCGAGGACCCGGACGCCGCCGCCGTCCTCGAAGACGTGTTCCGGCGGCGCGGTATGAACGTCATGGCGCGGTCGAGGGCCGAGTCCGCCAAGCGGGTGGGCGACCGGGTCGAGGTCACGCTCTCCGACGGGCGGGTCATCAGCGGTACGCACTGTCTGATGGCCGTCGGCGCCATCCCCAACACCGAGGGCATGGGACTCGAAGGGGCCGGGGTCAAGGTCAAGGACTCCGGGCACATCTGGACCGACAAGGTGTCGAGGACCACCGCCCCCGGCGTGTACGCAGCCGGTGACGTCACCGGTGTCTTCGCGCTCGCCTCCGTGGCCGCCATGCAGGGCCGGATCGCCATGTACCACTTCCTCGGCGACGCCGTGGCCCCGCTCAACCTCAAGACGGTCTCCTCGAACGTCTTCACCGACCCCGAGATCGCCACCGTCGGATACACCCAGGCCGACCTCGACGCCGGTGTCATCGACGCCGTCGGGGTGAAGCTGCCGCTGCTGCGCAACCCGCGCGCCAAGATGCAGGGCATCCGCGACGGCTTCGTCAAGATCTTCTGCCGCCCCGGCACCGGCATCGTCGTCGGCGGTGTCGTGGTCTCCCCGCGCGCCTCGGAGCTGATTCACCCGATCTCCATCGCGGTCGACAACAACCTGACCGTCGAACAGATCGCGAAAGCCTTCACCGTGTACCCGTCGCTCTCCGGATCGATCGCCGAGGTCGCGCGACAGCTCCACACCCGCAAGTCCGGCGGCGGGGTCTGACGCACCCACGGCGCACCCCGCCGACCGCCGTATCGCGCACGCCCCGGGATCGTCGCTGGTCACGGGGCTGTGTTCGTTCATTCGTACGGCATAGTCGCCGCGGATAGGCCACTGGCGAGGCCTATACCACTTCAAGCATCACCATGCGAACAACTTCTGTTATTCGGCGCAAACTGCTGAAAGCAGACGCTCGCTGGCGTTACTGTCAGTTTCGTGTTCGCTGCTGAACGTCGTCAATTGATCCTCGAAATGGTGCGCGCCAACGGAGCCGTGTCGCTCCGTGAGCTCGCCCGCGTCGTCCAGACCTCCGAAGTGACCGTACGGCGGGACGTGCGCGCTCTGGAGGCAGAAGGACTCCTCGACCGCCGACACGGCGGTGCGGTATTGCCGGGCGGGTTCACGCGGGAGTCCGGCTTTCCGCAGAAATCTCATCTCGCGACCGCCGAGAAGACGGCCATCGCCGATCTCGCCGCGAGCCTCGTCGAAGAGGGCGAGGCCATCGTGGTCGGGGCGGGGACCACCACGCAGGAGCTGGCGCGCCGGCTCGCGCGGGTCCCCGGGCTGACCGTCGTCACCAACTCCCTGTTGGTGGCCCAGGCGTTGGCCCATGCCAACCGTGTCGAGGTCGTGATGACCGGTGGCACGCTCCGCGGTTCCAACTACGCCCTGGTCGGCTCCGGCGCCGAGCAGTCCCTCCAGGGGCTGCGCGTCTCCAAGGCCTTCCTCTCCGGGAGCGGACTGACCGCCGAGCGCGGCCTGTCCACGTCCAACATGCTGTCGGCGTCCGTCGACCGCGCGCTGGTGCAGGCCGCCGCCGAGGTCGTCGTCCTCGCCGACCACACCAAGCTCGGTACCGACACGATGTTCCAGACGGTGCCGACGGACGTGATCACCCGGCTGGTGACGGACGATCCACCGGGCCACGACGACCGCGCGGTCACCGAGTTGCAGGCCCTGGCCGATCAGGGTGTGCAGATCTCCGTGGCCGGGGCGGCGGGCGGCACGGGCGGTGATCCCGTCCCGGCGCGCGGGCCGCGTCGGGATGTGCCGCTGCCGGGCCCGCGCCGGAACCAGGTCCACGGCACGGCACCGCAGTTGCGCACCGCGGGAGTCCTCGGCGAGTCGGCCGCGGACGGCGGGCGGGCGGCCCGGGTCGCGGATCTACGGCGCCGCTGACGGCTCCGCCGGTCGACCGTCGGACAGGCCCTGGGGCTTCAGGCCTCCCAGGGTCAGGGTCAGCAGGCGGTCGGCCAACTCCGGGTCGTCCGGGGTCTCCTCGGCCGCCAGCGCGATCGCGTTGGTGAGCTGGAGCAGATCACCGATCGACACGTCGGGGCGTACGGAACCGGAGCGCTGCGCTCGCTGGAGCAGGGCGGTGCCGGCCTCCTGGATGGGGGCGCAGCATCGTGCCAGGTCCGATCCGTCGCCCTGCGGGACGGTGTCTGTGTACGACACCGTCATCAAGGCCCGTGACAGACCTCGGTATTCACTCGCGTGGGTGATGATGTCGCCCAGCCAGGCGATGAGTGCGGAGCAGGGCTGCGGGGCGGCCAGGTGCTCCTGGGCGCGGGTCAGCAGGTCGCCGACCGCTTCCTCGAAGACCGCGCTCATGAGGGCTTGGCGGTTGGGGAAGTGGCGGTAGAGGGTGCCGATGCCTACGCCCGCGCGGCGGGCTATGTCTTCGAGCGAGGCGTTCGTGCCGTGGGCTGCGAAGACGGTGCGGGCCTCGGTGAGCAGGCGGTCGTGGTTGCGGCGGGCGTCGGCTCGCATGGGCCGGACCCCTGCGGGGGGCTGAGCCGGGGTGTTGCTCGCCATGGGTTTCACCTGCTCTCCTTGCTGGTTCTCTCCAGCCTAAGAGCTCGGGTGACGGGGCGACTTCTGCGGGTGCGGATTCGTCGTGGCTTGTCGCGCCCACGCGGCGGGGCTGCATGCCCCATACAGCCCCGCGCCCCTGAAAGCAGGGGCGCGGGTGTGCGGCGGAGTCGTATCGCTCGACTCAGTCCTTGATCTCGCAGATCGCCGCGCCCGAGGTGACCGACGCGCCGACCTCCGCGCTCAGGCCCTTGACGGTGCCGGAGCGGTGGGCGTTGAGAGGCTGTTCCATCTTCATGGCCTCCAGGACGACGATGAGGTCGCCCTCCTTGACCTCCTGGCCCTCCTCGACGGCGACCTTGACGATCGTGCCCTGCATGGGCGAGGCGAGGGTGTCGCCGGAGGCCACCGGGCCCGACTTCTTCGCCGCGCGGCGCTTGGGCTTGGCGCCCGCCGCGAGGCCGGTGCGGGCCAGGGTCATGCCGAGGGCGGCCGGGAGGGAGACCTCCAGGCGCTTGCCGCCGACCTCGACGACGATCGTCTCGCGGTCCGTCTCGTCCTCGGCCTCGGTGGTGTCCGTGGGGACCGCGAAGGGCTTGATCTCGTTGACGAACTCGGTCTCGATCCAGCGGGTGTGGACCGTGAAGGGGTCCGTGGATCCGGTGAGTTCGGGGCCGAACGCCGGGTCCTTGACCACCGCGCGGTGGAAGGGGATCGCCGTGGCCATGCCCTCGACCTGGAACTCCTCCAGGGCACGGGCCGCACGCTGGAGCGCCTGCTGCCGCGTGGCGCCGGTGACGATCAGCTTGGCGAGGAGGGAGTCCCAGGCCGGGCCGATGACCGAGCCGGACTCGACGCCCGCGTCCAGCCGGACACCGGGGCCGGTCGGCGGGGCGAAGGTGGTGACGGTGCCGGGGGCGGGGAGGAAGCCGCGGCCCGGGTCCTCGCCGTTGATGCGGAACTCGAAGGAGTGGCCGCGCAGCTGCGGGTCGCCGTAGCCGAGTTCCTCGCCGTCGGCGATGCGGAACATCTCGCGGACCAGGTCGATGCCGGTGACCTCCTCGGTGACCGGGTGCTCGACCTGCAGGCGGGTGTTGACCTCCAGGAAGGAGATCGTGCCGTCGAGGCCGACCAGGAACTCGACCGTGCCCGCGCCGACGTAGCCGGCCTCCTTGAGGATGGCCTTCGAGGCGGCGTACAGCTCGGCGTTCTGCGCCTCGGAGAGGAACGGCGCCGGGGCCTCCTCGACCAGCTTCTGGTGGCGGCGCTGGAGGGAGCAGTCACGGGTCGAGACGACGACCACATTGCCGTGGCTGTCGGCCAGGCACTGGGTCTCGACGTGACGGGGCTTGTCCAGGTAGCGCTCCACGAAGCACTCGCCGCGGCCGAAGGCCGCCACGGCCTCGCGGACCGCCGAGTCGTACAGCTCCGGGACCTCTTCGAGGGTGCGGGCGACCTTCAGGCCGCGGCCGCCGCCGCCGAAGGCAGCCTTGATGGCGATCGGCAGACCGTGCTCCCGCGCGAACGCGACGACCTCGTCGGCGCCCGATACCGGGTCCGGGGTGCCCGCGACGAGCGGGGCGCCCGCGCGCTGGGCGATGTGACGGGCCGCCACCTTGTCGCCCAGGTCACGGATCGCCTGCGGCGGCGGGCCGATCCAGATCAGGTCGGCGTCCAGGACGGCCTGCGCGAAGTCCGCGTTTTCCGAGAGGAAGCCGTAACCCGGGTGGATCGCGTCCGCGCCGGAGTCCTTGGCGGCCTGCAGCACCTTGGCGATGTCCAGGTAACTGGTGGCCGGTGTGTCACCGCCCAGGGCGAACGCCTCGTCCGCGGCCCGCACATGCAGGGCGTCCCGGTCCGGGTCGGCGTACACGGCCACGCTCGCGATCCCGGCGTCCCGGCAGGCCCGGGCGACGCGGACAGCGATTTCGCCTCGGTTGGCGATCAACACCTTGCGCACGATGGCTCCCTCTCCTTGAAACAAGCCGAGTTTAGGGACTGCCGACACGGCGTTTCGACCCGTCCACAATGGTGAGCTTCCCCACACGGAGCGTGAATCGAGGCCCGCTCGACCGGCGAAATCCCTTGTCGCACCGCTCCACGCAGGACTCCACACGAAAACCCTAGCCCTCTGATGTGGTCAAGGTCTCTGTGCGGCGGCGCCGCGCCCGGTCGCGTTTCTTTGTGGAGTCCCTACTAATGGCCCAACGAATCTTTGCTTGCGCGAGAACTCTTGTCCGGAGGTTTACCCGTTAGTAGCGTTCGGGATGGCTCGAACACGCACAAGGGGTAACGGGCGACAAGAACAGAGCGGAAGTGGGTGGGGCCGGTGATCCGAAGACCGGTGGCGATCGTCACGGCGATCGTGCTCTTCGCGGAGGGGCTCGGGATCGCGGGGCTCCAGTGGTTCCTCGGTCATGTCGTCGACCGCCAGCAGATGTCGCTGGGCGGGCTCGATCCGGACGTCATGTCCATGTCCACGAAGATCGGCGGCCTCGTCTTCGGCCTCTACTTCTGGTTCTGCGCCCTGGTGGCCCTGCTCGTCGGCATCCGCAACCGCCCCGCCGCCGGCCTCGGCAGGATCGCGCTCATCAGCATCGCCGTGGTCCACGGCCTCCTCGGCGCGGTCACCGTGGGGCTCGTCGGCTGGAGCGCGTTCGCGTTCATGATGGTCGCACTGGCGCTGATCCTGCTGACGCTGATGACGTACGACCGTCAGAACGGCACCGGCGACGGGGCCGAGCCGCCGGGGGTCACTTCTCCCGAGGCGTCCACAACTCCGTGATCTCCACGCCCAGTTGGCGCAGCAGCTTGCGTACCAGCGGGAGGCTGATGCCGATGACGTTGCCGTGGTCGCCGTCGATGCCGTCGATGAACGGGGCCGAGCGGCCGTCCAGGGTGAACGCGCCCGCCACGTAGAGGGGTTCCCCGGAGGCGACGTACGCGGCGATCTCCTCGTCCGTGGGCTCGCCGAAGTGGACGACGGTGGAGGCGGTGCCGGAGGCGTAGCGGCCCGTGGTGGTGTCGTAGACGCAGTGGCCCGTCTGGAGGGTGCCGGCGCGGCCGCGCATCGACTTCCAGCGGGCCGTGGCCTCCTCGGCGTCCGCGGGCTTGCCGAGCGCCTCGCCGTCCAGGTCGAGCACCGAGTCGCAGCCGATCACCAGGGCGCCCTTGACCGCGGGCTTCGCGGCCACGACGGAGGCCTTCGCCTCGGCGAGGGCGAGGGCGAGTTCGGCGGGGCTCGGGGCGCTCACGGCGTCCTCGTCGACCCCGCTGACGATCACCTCGGGGTCGAGCCCGGCCTGCCGCAGCAGATTGAGCCGGGCGGGGGACTGGGAGGCGAGTACGAGACGGCGGCGCGGCTGCTGATCGGTCATGCGGCTCAGGGTAGCGGCGGGCGCGGCTCAGCCGGGGGTGTGTGCCCCCTCGCCGTGGGTGCGACGAGCCGGGGTCAGAGAATCCCGAGCACGAACATCGCCAGAAGCATCGCCAAGGCCATGAGAACGCCGAGCCGCCGAAGCATGTCCTGCGTGTCGCGCAGTTCTTTCGGCGGCTCGTTCTCAGGGTCGGACCACAGCATGCTCCGATGGTGCGCCGGGCGGGGCGCCCGGCGCCTGAGTACGCGTACTCAAGTTGTTCCGGTCGGGGTGGCTCAGCCGGGCCAGTACGTACGGCCCCAGGTGGTGGGGCCCGGGGTCGGCAGGCGGTGGGCGGCGATGCGGGACGGGTCGGACCAGGAGTCGCGTGCGGCGGGCGCGCCGGGCGGCTCGGTGGCTGCCGCCGCGGCGCGTGCCCGGACCACCGCCAGGGCGGCGGCCAACTCCTCCGGGGTCGGGTTGCCCCGTACGACCTTGATGGTCATGTCGGCTCCCAGCAGGGCTAGAGGGGCTAGAGGGGGATGTTGCCGTGCTTCTTCGGGGGAAGTGATTCCCGCTTGGTGCGCAGCTGACGCAGGCCGCGGACGATGTGGCGGCGGGTGTCGGAGGGCGTGATCACCGCGTCGACGTAACCGCGTTCGGCCGCCGTGTAGGGGTTGAGGAGGGTGTCCTCGTACTCCTGGATCAGGCGGGCGCGGACCTCCTCGCGCTCCTCGTCGGGGGCGGCGGCGATGGTGCGGCGGTGCAGGATGTTGACCGCGCCCTGGGCGCCCATGACGGCGATCTGGGCGGTGGGCCAGGCGAGGTTGAGGTCGGCGCCGAGGTGCTTGGAGCCCATGACGTCGTAGGCGCCGCCGAAGGCCTTGCGGGTGATCACCGTGATCAGGGGGACGGTCGCTTCGGCGTAGGCGTAGATCAGCTTGGCGCCGCGGCGGATGATGCCCTCGTGCTCCTGGCCGACGCCCGGGAGGAAGCCGGGGACGTCGACGAAGGTCAGGACCGGGACGTTGAAGGCGTCACAGGTGCGCACGAAGCGGGCCGCCTTCTCGGAGGCGTCGATGTCCAGACAGCCCGCGAACTGCATCGGCTGGTTGGCGACGATGCCGACCGGGTGCCCCTCGACCCGGCCGAAGCCGGTGAGGATGTTCGGGGCGAACAGGGCCTGCGTCTCGAAGAACTCGGCGTCGTCCAGGACGTGTTCGATCACCGTGTGCATGTCGTACGGCTGGTTCGCGCTGTCCGGGACCAGTACGTCCAGCTCGCGGTCCTCGTCGGTGAGGGTGAGGTCCGCCTGTTCCGGGAACGCCGGGGGCTCGCTGAGGTTGTTCGACGGCAGGTACGACAGCAGCTGCTTGACGTACTCGATGGCGTCCTTCTCGTCGCCCGCCATGTGATGGGCCACGCCCGAGGTCGCGTTGTGCGTGCGGGCGCCGCCCAGCTCCTCGAAGCCGACGTCCTCGCCGGTGACCGTCTTGATGACGTCCGGGCCGGTGATGAACATGTGCGAGGTCTGGTCGACCATCACCGTGAAGTCGGTGATCGCGGGGGAGTAGACCGCGCCGCCCGCGCAGGGGCCCACGACGAGGGAGATCTGCGGGATCACCCCGGACGCGTGGGTGTTGCGGCGGAAGATCTCGCCGTACATGCCCAGCGCCATGACGCCCTCCTGGATGCGGGCGCCACCGGAGTCGTTGATACCGATGACGGGGCATCCGGTCTTGAGGGCGAAGTCCATCGCCTTCATGATCTTCTGGCCGAACACCTCGCCGAGGGAGCCGCCGAGGACCGTGAAGTCCTGGGAGAAGACGGCGACCGGGCGGCCGTCGACCGTTCCGTAGCCCGTCACGACCCCGTCGCCGTAGGGGCGGTTGTTCTCCATGCCGAAGTCGGTGGAGCGGTGCCGGGCGAACTCGTCGAACTCCACGAAGGAGTCCTCGTCGAGGAGCAGTTCGATTCGCTCACGGGCCGTCAGCTTGCCCTTGGCGTGCTGCTTCTCCACCGCGCGCTCGGAGCCGGCGTGCGTCGCCTCTTGGACGCGGCGCTGCAGATCCGCGAGCTTGCCCGCGGTGGTGTGGATGTCGATCTCTTCGATCGCCTGGCGCTCTTCCGGCTCGGACATCGGAATGCGGCTCCCTGGCTGCTCGGTGGGACGGAGAGGGGACGTGCGGGACGTGCCCAGCGGCGGGTACTGCGGGTTCTCCGGGGCGTGCTCAGACGTGCGGTTTGCTACTCACTCGTAGCGTAGTGGCGCGCCTACCGTTCGGCAGTGCGGCGTTTACCACACCTAGGGTGGGTTGCATGACGCCTCAAGATGCATCAGACGCGTACGAAGAGCCGAACGGCAGCAAGTGGTCCGACCTGGACCGGCCGCCCCTCAACTCCACCTCCCTGCGCCGGGCCCTGGTGCGCGGCGGAGGGCTGTGGAGCTCCCTGGACGTGGTGTCGGCGACCGGGTCCACCAACTCCGACCTCGTCGCCCTCGCCGAGGCGGGAAAGGCGGAGGAAGGGGCCGTCCTGGTCGCCGAGGAGCAGAACGCGGGGCGTGGGCGGCTGGACCGGGTCTGGTCCGCGCCCGCCCGCTCCGGGCTCTTCTTCTCCGTGCTGCTGAAGCCGGCCGAGGTGCCGGTCGAGCGGTGGGGGTGGGTGCCGCTGCTCACCGGGGTCGCCGTGGCGACGGGGTTGTCACGGGCCGCCGGGATCGACACGGCACTCAAGTGGCCCAATGACCTGCTGGTGACTGTGGCGGGCGAGGAGCGCAAGGCCGGGGGGATTCTCGCCGAGCGTGCCGGGGCGCACGGGATCGTGGTGGGGATCGGCGTGAACGTGACGCTCCGGGAAGCGGAGCTGCCGGTGCCCACGGCCGGGTCGCTGGAGCTGGCGGGAGCCGTCACCACGGACCGGGATCCTTTGTTGCGGGCCGTGTTGCGGGGGCTGGAGGACTGGTACGGAAGGTGGCGGGCGGCCGGGGGGGATCCGGCGGCGAGCGGGCTGCAGGAGACCTACGCGGCGGGGTGCGCGACGTTGGGGCGGCGGGTGCGGGCGGAGTTGCCGGGGGATCGGGTGGTCATGGGGGAGGCGGTGGCCGTGGATGGGGACGGGCGGTTGGTGTTGGCTACGGAGGATGGGGTGCGGGAGCCTGTGGGGGCGGGGGACATCGTGCACTTGCGGCCCGCGTGAGAGCGCGGGAGCGCTCGGGGGGTGGGGTGCGTCGGCGGCTCGCGGGTTCGTCGTGGTCGATCGCGCAGTTCCCCGTGCCCCTCGAGGCAGAAGCGCGGGGCGCGGTCCCGGCTTCAGGGGCGCGCGGAACTGCGCGGCCGGCCCCCATCCGTCCACGGACGAACAACCAACCCCGCGTACTCGTCCGGCACCGGGTGCGACCCCCGGCTCAACCTGACGGAGTGAGCTGGCGCACACCTGCCGTAAAGTTGGTGACCGGTCGATACCTGACCGCGGGAGATCGGAAGGGCAGCAGGCGTGACCGTCGACGACACGGGCTCCGGCACGGACGCGCATGGCCGAGCGGACGCTCCTCCACCCCCGGCCGCGCTCGAGCGGGAGGACCCCCACGGCACTGACGCCGGTGAGGACGACCCGCTGGCGCTGCGCCTCGAGGGGCTCATCCTCGGTGCGGAGCGGCGCTACACCCCGTTTCAGGCGGCGCGCAGCGCGGGCGTCTCCGTGGAGCTGGCCACCCGCTTCTGGCGGGCGATGGGCTTCGCCGACATCGGGCAGGCCAAGGCGCTCACGGAGGCCGATGTGCTGGCGCTGCGCCGGCTCTCCGGCCTCGTCGAGGCGGGGCTGCTGAGCGAGGCGATGGCCGTGCAGGTGGCCCGTTCCACCGGACAGACCACGGCCCGGCTCGCCGAGTGGCAGATCGACTCGTTCCTGGAGGGGCTGACCGAGCCCCCTGAGCCCGGTATGACCCGCACCGAGGTCACATACCCCATCGTCGAGCTGCTCCTGCCCGAGCTGGAGGAGTTCCTCGTCTATGTCTGGCGCCGCCAGCTCGCCGCCTCCGCCGGGCGGGTCGTCCAGTCCGGCGACGACGAGGAGATGGTCGACCGCCGGCTGGCCGTCGGCTTCGCCGACCTCGTCGGTTTCACGCGGCTCACCCGTCGTATGGAGGAAGAGGAGCTGGGCGAGCTCGTCGAGGCCTTCGAGACGACCGCCGCGGATCTCGTCGCGGCGCACGGGGGGCGGCTCATCAAGACCCTCGGCGACGAGGTGCTGTACGCCGCCGACGACGCCGGTATCGCCGCCGAGATCGCTCTTCGTCTCATCGAGACCATGTCGAACGACGAGACCATGCCCGAGCTGCGCGTCGGCATGGCCTTCGGCACGGTGACCACCCGGATGGGCGATGTCTTCGGCTCGACCGTGAACCTGGCGAGCCGGCTGACGTCGATAGCGCCGAAGGACGCGGTCCTGGTCGACGGCGCCTTCGCCGAGGAGCTGACCCACACCGGCGAGGCCCCCGCCTCCGAGGCGGAGGCCGCCGAGGCCGCGGCCGCCGCCGAGAAGGAGGGCGAGGAGCCGCCGACGTACCGCTTCGCGCTGCAGCCGATGTGGCAGCGTCCCGTGCGTGGCCTGGGCGTCGTACAGCCGTGGCTGCTCACCCGGCGACACGGCTTGCGGTAGGGGGCCGGGGGTCCGTTACGCACGCCGCGGAGACCCATCAGAAGGGCCCTAGGGCGTGTTTCGAAAGTCCCGTCTGCCCCGCGACGCCTGGCACGGCACCTCGCCGCGTTGTCGGGATCGTCCGCGTACACCCAGTACGCGGACGACCCTCCGCCTTGCGATGCACCGCACCAGACGCCGCGGGCCCCGCCCTCCGGGCGGACGACGCCACTTTCGAAACACGCCCTAGAGCAGCACCCCCCGCTTGGGCAGCGCCTCGTCCACGCACAGCCCCACGAGCGGCACACACAGCCCCGGGTCCTGTGCCTCCTGGGGCTCTCGCGGCTGCTCGGGGGTGTTCTGTGCCGGGGGCTGCTCGGTGGTGGGCGGGGCCTGGGCCGGGCGGTCCGTCGCCGGTGTGTCGGTCTCGGGGATGGTGGTCGCGGGAGCCTTCGGGGTGACGGTGGCGCCGCCTCGGGCCCCGGGGATTCCGACGCCCACGTCGGCCGGGATCGCGGACGGGTCCGTCGAGGGGGTGCGTCCCGGGGCGGGCGTACCCGGTGTCGGCGTCGGGTCCGGCTCCGCGCTGCCCATCGGGGCCTCCGGGGTCGGATCGCCCGCGTCCGCCGAGGGCAGGGTCTCCGCCGCCTCCACCGCCTCGGACGGCTCGTCCGCGATCCCGTCGGCCGCCCGCGGCTCGGACCCCGCCGCACCGGCGCCGGAGCCCGTCGGGTCCGAGGTCAGCCGTACGAGGCTCAGGGCCCCCGCCGCCAGGGCCAGCCCGCCCACGGCGAACAGCAGCTTCCGGGGGCGCGGCCTGCGGTGCCGGCCGCGCGGGCGGGGCGCGGCGAGGGCGGGGTCCGGGGCGGCCTGGTCCGGGTGGGCCGGCGCCGGTGCTGCCGACTTCGGCGCCACCGGTGCCGTGCGCTGTACCGGCACCGTCGGTGCCGTCGTCGGCCTGGTCAGCGTGTTCGTCGTCATGGACCGTTCCCCCTGCTCTTTCCGGGCGCCCGTGACCCCCGATGCGCCTGTGGCGCAGGGCAGGTTATGCCCTGGTGCGGGCGGTACCGCCGGAGAAGGTCGGAATATCACTCGAACGAGAAAAGAGGTGCTCGGGTTGTTGCCGTTCGCGATGCCGGGCTTTTCTCGGCCGGGCCCGGCTGCGATGATCTGGACGGATCGGAAAAGTTAACCCGCGTTAACCGGGAGGGTGTCATGGGCGTCACGGATTCGGGTGCCGCGGCGGAGCCGGCCGAGCAGGGGCAGCAGGACGGGACGCGGCGGTTCGGGGAGTTCGTCGTCGTACGGCGGCACGACCACGTCGCCGAGCTGGCCCTCGACCGGCCCAAGGCCATGAACGCCGTGTCGACGGACATGGCCCGCTCGATCGCCGGGGCGTGCGCGGCGCTGGCCGCCGACCGGGACGTACGCGTGGTCGTGGTGACGTCGACGCACGAGCGGGCGTTCTGTGTGGGGGCCGACCTGAAGGAGCGGAACTCCTTCAGCGACGCCGAGCTGGTGCGGCAGCGGCCCGTGGCCCGGGGCGCCTACACCGGCGTACTGGAGCTGCCGATGCCGACGATCGCCGCCGTGCACGGCTTCGCGCTGGGCGGCGGCTTCGAGCTGGCGCTCTCCTGCGACCTGATCGTGGCCGACCGTACGGCGGTGGTGGGGCTGCCCGAGGTGTCGGTGGGGGTGATCCCGGGCGGTGGCGGTACGCAGTTGCTGCCGCGTCGGGTGGGGGCCGCGCGGGCCGCCGAGCTGATCTTCACGGCGCGGCGGCTGGAGGCCGTCGAGGCGCGGGAGTTGGGGCTCGTGGACCAGCTGGTGGAGGAGGGGCGGGACCGGGTGGAGGCGCTGGAGCTGGCCGCCCGGATCGCCGCGAACTCGCCCGTCGGGCTGCGGGCCGCCAAGCGCGCGCTGCGGCTGGGGCACGGTCTTGATCTGCGTGCCGGTCTGGAGGTCGAGGACTCGGCGTGGCGTTCGGTGGCGTTCTCCGGGGACCGGGCCGAGGGGGTCGCCGCTTTCAACGAGAAGCGGAAGCCGCAGTGGCCCGGTGAGTGACGACGGGGATGGTCGCAGGGGGTGACGGTCCGGCCCTTCGCCGACCTCGTCCGTACACCGGTTCGCCCCACTGATGTCTCAAACCTGCCCAAAGCTACCTAGCCTGGAGCAATGGGTGAGGACAGACGCCTGAGGGCCGTGGTGGCGTTGGCGCGGGGCATGGCGGCGGCGCACAGCCCGCGCGAGACATGGCGGGCCGCCGCCGACGGCGCGTGCCGGGCCCTGTCCGGCAGCTTCGCCGCGCTCTCCGTGTGGGAGCGGGACCGCGGGCGGCTGCGGGTGCTGGTGAACGTGGGGTGCCGGTCGCCGGACGAGGAGGAGTTCCCCGAGGACGAGACATACCCGGTGCACGAGTTCCCGGAGATCACCGAGTTTCTGCACGAGCGGTGGCTGGAGGGCGGTGAGCCCAACGCCTGGGTGGAGACGGCCGCCGGGCCGGTCGGTCGACGGCTCTTCGGCGGCTACTGCCACCAGCGTGTGGCCACCCTGCGCCGGCGCAAACGCGGCTGCTGTGTCGTGGCGCCCGTCGTGCTGAACGGCCGGGCATGGGGCGAGCTGTATGTGGCCCGGCCCGCCGGGGAGCCCGTCTTCCACGGCGACGACGCCGCGTTCGCGACCGTACTGGCCTCGGTCGTCGCGGCCGGGATCGCCCAGTCGGAACGCCTGGAGGAGGCCCGTCGGCTCGCGTACACCGACTCGCTCACCGGGCTCGGCAACCGGCGCGCGGTCGATCTGCGGCTGGACGAGGCGATGGAGGCGCACCGGGGGAAGTCCACGGTGATCAGCCTGGTGGTGTGCGACCTGAACGGTCTGAAGAAGGTGAACGACTCCTACGGTCACGCGGTCGGGGACCAGTTGCTGGAGCGGTTCGGCACGGTGCTCTCGCGCTGTGCGGCGGAGCTGCCCCGCCGGGTGCTCGCCGCTCGGCTGGGCGGTGACGAGTTCTGTCTGCTGGCGGTGGGGCCCACGGCGGACGAGGTGGTCCGGGTCGCGGGCGAGCTGTGCACGCGGGCACGGGAGTTGGAGCCGGGCGACGGGGTCGCGTGCGGGGTGGCGTCCACCGGGGATCCGATCGGTCCGGTGCGCTCGGCCCGCCGGCTGTTCCGGCTCGCCGACGCGGCGCAGTACCGCGCCAAGGCCGCCGGTTCCGTCGAGCCGGTCGTCGCGGGCCGTGAGGGCGAGGGTGCCGAGGACCCGGTCGTCAGTCTGGCCGACCGTCCGCCGGCCCCTGTCGATCCGACCCACCCGGGGGACCGGCGCCGCATCAGAGGGCGCCGGTCCTAGTACCCGCTCGCCGGTTCCGCGCCGAACCGGACTGCGGGCCCCTGGTGGACCGCGCGGTTGTCACGGACCGCGCGGTCCTGGGAGGTCACTACGGCTGTCGGGGGGAATATGGCCGTAGTGACCGTGGCCGTGGGGGGAAAGAACCGCGCGGTCGCTACCGCATGTTGGCCCAGTAGTTGTCCAGGTCCGTGCTGACCACGAAGTCCCGGGTCAGGAGCAGGCCGTCGGTGCAGTTCGTGCTGCTGAAGGTGGTCAGTCGCAGGGACGCGCCCCGGGTCACCGTGGCATTGGCGTTCTTCCTGCCGTCGGTCCCGGAGTTCAGGCGCTTGCACTCCGAAGTGCCCGACACATAGACGGACTTGGCGTCCCAGGAGGTGTTGGCCATCAGGTTCTGCCGACGGCCGCGGTGGCGGGTGTCGCCGCGGCGCCGAGGGCCAGCCCGGCGGCGGCGAGGAGGGTGACGATCGTGGCCGTCCGGCGGTGGGGGGTCGCCATGGGAATGACCTCATCTCTGCTTCTCTCACTTGAAGCTTCATTGCTTCGAGTGCGACTCGACCGTATCCCCGGGTCGGCGCGACCAAGCCTCCGATCTGCATGTTTCTGATCAATCTTGGACCGAAATCCAATGTATTTCTGATCAGCCTTTGATCTACGCGGATTGCTCCGCCCCTGAATGTCACGGATCGTGTCATCGATCGCGCGTCCGGCGGGCGGCGTAAGGAGTCCCTCCCGCGATCGGTCGTGACATTCGGCGATTCAGTCCCTACGATCCTGAATATGGATATGCACTCTGTGGATGCGGTGGTGCTCGGGACCTCGGGTGCCACCGCGGCCGACGTCCTCGCCGTGGCGCGTGCCGGCGCCCGGGTCGAGCTCTCCGACGAGGCGCTCACGGCGCTTGCCGCGGCCCGCGCGATCGTGGACGCGCTGGCGGCCAAACCGGACCCCGTCTACGGGGTCTCCACCGGCTTCGGCGCGCTCGCGACCCGGCACATCAGCCAGGAACTGCGCGCCCGGCTCCAGCGCAACATCGTCCGCTCGCACGCGGCCGGCATGGGCCCGCGGGTGGAGCGCGAGGTCGTGCGCGCGCTGATGTTCCTGCGGCTGAAGACCGTCTGCTCCGGTCGCACGGGCGTACGCCCCGAGGTCGCGCAGAGCATGGCCGACCTCCTGAACGCCGGGATCACCCCGGTCGTGCACGAGTACGGCTCCCTCGGCTGTTCCGGCGACCTGGCCCCGCTGTCCCACTGCGCGCTCGCCCTCATGGGGGAGGGGGACGCCGAGGGCCCGGACGGGGTCGTACGGCCCGCCGCCGAGCTGCTCGCCGAGCACGGCCTCGCCCCCGTCGAACTGCGGGAGAAGGAAGGCCTCGCCCTCCTCAACGGCACCGACGGCATGCTCGGCATGCTGATCATGGCGCTCGCCGACCTGGACTCCCTCTACAAGTCGGCCGACATCACGGCCGCCCTGTCGCTGGAGGCCCTGCTCGGCACGGACAAGGTCCTCGCCCCCGAGCTGCACGCCATCCGCCCGCACCCCGGGCAGGGCGCCTCGGCCGCCAACATGCTGGCCGTGCTGGCGGGTTCCGAGCTCACCGGGCACCACCAGGACGACGCGCCGCGCGTGCAGGACGCGTACTCGGTGCGGTGCGCCCCGCAGGTGGCGGGCGCCGGGCGGGACACGATGGCGCACGCCCGGCTGGTGGCCGAGCGCGAGCTGGCGTCGGCCGTCGACAACCCGGTCGTACTGCCCGACGGGCGCGTGGAGTCCAACGGCAACTTCCACGGCGCCCCGGTCGCGTACGTCCTGGACTTCCTCGCCATCGCCGTCGCCGATCTGGCCTCCATCGCCGAGCGCCGCACCGACCGGCTGCTGGACAAGAACCGCTCGCACGGGCTGCCGCCGTTCCTCGCCGACGACGCCGGCGTCGACTCCGGGCTGATGATCGCCCAATACACGCAGGCGGCGCTGGTGAGCGAGCTGAAGCGGCTCGCCGTACCGGCCTCGGCCGACTCCATCCCGTCCTCGGCGATGCAGGAGGACCACGTCTCGATGGGCTGGTCCGCCGCGCGCAAGCTCCGCACGGCCGTGGACAACCTCACACGCGTCCTCGCCGTCGAGCTGTACGCCGCCACCCGCGCGGTCGAGCTGCGCGAGGGCCTGACGCCCGCGCCCGCCACCCGGGCCGTCATCGAGGCCGTCCGCAAGGCCGGGGTCGAGGGCCCCGGGCCGGATCGTTTCCTCGCCCCCGACCTGGCACTGGCCGACACGTTCGTCCGGGACGGGCGGCTGGTGGCGGCGGTGGAGTCGGTGACGGGGCCGCTCGCCTGACACCTGCGCGTACGTGAAAGGGGCTGCCGTCCTGGAACGGCGGCCCCTTGATCAGTACGCCTCCACTCGCCCCTGCCGCACCGAGTACGCCACGAAGCCCGCGCCCAGGGCCAGGCAGAGGGTGCCGCCGATGATGTACGGCGTGGTGTTGGGGCTTCCGGTGTCGGCGAGCCGCGTGTGCTCCGTGGCCTCGTCCTTGCTCGTGTCAGCGCTGGTGTCGGCCCCGGTGGCCGTGCTTGAACTCGTACTCGTACTCGTGCGCTCCGCCACCGTCTCGTCCTGCGTCGCGTTCGCGGACGGCACGAACCACAGGGCGCACAGCAGGGTCCCCGCGGCGGTTGCGGTCAGCAGCGAGCGGCGGGCGGTGGACGACGCGCGACGTGCGACGGACACGGAATATCGATCCCCTTGTGGCGCTGGCGAATTGGCCGTAGACAGCGATGCTAATGAAAGGCGCGGGTCGCGGGAAAGTCGTGGGAGCCGTGAGACGTACGCTCCGTTCCATGAACACTTCTGAGAATTCAGAGTTTGTCCGCCTTCGGGTGGAATTGGTGGTGGAGGTCGAGAACGTCGACGCCGTCACGGGTGCCGCGCTGCGCCGCATCGCCGACGACCCCGACATGCCGGACGACGAGCGGGCGCACGCCGAGAGCGCCGTGACGGAAGACACGGCGGAGGCCATCGCGTATCTCGTCGACCCGTTCGACCTGGTCAGCGGGGTGCCGGGGGTCGAACTCGCACAGGCCTCCTGGAGCAGTGAGCGAATCGACTACGACCCCGATTCGCCGGAATGGGGCCTCGGCGAGGATGATGACGGCGAGACGGACGAGGAAGACCGGCTCGGCTGACGCTTCTTGGGAAGAACTTGACCCCGGGCGCAACCGGCGCTCGGGGTTCTGTCGTCTCAGGGGGCGCACTGGTGCATCCGCACGCCCCTGGGTCACTGCTGATTCGCTGTTGATCGAGGCGTGGCCGACGTGGCGTATCCCACAGATCCGCGGGAAGCGGAACGGGAACATGCCGTTGAGATGTTTTAGTGCTTACGGGGATCTCGGGTTCGGGGATTTCGGCAACGATGGAGAAGCGTGTGATGACGAACAGTAAGCGGCGCAAGGGCCTCACGGTCGCGTCCGCACTGCTCGGCGGGGTGCTGGTGCTCTCTGCGTGCAGCGGAGGCGACAGCGACAACGCGTCCGGGAACGACGGCGGGGACTCCTCGCAGGCCAAGGCCGACGAGGCGGCGGCCAAGAAGAACTCCGTGGCTGAGATCGCGATCACGCCGAAGGACGGCTCGACCAACGCCTCCATCAACAACTCGGCGAAGGTCACCGTGAGCAAGGGCTCGCTCACGAAGGTGGCGATGACCACCGCCGACGGCACGGCCGTCGCCGGTGAGATATCCGCCGACAAGAAGAGCTGGGCCCCGAGCGCCCAGCTGGAGCGGTCCACCAGCTACAAGATCGCCGCCACCGCCGAGGACGCGGACGGCCGCGAGGCCCACGAGAACGCGGCGTTCACCACGGTCTCGCCGGCCAACAGCTTCATCGGCAACTTCACGCCGGAGGACGGCTCGACCGTCGGCGTCGGTATGCCGGTCTCGATCAACTTCGACAAGGCGATCACCAACAAGGCCGCCGTCCAGAAGGGGATCACCGTCAGCACCACCTCCGGCCAGGAGGTCGTCGGTCACTGGTTCAACGCGAACCGCATCGACTTCCGCCCCGAGGAGTACTGGAAGGAGAACTCCACCGTCACGCTGAAGCTCGCGCTCGACGGTGTCGAGGGCTCCGACGGCGTGTTCGGTGTGCAGCAGAAGACGGTGACCTTCAAGATCGGCCGCAACCAGGTCTCGGTCGTCGACGCCAAGACCAAGCAGATGAAGGTCATGCACAACGGCACGGTCATCAAGACCATCCCGATCTCCGCCGGTTCGCCCGAGAACAAGACGTACCAGGGCGTCATGGTGATGTCGGAGAAGTTCAAGGAGACGCGCATGAACGGCGCGACCGTGGGCTTCACCGACGACGACGGCAAGGGTGAGTACGACATCAAGGACGTGCCGCACGCCATCCGGCTCACCACGTCCGGGACGTTCATCCACGGCAACTACTGGGGTGCCGACTCCGTCTTCGGCAACGTCAACACCAGCCACGGCTGTGTCGGTCTGAACGACACCAAGGGCGCCAACGACCCCGACACCGAGGGCGCCTGGTTCTACAACAACTCGATCGTCGGTGACGTCGTGGACATCCGGAACACCGGTGACAAGACGGTCGCCCCGGACAACGGCCTCAACGGCTGGAACCTGAGCTGGGCCGAGTGGACGGCGGGTTCGCAGGCCTGAGCCCCCGTATGAGGTGACGCTGTGCCGCCGATGCCGCCCCCCGGGGGCGGCATCGGTGTTTCCGGGGTGCTTCCAGCGGGCCTTCCAAGGCTCTTCCGGGGTTCTTCCGGGGCTGCGCACAGCCTTCTCATCCTTCTCTTATGGCTGGCTTATCCCTTCATCACGCGGCGTCTCTAGCTTGCCGCCATGTTCTTCACCTACCTGAGGCGCGAACTGCGCCGCCGCAGAAAGGCGGCCCTCGTCGTCGCCTCCGGTCTCGCGCTGGGCATCGCGCTCGTGATCGTGGTCAGCTCCGTGTCCTCGGGCATGGAGAAGGCGCAGGGCAAGGTACTCGAATCCCTGTACGGGCTCGGCACCGACATGACCGTCACCAAGGCCCGCTCCGCGCCCGGTGAGAACGGCGACGACCGCCCCCGCTTCCGCTTCGACGCGCAGGACGACGACTCCGACGACGAGCAGAGCAGCGATGTCGTCATGGTCCAGGGCTTCGAGACCCTGGCCGCCTCGACCGTCACCAAGGTCGGTGACCAGAAGGATGTCGCGGACGCCGTCGGCGGACTCAGCCTCCAGGTCATCAAGGTGGACGGGCAGTTCCGGCGGGGCCAGTTCCAGCAGGACCAGAACGCGAACGGCGGTCAGCAGCAGGGCGGTCCCGGCGGCGGCCAGGGCGGGAACGGGCAGCCCCAGGGGCGGGTCGAGGGCGGCGGAGCCGAGTTCGACGTCAACAACTACTCCGTGTACGGCACGGACGTCACCGAGCCCGCGCTCGGCCCGCTGACCTCCTCGAAGATCACCAGCGGTCGTACGTTCAAGGCGTCCGAGGCCGATTCCAAGGTGGTCGTCGCGGACAAGTCGTACGCGAAGGAGAAGGAGCTCTCGGTCGGGGACACCGTCACGATCAAGAGCACCAAGTACAAGGTCATCGGTATCGCCACGCCCAGCACCGGGGACGCGGCGGCCAACCTGTACATCCCGCTGAAGCAGGCGCAGACGCTCAGCGACTCAAAGAACAAGGTCACCACGATCTATGTCAAGGCGACCGACTCGCAGCGGATCGACAGCGTCAAGTCCGATATCCAGAAGAACATCTCGGGTACGACGGTGACGACCTCCGCCGATCTGGCCAAGACCGTCTCCGGATCCCTGTCCACGGCCTCCGACCTCGCCTCGAACGTCGGCAGGTGGCTGTCGATCGCCGTGCTGATCGCCGCGTTCCTGGTGGCGGGGCTGCTGACGTCCTCGGCGGTGTCGCGCCGGGTGCGGGAGTTCGGCACGCTCAAGGCGCTGGGGTGGAAGTCGGGGCGGGTGACCCGGCAGGTCGTCGGCGAGGCGATGGTCAACGGCCTGGTCGGTGGGGCGCTCGGCATCGCGCTGGGGCTGGCGGGGGCATATCTCGTCACGGCGATCAGCCCGACGCTGCAGGCGGAAATCGGTACCACCGGTGGCGGGTTCGGGGGTGGACCCGGTGGCGGGGGTCCCGGCGGTGGCTTCCCCGGTGGCGGCGGTGGTCGCGGGCAGCAGGCGGCTTCGGACGCGCTGGAGGTCGCTCTTACGGCGCCGGTGAGTGTCTCGACCATTGCCGTGGCGGTGGGGCTGGCGGTCGCGGGCGGGCTTGTCGCGGGTGCGTTCGGCGGGTGGCGGGCTTCTCGGCTGCGGCCGGCCGACGCGTTGCGGCGCGTGGAGTAGCCGTGCGGTCCCGGTAGTCAAGTCACCCACGAAAAGCAGGAGTTGTTGCCCCATGTACGTACTCAACGGCGTCACCAAGCAGTATTCGCGCGGCAAGGACACCGTCAACGCGCTCGACGGGGTCGATCTCACCATCGCGGACGGGGATCGGCTGGTCATTCAGGGGCCGACCGGCGGGGGGAAGTCGACGTTGCTTCAGATGCTCGGTGGGCTCGACAAGCCGAGTGCGGGAAGTGTCGAGCTGGACGGAACCGATCTCGCCAAGCTGTCCGAGGCCAGATTGACCAAAGTGCGCAGCGAGAACATCGGGTTCGTGTTCCAGAGCTTCAATCTGATCCCGACGCTCACCGCGCAGGAGAACGTCGAGACCGCCCTCGTACCCCTCGGGGTGAAGGCCAAGGAAAGGCGGCGGCGGGCCGCCGAGGCGCTTGAGTCGGTGGGGCTCGGGGAGCGGCTCGCGCATCTGCCCACCGAACTGTCGGGTGGTCAGCAGCAGCGTGTCGCCATCGCCCGTGCGCTGGTCAAGCAGCCGAAGGTGCTGCTCGCCGACGAACCCACCGGCAACCTCGACGAGTCCATGCGCGACGAGATCATGGACGTACTGGAGACCCTGTGGAAGGAGCACGGGCTCACCTTCATCATGGTCACCCATGATTCCGCCCTGGCGAAGAAGGCCCCTCGGGTCGCGACCATCCGCAAGGGGCGGATCACTGTCAAGGAGAACGCCGGGGCCTAACACGGGCGGGGCGCGTTGATGTGGAACCCGGGCGCGTGCGGGGCGTGCGTGGTCCGGGTTCTGCGACGGGTGGGAATCGCGTGGCGTGGTGGGATTGTCCGGGTGGGGTGTTGAGCCCGAATGGGCAGAAAAAGACACAAGTGAAGCTATTACCTCAGTTATTGGCAGCTTCCTCACTATTGAGCGCCTATTAGCCTCTCGGCATACTGCGTATTCCGGGGGGTGTTGGCTTGTATGGGCGTAAATATCCCCTGGCCGGACGAACGGGAGATTCGCCGGACTTCTGCTGCTCCAGGGGGAGACTTGCGCAGACAAGTACAGCGAGCACGCTCGGCCACGATCGCCACGGCGGCCGCCGTGGCGCTGACGGTGGGACTGACCGCCCCGGCGTCCACCGCGGCCGAGCAGGCGACCGGGGACGACGGTACGACCGGGGCCGACCTCACGGCCGACCACAGAATCACCCTCATCACCGGGGACCGCGTCCGTATCGACGCCGACGGCCGGGTGCGGGGGCTCGAACGGGCGAAGGGGCGTGCGGGCGTCCCCGTCCAGGTACGCGAGGCCGACGGCCATACGTACGTCGTGCCGGCCGACGCCGCCCGGCTGATCGCCACCGGCACCCTCGACCGACGCCTGTTCGACGTCACGGAGTTGAGCAGGGCCGCGATCCGCAAGGCCCACAAGCGGGGACTGAAGCTGATCGTCGGCTACCGGGGCACCGCCGCCGACGCCCGGGCCGATGTACGGGACGCGGGCGACACCAAGGTGCGCCGCACGCTTCGGACCCTCAACGCCGACGCGGTCCTCACACCCAAGGACGACGCCGCCGAGTTGTGGAAGGCGGTCACCGACGCCGACGGCACCGCCGCCACCGGGGTCGCGCACGTCTGGCTGGACGGGGTCCGCAAGGTCAGCCTCGACAAGTCGGTCCCGCAGATCGGCGCCCCGAAGGCCTGGAAGGCCGGCTACGACGGCAAGGGCGTCACCATCGCCGTCCTGGACACGGGCGTCGACGCGACCCACCCGGACCTCAAGGGCCAGGTGATCGCCGACAAGAACTTCTCCGCCTCGCCCGACACCACCGACAAGTACGGCCACGGCACGCACGTCGCCTCGATCGCGGCCGGCACCGGCGCGAAGTCCAAGGGCAGGTACAAGGGAGTCGCGCCCGGCGCCAAGCTGCTCAACGGCAAGGTGCTGAGCGACGACGGCTCCGGTGACGACTCCGGGATCATCGCCGGTATGGACTGGGCGGCCGAGCAGGGCGCCGATGTCGTCAACCTCAGCCTGGGCGGCGGCGACACCCCCGAGATCGACCCGATGGAAGCGGCCATCAACAAGCTCTCCAAGGAGAAGGGCATCCTCTTCGCGGTCGCCGCCGGCAACGAGGGCGACTACGGCGGGCAGACCATCGGCTCCCCGGGCAGTGCGGAGGCCGCGCTCACCGTCGGCGCGGTCGACGACAAGGACAAGCTCGCCTCCTTCTCCAGCCGCGGCCCCGGCCTGGACGGCCGGATCAAGCCCGATGTCACCGCGCCCGGCGTCGACATCACCGCCGCCGCGGCCCCGGACAGCGTCATCGACAAGGAGGTCGGCCAGAAACCCGCCGGGTATCTGACCATCTCCGGTACGTCGATGGCCACCCCGCATGTCGCGGGCGCCGCCGCCATCCTCAAGCAGCAGCACCCCGAGTGGACGTACACCGAGCTGAAGGGCGCGCTGACCGCGTCCACGAAGGGCGGCAAGTACACGCCGTTCCAGCAGGGTTCGGGCCGGATCCAGGTCGACAAGGCCATCAAGCAGACGGTCGTGGCCGACCCGGTCTCCGTCAGCTTCGGTGTCGCGCTGTGGCCACACACCGACGACAAGCCGAAGACCGAGAAGCTCACGTACAAGAACCTCGGCAAGAAGGACGTCACCCTCACGCTCGCCCTCGCGGCCACCGACCCCAAGGGCAAGGCGGCCCCCGCCGGCTTCTTCGAGCTGGGCGCCAAGAAGGTCACGGTCCCCGCGGGCGGCGGCACCGCCTCCGTGAAACTGACGGTCGACACCAAGCTGGGCGGCGGCCTGAACGGCGCCTACTCCGCGTACGTCACCGCCACCGGCGGCGGCCAGAGCGTACGGACGGCCGCGGCCGTGCAGCGGGAGGTCGAGTCGTACGACGTGAACTTCAAGGTGATCGGGCGGGACGGCAAGCCCGCCGAGAACTACCTGATCGACATGACCGGTGTCTCCGGACTCGCCGACCAGAAGTGGTTCATGCCGTACGACGCGGACGGCAGCGTCAAGGTCCGCGCCCCCAAGGGGGGTTACATCCTCAACTCCGCGATCATCGTGGCCGAGGACGACATCCAGAAGGGCGCCGACTGGCTGGCCCGGCCGCAGCTGACTGTCGACCGGAAGCTCGACATCACCCTGGACGCGCGCAAGACGAAACCGGTCGACATCACCGTGCCGGCCGCCTCCGCCGAGTCGGTGTTCGCGTCGCCGGACTACTCGGTCCGGGTCGGCGACAACACTTACGCGTACGGCTGGTGGCTCGACACGTACGAGAACTTCCGTACGGCCCACCTCGGCCCGGCGGTGACCGGTGGCAGGCTCTCGCAGAGCTGGCAGGGGCACTGGACGGCCGGTGCCGCCACGCAGTACGGCACCGCGACCGGCGGCAAGGTCAAGAAGCTCGCGACCGGCTACACCAAGCACTGGAAGAAGAGCGAACTGGCCGAGGTGAAGACCGGCCTGGGCTCCTCGGTCGCCGGCAAGAAGGGCGCGGTCGTCGCCTGGGCCGCGCTGCCCGGCGGCTCCGCCTCCTCAGGCATCGGCGTCGAGCAGACCCTGCCCGGCACCCGCACGCTGTACGTGTCGGGCGCGGGCGGGGTGAAGTGGGGCCTGGACTTCGAGCAGTACGCCGGGGTCGACGACCAGGGCTTCCCGATCGTCGAGGCCTACTACACCATGGGCGACAGCCAGGCCTTCAAGGCCGGCAGGAGCTATGCGAAGAGGTTCAATGTCGCTGTCTTCGGGCCGAGGATCGCCGGCACGTACGGCATCCGGCGCGACGGCGACCACCTCTACGGCCTGCTGCCGATGTTCGCCGACGGCAAGGGGCACGCGGGGGCGTCGGTGTACGCGTCGGCGAAGACCACGCTGTACCGGAACGGCGAGAAGTACGCCTCGGCTGAGGACGC
This sequence comes from Streptomyces graminofaciens, assembly GCF_030294945.1. Taxonomy (NCBI): domain Bacteria; kingdom Bacillati; phylum Actinomycetota; class Actinomycetes; order Kitasatosporales; family Streptomycetaceae; genus Streptomyces; species Streptomyces graminofaciens. The sequence continues at coordinate 5,332,793 of NZ_AP018448.1, read as the reverse complement.
GCTGGACGGGGCGGGGCAGTTCAAGGTCCCGCCGGGGCTCGCCTCGTACCGGCTGACGACGTCCGTGCGGCGGGCGCCGGAACTGGCGAGGGTCTCGTCGAGGATCGACGCGAGCTGGACGTTCAAGTCGAAGAAGACGAGTACGGACACGAAGCTGCCGGTCTCCGTGGTGCGCTTCGGTACGGGCGTCGCCCTGGACGGCACGGTCTCGACGGGTGCGAAGGCGTTCGTTCCGGTCACCGTCCAGGGGGCGGCCGCGGGCGGGAACCTCAAGTCCCTGACCGTGTACGTCTCCTTCGACGGCGGCGAGAAGTGGACCAGGACCGCCGTCACCGGCGGTCATCTCACCTTCAAGAACCCGGCGGCCGGGGAGAGCGTGTCGTTCCGCGCCGAGGTGACGGACAAGAAGGGGAACGTGTCGAAGGTGACGATCTACGACGCGTATTTCGGAAGGTAGGGCGGGCTCGGGGCGGCGGGGATCCTTCGCCCTCGCCGCCCCTGCCCCCACCTGCCCCCCCACCGGCCCGCGGCCGGCCGCGGTCAGATCGTCGCGGTGTCGATCACGAAGCGGTAGCGGACGTCGCTCGCCAGGACGCGCTCGTACGCCTCGTTGATCTGGTCGGCGCGGATCAGTTCGATCTCCGCGCCCAGACCGTGCTCGGCGCAGAAGTCGAGCATCTCCTGGGTCTCCTGGATGCCGCCGATACCGGACCCGGCGAGGGTCTTGCGGCCGGCGATCACCGAGAAGAGGTTCAGCGCGACGGGCTCCTCGGGGGCGCCCACGTTCACGAACGCGCCGTCCGTCTTCAGCAGGGAGAGGTACGCGTCGAGGTTCAGCGGAGCCGAGACCGTGGAGACGATCAGGTCGAAGGTGCCGGCGAGCACCTTGAAGGTCTCCTGGTCGCTGGTCGCGTAGTAGTGGTCCGCGCCCAGCTTCAGCCCGTCCTCCCGCTTGCGCAGGGACTGCGACAGCACCGTCACCTCGGCACCGAGCGCGTGCGCCAGCTTGACGGCCATGTGACCGAGCCCGCCCAGACCGACGACGGCGACCTTCTTGCCGGGGCCGGCGTTCCAGTGCTTGAGGGGGGAGTACGTGGTGATGCCGGCACACAGCAGAGGCGCGGCCTCGTCGAGGGAGATGCCCTCGGGGATGCCCACGGTGAAGGCCTGGTCGACGACGATCTTCTGCGAGTAGCCGCCGTAGGTGGGCTCGCCGTTCTTGTCGAGGGCGTTGTACGTGCCGACGTTGCCCTTGAGGCAGTACTGCTCCAGGCCCGCCTCGCAGTTCTCACACTCGCGGCAGGAGTCCACCATGCAGCCGACGCCCACGCGGTCGCCGACCTTGAACTTGGTGACACCGGAGCCGACGGCCTCGACGACACCGGCGATCTCGTGACCCGGCACCATCGGGAAGATCGCCTCGCCCCAGCCCTCACGGGCCTGGTGGATGTCGGAGTGGCAGATGCCCGAGAACTTGATGTCGATCAGTACGTCGAACTCGCCGACCTCGCGGCGCTCGATGGTGGTGCGCTCCAGCGGAGCCTTCGCGGACGGTGCCGCGTAGGCGGCGACTGTGGTGGTCATGCCGGGGATCTCCTAGCGAGTGGTTCGGCGCCCGGCCTGCCTTCCGGCCGGGACCGGACACCAGCGTGCCTCATCCCACAGGGTTCACCCAGGCCACGGCTCTGCGTACGCTCGCTGGTCCTACTACTGGCGGGGTCAGGCTCGTGAGCGTACGACCGGGAATACTTTACGTATGGACGAACAGCCCGAAGCCGTAGCCGCCGCCGGGGCCACCGGCGCACTGGACCGGCGTGCCGAGCTCAGTGAGTTTCTGCGCACCCGGCGTGCCCGGCTGAAGCCGGAGGACGTGGGCCTGCCGAGCTTCGGACGGCACCGTCGGGTGCCCGGGCTGCGGCGGGAGGAGCTGGCCCAGCTCGCGGGTGTGTCGGTGGCGTACTACACGCGGCTCGAACAGGGCAACGGGCGCAATGTGTCGGCGGAGGTACTCGACGCGATCGCGCGCGCCCTGCGCCTGACCGGCGCCGAGCACGCCCACCTCACGCATCTCGCGAAGCCGAAGGCCCACAAGAAGAAGCCGTCGAGCCGGCCGCAGCAGGTGCGGGGTGCCCTGCGGCAGCTGGTGGACACGCTGGACGGGATTCCCGCGTACGTCACGGGCCGACGCTCGGACATCCTCGTCTGGAACCGGATGGCGGCGGCGGTGTTCGGGGACTGGTCGGAGCTGCCGCCGCAGGAGCGGAACTGGGCGCGGATGGTGTTCCTGCGGCCCGAGTACCGGGACCTCTATCTCGACTGGGAGCAGAAGGCGGCCGACATCGTCAGCTATCTGCGGATGGACGCGGGGTGCCATCCGGACGATCCGCGGCTGTCGGCGCTGGTGGGGGAGCTGTCGGTGAAGAGCGAGGAGTTCCGGCGACTGTGGGCGACGCACGACGTCAGGGAGAAGAGCCATGGGGTGAAGCGGATGTGCCACCCCTTGGTCGGCGACCTCACACTCTGCTTCGAGTCGTTCCGCCTCCCCGACGACCAGGAGCAGACGCTGATCACCTACCACGCCGAACCGGGCTCCCCGTCGGCCGACGCACTACGCCTTCTGGCGAGCTGGGGCACGGTGGCCTCCGGCGTGGGGCGGGCTGGCTGAGTCGGTTCTTTCGGCTGCGGGTGGGTGGGGGCTGGTCGCGCAGTTCACCGCGCCCCTGAGAACCCGGTCACCGCCCGGATGCGGCGCGTGCGGGGAAGTCGGAGGATGGAGGGAGTCCGCATGCTTCGGCAGGCTCGGGTGTGCTCAGACGGTCGCGGCGCGATCACCACCGTGGGGGGTTTCCAGAGGTGTGAGCGACATGCCCCTTCAGAAGGTCCGCCCGGGCACGGTCCACAGGGTCCGCCCGGACATCAGCGTCCTGTCCGACAGCCTCGAAGTACCCGGCATCGGACATCTCCCGGTGAACGCGTTCGTCCTGCTCGCCTCCGAGCCCATGGTCGTGGACACTGGCCTGGGCCTGCCCGACCGTGACTTCCTGGCGACGCTCGGTTCCGTACTGGAACCTGCCGACGTCCGCTGGATCTGGCTGACCCATCCCGACCGCGACCACACCGGCGGCATCTTCGAGCTGCTGGAGGCGGCACCCAAGGCACGCCTGGTGACCACGTTCATCGGCGCCGGGATCATGTCCTGTGAACGCCCGTTCCCGCTCGACCGCCTGTATCTGCTCAACCCCGGCGAGCGCCTCGACCTGGGCGACCGCACCCTGATCGGGTTCCGGCCACCCCTGTTCGACAACCCGGCCACGGTCGGTTTCTTCGACGAGCGCTCCGGCGTCTGCTTCAGCTCCGACTGCTTCGGCGGCCCGATGCCCACCGCCGAACTCGCCCAGGCGGACGACGCCCGCGCGGCCCCCGTGGAGGACCTGCGCGCCGCCCAGCTCCTGTGGGCCACGGTCGACAGCCCCTGGATCGAGAACGTCGACCCCGACAAGTACCGCGCGGGCTTCCAGCCCTTCCTGGACCGTGAGCCCGACCTCGTCCTCTCCACCCACCTCCCACCGGCCGCGGGCATCACGGGCTCGATGATCGACACCCTGGCCTCGGCGGCCGGCACCCCGGCGTTCGTGGGCCCGGACCAGGCGGCGTTGGAACAGATGCTGGCGGGGTTCGAGCCGGGGGGAGGTGGCCGCTAGGGCATGTCCGAGGGGCTCCGGCCATCAGAAAGGGACCAAGGGGATCGAGGTGATCTCAGCCTTCCACCGGGGCCGCCGGGGTCGCCGGGGCCACCCCGATCGGGCACGAGACCCCGGTCCCGCCGAGCCCGCAGTAACCCGCCGGGTTCTTGTCCAGGTACTGCTGGTGGTAGGCCTCGGCCGGGTAGAAGTCGCGGTCCTTCGCCGGGAGGATCTCCGTGGTGATCGAGCCGTAGCCGGAGGCGGCCAGGACCTTCTGGTAGGCCTCGCGGGAGGCTTCGGCGACCGCGGCCTGCTCGGGGGTGTGGGTGTAGACGGCGGAGCGGTACTGGGTGCCGACGTCGTTGCCCTGGCGGAAGCCCTGCGTGGGGTTGTGCGACTCCCAGAAGACCTGGAGCAGCCGCTCGTACGAGATGACGGAGGGGTCGTACACCACGCGGACGACCTCCGTGTGGCCCGTCAGGCCGGAGCAGACCTCCTCGTACGTGGGGTGCTCGGTGAAACCGCCCTGGTAGCCGACCAGGGTGGTGAAGACGCCCGCCGGGAGCTGCCAGAACTTGCGCTCGGCGCCCCAGAAGCAGCCCAGGCCGAAGTCGGCGGTCTCAAGGCCCTCGGGGTAGGGGCCGAGGAGCGGGTTGCCGAGGACGGTGTGGCGGTCCGGGACGGAGAACGGCCGCTCCGCGCGACCGCGCAGGGCCTGCTCGCGGGTGGGCAGCTGGGGGGTGCGGCCGAACAGCATGCTGACTCCTTCGGGGAGGGGACGCCACGGGTACGAGTACGAGTACGGGTACCGAACGGGGTCCTCGGGCGGGCGAATCACTGGGCGAATCACTGGGCGAACGAGGGGCGAACGAGTGGGCGAACGAGTGGGCGGCACCCAGGACAACGTCCCGGATGCCGCCCGAATTCCGCCTTCGTGCTCCGCCTACGCGTTCCGTGTTCGCGCTGTTCGCGTTCCTCGTGCGTGTTCCTCGTGCGTGTTCCGGATGGGTGTCCGCCGTCAGGCGTTCGCCGCGTCGGCCACCGCTTGGGCCGACATGTTGCGGATACGGCAGTAGAACGCGGCCATCTCCTCGTCGCTGCCCCGGTAACGCCACGGCAGCGCGTTCACATACCCGTCGACCAGCTTGAACTGCTCCAGCGCGGCCGCGTCGCGGTCCTGGAGGGACAGGTAGTAGGCGAGGAGGTGGCGAAGTTCGGGCAGGCGGGGGTGGGTCGGGTCGGCCGCGGCGGCGTCGGCGAGGCCGGCGTCCACCCGGCCGATCATCGTCGGCGTACGGTCGACGCTGTTGTCGTCCGACTTGTCGTGCTCGAAGTGGGCGATCAGCGGCAGGACGGTGAGGAGGCTGCCGAGGGGCGCGTTCTCGGCCGCGCGCTCGGCGAACTCCTTCGCCAGCTGCTCCGAGCCGCGCCACTTCGCGCACCAGTACTGGAGTGCCGAGTAGTGGCCCTCGTAGTGGTGCGGCGCGCGGGCGGTGATCTCCGTCCAGAGCCGGTCCATCTCGGAGTTCGGGTAGCCGAGACCGAGGGCGACCGTGATCTCCGTGACGTACGGCGTGGGGTCGTCGGGGTTCAGCGCCGCCGCCCGCGCGATCTCCTCGCGGGAGCGGTGCAGCATCCGGTGGAAGCCGTCGAACTGCTCACGGGTCGTGTGCTTGGCCTGCTTCCCGCCCCGCAGGTTCCCGGCGAGGATCACCGTGCTGCGGCAACGGACCACGGCCGCGTCCGGGTCGTCGGGCCGGTCGGTCTCCCAGGCGAGCAGCCAGTCGTCGTCATCGGCGGCCAGCTCGCCCAGCAGGCCCGCGGCCCGGGACCGGCGGTCCCAGTCCCGGCCGATGTCCTGCAGCAACTTGGCGGCGGCCTTCCAGTCGCCGCCGCGTACGGCCGCGAGCGTCGCGTCCCAGCCGGCCGGCAGCGGGCCCGCGTACTTCGCGTTCTGCCGCTCGGCCGGCAGCAGGCCCATCGCCTCGGCGGTGTCCGGGTCGGCGTCGCCGCTGGGGCGGAAGAACTCCTTGAGGAACACCCCGGCCAGCCACACCCCGATGGCCAGGGTGGGCACCGCCAGGACGGCCAGGATCCACAGCAGTACGGTCATCGCGGGGCGTCCGTTTCTCGCTCGGCGGGGCCTTGGGGAGCGGGGGGAAGGAGCGCGCGCAGCGGCTCGGTGTCAGGGTGGTCGCCGACGGCCGCCTCGATCGCGGCGCCGAGGTCGGTCTCCTCGCCGTCGGGCCCGGCGGGCAGACGCACGGTGGCGGGCTTCTCCCAGGAGAACTCCCAGCTCAGCAGGGCGTGCGTGCTCAGCTCGGCCAGGGCCATGCTCTGCAGCGCGTCCGCGAGGGCGGGCCGTACGAACTCGCGGAAGGCGCGGCCGTTCGCGGCGGCGGCCTGGTCGGAGAGCGGCAGCCGCCGGGCCAGCTGCCACAGCTGGCCGTCCTCGATGACCTTGAGCAGCGCGGGCAGGCTCGGATGCTCCTTGGTGTACATCGCGAGCGCCCGGTGCAGCGGCGTGTCGAGGGAGGAGAATCCTTCCGCCATCGCGGCGTCGAGCAGTTCCTGCCAGTCGCCGGCGCGCCGGAACTGCCGTACGTCGTCCGCCAGGACCGCGTCCTCCAGAGCGGTGAGGGTCCGCTCCGGGGCGGCGAGCAGGGCGAGCGCCGCGCCCCTGGCCTCGTCGGCGCGGCCGTCGGAGGGCAGGGCCTCGATGCGCTGGACGCGGTCGGCGATCGGCGGGTGCGAGTCGTACGCCGAGACCGGCTCGGTGGGCAGGTCGTCGCGTATGCCGACCAGTTCGAGCTGACGGGCGTTCAGCATGTGGCCGAAACCGCCGAAGAACTCGCCGCGCGGCGGCAGCAGCCGGGCGCCGCCGCCCATCGTCGCGTAACGGTCCATGTAGAACCCGAACGCGGCGTCCAGCGCCGGGATCTCGCGCAGCGCCGAGGCGGTGGCGTCGCGGCCGACGATCCGGGCGGCCGCGGCGTCGGCGGCGTACTCCTGACGGCGCGAACCGGCGAGCGTGGCGCGGAAGTAGAGCTTCGCGTAGCCCATGTAGATCGCCGCCATCGCACGGTAGGTGATGCCCGACCCCGCGGTGTCGATCTCCTTGGCCTGCTTCCCCTTGGCCAACTTCTTGGCGTTCTTCTTCTCCTGCCGGGCCCGCTCGCGTCCGGCGGTCCTGTCGGCGCGCTCCTCGAAGTGCTCGATGGTGCGCAGCACCTGGGCGCGGCCGCGCACGGTGATCGCGGCGAGCCGGGTGTCGGCGTTCGAGTAGTGGCCCAGCTCGTGGGCGAGGACCGCGCGCAGCTGCGCCTCGGTCAGACCCTGCATCAGGGGGACGCCGAGCAGGAGCAGGCGCGGGCCGGGGAGCAGACCGAGCAGCCGGGCGTCCTCACCGACGGCCGCGTTGACGTCGGCGGTCAGCACGATCCGCGAGGGCGCGCGGGTGCCGACCTGGTCGGCCAACTCCCGTACGGTCCGCCACAGTTCGGGCTCGTCGGCCTCGCTCACCGCCAGCCCCGGCGGCTCTTCGCCCTTGGGGGTGCGCAGCATGAACAGGCCGCGCACCAGCGGGATCGCCAGCAGTACGGAGACCAGGTACAGCTTGCTGGCGAGGCCGGACGGGACGTCGTACAGGTACAGCAGGTAGTCGGCGCCCGCGAGCGCCGCGAGCAGGAGCACGCCGAGCAGATAGAAGCCGGCGAGCAGCACAAGAGCGCGCAATGCGCGCAGGGTCGCGCCCATCGGGCAGATGTCCCCCCACGGGAAAGATCGCGAACGATCACGAAAACAGTGAAATCGGGCGGCCGGGGACGTGTCCATGACCAATCCGTGTGGGGGCGGATTCTTTCTTACCGGACGGCGGGTGGCAAGCACTTACTGCGCCGTGAAGCGGGGGATGCGGGGCCGCCGTGAGGTGGGGCGCGGCTCAGTGCATGAGTGTCGCCGGGCTGCCGCCGTTCGCCTCGTAGCCCGCCACCGCCAGCGCCCGGTATATCGCGTAGTCCTCCGCCGGGTCGGTGGTCAGGGTCCAGGGGAGGGCGCCCACATGGCCGTCGACATGGACCAGCTGGTTCATGGCCTCGCCCCAGCGCTCGCCGCGCACCAGGAAGAAGATCAGCAGATGGCGGACATGGGCCAGCATCGGGTCGTCGGGCCGTGCCGCGTGCACCGCGAACAGGGCGCCGTGGATCGCCTTGGTGACGACCTCGCTCTGGTAGAAGCCGCTGACCAGGTTCACCTCGGGCAGGTGCTCGAAGACGGCGAACAGTGGCATCGCCGCCAGCAGCGACCCCTGCGGGGCACGGGCCGCGGCGGCCTCGGCGAAGGAGTACGCCAGCTCGCGCGAGCCGTGCCACTTCTCGCACCAGTAGTGCAGCGCCGCCAGATGCGCGCCCATGTGCGCCGGGGCGCGGTCGAGGATCCTCAGCCAGAGCTGCTCGAACTCCTCGCGGGAGTAGCCGAGCCCACGCGCGACCGACAGCTCGATGATGTACGGGATCGGGTCACCGGGGGCGAGCAGCGCCGCGTCGCCGCACGCCGACCGCGCCTCCTCCATGATGATCCGGAAGTCGTCCGTGCCCGGCGACGACGTCCGCCACGCCTGCTGCACCAGGAACTCCGCGTGCACCGCGGCGCCGCCGGCGTCCTTGGGGGCCTCCGCGCGCCACACCCTCAGCCACTGCCCGCCCGGCGACTCGCTCACCCCGCCCGGCCGCTGCTGCAACTCCAACGCGGCCGCGCCCGCGAAGGCCTGCACCCGCTGCCAGCGGACCTCGCCCTCGGTCTCCGTGCCCGCGAGCAGCTGGGCGGCGGAACGGTGGTCCTGCGAGCGCTGCACGAGGTCCAGGACGTCCAGCAGGTCCTGGTCCGGGCCGGGCATCCGCACGTCCAGCAGCTCCTGCCGTACGAACCCGTAGTTCGCCGGGTCCGCGGCGTCCGGGTCGCCCGGCGCGACCTGCTGAATTCCGGCACGCCTGCGAGCCATGACCGGCCACATCACAAAGCCGATCATGAGCAGTGCCATCAGGCCCCAGAGAATCTCCATACGCCAAGGGTTCCAGACGCCTCCGACAATTGGCCAACGTGGTCGGCGACGGCCCTGTCCTCGCCCTCGCGCGACCAGCCCCCACCCACCCGCACCCGCCCCACCACCATCACCCGCGAGCCATGAGGCGCACCCATAACCCGCGAGCCATGAGGCGCACCGTTTCCGCGCGGAGCATTACGCTCGACAACCATGAGCGACACCCACATCAGTCAGCACTTCGAGACCCTCGCGATCCACGCGGGCAACACCGCGGATCCCCTCACCGGCGCGGTCGTCCCACCGATCTATCAGGTCTCGACCTACAAGCAGGACGGCGTCGGAGGCCTGCGCGGCGGCTACGAGTACAGCCGCAGCGCCAACCCCACCCGTACCGCGCTGGAGGAGAACCTCGCCGCCCTGGAGGGCGGCCGGCGCGGTCTCGCGTTCGCGTCGGGACTGGCGGCCGAGGACTGCCTGCTGCGCACACTGCTCAGCCCGGGCGACCACGTGGTCATCCCCAACGACGCGTACGGCGGCACGTTCCGCCTCTTCGCGAAGGTCGTCTCCCGGTGGGGCGTGGACTGGTCCGTCGCCGACACCAGCGACCCCGCGGCCGTACGGGCCGCCATCACGCCGAAGACCAAGGCCGTCTGGGTGGAGACCCCCTCCAACCCGCTGCTCGGCATCACCGACATCCCCGCGGTCGCCCAGATCGCCCGCGAGGCCGGCGCGAAGCTGGTCGTCGACAACACCTTCGCCACGCCCTACCTCCAGCAGCCGCTCGCGCTCGGCGCGGACGTCGTCGTGCACTCGCTCACCAAGTACATGGGCGGCCACTCGGACGTCGTCGGCGGCGCCCTGGTCGTCGGCGACCAGGAACTGGGCGAGGAACTGGCGTACCACCAGAACGCGATGGGCGCGGTCGCCGGGCCCTTCGACTCCTGGCTCGTGCTGCGCGGCGCCAAGACGCTCGCCGTGCGCATGGACCGGCACAGCGAGAACGCCACGAAGGTCGCCGACATGCTCACCCGGCACCCGCGCGTGTCCCGCGTGCTCTACCCGGGCCTGCCCGACCACCCCGGTCACGAGGTCGCCGCCAAGCAGATGAAGTCGTTCGGCGGCATGGTGTCGTTCCAGGTCACCGGCGGCGAGGAGGCTGCCGTCGAGGTCTGCAACCGCGCCAAGGTGTTCACGCTCGGCGAGTCCCTGGGCGGCGTCGAGTCGCTCATCGAGCACCCGGGCCGTATGACGCACGCCTCCGCGGCCGGCTCCGCCCTGGAGGTCCCCGCCGACCTCGTACGCCTCTCCGTGGGCATCGAGAACGTCGACGACCTCCTGGAGGACCTCCAGCAGGCCCTCGGCTGAATCCGTGGGCGCTCACCAGCCCGTCACCGGTGGAGTCGTCTCCGACGGCGGCTCCACCCAGGGGCGGGCCGTCGACGCCCACACCACGAAGGCGATCACGGCGGCCAGCAGCACCAGCCACAGCAGCCGCCGGGCCGCCGTCCGGCGGCGCAGCATACGGTTCCCGCGCCGTACCGCCTCCGGGTACAGCTCGGGCGGTACCGGCGGCGGCGTGCCCTCCAGGAGCCGCCGTACGGCCGCCTCCCGCTGTCGTACGTTCACGACGGCACCACCTTCGCCACGGCCTGGGCGGGGCTGCGCGGGGGGCGCAGAACCTTCTCCATCGCGCGCGTGCACATCACTTCGACGCGCTCGACGGTCAGCCCGAGCAGCGCCGCCGTCTGCTCCTCGGCGACACCCTCGTACAGCCTGAGGACGAGGACCAGGCGCTCCCGGGGACCGAGCCCGCCCAGCACACCCCCCGGAGGGGAGCGGAAGGGCACGTACTGGTGCCAGGCCCCGCGCGCGTACCGCACGGCCAGGTGCTGACGGGCCCGGTCGTAGGGGTCCTCGCCCCGCAGCCGGTCCCAGTCGGCGTAGGTGTGGGCGAGGGCGTGGGTCAGCAGGCGACGCGCGCGCGGGTTGTCGTCCGGGGTCTCCGCCGCCAGCAGAGTGGCGGTCCGCAGCAGCCGGCCGGCCGCGCCCGCGACGAACGCCTCGAACTCCCGGGCCCGGCGGGCGCCTTGAACCGTATGCCGTTCTCGCACCACGCCTCCCGCCTGGGAGCGGCCCTGAGGGGAAACGGGGTCCGCCCCGTCTCATATCAGGTCAGAGTCGGCCGCCCGGTCAAGAGCCGGGCGGCACGCGTGTGCGTGAAGGCCGCTTGGACCCTCAGGACGGCGCCGGGGCCTCCGGGGCGGCACCCATGCGCGCGGACAGCGCGGTGTTGAACCGCGTGAGCAGCGAGCAGAACGCCTCGCGCTCCTCGGGCGCCCAGTCCTCGGTCAGATCGGCCATCAGCTGGCGCCTGGAGGAACGTACCTCCTCGAGCCGGGAGAGCCCGCGCGGAGAGAGCTGGAGCACCACCGCCCGGCCGTCCTCCGGGTGCGAGGTCCGCTTGACGAGGCCGGTGTCGACCAGCGGAGCCACCTGCCGGGTGACCGTCGACGAGTCGATCCCCATGCTCGCCGCGAGCGCCTTGACGCCCATCGGGCCTTCCTTGTCGAGGCGGTTGAGCAGCAGATACGCGGCACGGTCCATGGAGTTGCGCACCTGCCCCACGCCGCCGAGCCGGGTCTGCTCGGCACGGCGTGCGAACACCGCGACCTCGTGCTGCAGCGTGTCGAGAAGACCGTTGTCACCGACGGTCGTCATGTCCATCGACATTTCAGGTGTTGTGGGCATGGCCAAAGGCTCAATTCATGCGTGGGGCGCTGGGTTGGGGGACAGGGTACGCGGACAAAAGGCGGGCTGTACCGACGCCGCCGAAACCCGTTCCGGCCCTTGGTCACGACCGCGCTCGTCCGCTGTGAACTGCGAGACTGGTGGTCATGAGCTACCGCACCGCTGACTCCTTTCCCACGGTGACACTGGACGACGTACGGGGTGCCCAGAAGATGCTCGGTGGCATCGCACGTGTCACCGCGATGGAGGGCAGCAGGCATCTGACGCAGCTCGTCGGCGCGCCGGTCCACCTCAAGTGCGAGAACCTCCAGCGGACGGGGTCGTTCAAGCTGCGCGGCGCGTACGTGCGCATCGCCGGCCTGCTGCCGGAGCAGCGCGCCCTCGGCGTCGTCGCGGCCAGCGCGGGCAACCACGCGCAGGGCGTCGCCCTCGCCTCCGCCCTGCTCGGCGTGCGCTCCATGGTCTTCATGCCGAAGGGCGCCCCACTGCCGAAGATCAGCGCGACCGAGGAGTACGGCGCCGAGGTACGCCTGCACGGCACGGTGGTCGACGAGACACTCGCCGCCGCCCAGCAGTACGCGGCCGAGACGGGCGCGGTGTTCATCCACCCCTTCGACCACCCCGACGTCATCGCGGGCCAGGGCACGGTCGGCCTGGAGATCCTGGAGCAGTGCCCCGAGGTGCGCACGATCGTCGTGGGCATCGGTGGCGGAGGGCTCGCCGCGGGCATCGCGACCGCGGTGAAGGCGCTGCGGCCGGACGTCCGGATCGTCGGTGTGCAGGCGGAGGGCGCGGCCGCTTACCCGCTCTCGCTCGCGGCCGGCCGCCCCGTGGCGGTGGAGCACCCGGCGACGATGGCCGACGGTATCAAGGTCGGGCGGCCCGGCGACGTGCCGTTCGACATCATCGCCGACCTGGTCGACGAGGTCCGCACGGTCTCCGAGGACAACCTCTCCAGCGCCCTGCTGCTCTGCCTGGAGCGGGCCAAGCTGGTCGTGGAACCGGCCGGCGCGAGCCCCGTCGCGGCCCTGCTGCGCGACCCGGGCTCCTTCGAGGGCCCCGTGGTCGCGGTCCTCTCAGGCGGCAACGTCGACCCCGTGCTGATGCAGCGCGTCCTGCGCCACGGCATGGCCGCCGGTGGCCGCTACCTGCAGGTTCGCCTCCGCCTCACCGACCGCCCGGGCGCCCTCGCGACGCTTCTCGGGGTGTTGTCAGTGGTCGACGCTAATGTCCTCGACGTGAGCCATGTCCGGACCGATCCCCGGCTCGGGCTCACGGAGGTGGAGGTCGAGCTGCACCTGGAGACGAGGGGGCCCAGGCACTGCGCCGAGGTCGGCCACGCCCTGCGCGAGGCGGGCTACACGGTCATCGACTGAGGTCGGCACCCCGTTTGTCACTCGTTCGAGTAACTCCATTGAGAGACGCGATACATCGCGTTATGGTGTGTGTCGTGTCGCCCGACGTGTGGCCCACGCCACCTGTCGGGCAGAGCAAAACGCACAATCCTAGGCTTTTGCGAAGGAATCCGACTACGTGGAGAACTCATATGCCAGGCGCCATCTATGCCGAAGGCCTGGTGAAGACCTTCGGTGACGTAAGGGCTCTGGACGGTGTCGACCTCGATGTCCCCGAGGGCACCGTCCTGGGTCTGCTCGGGCCGAACGGCGCGGGCAAGACGACCACCGTCCGATGTCTCACGACCCTGCTGCGGCCCGACAGCGGCAAGGCGGTCGTCGCGGGCATCGACGTCCTCAAGCACCCTGACGCCGTCCGCCGCTCGGTCGGCCTCTCCGGCCAGTTCGCCGCGGTCGACGAATATCTGACGGGCCGGGAGAACCTGCAGATGGTCGGCCAGCTCTACCAGATGCGGGCCAAGGCCGCGAAGGTGCGCGCGGGCGAGCTGCTGGAGCAGTTCAACCTCGCGGAGGCCGCCGACCGGCCCGCCAAGACCTACTCCGGGGGTATGCGCCGCCGCCTCGACCTGGCGGCCGCGCTGGTGGTCTCACCACCGGTGATGTTCATGGACGAGCCGACCACCGGACTCGACCCCCGCAACCGCCAGCATCTGTGGGACGTCATCAAGCAGCTCGTCTCCGGGGGTACGACCCTGCTGCTGACCACGCAGTACCTCGAAGAGGCCGACAACCTGGCGCATGACATCGCGGTCGTCGACCACGGCCGGGTCATCGCCCGGGGCACCTCCGACGAACTCAAGGCCCGCACCGGCGGCGAGCGCGTCGAGGTCGTCGTGCACGAGCGCGAACACATACGGGACGCCGTGGAGGTGCTGACGGGCTTCGGCAAGGGCGACCCCACCGTCGAGGAGCACACCCGCAAGCTCACGGTCCCCGTCACCGGCGGCGCCAAGCTTCTCGCCGAGGTCATCCGCGAGCTGGACGTCCGCGGCATCGAGATCGACGACATCGGCCTGCGCCGGCCCACCCTGGACGACGTCTTCCTCTCCCTGACGGGCCACGTGGCGGAGGCCAGGGACGAGGAGAACGGCGCGAACGGCACGCCCGCCGACACCAAGGCACGAGGACGAGGAAAGGAGACCACCGAGTGAGCGCCGTCACCGACACCGTTCGGGTCCCCCCGCCCGGCAACCCGATCACACAGTCCGTCCGGGACTCACTGGTCGTCGCCAAGCGGAACCTGATTCGCATGTCCCGGATCCCCGAGATGGTGATCTTCGGGCTGATTCAGCCCATCATGTTCGTGGTGCTGTTCAGCTATGTCTTCGGCGGCTCCATGAACATCGACGGAACCACGGACTCCGCCGTCTACCGCGAGTTCCTGATGGCAGGGATCTTCGCCCAGACCGTCACGTTCGCAACCGCGGGCGCCGGTGCCGGCATCGCCGACGACATGCACAAGGGGCTCATCGACCGCTTCCGCTCCCTGCCCATGGCGCGCGGGGCCGTGCTGACCGGACGTACGCTCGCCGACCTGGTGCAGACGGCTCTCACGCTGTTCGTGCTGGCCATGGTCGCCCTGCTGGTCGGCTGGCGGACCCACACCAGCATCGGCGAGGTGCTCGGCGCCTTCGGGCTGCTGCTTCTGCTCGGGTACGCGTTCACCTGGGTCGGCGCGCTCATCGGCCTCTCCGTGCGCACCCCCGAGGCCGCCACCTCCGGCGGGCTGATCTGGCTCTTCCCGGTCACATTCATCTCGAACGCGTTCGTGGACTCCAGCCGGATGACGCCCTGGCTGCGTCATGTCGCCGACTGGAACCCGTTCAGCGCCACGGTGCAGGCCTGCCGTGAGCTGTTCGGCAACCCCGGGGTGTCGACGTCGACGGCCTGGCCGATGCAGCACTCCGTGTGGGCCTCGCTGATCTACTCGGTCCTGATCATCCTCATATTCCGGACGCTGTCGGTACGGAAGTACCGCTCGGCGACGGCGTGAGGGACGAGCAGCCGGCGTGTTCCGCCCGCCCGGACACCCGGCTATGACGAGCCCCCGGCGCCGAGAGGGCGCCGGGGGCTCGGGGACAGCGGTGGGAGCGGCGGGCTCAGCTCTGGTAGGGCTTCGCCTTGAGGATCTTCACCGAGGCGAACTTGCCGTTGGGCAGCTCGTACTGCGCGTCCTGGCCGACCTTCTTGCCGATCACACCGGAACCGAGCGGGGACTGCGGCGAGTAGGTCTCGATGTCGGAGCTGGCGTACTCGCGGGAGGCGAGCAGGAACGTCACGGTGTCGTCCTCGTCGCCGTCGAAGGCGATCGTCACGACCATGCCGGGCGCCACCGCGCCGTCCGCCGACGCCGGCGCCTCGCCGACCTTGGCGTTCTCCAGGAGCTGGGTCAGCTGGCGCACACGGAGCTCCTGCTTGCCCTGCTCCTCCTTGGCCGCGTGGTACCCGCCGTTCTCGCGCAGGTCGCCCTCCTCGCGCGCGGCCGCGATCTTGGCGGCGATCTCCGTGCGCGCAGGACCAGACAGGTAGTCCAGCTCGGCCCTGAGCTGGTTGTACGCCTCCTGGGTCAGCCAGGTGACGTTCTCGCTGGTCTGGGTCACAGGTGCTCCTCGTAGGTACTGGGAATACAAAGCATCGCCCTACCCAGAAGAATGTTCTTTCACGAGTGGGCGAAACCACGAGCCTAACAATTCAGTGGCCGAAGGGGGAGGACATAAACCACAAGAAAAACGTCCACGCAGGTCAGCGTGGTGACACCCGGCGGTGATGCCGACCGGGGTCAGTTCGCGTGGCAGCCGAGGAGCTCGGCGGTGGTGCCGCGGGACGTCGTACGGAGGGTGAAGACCTTGTCGATGGTCGTGGTGTCGGCGTCGAAGCGGAAGTCGGCGCGGCCGACCTCGGCACCGTCCTCGGCCTGGGAGCGCACGGTGCAGTAGGCCTCGACGCCGGCGTCCTTGTCGCCCCTGAGGTGCACCTTCACCGAGTTCGCGGAGGTCTCGAAGGTGTAGATCTCGACGCTGACCCTGTTGCCGACGACGTAGTGGTAGGCGAACCAGCCGACGAGGACGAGCATTGCCGCGCCCAGGGCTGCGCCGATGACCTTGAGCTTGTGGTCGGCGCGCCCGTCCGCGGAGCGGCCGTAGCGGCCGTCGGGCAGCTGGGTGCTCGCCGTGCTCATGATCGTCCTCTCGGAAAGGGTCGGGACGAAGATCCCGAAAGGGGCGCCAGGTCCGGGCCGGCCCGGACGCGGGAATTTTCCGCCCCCCGATTCGGTCACTATAGAAGCCTCCCGCCCAGCACCTGACGGCCGCCCCACACGGGTGTCCGAGCGGGACGGCAGTATTGACTCACCGGATCGCGCCGGGCCGAGTCACCGATCGTTCAGGCCCGCGCCGACTTACGAGGGAATGAGTCTTGACTGACCAGCTGCGACTGATGGCCGTGCACGCGCACCCCGACGACGAGTCGAGCAAGGGTGCGGCCACCATGGCGAAGTATGTGTCCGAGGGGGTGGACGTGCTGGTCGTGACCTGCACGGGCGGGGAGCGCGGCTCCATCCTCAATCCGAAGCTGCAGGGTGACAAGTACATCCAGGAGCACATCCACGAGGTACGCAAGAAGGAGATGGACGAGGCTCGCGAGATCCTCGGCGTCGAGCAGGAATGGCTCGGTTTCGTCGACTCCGGACTCCCGGAGGGCGACCCCCTGCCGCCGCTGCCCGAGGGCTGCTTCGCCCTGGAGGACGTCGACAAGGCGGCCGGCGAGCTGGTTCGGAAGATCCGCGCGTTCCGTCCCCAGGTGATCACCACCTACGACGAGAACGGCGGCTATCCGCACCCCGACCACATCATGACCCACAAGATCTCGATGGTGGCGTTCGAGGGCTCGGCGGACACCGAGAAGTACCCCGAGGTCGAGTACGGCCCGGCCTACCAGCCGCAGAAGCTCTACTACAACCAGGGCTTCAACCGTCCGCGCACCGAGGCGCTGCACAACGCGCTGCTCGAGCGGGGCATGGAGTCGCCGTACGGGGACTGGCTCAAGCGGTGGGACGAGTTCCAGCGCAACGAGCGGACGCTGACCACGCACGTCCCGTGCGCCGAGTTCTATGAGATCCGTGACAAGGCTCTCATCGCGCACGCCACGCAGATCGACCCCGACGGGGGCTGGTTCCGGGTGCCGCTGGACCTGCAGAAGGAGGTCTGGCCGACCGAGGAGTACGAGCTGGCGAAGTCGCTCGTGGACACCTCGCTTCCGGAGGACGACCTCTTTGCGGGCATCCGTTAGCCCTGGGGGACAATGCCAGACATGAGCGTAAGCCTGGCAGTCACGCACCTGGTTCCCCTCGCCAAGGAGCTGGACAAGAACAAGGTCACCCCCGGCGTCCTCGGCTTCATCGTCTTCGCGGTGATGGCCCTGGCGGTGTGGGGCCTGATGAAGTCGATGAACAAGCACATGGGTAAGGTCGACTTCCAGGAGGCCCCGGAGGGTGACTCCGATGCCTCCGGCAAGGCCCGGAGCGGGGCGACCGGCGCGCCCAAGGCCCAACAGGGCTGAGCGCTGACTGCCGCGCCCCGCGCGCGGCAGTCAGTGGCTCGCCGTCACCGCCACCCCCATCACCTCGCGGGCGTGGCGGTTCGGGACCATGCCGAGAGTCCAGGCGCGCCAGCCGGACTCCAGGTTGACCCCGCGCTCCAGCAGCAGCTGGTACGCCTCGATGTACTCGGCGAGCTTCTCGTCCCGCAGGGGATGGGACGTGCGGACCAGCTGCGACAGCTCCTCCTCGGCCACGGCCGTGCCGATCTCGACACCGCCGGCCGCGGCGTAGGGAAGCAGGGTGCAGCGCAGGAAGCGGGCCCAGTCCTCGCCCCGGCGGTCGCCGTACGACATGAAGAGGCTCGCCGCCTCGTCGCACAGGGCCAGGGCCTGCTGCGGGCGGGTGTTGCCGGCGTCCACGACCGCCAGTTCCAGGCAGGTCCACGCCTCGCCGTGGGCGACGCCGATGCGCTGGAAGTCCGCTCGGGCGTCGACGAGGAGCTGACGGGCGAAGCCCGAGTTCCGCAGGGAGCCCGTCTGGACCGCGCGCTGGTCGCGGGTGACCCGGGCCGAGTGGTGGCGGGCGCAGGCCAGGCCGTACATGTCGCGCATCCGGGAGAACATCGTCCTCGACCGTTCCAGCTCCCGTACCGCCTGGTCCAGGTTGCCCGTCTCCTCCAGGGCCTGGCCGAGGTAGTAGCCGCTCCAGGCCTCGCCGCGGGCGTCCTCGTTGTCGCGGTGCCGGGAGAGGGCCTGGCGGAAGCCGTCGACGGCGGCCGAGGCGTCGCCGGCGACGAGGCGGGCGCGGGCCAGCTGGGTCATGGCCCAGGCCTGGCCACGGGCGTCACGGGTACGGCCGAACAGATCGAGCGCGGCGCGCAGCTCGCTCTCCGCGCTCGGCACGTCGCCCATGCGCAGCCGCAGCTGGCCGAGCTGGAAGTGGGCCCAGCCCTCGCCGTGCAGGGAGTCCTGCTGGCGGTGGATCACCAGGGCGCGGGTGAGCAGATCCAGGGCGTCGGCCAGGCGGGAGCGGTCACGTTCCACGGCGGCGAGGGCGTGCATGGTCCAGGCGCGGTCGGCGGCCAGTTCCGGCGCGGACTGCATGCCCAGCGCCTCGAAGAGCTTCGCCGCGGCCTCGGTCAGATTGCCCTGGTGGTGGAGGGTGATGCCGAGCGAGCACAGGGCACGGGCCGCGCCCGCGTCGTGGTTCGTCTCCATGTAGAGGTCGACCACCGAGGTCAGGGTCGACCGGGCCTTGTCCAGCTCGCCCAGCTGACGGGCCGCGATACCCGTACGCCACTGGACCGAGCGCGTCAGCAGACCCTGGTCGATGGACTGGGCGAGTTCGCTCAGCTCGCCGAGGCGGTAGAGGTCGCCGCGCAGCAGGCAGTAGTCGCACAGGGCGCCCAGCAGGCTCAGTACGGCGGCCTGGTTGACGCCCTCCGCGTGCCGGAGCGTGGAGGTGATGAAGCTGGTCTCGTCGTCCAGCCAGCGCAGCGCCTCGTCCAGCGACACGAAGCCGTGCGGGCCGAAGCGGTCCGAGCGGGTCGACATGTTGCCGTCGACCAGGCGCAGCACCGAGTCGGCGAGATCGGCGTACGTGACGATCAGCCGCTCCTGGGCGGCCGTGCGCTCGCTCGGCGGCTCCTCGTCGAGGAGGCGGGCCTGGGCGAAGTCGCGGACCAGGTCGTGCAGCCGGTAGCGGTTGCCGTGGACATGGTCGATCAGTCCGGTGCGGGCCAGCGTGGTGAGGTGGCGGGTCGCCTCCGTCTCGTCGGTGGCGAGCAGGGAGGCGGCCGCCGCCGCGCCCAGGGAGGCCCGCCCCGCCAGCGCCAGCCGGCGCAGCAGTCGGCGTGAGGGCTCGGACTGGTCGGTGTAGCGCAGCCACAGCGCGCGCTCGACCGGCTCGACCGGGCCGTACGCGCCGAGGTCCGTGGCCAGTTGGCCGGGGGTGCGCGCGCCGAGGGAGGAGCCCGCGATGCGCAGCGCGAGGGGTAGGCCGCCGCACAGCTGCCGGATCCGGGCCGTCGCTTCGGTGTCGTACCCGCCGGCGGACCTCTCCTGGGCGGCCGAGTCCAGCAGTTCTTCCGCGCCCGCCGCGTCCAGCGCCTCGACCGGCAGCTGGTGCACCTGGGCGGGCAGGTCGGCGGGCAGTGGGAGCGGGCCCCGGGAGGTGACCAGGACGAGGCTGTCGGAGCGTTCGGGGACGAGCGTGCGGACCTGCTCGGGGTCGGAGGCGTCGTCCAGGACGATCGTCACCGGCAGCCCCGTCAGATGCTGGTGGTAGAGCTCGCTCAGTCGCCTGACCTGCTGGTCCTGCGAGGTGCGCTCACGGAAGAGGAGCTGGTCGCGTGGGGCGCCGAGGCGGTTCAGCAGATGCATCAGCGCGTCCCGGGTGGAGAGCGGGTCCTCCCCCGGGCTGTCGCCGCGCATGTCGACCACACACGCGCCCCGGAAGTAGTCCCGCAGGTCGTGGGCGGCGCGGACGGCGAGGGCGGTGCGGCCGGAGCCGGGCGTGCCGTGCAGGACGACGACCGTCGGCCGGGTCTCGGTGGCGGCCCGCGACGCCTGCACCCACTGCCGGATCTTGCCCATCTCCTGCCGACGGTCCGCGAACCGGTCGTCGGGTTCGGGGAGTTGGGCGAAGGACTGCTCCAGTACGTTGCGCCTGCGGGCCGCCGCGCTCTTGTCGGCGCCGCGCAGCTGGGGCGCCTTCTTCTGCGCCGTGGAGGCGGCGATCACCCTCTGCTGGTCCAGGAACGGGCGTATCCCGCGCACCTCCAGCGCCGTCAGCCACTGGAGTCTCAGCTGCTCCGGGCCGCCCGGCTGGCCCAGGGCGCCCGCGCGATGGTGCGCGGCGGGGAGGTGGGAGGCGGTCACCTTCAGGACGGTGGCCGCGGCGCCCACGACCCCGACGGTCACGCCCGCGCCGACGGCCGTGCCGGTGCCGGTGCCCAGCACCAGGTCCGCCACCACGGTCGCGGCCGCCGCGACGGCCGCCACCAGCAGGGGAGTTCCGGCCCCCTCCTTCGCGTACCGCTGGCCGAAACTGATGTGCCCGGCCGCCGATTCGTCCAGTGCGCGGGTGTACGCCTCGTACTCCTCCGCCGCGTTCTGTGCCAGGGAGTCCAGGGCCGCTTTCGCCCGCGACAGCAGGACGGTTCCATCGCTACGGCCGCCGGACCTGCGCACCTCCTCCTCGACCGCCCGGACCAACAGCGCCTCGGCCTCGCCCCGATGGCTGTCGCGCATCACACGTCCCCCTCTGCCGAAACGGCCTACCCAGGTCAGTGTGGAGCGAATGGGGCGCACTGGCGAGAGGGCGTGATCGCTCCGCCCCGGGCAGAGGCCTGATCGCCGTGGGTGACGGGGGTTGTTCGGCGGGTGCCGGGTGCGTCGTGGCTCGACGAGGACGGCCAGCCTCGCCGCCGGCGAGGACGTAGTCGCGTCGCGCGGTTCCCCGCGCCCCTTACGGGGCGCACCCGGCGAATGGAGGCGCGCTGCGGAATGATGGGCTCTATGGCGAACCGACTGGCCCATGAGACCTCCCCGTATCTTCTTCAGCACGCCGACAACCCGGTGGACTGGTGGCCCTGGTCGGTCGAAGCTTTCGCCGAGGCGCGGGAGCGGAACGTGCCCGTGCTGCTCAGCGTCGGGTACAGCAGCTGTCACTGGTGTCACGTCATGGCGCACGAGTCCTTCGAGGACCGGGCCACCGCCGATCTCCTCAACGAGCACTTCGTGAGTGTGAAGGTCGACCGCGAGGAGCGGCCCGACGTCGACGCCGTGTACATGGAGGCCGTACAGGCCGCCACCGGGCAGGGCGGCTGGCCCATGACCGTGTTCCTGACCCCGGAAGCCGAGCCCTTCTACTTCGGTACGTACTTCCCGCCGGCGCCCCGCCACGGCATGCCCTCCTTCCAGCAGGTCCTGGAGGGCGTGCGGGCCGCCTGGGCCGACCGGCGGGACGAGGTCACCGAGGTCGCCGGGAAGATCGTGCGGGACCTCGCGGGGCGCGAGCTGAAGTACTCCTCCATGGACGTGCCGGGTGAGGAGGACCTGGCGCAGGCGCTGCTCGGGCTCACCCGGGAGTACGACGCCTCGCGCGGCGGCTTCGGCGGGGCGCCCAAGTTCCCGCCGTCCATGGCCGTCGAGTTCCTGCTGCGCCACGCCGCCCGCACCGGCTCCGAGGGCGCGCTCCAGATGGCCCGGGACACCTGCGAGCGCATGGCCCGCGGGGGTATCTACGACCAGCTCGGCGGCGGTTTCGCCCGCTACTCCGTGGACCGCGAGTGGGTCGTCCCGCACTTCGAGAAGATGCTCTACGACAACGCCCTGCTCTGCCGTGTCTACGCCCACCTCTGGCGGGCCACCGGCTCCGAGCTGGCCCGGCGCGTCGCCCTGGAGACCGCCGACTTCATGGTCCGGGAGCTGCGCACGGACGAGGGCGGTTTCGCTTCCGCGCTCGACGCCGACAGCGACGACGGGACCGGCAAGCACGTCGAGGGCGCCTACTACGTGTGGACCCCGGCTCAGCTGACCGAGGTGCTCGGGGAGGAGGACGCCCGGCTCGCCGAGCACTACTTCGAGGTCACGGCGGAGGGGACCTTCGAGCACGGCTCGTCCGTGCTTCAACTCCCGCAGCGCGAGGGCGTGTTCGACGCCGAGAAGATCGAGTCGATCAAAGAGCGGCTGCATCGGGCCCGTTCGCTGCGGCCCGCCCCCGGCCGCGACGACAAGGTGGTCGCCGCCTGGAACGGGCTCGCCGTCGCCGCGCTCGCCGAGACCGGCGCCTACTTCGACCGCCCCGACCTGGTGGACGCGGCCATCGCCGCCGCCGACCTCCTCGTACGGCTGCATCTGGATGAGAAGGCGCACCTCGCCCGGACCAGCAAGGACGGGCAGGTGGGCGTGAACGCGGGGGTGTTGGAGGACTACGCGGACGTCGCCGAGGGGTTTCTGGCGCTGGCGTCGGTCACGGGGGAGGGGGTGTGGCTGGAGTTCGCCGGGTTGCTGCTCGACCATGTGCTCGCGCGGTTCGTGGACCAGGAGTCGGGCGCGCTGTACGACACCGCCGCCGATGCCGAGAAGCTTATCCGCCGGCCCCAGGACCCCACCGACAACGCCACGCCCTCGGGGTGGAGCGCGGCCGCGGGCGCGCTGCTGAGCTATGCCGCGCACACCGGCTCGGAGCCCCATCGGGGCGCCGCCGAGCGGGCGTTGGGCGTGGTGAAGGCGCTGGGGCCGCGGGCGCCGCGGTTCATCGGCTGGGGGCTCGCCACCGCCGAGGCGTTGCTCGACGGGCCGAGGGAGGTCGCGGTCGTCGGGCCGGAGGGGCACCCGGGGACCAGGGAACTGCACCGGGCGGCGCTGTTGGGGACCGCGCCGGGTGCCGTGGTCGCCGTGGGGACCGCGGAGAGTGACGAGCTGCCGCTGCTGGCCGGCCGTCCGCTCGTCGGAGGTGAACCGACCGCTTACGTCTGCCGTAACTTCACATGTGACGCCCCCACGACCGATGTCGACCGCCTCCGGGCGGCCCTGCGAACGGCTCTGAGCGGCTGAAACCAGTCGGTAACATATTGGTGCAAGGCCCACCAACTGGCTGGTAACCGGCCCGTGTGGCGACACGTCCGATTACATGTTCCCCCGAACGGAAACACGCTTTTTATCGGAAGCGTTCCCCGGGTTCACAGTTTCCCCTTAGTCTCCCCACAGTGACGCGACGGGAGTAACTCTCCGTTGTGCAGGGGGTATTGGGGATCTGGGGGGATCTTTCTTGCTGACGTCTGTCTTCATAGCCGTCGTCTCGCTGGCCTTGTTCTGGATGGCGGCTTTCACCTTGTGGTGGCAGATGCACGCGTGGCGTACGCCCGAAGTGCTGGCCTCCACCCGTTTCAGCAGACCGGACGGCGACGAACATGTGTCGTTCTCACTGCTGCTGCCCGCACGGCACGAACAGGCCGTGCTCGACCACACCATCCAACGACTCCTCGAATCCAGCCATGAGGACTTCGAGATCATCGTGATCGTCGGCCACGACGACCCCGAGACCACCGCGGTGGCCCGGGCGGCCGAGAAGCGCGACCACCGGGTCCGCGTCGTCGTCGACCACCACGAGAAGAAGAACAAGCCGAAGGCCATGAACACGGCGCTGCCGCACTGCCGCGGCGACGTCGTCGGGGTCTTCGACGCCGAGGACCAGGTCCATCCGGAGCTGCTGTCCCACGTCGACCACGCCTTCCGCACCACGGGCGCCGACGTCGTCCAGGGCGGTGTGCAGCTCATCAACTTCCACTCCAGCTGGTACAGCCTGCGCAACTGCCTGGAGTACTTCTTCTGGTTCCGCTCCCGGCTGCATCTGCACGCGCAGAAGGGGTTCATCCCGCTCGGCGGCAACACCGTCTTCGTCCGCACCGGCGTGCTGCGCGACGCCGACGGCTGGGACCCCGAGTGCCTCGCAGAGGACTGCGACCTGGGCGTCAGGCTGTCCAGTGTCGGCAAGAAGGTCGTCGTCGCGTACGACTCCGACATGGTCACCCGCGAGGAGACCCCGGACAGCCTGATGTCGCTGATGAAGCAGCGCACCCGCTGGAACCAGGGCTTCCTGCAGGTCTACCGCAAGAAGGACTGGAAGCAACTGCCTGGCTTCCGCCAGCGGTTGCTCGCCCGCTACACGCTGATGACGCCGTATCTCCAGGCGATCTCCGGAGTGATCATCCCGCTCAACGTGGCGATCGCGCTCTTCCTCGACGTGCCCGTCGGCGTCGCCTTCATCACCTTCCTGCCGGCCGTCACCGCCCTCGTCACCTTCGTGTTCGAGGTCGTCGGACTGCACGACTTCGGCAAGCAGTACGGCCTGCGCGTCCGGTTCGTGCATTACCTCAAGCTCGTCGTGGGCGGCCCCTTCTACCAGGTCCTCCTCGCCGGTGCCGCCGTCCGCGCCGTATGGCGCGAGCAACGCGGCCGCAACGACTGGGAGTTGACCAGCCACGTCGGCGCACATCTCGTGAACGCGAACGTGAACCGAGAGGACGTTCCTGCGTGACCTCCACACTTCCCGCGGCGACCAAGACCGAAATCGAAGTCAAGGTCCCCGCGCAGCGGACAGCCGCGCCCACAGCCGGTTCGGCCAGTCGAACAACCGTCTCTTCCGCCCCTACTCGTCTACGTTCGTCCCGCCCAGACCTCATTCTCTGTGGCCTCCTCCTCGTCGCGATCCTGGTCGTCCAGGGCTGGAACATCGCCGACTACCCGGCCCTCAGCGACGACGAGGGCACCTATCTCGCCCAGGCCTGGGCCGTCCAGGAGGGCAGAGGACTCGCCCACTACACCTACTGGTACGACCACCCGCCCCTCGGCTGGATCCAGATCGCACTGCTGACCTGGATTCCCGCCCACGTCGCCCCCGAGTCGATGACCGTCGGCTCGATGCGTGCGGTGATGCTGGTGATCAGCGCGGTCAGTGCCGTGCTCGTGTACGTCCTCGGCCGCCGTCTCGCGCTGCCCCGCTGGGCCGCCGGGCTCGGCATGGCCCTGTTCGGCCTGTCCCCGCTGTCGGTGGTGCTCCAGCGCGAGATCTTCCTCGACAACATCGCGGTGATGTGGACGCTGCTGGCGTTCTGCCTCGCCGCCTCGCCCAGCCGCCACCTCTGGCACCACTTCGCCGCCGGGCTCGCCGCCGCCGCGGCCGTCCTCACCAAGGAGACGATGCTCCTCGTCCTGCCCGCCGTGCTGCTCACCATGTGGCGGCACAGCCACCGGGACACCAGGAAGTTCGCCATCACCGGCGCCGTCACCGCCTGCGCCCTGATCGGCGCCTCCTACCCGCTGTTCGCCGGGCTCAAGGGCGAACTGCTCCCCGGCGCCGGCCATGTCTCCCTCTGGGACGGCATCGCCTACCAGATGAGCCGCCCCGGCTCCGGCTTCATCCTCACCGAGGGCACCGGCTCGTACGGCGTCCTGCAGTCCTGGCTGTACTACGACCGCGTCCTGCCGCTCGGCGGCCTGGCCGGCGCCGTGCTGCTCCTGATCACCTGGCGCTGGTCGGTGACCGCCCGCGCCCTCGCGGGACCCGCGCTCGCCGTCGCGATCCTCGCCGGCATGGCCCTGCGCCCCGGCTACCTCCCCGCGATGTACGTCATCCAGGCGCTGCCCTTCCTCGCCCTCGTCCTCGCGGGCGGCACGGCGAGCGTCGCCCACGGCGTCCTGCGCAGATGGCGCAGCGCGACCGAGAAACGGGCCCTGACCTGGGCGCGCCACGCGGTCGCCCTCGCCCTCGCCGCGGCCGCCGCCGCGTACGTCGTCCCGCGCTGGTACGACGGCAACCACACCGCCATGACCTTCGACGCGAACGCCCCCTACCAGCAGGCGTCGAAGTGGCTGGGCACCGAGGTGGACGACCCCGGCGACACCCGTGTCCTCGTCGACGACGCCCTCTGGCTCGACCTCGTCCACGAGGGCTACAAGCCAGGCCTCGGCGTCATCTGGTTCTACAAGGCCGACCTCGACCCCGCCGTGACGAAGACGATGCCGCGCGGCTGGCGCGACCTCGACTACGTGGTGGCCTCGCCGACGGTCCGGCGCGACGCGGCCGACCTGCCCAACGTCAAGGCCGCGATGGAGAACTCGACGCCGGTGGCCACCTTCGGCACCGGCGAGGACCGGGTCGAGATCCGCAAGATCCAGGCCGCTGGAGGCGACCGATGAGCAGTGGCTACGAGTCCGTCGTCCCCGAGGAGCTGGGCGACCCGGCCGTCCGGGCCGCAGAGGTTCCGGAGCCCGGGGCCGTCACCATCGTCGTACCGACCTACAACGAGTCCGCCAACGTACGGGAGTTGCTGCACCGGATCACCGAGACGGTGCCCTCGCGGCTGCCCTGCGAGGTCGTCTTCGTCGACGACTCCACCGACGACACCCCGGCCGTGATCAACGAGGCCGCGCAGGACTGCCCGTTCCCGGTGACCGTGCTGCACCGCGAGAAACCGGTGGGCGGGCTCGGCGGCGCGGTCGTCGAGGGCATGAAGGCCGCCACGTCCGACTGGATCGTCGTCATGGACGGTGACCTGCAGCATCCGCCGTCCCTGGTACCGGAGCTGGTGGCGACCGGGGAGCGGTCGTCAGCGGGTCTGGTGGTCGCCTCCCGCTACATCAAGGGCGGCAGCCGGGCCGGACTCGCGGGCAGCTACCGCGTGGCCGTCTCACGCGGGGCGACCTGGCTCACCAAGTCGTTGTTCCCCCGCCGACTGCACGGCATCAGCGACCCGATGAGCGGCTTCTTCGCCATCCGGCGCAGCGCGGTCACCGCCGAGATCCTCCAGCCGCTCGGCTACAAGATCCTCCTCGAACTCGCCGTGCGCAGCCGCCCGCGCCAGGTCACGGAGGTGCCGTTCGTCTTCCAGGACCGGTTCGCGGGGGAGTCCAAGTCGACCGCGCAGGAGGGCCTGAGGTTCCTGCGCCACCTGGTCGGACTGCGTACGGCGTCCCCACTCGCCCGCATGATCGTCTTCGGCCTGATCGGCGTCACGGGCTTCGTCCCCAACCTCGTCGGCCTGTGGGCGCTGACCGCCGCGGGCATGCACTACGTCCCCGCCGAGATCCTCGCCAACCAGCTCGGGGTGGTCTGGAACTTCTACCTCATCGAGCATCTGTGCTTCCGCGAGCGGCGGAGGCACCGCAAGGGGTGGGACCGCATCGGCAGGTTCGCGCTGCTCGCCAACGCCGACCTGGTGCTGCGCATCCCGCTGATCGCCCTGTTCGTCGGCCGGTTCGGGATGGGGGCGCTGACCGCCACCGCGCTCGCGCTGGTCACGACGTTCGTCCTGCGCTTCGTTGGGACGGAAGCGCTGGTCTACCTGCCGCGCAGGAGCCGCACAGCAAGGAGAACCAGGTGAACCACGGCTTGAAGATCCGTATCAGCCGCAGCCCAAGACCCAGACCCAGACCCGGCCCCAGGCGCAGAACAGCACTCCTGGCGGTCGGAGCACTCGCCTCCGGCCTGCTGCTGATCTCGCCCCAGCCCGCCTCCGCCGCCAACCTCGTCCAGAACCCCGGCTTCGAGACCGCCGGCGGCGACGGCATGCCGTACTGCTGGGAGAAGTCCGGCTGGGGCGACAACGACTTCACGTTCACCACCACGTCCGACGCCCACTCCGGCTCCAAGGCCATGAAGGTCGAGCTGACCCGCCGGGTCGACGGCGACCGCAAGGCGCTGATCACCGAGTCGGCGTCCTGCGCGCCGACGGTCTCGGTGGGCAAGCAGTACGACCTGGGCCTCTGGTACAAGTCGACGACCCCGGACACGTCCGTCACCCTCTTCCGGCACGACACGACGGCCGGCTGGCAGTACTGGACCGACCTCAAGACGCTCGCGATGGCGGGCAGTTGGACCGAGGCGACGGTCCGCACCCCGGAGATCCCCGCGGGCACCGACCGCATCACCTGGGGTGTCTCCGTCTACGGCACCGGCTCGGTCACGACGGACGACTACACGATGGACCGGGTCGCCGACCCCGTCCCCACCCCGGTGTGCAGCGGCACGGCGGAGGAGTGCGCGAACGGCCGCTGGGACGTGCTGCCCACGAAGAACCCCGTCCGCTCCATGCACTCCGTCGTCCTCAACAACGGCAAGGTCCTGCTGATCGCCGGCTCCGGCAACAGCGAGACGATGTTCGAGGCGGGCACCTTCACCAGCGCGGTCTACGACCCGGTCAACGGCACGTACAAGGTCATCCCCACGCCCAAGGACATGTTCTGCGCCGGTCACGTCCAGCTCGACGACGGGCGGGTGCTCGTGATGAGCGGCAACAAGGCGTACCCGGTCGTGGGCGGGCACGGCTACGAGGGCTTCAAGGACTCGTACGTATTCGACCCGGTGACGGAGACGTACACCAAAACGAACGACATGAACGACGGCCACTGGTACCCGTCGGCGACGATCCTCGGCAACGGCGACGTCATCTCCTTCGGCGGCCTGCGCGAGGACTCCACGGGATCGGTGACGGCCGAGCTGTGGTCGGACGCCGAGCAGCAGTGGCAGCCGCTGTGGAAGGTCAACCAGACCTGGTCGTACTGGGGCCTGTACCCGTCGATGATCCTGATGCAGGACGGCCGCCTCTTCTACTCCGGCAGCCATGTCTTCGGCAACAACATCCCGGGCACGGGCAGCGCGATCTACGACTACGGCGCGAACAGCGTCACGCAGATCCCCGGCTTGCAGAACAAGGACGAACGCGACCAGTCCGCGAGCGTGCTGCTGCCTCCGGCTCAGGACCAGAAGGTCTTGACGATCGGCGGCGGCAACATCGAATCCAACCCGGCGGCGAACCGCCTCACCGACATCATCGACCTGAAGGCCGCGAACCCCGCGTATGCGGCGGGCCCGCCGATCCCACAGGGCACGGTGGATCTGGGGAACGGAAAGGTGGCTGAAACGGGCAACCAGGGCAAGATGTATGTCTCCGCGGTGCTCCTGCCCGACGGCAAGGTCCTGGAGACGGGCGGCGCCCTGCACAACCGGGCCGACCCGGTGTACGAGTCCTCGCTCTACGACCCGGCGACCAACACCTTCGACCCGGTGGCGGCGGACCCCGAGGAGCGCGGCTACCACTCCTCGGCCTTCCTGCTCCCCGACGGCCGCGTGATGTCGACGGGTGACAACCCGGGCAACGGCTCCTGGAACCACGACGTGTCGATCTACACCCCGCCGTACCTCCTCAAGGGCACCCGCCCGAAGATCACCTCGGTGATCGACAAGGAGTGGGTGTACGGCGACACGCAGCGCATCACGGTGGACCGGCCCATCGCGAAGGCGGAGCTGATCCGCCCGGCGGCGGTCACCCACTCCTCCGACCCGAACCAGCGCTTCGTGGACCTGCCCCTCTCGGTCGACGGCGACAACATCGACCTGAACGTGACGAGCAACCCGAACCTGGCCCCGCCCGGCTGGTACATGCTCTTCGCGGTCGACGCGAACGGCGTCCCCTCGGTGGCGGAATGGGTCCACCTCCAGGGCCCGTCGGCGATGGCCGCCGCCTCGGCCGACACTCCCTCGGCCCACGTCCACGACTTCGCGGACGCCCCGAAGGGCAAGGTCACGGGGCCGGGCAAGAAGCGGGCTTCCCAGAAGGTCAGCCCGACGGTCTCCGGCTGCGACCGTCACTACGGCACGGTCAATGTCTGCGTCCCGACCACCTTCCCGAAGGAGGTCAAGAACACGACGGCGTCCCGCTGCGAGTGGCTGAAGAAGAACGACTACGGCCGCTTGAAGGTGAACGGCAAGGACGACCCGCTGAAGCTGGACCGCAACAGGGACGGCCTGGCGTGCGGGAAGGCGGACGTCAAGCGCCGCTGAGGATGATCAGGCAGAGCACGACCTGAAGGGTCCACTGCAGGATCACGGCCCCGCTCCTGGCGGACATCCACCGGGTGCGGGGCCACACCGCAGCCACCAGACCGGCGGCGACGGAGGCCCAGAAGAAGCCGTAGAGGACTTCGCCCGGGATGGTGGGGCAGGTCTCGCCGTAGGTGAAGCAACGGCTTCCCCGTTCGGTCCAGAGGGTCACGAAGAAGGACATCAGGACCATCGGCACGAGCAGGATCAGCCCCAGAGCCGCCCACAGGGTGATGCGCCGGGAGGACCGTGAGAGGTCGGGCCAGGTGGGCGAGGCCGACGGGCTCGGGTTCGGGTTCGGAAGCGCGGTGTCCATGCCACCACCCAACCGCGCCCACCGGCCCTGGTTGATCGGTTCCCGTACTCAACCCGTCTGCGTACGCGTGCTCAAGAACGGGCCGGTACGTGACTGGAGCCCTGACACCAAGGCTCAAGGAGCGGGTGTGCAGCGCGCCTGCGAGGTGAGTGAGGCCGTGTCGCAGGTTCGAATCCTGCCGGGGGCACCAGCGCAAAGGCCCCGAACCGATCATGGTCCGGAGCCTTTGACATCCACTTCTGGCATCAGCGAGGGCGGTCACTCACACCAGCCGCCGCTTGAACAGTCGATCCATGTGGCTGACGGTCTCGCGCCGGGTGTCCTGCACGACGCGCGCGTACACGTCCATGGTGATGCTGATCTGGCTGCGCCCGAGGATCTCCATCACGACGCGGGGCGCGACTCCGGCAGTCGTGAGGAGCGTCGCCGTGCCATGCCGAGCGTCGTGAAGCCGGATGACCCGAAGGCCGGGGGCCCGGCTCGAACGCGCTGGTCCCTCCACAACGGGCCGGTGCTGCGGGTCTGGTGGATGAGTGTGGACGTCGGTGTCGGTAGGTGATCCGTGGTCTTGACGGGCCGCAACAGCACTCCCCCCCCCCACGGCTGACATCACCGGGGCTAGCCGGGGGTGAGGCGCCAGTATCCGTAGGGGTTGTAGAAGAAGTCGTCTTCCTCGAAGTGTTCACACTCGACCCGGTTCATGATCCACTTGCGTGCGTCCGGGGAGATCCGGAATCCTTCGCCGTCCTGAACGCCGTGTTCGGGCTGCTCGGTCAGCAGGTAGTACGCCGCGACGTTCATGGTGGTCACCCACTCATGCAGCAGCTCTGGCTCGTCAATGGGTCCGGGTGCCAGCTCCACGTCGGCTTCGCCGAGGAGATGCATGCCGCAGCTGTAGTACACGTCCTCGCTGGCGAGAACGGGCACCACCCATGCCTGGACAAGGGCGTCTGCAAGGTCGTACGCATTCTCAGGGGCTGCCGTCCTGTCCGCCAGGGCCAGCCATCGCTCGCGCCCGCACGCCACGCCGCTGGATTCGTTCTTCACCGCGGTAGCCCCGTTGGCCAGCAACGCGGCAGTGACGGCCAGCGCTCGCCGGGAGACGTCAAAGGCAGTGGACTGGGAGATCGGCGGCGACAGTACATAGGCAACCGAGTCATGTGCATCCACCGCAGCCCAGTCGTCATCGCCGAACCCGTCGTCATTGGTGAACTGACGGGCACCCAACGCGGCGTCAAATGCGCTACGCATCTCAGGGTCCGGGCTTTGGTGCAGTTCCTCGAGGGTGAACTCCCCTCCGCCTGCCTCATCAATCGCCCGGTTGAGTACGTCGAGATCCAGGCCGACTCCGATCGCGCACAACACATGCCTCGGCATCACATCCGAGGCGGGGACCACGAAGCGCGAGCCATTGATGACGTCCCCTTGCCACACCTTACTCATGTAATCCAGCATTACAGGTCGACAACAGGTTGTGATCAGTAATGGCAATTCTGTGAACGGCTGGGTGCTGACGCGGTGTTGCCCACATCATCTTCTCAGCGCCGGCTGCGGCGTACCGGTTGTCGTAGAGCTTCCAACGACTCATAGGCCGGTCGGCTTTGTGTCTCGGTCGTCGCCCACAGGAAACGATCTGGCGCCCGGCGACGGATGCGTGACGTCCCGACAGCCGGACGCGGTAGCTCCGCCCGCGGAGGGGAAAGAAGCTCCCATGGGGGACCCGATCGGCGAGACAGACGAACTCCGGGCAGCAGACAATCGGCTCTGGCAGCACTGCCTCCACGAGGGCAACGTGCGTTACCAGCAGGGAAACCTGTTCCTGGTCGCGCAGTCCCTCTTGGCCGTGGCCTACAGCACCATCCTGGCCGCCGGCAACGACAACCTGCCTGCCGCCCGAGCGATGGCAGCGTTCGGAATCGCATTCACGCTCATCTGGCTGTACACCGGACACCGCCACCTCAAATACAGCCGAGCGCTCCAACGCCGCGCGACTGCGAGGTTCCGTGACTATGCGGAGACCTTGGCTACTTGCCGACCACGAGGACGGAGCTCGCTGCCGCTGATCGCCTACGCGCTGCCTTCACTTGCCGCCGTGATGTGGCTGGTGCTGCTACTGATTGGCTGAGCAAGCTGAGGTAGTGGCACCGGGCAGTTTGCCCAGCCGGCCCGGCCCGGCCCGGCCCGGCCCGTTTCAGTTTCCGTCCCAGTCATCTGTCCCGATCGAATCGGTTGGCCCTGCTGGTCGAGGAGCTGCACGGCGCGCTCCAGGCCCGCAGCCCCAAGCAGCGCCGACCGTCACGAGCGCGCTTGGGCAATCGACCCCCGCCTCACCCCGTACGCGTCCTCAACGCCTCCCGCACGATCGCCTCCAGCTGCTCGTGATGCGCGCCCTTCCAATAAGCCCGCCCGCACTCACCGCACTGTGCGAACACGTCGTACGACCGCTGCGTCCCGCCCTCCAGCCGGTCGGAGACCTCCTCCTTCGTGGCGGACTTGAGCAGTCCGTTGCACGCCGTGCACCGACTCCACGGCCGCAGCTCGGGGGCGAACCGGTCTAGTACGTCGCGGAGTTGCTCCTCCGGTCGCGTGCTGTAGACATACGCCCCCGCCCACAGCTCACGGCGGCGCAGCAGCCCCCGGTCGCGGCTCAGCATCACCCGCTGCTCGGCGGCCGACAGCGCGGCCAGTGCCGGGTCGCCGATGTCCGTCGACTCGTACGCCGTGTCCACGCCGAGGAGGCGCAGGCGGCGGGCGAGGGTGCCGAGGTGGACGTCCAGGAGGAAGCGGAGCGGAGCGCCGGGGACCCGCTGGGGGCGCTCGACGGCCCGTACCTCGATGTGGTCGTCGGCGACCGGGACGTACGACGTCGGGACCTCTCGGCCGTCGACCCACAGGGAACCGGCCTCGGTGAGCGGGACGCCCGCCGACTCGACGACGTGGCCCAGGGACGAGGCGCCGTCCGTGGTGAGCGTCCGGCGCAGCTTGCGCTGGACGAACAGGGCCAGGTCGGGGGCGAATTCGAGGTGGATCTCGGGACCGTTCACCTGGTCAGGATGTCACGCGAGCCCCGGCTGTGGCCTCAGGGTTTTCGGGTCGGCAGGCCGTTCGCCAGGACGTCCACGGTGCGGTCGACCAGGTCGAAGAGCTCGTCCCGGAAGTCGTTCTCGGCCCAGTACAGGGAGATCTCCCCGAAGCCGCTGATGAGGGACATCGTGTAGACCCGTACTTCCAGGCTGTCCGGGTCCCAGCCGGTGCGTTCGGCGACGGCTCCGGCGAGCATGCGGCTGGTGGTCGAGATGCTCTCCCGCATCCGGGCACGCACCGCGGGGACCTGGACCAGCAGAAGCGACCGCAACCGGGTGATCTCGGGTTCCTGTTCGAGACCGACGAGGACGGCCTTCCGCATCACATACCGCAGCGACTCGATCCACGGCTCGTCCGCCGGACGGTGGCGCAGCTCCTCCAGGATGAGCGGGTCGTACTCGTCCGTGAGGACGATGTCCTCCTTCGTCGGGAAGTAGCGGAAGACCGTGGACGGCGACACGTCGGCGCGCTCGGCGATCTGCTCGATCGTGGTGGCGTCGTAGCCCTGTTCCTTGATCAGTGCGTACGTCGCGTCGCGGATCGCCGTCCGGGTCTTGATCTTCTTCCGCTCACGAAGTCCCAGCGGGGGGGCGTCCGTGGGGGGAGAGGTGCGTGCGGGCGTCATGCCGGTCATTGTCGGGCATCGGCCTGCTCGGCTGCCATGTCCGGGGCGTCCGCAGCGTCGTCCGCCTTCCGTGTCCCCGGCAGGAACGCCGCCGCCAGCAGCGCTGCGACTATCGCCGCGATTCCGCACACCAGCAGGACGACGCCCATGCCGTGGACGTACGCGCTGTTCGCGGAGGTCAGTAGGTCGGCTGAGCCCGTCTTCTTGGCGACCGTGTGCGCCGCGACAACCGACTCCCCGGCGGTGTCGGCGACCCGGGCGGGCAGCCCGGTGACGTCGAGGCGGTCCCGGAAGGTGGCGGCGAGCAGGCTGCCGAGCAGGGCGATGCCGATCGCGCCGCCGACCTGGCGCAGGGTCATGAGGAGCCCGGAGCCGCTGGCGGCGCGGTCGCGGGGCAGGGTGCCCAGGGCGTTGCTCATCGCCGGCATGAGGGAGAAGCCGAAGCCGAGGCCGGTGATCGCGAGCCACAGTGCGGTGAAGCCGTAGCCGGAGTCGATCGTCGTACGGCTGCCGAGGAGGGCGGCGAAGGCCAGTACCACCAGGCCCGCGCTCACCGTGGCGCGTCCGCCGAAGCGCGCGGCGGCCTGTGGGGCCGTCCGGGAGGCGACCAGGATGCCGCCCATCATCGGCAGCAGCCGTACGCCGGTGCCGAAGGCGTCGTGGCCGAGGACCGCCTGGAGATAGGGCGGAAGCACGAACAGCAGGCCGGTCAGGACGAACATCACCAGGGTCGCGGCGATCGTGTTGAAGAGGAAGCCGCGGTGGGTGAGGAGGGTCATGTCGAGCATGGGGCGCTCGGCCCGGCGTTCGCGCAGGACGAGAGCGGTGATGAGTACGACGGCTGCCGCGAGCGCGGCCAGGACCAGCGGGTCGGCCCAGCCGCGGACCGGTGCCTCGATGATCCCGTAGACCAGGGTGCCGAGGCCGGTCGCGGTGAGCGCGGTGGCGACGGTGTCGACCTTGGGGGAGGCGGGGTCGCGGGTCTCGGGGAGCAGGAAGACGCAGGCGGCGATGCCGACCGCGGCCATCGGGACGTTGACCAGGAAGACCGATCCCCACCAGAAGTGGTTCAGCAGCCAGCCGCCGATGATCGGGCCGAGCGGCAGGCCGAGAGCGGAGGCGGCGGAGACGATGCCGACGGCCTTGGCGCGCTCGTCGGCTCCGAAGAGCGAGGGCAGGACGGAGAGCGCGAGCGGGGTCACGAGGGCCGCTCCGACGCCCATCACGGCACGGGCGGCGATCACCGCGCTCACGTCCCCCGCCAGGGCGCCGACCAGCGATCCGGCGAGGAAGATCCCGAGCCCGGTGATCAGCATCAGCCGCCGCCCGAACCGGTCGCCGAGCAGCCCGGCCGGAAGCATCAGCGCCGCGAAGACCACTACGTACGCGTCCGCCATCCACTGCTGCTGGCCGGTGGTGGCGCCGAGGTCGGCCGCCATCGTCGGCAGCGCCACGTTCAGGATCGTCATGTCGAAGCCGAGGGTCAGCATGCTCGCGACGAGGGCGCCGAGAGCCCACCAGCGGCGGGGGTCTAAAGTGGAAGTATCCATGAAATGAGAGTAGCTCTCAAAAGGTAGTCCATGTCAATCAAGTGTTCGGGGCAATGAAAAAGGGCCACGGCTCGAAGCCGTGGCCCTGGAAGAGGGGTGGGGGCGCTACGCGTGCTGGTAGGCCACCAGGGAGATTCCCACGTAGTGCGCGACGAACGCGGCGAGGGTGAGGGAGTGGAACACCTCGTGGAAGCCGAACCAGCGTGGTGACGGGTCCGGGCGCTTGAGGCCGTAGATCACGCCGCCCGCGCTGTAGAGCAGACCGCCCACGATCACCAGGACCAGCACCGCGATGCCGCCCGAACGCATGAAGTCGGGCAGGAAGAAGACGGCCGCCCAGCCCATCGCGATGTAGCAGGGCGTGTAGAGCCAGCGCGGGGCGCCGACCCAGAAGACGCGGAAGGCGATGCCCGCGGCCGCGGCTCCCCAGATGCCCCACAGCAGCCACTGCCCCTTCCCGTCCGGCAGCAGCAGCATCGTCAGCGGGGTGTAGGTGCCCGCGATGATCAGGAAGATGTTGGCGTGATCCAGACGGCGCAGGATGCCGTCCATGCGGGGGCTCCAGTTGCCCCGGTGGTACAGCGCGCTCACGCCGAACAGCAGGCAGGCCGTGAGGGCGAAGATCCCGCAGGCGATGCGTCCGCGTGTGGAGTCCGCGAGGGCGGTGAGCGCCAGGCCCGCGACCAGCACGGCCGGGAACATGCCGAGGTGCAGCCAGCCCCGGAGCTTGGGCTTGACCGGATCGGGGATGTGGTGCCCGATCTGGTGGGCGATCTGATGCGGCAGGGAAGGCGCGCCGGACTCGCGGCCGTCGGCCGGCGTGTCCGTGGGCGCGTCGGGGGCGGACGCAGTCATGCACGCAATCGTACCTACGGAACCGTAAGTTACGCGTCGGCAACGCCCGTTCGGTATCCCGAAGTGGCCATCGTCTCATGCTCGGGCGTGAATGGGGATACCCGGGTGACTTCCTGGGCACTCGTGGTGACGTCGTGGTGACGTACAGGAATTCACCGGGCGAATCGCCTGGAGTGGCAGGGCTCACTCCGCTCACGTGTGAGGCCCTATGGACATATGCGCGGACCCGTCGGATGATCAAATGAGTGCGGTCGGCACCGGATGAGCGCTGAAGATCTCAGCTTTGAGGCATCCGGGTCGCAGCCCCCACGGGGCCTCCAACAAAAAAATCCCTCATTTAGGAGCAATCGTGGCGCGCGACATCGCGGCTCCCCCCTCCACCGTCCCGACCACCCACCGAGAACTCGTCGCGTGGGTGAACGAGATCGCCGAACTGACGCAGCCGGACAACGTGGTCTGGTGTGACGGATCAGAGGCCGAGTACGAGCGCCTGTGCGAGGAGCTCGTCGAGAAGGGCACCTTCCGGAAACTCGACCCCATCAAGCGCCCGAACTCCTACTACGCGGCTTCCGACCCGACCGATGTCGCCCGGGTCGAGGACCGCACGTTCATCTGCTCGGAGAAGGAAGAGGACGCGGGCCCCACCAACCACTGGAAGGCGCCCGCCGAGATGCGGGACATCTTCCAGGGGGAGAAGGGCCTGTTCCGCGGCTCGATGCGCGGTCGCACGATGTACGTCGTTCCGTTCTGCATGGGCCCGCTGGGATCGGAGCTCTCCGCGATCGGCGTCGAGATCACCGACTCCGCGTATGTCGCCGTCTCCATGCGCACGATGACCCGCATGGGCCGGCCGGTGCTGGACGAACTGGGCTCCGAGGGCTTCTTCGTGAAGGCCGTGCACACCCTCGGCGCCCCGCTGGAGCCGGGTGAGGCGGACGTGCCGTGGCCCTGCAACCAGACCAAGTACATCTCCCACTTCCCCGAGAGCCGCGAGATCTGGTCCTACGGCTCCGGGTACGGCGGCAACGCGCTGCTCGGCAAGAAGTGCTACGCCCTGCGTATCGCGTCCGTCATGGCGCGGGACGAGGGCTGGCTGGCCGAGCACATGCTGATCCTGAAGCTCACTCCGCCGCAGGGCGAGTCGAAGTACGTGGCGGCGGCGTTCCCGTCGGCGTGCGGCAAGACGAACCTGGCGATGCTGGAGCCGACGGTGCGCGGCTGGACGGTCGAGACGATCGGCGACGACATCGCGTGGATGCGGTTCGGCGAGGACGGGCAGCTGTACGCGATCAACCCCGAGGCGGGGTTCTTCGGGGTCGCGCCCGGCACCGGTGAGCACACCAACGCCAACGCGATGAAGACGCTGTGGGGCAACTCGGTCTTCACGAACGTGGCGTTGACGGACGACGGCGACGTGTGGTGGGAGGGGATGACGGAGGAGACCCCGGCGCACCTGACCGACTGGAAGGGCAACGACTGGACGCCGTCCTCCGAGGTCCCGGCCGCCCACCCGAACGCCCGCTTCACGGTGCCGGCCGCGCAGTGCCCGATCATCGCGCCGGAGTGGGAGGACCCGAAGGGGGTGCCGATCTCGGCGATCCTCTTCGGTGGCCGCCGCGCGACGGCCGTCCCCCTGGTGACGGAGTCCTTCGACTGGAACCACGGTGTCTTCCTCGGCGCGAACGTGGCGTCCGAGAAGACCGCCGCCGCCGAGGGCAAGGTCGGCGAGCTGCGCCGCGACCCGTTCGCGATGCTGCCGTTCTGCGGCTACAACATGGGCGACTACATGGGCCACTGGGTCGACGTCGCCAAGGGCCGGGACCAGGCGAAGCTGCCGAAGATCTACTACGTCAACTGGTTCCGGAAGAACGAGCAGGGCAAGTTCGTCTGGCCGGGCTTCGGTGAGAACAGCCGGGTGCTGAAGTGGATCGTGGACCGGCTGGACGGCAAGGCGGAGGGCGTCGAGACGCCGATCGGGATTCTGCCGACGACGGATGCGCTGGACACGGACGGGCTTGAACTGTCGTCCGCCGACCTGGACTTCCTGCTGACGGTCGACAAGGAGGTGTGGCGGGAAGAGGCAGCGCTTGTTCCCGAGCACCTCAACACCTTCGGCGATCACACGCCGAAGGAGCTGTGGGACGAGTACCGCGCGCTGGTGGAGCGCCTGGGCTGACGTCCCCCTTCCAGCTCCGCGGCCGGTCGGATATGGGTTGCCCTGACCAGCGACGTCTCCTCGACCGGCCGCGGACCCTTTTGCGCGGAGAGTCTTCTCGCCCCCGCCGCCCCTACCCGTCCCATCCTCCCTCCAGGGGCTGCCGCCCCTTCGACCCCGCCTGGGCGTGAGAGCTCGGGTGGGTGGGGTTGTGTGGCGGGTGCGGGTGCGGGTGCGGGTGCGGGTGCGGGTGCGGGTGCGTTGTGGTTGCTCGCGCAGTTCCCCGCGCCCCTGCACGGGCGCGGGGAACTGCGCGACTGGCTCCCACCGGGTCGCAGCCGACACACATGCCCGGGGGCCGGGAGTAAAAACGCTCGGGACCATTTCGCCCATCACCTCTGCCCCGGACGGGATTTCGCGGGACACTCGGGACATCTGCACCGAACCCCGAAATGAGGTGAGCGGGGTGCGTACACCCGTCAGTGACCCCTTGAAGATCGGCCCGTACCGCATCGTGGGCCGTCTCGGCTCCGGCGGTATGGGCTGGGTCTATCTGGGACGTTCCCCCTCGGGCCGCGAGGTGGCGGTGAAGGTCGTACGCCCGGAGCTGGCCTCCGAGCCGGAGTTCCGGGAGCGCTTCACCCGCGAGGTCGCCGCCGCCCGCATCGTCAGCGGCGCCTACACCGCCGCCGTGGTCGACGCCGACACCGAGGCCGAACTCCCCTGGCTCGCCACCCTCTACGTCCCCGGCCCCTCCCTCGCGGAGGCGATCCGGGCCGACGGCCCCCTCCCCGAGGCCCAGGTCCGCACGCTCGGCGCGGGACTCGTCGAGGCGCTGCAGGCCATCCACGCCGCCCATGTCGTCCACCGCGACCTCAAGCCCGCGAATGTCCTGCTCGCCTCCGACGGCCCCCGTGTCATCGACTTCGGCATCTCCCGCGTCGACGGCGCCCCCGGCCTCACCCGCGTCGGCATCGTGGTCGGCACCCCGCCGTTCATGTCGCCCGAGCAGATCAGGGGAGCCCGGGTCGGCCCGTCGAGCGACGTGTTCTCGCTGGGCGGCGTTCTCGTCTACGCCCTCACGGGACGGCCGCCGCACGGCACCGGGGAAGGAGTGCGGGTGGAGGTCGTACGCGGCGAGCCCCAACTCGACGCCGTACCGGACGGGTTACGGCCTCTCGTCGCGCGGT
This sequence comes from Streptomyces graminofaciens, assembly GCF_030294945.1. Taxonomy (NCBI): domain Bacteria; kingdom Bacillati; phylum Actinomycetota; class Actinomycetes; order Kitasatosporales; family Streptomycetaceae; genus Streptomyces; species Streptomyces graminofaciens. The sequence continues at coordinate 5,293,207 of NZ_AP018448.1, read as the reverse complement.
GCCTGGCCAAGCGGCCGGAGGAACGGCCCGGGCTGGGGGAGATATTGGAGGAGCTGGTGGGAGACGGCCAGGCCGACGCCGGGGCTGCCGGCGCCGCTCACGCGCTCACCGAGACCGTGGTCGCCGTCTGGCCGCCGCCGCAGGTCGCCCGGACGATCGAGGTGCGGTACCAGGAGCTGAAGGACCGCCACCGGCGTCGTACGGGAACGAGCGAGTCCGTGCCCTCCTGTCTTCTGCTGCACGCCCAGGCGTTGCTCGACGCCGGGTTGACCGACGCCATGGTCGCCGAGGCGGTGGTCCGTGACGGCGCCTGACTCCTACGCGGGGCGTGACTCCTACGGCGGCCGGGACCCGCACCCCAGCGGCGACTCGTATTCCGCCTACTCCGGTTACTCCGGCCGTACTCCCGAGATCTACGACCTCGGCGGCCACTGGCGGCAGTTGGTGCAGAACTGGGTGGCCCGGCGGAATTACCACACCGTGAGTGACGCCGTTTCCGTCTCGCTGCGATTCGATCTCGAAGAAGCGGGGCGGATGGTGACGGTGAGGTTCATGACCACCAAGAAACTCCTCGTCGCCTTCGCCACCGACGGCAACTTCCTGCGCCGCGACCAGCTCGCCATCGCCGCCGCCGCCTCGAACGCGTGGAATACGGAACAGTTGAACCCCATGCTTTCCGTCTGGGACGTACGCGGGCCGCGCCCCTGTCTCGCCGGGGTCTGTGATCTCCCGCTGACCTGCCGGATCACCCAGGCCGACTTCGATGCGCTGGCCAATGACTGGGTGGATCGGGCGCGACAGATGTTCAGTCGTTGTCATCAGGTGTTCAAGTTGTAGAAGAGAACGGAAGAGGATCGGAAGTTGGTCGGAAGATGGTCGGTTGAATTTCCCAAAGGCTTCCGGAATCCCGCACTCCTGCTTCAGTATTGGATGGGTCTTTCAGGGTGCGGGGGTGTGCCTTTCAGGCCACGGGGGGTCGGTGCGATGGGTGCCATCAGACGGTTTTCCTTTCTCGGTGTTGTCAGTGTTCTCAGTGTTCTCGTGGGGTTGCTGGTCGCTCTGGTGCCGGGGGGTACGGCCAGGGCCGCCGAGTCGTGCGAAGAGCCCGTCACCGCGTGGCTGGACTGCTGGGCCGAGCGGGTCAGCAGCCGTGGCGCCTGGGTCGTGAAGCTCGACCGTGAGCTGGCGCTGGACGGGCAGGAGCACCACGAGCGCAAGAAGACGGAAGAGGCGGTCCGCAAGCGCCGGCACCAGCTCGTGGTGGATGTGCCGGACGGAGCACGGACGGGGCAGGGCGGCACTGTCCTGCTCATCCTGGCCGGCGGCCGTCTCGTCCATCCCGGCGCGAGCATCGACCGGCTGCCCAAGTGGGCGGTGGACGAGCTGGACGCGGTGGGCGCCTGCACGCCGACGCGGCTGTGCGACATGGTCCGTGAGGAAGAAGGCGACAAGCAGCCGCTGACCGGCGCCGAGTTGATCCAGGACAGGGTCGTCACCGACTCCTCCACCCAGCTCAACGCCTTCGAGCCCATCCCGGGACCCGAGCCCTCCAACACGCCGACCACCTCGCCCGGCGACCGGAACGACAAGAAGGACAAGGGCGACAAGGACGACAAGAAACAGGACGACAAGAAGCAGGACGACAAGGGCGGCGGGACCGGGCAGACCGTCGACAACCAGAACGGCAACCAGAACGGCGAGAACGACTCCCTCTTCGACGGGCCCGTCGTCTGGATGAGTCTCGTACTCGCCCTGCTCCTCCTCGCCTTCGTGATCCTCGTCCGCCGTTCCCGCGGCCCGGTCGCCGTGGGCCATCGCGCGGCTCCCGTCCGCGGCGGCGGCAACGCCGCGCCCACACGCGCCGTCCGCACCGCCAACCGGGCGTCGCCCGCACCGGCACACGGCGGCGACGAAAGCACCGCCCGCCTCCGCGTCACCCCCGCCGCCGCACCCCGCCACGGCCGGCACGTCGGTGCCCGCCCCTCCCACGCCCGGACCGCGGTCGTCCGCAGCGACCTGCACCCGCAGGGCTATGTCGAACTCGACCGAGTGCTCTACCGAGCCGTATGGGCGGACCCCGACCGCCCGCCACCCGCACCCGGCGGCCTCGTCGACGTCACCGACGCGCGCGAACGGGACTCCGACGTCCTGTACGCCTTCCCGCCCACGGCCGCCCGCCACGCCAAGGGCACGCCCCGATAGCCAGTCACCAGCGCCACCCATCAGGGCCACACGAGTCGCACGGCCGCAGGAACCACAGAAACAACCACAGGAACCACAGGAACCACAGGAACCACAGAACACCGGAACACCAGGGGGAGACCGATGCACCGCGAATACCCGCCCACCCTGCCGGCGGAGTACGCCGACATCGAGTTCGAGAACAACGCGCAGCGCATGCCGTTGGTGCTCTGTCTCGACACCTCCAGTTCCATGGCGGGCCAGCCCATACAGACGCTCAACAACGCGCTCGCCGAGTGGACCCGGGAACTCCACGAGGACGTCAGCCTCAGCTACAGCGTGGAGGTCGCCGTCGTCACCTTCGGCGGGCAGGGCGTGGGGGCCTGGCGCGGGCCCCAGCTCCTCGACCCGCGGACCCGGGTGAGCCCGTTCATCCCGGCGCACGCCTTCCAGGCGCCGCAGCTGACGGCCGCCGGGGTAACGCTGATGACGGAGGCGCTGGAGCTGTCGATGCACATCGTCGCGGCCCGCAAGGCGGAGCTGCGCGCGTCGGGGCTGCAGTACTACCGGCCGCAGATCTGCCTCGTCACGGACGGACTGCCCACCGACCCGACCGGCCATCTCACCGACTCCTGGCACCGGCTCGTCCCCGTCCTCGCCGAGGAACAGCAGGCCCGCCGCTTCCGGCTCTACGCCATCGGCGTCGGCGGGATCACCGACATGGGCGAGTCGGTGCTGCGGGCCTTCGCGCCCAAGTTCAACGCCCGCCTACAGGGATTCCCCTTCCGGGAGCTGCTCCAGATGATGTCGGCGAGCGCCAACGCCGAGCAGAAGGGTGCCGGGGACGAGGTGTTCGAGAAGATCTTCAGCCAGTTCAAGACACAGCGCCCGGCCTGGGAGGCGTAGTGGACTCGCCCTGGCGCATCCACGGGCTCAGTGTCGAGGGCTACCGGCACCGCCGGCAGGGCCTGCCCTGCCAGGACGCCTGCGCCTACGCCACGACCTCCTCCGTGGCCGTGCTGGCCGTCGCCGACGGGGCCGGCAGCCGGCCCCGCTCGGAGGAGGGGGCCCAGCTCGCCGTGAAGCTCGCCGCCGAGCACTTCGCGCGGCGGGCCGCGGCAGCCGTCGAGATCCAGCCGGGGGAGGCGGTGCACGAACTGCTGCGGGACGGCTTCAACGACGTGAGCAAGGAGTTCCTGGACGCCACCGGCTCCGACGCCGCCGACTTCGCGACCACCCTCACGGTCGTCGTGCTCGCGCCCGGCTGGCTCGGGCATCTGACCGTGGGGGACGGGTTCGTCGTCGTACGGGCCGGGAGTGAGGACGGGGAGCGGCAGTTCCATCTGCTGCCGCAGGCCGCGGCCGCCAGTGAGTACAGCAACGAGACGGTGTTCCTGACCTCGCCGGACGCGAGCCGCTGGACACACACCGAGTGCGTGTCCGACGACGGCATCGACGGGGTGCTGCTGTCCACCGACGGGCTCGCGCAGGCCATGATCAACCGGCCCGCCGGCGGCGCCCAGTCCCCGAACGTCTCCTTCGCTGACGCCGTCTTCCGCTCCCTCGACACCGCCGCCGAGGAGCCCCAGGACGCCCAGGCCGTCCAGGGCGCCCAGGACAGCGGCCTCGCCGCCCTGCTGCGCTCCGACCGCCTCACCGCGCTGAACGCCGACGACAAGACCCTGCTGCGCGCGGTCCGCAGGGACCGCCGATGACGGGCCCCGCACGGACCTTCCGGGAGGCATGCGCATGAGCGGCCGTACGGTCTTCCTCGACGGCAAGCGGGTCACGCTCGCCGAGCTGCCGCTGAAGGGCGGCGGGCAGGCGGCCGTCTTCCCGGTGGAGGGCGACCCGGGGATCGTCGTCAAGATCTACCGCGAAACGCCCGGCGACGACCAGGAGCGGCGCCTCGCCCGCATGCTCACCATGTCCCCGCTCGCCGCCCGCCCCACCGACGCCAACCAGCCGCCCGAGCTGGCCTGGCCCACCGCCATCGCCCGGGACGAGAACGGGCGGTTCATCGGCTACGCCATGCGCCGCTTCGGCGAACCCCAGCACGTCCAGCTGGTCGGGCTGTTCACCCGCGTCCAACGGCTGAAGCTCTTCCCGGACCGGGCCGACTGGCGGTTCCTGCTCGGCGTCGCCTGGAACCTCGCCTTCATGACGGCCCGGATGCACTACGACAACCTCGTCATCGGCGACTTCTCCAGCAGCAACGTCGTCGTCGACGCCAACGGCTTCGTCACCTTCCTGGACTGCGACTCCATCGCCTTCACCGACCCGGTCACCGGCGAGCTCTTCCCGTGTCTGATGCACACCACCGACTACTCGTCCCCCGAGCGCCAGTCGGGCAGCGCCGCGAGCCGGCAGAGCGACGACTTCGCCCTCGCGATCCTCGTCTACCAACTGCTCACCGCCGGCAACCACCCCTTCGGCGGGGTCCCGCACGAGAGCCCCTCCGAGTCGACCGTCAAGGACAACATCGCCTCGTCCATCTCGTACGTCGTCCGCCCGGAGATGGTCGTCATCCCGCGCGGCACGGTCGACCCGTCCGTGCTCCCGCCCGAGCTGCTCACCCTCGCCAAGGCCGCCTTCGGCCCCGGAGTCCAGGCCCCCGCCGCCCGGCCCCCGGCCGAGGCCTGGCTGCGCGCCCTCGACAAGGAGCGCGGTCAGGTACGGGTCTGCCCGGTCCGGCCGCTGCACACGTTCGGCTCCCATCTGCCGACCTGCCCCTGGTGCACCCGCGCGGCCGTCACCGGCCACGACGTGTTCAACGGCCCCCGCCCGATGACCCCCACCGGACCGGGCACCCTCCAGCAGGAGCCCGTCCCGTCCCCGTACGCCGCGTTGACGGTGTTCGCCGTGGTGATCGCGGTGATCGTGCTGATCGTGATCCTGGCCAACGCCTGAGCGGCCCGGTCCCGCCGCTCACCCCGACGAGCGGTCCTCCAGATAGCGGGTGTGCGACTCCTGCCGCCGGGCCTCGACCTCCCGCAGGCCCTCCGCCACCCGCCCCAATTCCTCCTGCAAAAGCGCGAGTTGGCGTTCCAGGTGGCGCTCCGGCGGTTCCGTGCCCGGGGCCATCCGGGTCCACCACCGGGTGCGTACGAAGGTGTCGACCGCCTCCGGGACGTCCTGCCGTACCGCCCGCGACAGCTTGTGCACGCCCTCCGGGTCCTGGACCAGGACCTCGGCGACCCAGCCGGGGTCGAGCAGGGCCGCGAGCAGCTCGGTCAGTTCGGTGAGGCGGCCGGCGGCGGCCGGGGGCAGTTCGATGCCGCTCAGATACTCGCCGAGCCTGCCGAAGTCGTCCCGGATCTCGTCCAGTTGGGCCGAGGGGTCCGGGAAGTCCGGCAGCGGCGGACGCTCGGGCGGGGCGATCAGGGCGCCCGCCCCGTACAGGCCCGCCACGACCACCGGCCAGTACGGGCCCGCGACGCCGGCGAAGGTCAGCCCGAGCCCGGCCAGGCCGAGCGCGCTGCCGGTGAGGTTCTTGCGGGACTCCAGGTAGCCGACGAACCTGGTGCTCCTACTGGTAGCCACGGATCTCCTCGAAGGCGCCGTCCAGCGAGCCCTTCCGGGCGTCGAAGAGACGGCCGCCGGTCAGCTCGGCGATGTGCTCCAGCTCGTCCTGGTCGGAGTCGCCGAAGAGGATCGGGAAGACGGGGATCCGCTGCTCGTCGCCCGGCAGTCGGCCGTAGAAGTCGTCGAACTCCTCCGGGCCCGCGCCCGTCGTGTTCTCGCCGTCCGTCATCAGCACGATCGACGTGAACGTGTCCCGGTCGTCGGTCCCGAGATGCCCGTACGCCTTCTCCAGGGACGTGTAGATCGCCGTGTCGCCGTCGGCGCTCAGGTTCCCCGTGTCCTCGCGGATGGCGTCCAGGCCTGACTTGGGGTTCTCGGGGCTCACGACATGCGTCCGTACGCTCTTCACGTCCGACCCGAACGGCATCAGCGTGACCTCCTCCCGGTCCCGGAAGTCGCCGGTCAGCTCGGTGAGCGCGGTCTTCAGCCGGTCGAGGCGGTCGCCCTCCATCGAGCCCGAGGTGTCCAGCACGTACACGGTCCGGGACGGCCGGCGCAGCTCGTTCTCGTAGGCGTCGAGGAGTCCGTCGGCGACGGACCGGCTGCCGGGGAAGGGGAGTTCGCGACGGCGGGTGGTGTCCAGGCCGGTCGCGGGCGGCACCGAGGCGACCACCGGGCGGCGCAGGGTCCTGTCGGTGATCAGCTTCTGCAAGCCGGTCGTGCGCAGGGCGTCGGTGACCCGGCGGACGTCCTCGCGGACCTCCTTGCCCGTGGAGGAGAGGGAGGACAGCGGATAGTCGGCCGTCACGACCCCGTCGCGGGGGCGGATCACCGTCAGGTCCTTGCGCGCCTTCAGCACCGACTCGTAGTTGAGCAGCGCGTCGACGTCACCGCGCCGGTCGTAGGCCTGGGCCAGCCAGCCCGACGAGCCCGACGTCAGCTCCTGGCCCTGGAAGAACTCCTTCAGCCTCGGCGTCGCCTTCGCCACGTCCGCGTCCGTGAGCGCGGACTGGGCGCCGGACAGCCCCGAGGCCACCGAGATCAGCGTCGAGAAGCCGGAGTTGGAGCGCGAGGGGTCCGTCATCCCGTACGTCAGCCTCCCGGCCGCCACCGCCTCCTCGATGTCCGACCAGGTCACGTCCTCGGGCTTCCAGCCCAGCTCCCGCACGGTGTCCGGCTTGACGCCGATCGCGACGGGGCTGGACATCACCGGCGTCTCCGACACGACCTGCTTCGCCGCCTCGGGCCGTAGCCGCAGATAGTCGTTGGAGGAGAGCCAGAGGGCGTCGTACGTGCCCTTCGCCCGGCCCTTCGCGAGCAGTTCGACGGCGTCGAGGGTGCCCATGTAGGTGGGGCGGATCTCGATGCCGGTGTCCTTCTCCAGCCGCTCCCAGACGGGCTTCATGTCGGCCAGCTCGCTGGAGGCGAGGACGCGGAGGGTGCCGGGGCGGTACTCGTTCGCGGGTGCCTCGGGCTCCTCGGTGGTGCAGGAGACCGAGAGAAGCAGCATGGCGGCGACCGCCACGACCGCACGTACTCTCATGCGAGGCCCCCTTCCAGCGCGCCCCGCGAGCGGCTGCGCTCCAGGTACGCGGTGGCGCTCTGGAGTTCGGAGGTGAGGGACTCGACCGTGGCCGCCATGGTCTCGGTGGCCTGGACCTTGTAGGTGTCGATGGCGTCGAGGGTGCGGTAGATCTGCTGGAACGCCGTGCGGAGGGTCTCCGCGCCGACGGCCGGGTCGGCGGCGATGCGCTGGATCTCGCCGCTCTGCGTGGCGAGCATCTCGGCGTTGCCCCGGATCAGGTCCTCGGTCGTGCCGCGCAACGCGTTGACCTGCTCGATGACCTTCTTCTGGTTGTCGAGCGCGGAGGCCAGCATCACGGAGATGCGCAGCGCGGAGACCGTGGTGGTGGCGGCCCGGTCGACGCCCTTGATCAGCTCGTCGTTGTTGCGTCGTACGACGTCCATGGCGAGGTAGCCCTGGGCGCAGACGGCGAGCTGGGTCAGCAGGTCCTGGTGCTTCTGGCGGACCGGGAACAGGACGTCCGCGCGGAGGGTGTCGGCCTGCTGCGGGTCACCGGCGCCGCCGATGTGCTCCTCGACCGCCCTGTCCAGGGCCTCCGTCAGCACCACGAACTCCTGGAGCTTGCCCATGGTCTCCCACAGGCGGACCCGCTCGGTCTGCAAGGCCGCGTTGTCGCGCCGGAGTTCGTCCTGGCCGCCGCGCAGCGAGCCCACGATCTTGTTGAGCGTGCCCTGTGCGGAGGCGTACTTGGCGACGTGGTCGCGCAGCTTGTTGCCGCCCGGCAGCCGGGACAGGAACTTGCGGCCCTTGCTCGCCGGCAGGTCGCGCGGGTCCAGGTCCTCGACCACCCGCCGGAGTTCGACGAGCGAGCCCGCGACCTGTGACTGGGCGTCCCCGCCCTTGTCGGGCAGGCTGCGCAGGGTCCGCTCCAGCATGCGGTTGGACTGCGCCGCGGCGGCCCGCATGTCGGCCGAGCCGAGCCCGGCGATCTCCCCGACCTTGCCCGCGAACTCGGGCGACCGGGCGTCGAGCGCGGCCAGCCCCCGCACGTACTCGGCGGCCTTCGCGGCCATGTCCGACCGTACGGAGTCGTCGACGGGCACGAGCCCGCCGGCCTTCTCCCGGGGCACGGCCGCGACCGGCTCGGGAGGGGTGAGCGTGAAGGTTTCCTCGGTTGTCATGACTGGTGGTCCCCCGTTGTTCTCACTGGCCTCTGGCCCGGCGCGCCATCTCGTGCAGCACCTCGGAGGTGGGCACGGGCGCCTGCCGGACGGCCAGTCGTGGCGTCAGATACGTCGTGTGGTCGGCGGTCGCCGCCGTGAACTCGGTGGCCGCCCCCTGCGGCCGGAACCCGTGCCGGGCCGCCAGCTTCCGCAGCGTCGGGTCCGTGCCCAGGAGTTCACCGAGGGCGCGGCCCTCCTGCGTGACGGGGACGACGGTGTGGTCGCTGTTGACCGTGGTGTCCGGGTAGAGGACGACGAGGTCGTCGGCGGACGCCTGGCCCTGGTCCTGGTTGAGCAGCGCGGCGACCTGCGACTCGTAGACGAGGACGAGCGGGTTGCCCACCCCGCTGACGAAGTCCCGGAAGGCCGCGTCCGTGCTGGTCTGCTGGGCGCCCTGGACGCTGATCAGCTCGTGCAGCAGCGGTGCGGTCTTCCTCACGTCCGCGTCGGCCGCCACGACCCGGCCGCCGTTGGCCACGAAGGAGGTGGCGGCGAGGTACAGCGCCCCGGAGTTGGAGGTGGTCGGGTCGGTCGTGGCGATGTAGAGGAGGCCGGTCAACTCCCCGTACTTCTCCGCTCCCTTGAGCTGCTGCCACGTCCGCCCGTCCTCGGCGGCCTTCAGGTACGCGGTCATGTCGAAGGTGCCCCGGCTCTTCTCCAGCTTCGCCAGACCGTTCCTCCGCAGCACCTCGGCGGCGTCCCGGTGGGCGACCACGACGAGGGGCGAGTAGAACGGCCGGGGCAGGGTCCCGCGCACCTTGTACTTGGCGGCCAGCTCCTCGGCGGGTGCCTGGCTGGACGGGAACGCGAAGTCGTACTCCTTGAGGTCCAGCCCTTCCATGGCCCAGGACCCCGACGTCTCCGTCTTCACGGTGTAGCCCTTGGCGGCCAGGGCTTTCACCACCTCGGGATCGGCGAAGAACTCCGCCTTCTCCGACCCGATCACTCCATGCACGGTCTTCGTTGCCGTGCCCTTGTCCCCGGTGTCCCGGCCCGCCACGACAGCAGCCACCACGCCGCCGATCAGCAGGACCGCGAGGACGATTCCAGCGATGCGTCTCACACCGGGGAGCGTGCTCCCGGAACCCAACGTTCCCGGTGGGTCCGGGTGAACGTCAGGTGAAGCGGCCGTCCCGGTACGCAACCGGAAGCAGGGCCGCCGGTATGTGGAACGGGGAGAGGGAGGGTCGGCTTACTGGCGGGCCCTCCGCCGATCGGCCTCGTGGCCGTGACGACCCCGCTCCGCACCACGATGCTGGCCCTGCCCGCGCTGATGGCGACGCCGGAGATCCTGACGACACGCTTGGGCGAGCTCGAACCCGGCGAGCGGGTGGTCGGAGTTCAGTCCTTCCACTCGTGGGCGAGTATCGCGTAGACGTACTCGCTGCCCCAGCGGTCCCCGTCGAGGTCGTTGTCGACCAGATGCGCTTCGCGGCGCATTCCGAGACGCTCGCACACGCGTACCGACGCGGTGTTGAGGACATCGAGCCGGGCGAAGACCCGGTGCACCCCCAACCGGCCGAAGGCCAGCGAGGCCAGGGCGCGTGCCGCCTCGGTGGCATAGCCCTGTCCGGCGTACCGCGGGTTGAAGACCCAGCCGATCTCGGCCTGCCGGGCGCGCGCACTCCGCAGGGTGAGGACCACCTCGCCGACGACACCCGGTTCGTCCGCGCGGCACACGGCCAGCAGGAGTACGTCACCATCGGCCTGCCAGGTGGTCCCGTCGGCTCGCGCGGCGATGGACTCGGCACAGCCCTCGTGGGTGAGCGGCGGGCGAAGGAGGTAGCGCACGACCTCCGGCAGGGACTGGTACGCGTACCGGTCGTCGACGTCACCCGGCGCGAACAGCCGCAGGATCAGCCGTTCGGTGGCGATGGTCGCCGGGACGTACCGCGTGACGTTGTCCATCTCAGTGGGTCGCCAGCTCCCGCTGGTCGGTGCTGGTGCTGGTGCTGGTGCTGGTGGTGGCCGCCGCCAGCGCGGCGTCATGCGCGTCCATCCGCTCCGCCGCCAGGATCGCCGCCGCCGTGTCCGCCCGGGACGCCGCGACGACAAGGGCCCGTCCCGCGAGGGCGTGCGCACGGCGGTGCAGCGGGGCGGCGGTGGTCTCCGACGCGGGGGCGCCCGGCGTCCGTACCGGCCGGTGTCCTCCCCGTAGCCGGGTCACCTGCTGGACCAGCCGTTCGGCGGCCGTGTCCAGCTCGCCGGAGGGGGTCAGGGCGCGGAGCTCGTCGGTCGTCGCGAGCAGTGCCGCGAGATGGCCGGCGAGCTGGATGTCCAGCTCCTCCTCGCGCGAGCGGTGGGGGAAGTCGGAGGTGGCGGGGCCGGCCATCGTGTGGACCGACTTGCGACGGATCGGCTCGTACATGGGATGGCCTCCAAGCTGTCGTCCACCCACCTTACCTTAGATCCTGTCTAAAGTTGAGCGACGTCTGAAGCGTATGCGGGCGCCCCCGGTGAACGACGAAGCCGGGGCGCCTCACAGGCAACCCCGGCCTCACACCCGGCCAAGCCGGCACGGCGCTACGGCTGGCCGTACCCGTCCAGGAAGTTCCCGATCCGCGTGATCGCCGACCGCAGGTCACCCACCGTCGGCAGGGTCACCACCCGGAAGTGATCGGGCTCGCTCCAGTTGAAGCCGGTGCCCTGGACGACCATGATCTTCTCCTGCCGCAGCAGGTCCAGGACCATCTGCCGGTCGTCCTTGATCTTGAAGATCTTCGGGTCGAGGCGGGGGAAGAGATACAGCGCCCCCTTCGGCTTCACGCACGACACGCCCGGGATCTGCGTCAGCAGCTCGTACGCTACATCGCGCTGCTCCTTCAGACGGCCGCCCGGCAGCACCAGGTCGTTGATCGTCTGGCGGCCGCTCAGCGCCGCCACCACTCCGTGCTGCCCCGGCATGTTCGCGCACAGCCGCATGTTCGCCAGGATCGTCAGACCCTCGATGTAGGAGTCGGCGTGCGCTCGCGGCCCGGAGATCGACATCCAGCCGACCCGGTAGCCGGCGACGCGGTACGCCTTCGACATGCCGTTGAACGTGAGCGTCAGCAGGTCGGGGGCGATCGAGGCGGTCGGGGTGTGGGTGGCGCCGTCGTAGAGGATCTTGTCGTAGATCTCGTCCGAGCAGACCAGCAGGTTGTGGCGGCGCGCGATGTCCGTCAGGCCCCGGATCATGGCCTCGTCGTAGACCGCGCCGGTGGGGTTGTTCGGGTTGATGATGACGATCGCCTTGGTGCGGTCGGTGACCTTCCGCTCCACGTCCGCCAGGTCCGGCATCCAGTCGGACTGCTCGTCGCAGCGGTAGTGGACCGCCGTACCGCCGGACAGGGAGACCGCCGCCGTCCACAGCGGGTAGTCGGGGGAGGGGACGAGCACCTCGTCGCCGTCGTCCAGCAGGCCCTGCATGGCCATCACGATCAGCTCGGAGACGCCGTTGCCGATGAAGACGTGCTCGACGTCCGTCTCGATGCCGAGGGTCTGGTTGTGCATGACGACCGCCCGGCGCGCGGCCAGCAGGCCCTTCGCGTCGCCGTAGCCATGCGCCGACGAGACGTTGCGGAGGATGTCCTCCAGGATCTCGGGCGGGCACTCGAAGCCGAAGGCGGCCGGGTTTCCGGTGTTCAGCTTGAGGATCCGATGTCCGGCCGCCTCGAGCCGCATCGCCTCCTCGAGCACCGGGCCCCGGATCTCGTAACAGACGTTGGCGAGCTTGGTCGACTGGATCACCTGCATGTCCGTGAGCTTACGGCCCGGTAACGCCTCACGGGTCGTGTTTTCCACCACGTGGGACCGGCGCGTTCGTGGGTGAGACTGGCCTCCGCTACCCCACAGGCCCCACCTGTCCCTAGAATGCGCGGCTATGTCCAGCGAGCCACCGAACGTGTACCTCCCCGTCGGCGACCCGGATGCCACGCCCGCCTACGACGGGTACCGGGACCCGGCGGCCGCTCACGGTTGGCAGAACGCGTACGACGACACGGTTCTCCTGGATCAGCCCGTCTCCGAGGGTGTGAATCAGCCGGGGGAGGCGCCCGGTCGCCGCACTGAGCACCGCCCTGAGCGCCGCCCCGCCGCCGGCCGTCGCCGCCGTCGGCCCCCGGGGCGTACGGCCGCGATACGGGGGCGGCGCGCGGTCGTCGTCGCCATCGGTGCGGGTGTCGTCCTCACGGGCGCCGTGATCGCCGCCCTTTCCGGAGGCAGGCCCCAGGACGCGGACACGGGGGACCGGAGGACGCCCGCTGTCGAGGACTCCGTCTCCGCCGACGAGGGCAGTACCGGCGGCACCGCGGGCGCGGATCCGTCTCCCGAGGCCTCCCCGGGCACCACCGGCGACGCGTCCCCGAGCGCCGTCACAAGCACCGCCGCCCCCGGCTCCGGCGACCCCGCCGCGGAACCCTCCGCCTCCCCGAGCGCCGCCACCCCCACCTCCTCCGCGACCGAGCCGACGGCCCGAGGCAACTCCGGCAACGGCAAGGGCCGCGGCCAGGGATCGACGAAGGGTCCCAAGTGACAGGGAGGCCGAGGACGTCGGGTCGGGACCGTGCGGCAGGTTCTGGCCGACCTCGGCGCTTCGCCTTCTGAGGAACCGTCAGCCTCCACCAAGGGTCCCAAGTCCACGCAATACGGCGGCCAAAGATCATCCGGCCGGAACGAACTCCTTGCCCCCGCGCACCTTGACCATCACAATGCACATGACAAATCAGACGGCGGTCGAAGGATTTCCCGTGGATTTACCGTCACCGCCACCCATGCAACCGCAAGAGGGGACCCCCACATGAGAAAGCCTCTCGTCGCCGTGCTGTTCGCCCTGGCGATCACCGGCGCGGGCGTGGCACCCGCGGTCGCGGCTCCCGAGTCCGCGCCCGTGGCCGCCGAGTCGAAGTCGACGATCGCGCAGGCCGTCGGTTCGGTGACCGACGCCGTCGCGAAGACGGTGGCAGGCCAGGCCGCCGACGCGCCCTCCATCAAGGCCGTCAACTTCGCCGGCACCGTCTCCCTCAGCAACTGTTCCGGCTCGGTGATCCGCTTCCCCAACTCCGTGGACACCGACCCGGCCCTGGTGCTCACCAACGGCCACTGCCTGGAGACCGGCTTCCCTGCGGCCGGCGAGGTGATCGTCAACCGGGCGTCCACCCGCACCTTCGGTCTGCTCAACTCCGCCGGTACGCGGGTCGCGACACTGCGCGCCAGCAAGATCGCGTACGGCACGATGACCGACACCGACGCCGCGGTCTACCAGCTCACCTCCACCTACGCGGCGATCAAGAACTCCTACGGCATCAGCGCCCTCACCGTGCAGGACACCCACCCGACCGCCGGCACCGCGATCACCGTCGCCTCCGGTTACTGGAAGCGGCTCTACGCCTGCAACGTCGACGGGTTCGTGTACCGCCTCAAGGAGGGCGACTGGACCTGGAAGGACTCGGTCCGCTACACCTCCGCCTGCCAGACCATCGGCGGCACCTCCGGCTCGCCGGTGATCGACAACGCCACCGGCAAGGTCGTCGCCGTCAACAACACCGGCAACGAGGACGGCGGTCGCTGCACTGACAACAACCCCTGTGAGGTCGACGCGAACGGCACTGTGACCGTCCGCGAGGGCATCAACTACGCCCAGCAGACCTACCAGTTCCCGGCCTGCTTCGGCACCGGCAACCAGCTCAACCTCAACGCGAGCGGGTGCGTGCTGCCCAAGCCGTGACGAAGGGTGGCGCGGGCGGTCACCGGGGAGTCCGGCGGACCGCCCGCCCCGCCAGCACGTCCGTCCGACGGCCGTCCTCGATCACGAACCGGCCGTCGACGAGGACGTACGGGATGCCCGTGGGCAGGGTCCTGGGCGCCTCGTACGTCGATCCCGCGGCCACCGTCGCCGGGTCGAAGAGGACCAGGTCGGCCCGGTACCCCTCCCGGACGAGCCCCCGGTCCGGCAGCCGCAGCCTGGCCGCCGGGCGCGAGGTGAGGTGCGCGACGCACTCCTCCAGCGACAGCACCCCCAACTCCCGGACGTACCGCCCGAGATAGTGCGGGAACGTCCCGTACGCGCGTGGATGCGGCTTGGTGCCCTGCAGGACGCCGTCCGAGCCGCCGGTGTGCGTGCGATGCCGCATGATCGTCCGTACGTTCTCCTCGTGGCCCACGTGCTGGAGGATCGTCGAACCGAGCCGGTCGTCGAGGAGAAGCCGGCGGGCGGTGGTCCAGGGCTCCTCGCCGCGCGCGTCGGCGGACTCCCGCACGGTGCGGCCCACGTACGGCCCGAGCGCCGGATCGGCGACCCCCGAGATCTCGATCGTGTCCCACTCGATCGGCACGCCGTGGCAGCCGTCCGCGCCGACGACCTCCAAGTGGTGCCGGATGCGTACGGCGGTGTCGTCGTCCGCGAGCCGCGCCAGGACCGCGTCCGGCCCGCCCTCGCTCGCCCAACTCGGCAGCAGCGCCACGAGGGTGGTGCAGCCGGGGGTGTACGGGTAGGTGTCGAGCGTGATGTCGGCCCCGGCGGCGAGCGCGTCGTCGAGGAGGGCCAGCAGCTCCGGCGCCCGCCCCTCGTTCACGCCGAAGTTCATGGTGGCGTGCGCGAGGTGCAGCGGGCAGCCCGCCTCGCGCGTGAGGGTCACCATCTCCTCGTACGCCGCCAGCGCCCCTGCCCCGTACGAACGGTGGTGCGGGCAGTAGTAGCCGCCGTACGACGCCACCACCCGGCACAGCTCGGTCAGCTCGGCGTCCTCGGCGTACATGCCGGGCGTGTACGTCAG
This sequence comes from Streptomyces graminofaciens, assembly GCF_030294945.1. Taxonomy (NCBI): domain Bacteria; kingdom Bacillati; phylum Actinomycetota; class Actinomycetes; order Kitasatosporales; family Streptomycetaceae; genus Streptomyces; species Streptomyces graminofaciens. The sequence continues at coordinate 5,278,001 of NZ_AP018448.1, read as the reverse complement.
CCCCGACGACATGCCGACCGCGCCCTGTTCCATCCCCTCGGCGACCAGCCGCCGCATCCGCTCCAGCTCCCGGGGCGTGGCCTCGCGGTCCGCCCAGCCGACGACGAGCGCGCGGACGGTCCCCTGGGGGATCAGATAGGCCGCGTTGACGGCGATGCCCCGGTCCAGCCGGTCCAGGTACTCGCCGACCGACCGCCAGTCGAAGTCGAGGTCGTCGCCGTAACCGTTCCAACCGGTTACGGCCCGGCGCACCTCCTCCAGCGTCCGGTCGTCGACGGGCGCGTACGACAGCCCGTCCTGCCCGAGGACCTCCAGGGTGACCCCCTGCGCGGCCTTGGCGCTGTGGTCGGGGTCCCGGAGGAGGGCGAGATCGCTGTGGGCGTGCATGTCGACGAACCCGGGGGAGAGGACGAGCCCTTCGGCGACCAACTCCCGCCTTGCCGACGGCCGTTGACAACCGGCTGACGCGGCCTCCTGGACGATCGAGACGATCCTGCCGCCGTCGATCACCACATCGGCGCGGTACGACGGGCCGCCGGAGCCGTCGACGACGTCCGCGTCCCGGATGACGAGCTCTTCCATCAGGGAGCCCTCAGAAATACGTGCGGATGTACTCGACGACCGTGCCGTCCGCCTCCGCCACCGGGATCAGCGGCCACTTGTCGAAGGACGTGCACGGATGGGACAGCCCCAGGCCGAGCCAGTCGCCGACCTCCAGATCGGCCTCGGGGCCGGTGCGCAGCCAGGCGTGCTGGTCGGACAGGGCGGTCACCTCGATCCCGGCGGCCGGCCGCTCGGTCCCGTCCCGCCGAACCACCTGGGCGAACGGCAGATCGAGGTCGTACGCCGCGTCCCGCTTGCCCGCGTTGACGAAGGCCTGCTCGGGGGAGGGGCGGGAGACCACCTGGGCCCACAGCCGGAAGGCGGGCTCCAGGGCGCCTTCCTCCGGGACCCGGTTGAAGGGGGTGATCTTCCGGTAGCGGCCGTCGTCGTGCGAGACGTACGCGCCGGAGCGCAGCAACTTCAGCACGGGGAGGGAGAATTCGGGGATATCGGCGAACACGTCGGCCACCGCGTCGAACCAGGCACTGCCGCCCGCGCTGACCACGATCTCGTCCGCCCCCTCGAACCGCCCGTCCTTGTCGAAGCCGACGGCGAGGGAGACGAGCCGCCGCAGCCAGGCGTGCACACGCTCGGGGTTCGCCTCCGGGACCTCGGCCTCGTACCCGGCGACCCCGACGAGCCGCAGCGCGGGCGTGGCCGCCACGGCATCGGCGACGGCCGCGCACTCCGCCTCCGTACGGACACCGGTACGGGCGCCCTCGCCCGCGGCCAGCTCGACGACGACGTCGAGGGGGCGGGTCGCGCCCTGGAGGGCCGCGTCCATGAGCGCGACGCCGCGCACCGAGTCGACGTAACAGACGAGACGGAAGTCGGGGTCCGAGTCGAGTTCGGCGGAGATCCATCGGAGCGCCGCCGGGTCGACGAGCTCGTTGGCGAGGAACACCCGCTGAAAACCGAAGGCCCGCGCCACCCGTACCTGATGAGGCACCGCGAGCGTGATGCCCCAGGCCCCGCGCTCGATCTGGCGCTGGAAGAGCCGGGGTGCCATGGACGTCTTGCCGTGCGGCGCGAAGGCGAGCCCGTGCCGGACGGCGTACGTCTCCATGAGCCGCAGGTTGTGCTCCAGCCGCTCGGCCGAGAGGGCGAGGACGGGCGTCGCGAAGCCGCCGGTGAAGAGATTGCGGCGCTGGGCGGTCAGCTCCCCGACGGTCAGCCCGTCGGCGTCCGGAGGGAGGCCCTTGAAGCGGTGGTCGACGCGTTCCTCGGCGAGTCGGGCGAGCGCCTCGGTACTCATGGAACCTCCCTGATCAGGCGTGTTGCACTCTTTGCAACGTCCATTGCGTATATCGCTTGTCGCTGTCTAACATCCACGCCAATGCCGGGTCAACGGAGCCGCCGCGGCCCGAGACGACGAGGAGCCACGACCATCGTGCATGCCCCCGACGTCGTGGACGTCGTCGCGCTCGGCGAGTCCATGGTCACGTTCCTGCCCACCCGCCCCGGGCGCCTCGCCGACGTACCGTCCTTCGAACGGGGCATCGGGGGCGCGGAGTCGAACGTGGCGTGCGCGCTGGCGGCCGCCGGCCACGCGGTGCGCTGGGTGAGCCGGGTCGGCGCGGACGGCTTCGGCGATCACCTGGTGGAGGCCGTCGCCGCGTACGGCGTCGACGTGACGTCCGTACGACGCGACCCGGACCGCCCCACGGGCGTCTACTTCCGCACGGCGGGCGACCGCGCCACCCACGCGCACGAGGTGGCGTACTACCGCACGGGCTCGGCGGCCTCCGCGATGACGTCGGCCAACGTGGACCCGCGCGTCGTGCGGGCGTGCCGGGTACTGCACCTGTCGGGCATCACGGCGGCGCTGTCGGCGGGTTGCCTGGGGCTGCTGCGCGAACTGACCGGCCCCCGCTCCGACGGCCCGCTCGTCTCCTTCGACATCAACCACCGCTCCGGACTCTGGCCCGCCCCCGACGCCCCACAGGTGCTGCTGGGCCTGGCCCGCGGCGCCGACATCGTGTTCGTGGGGGAGGACGAGGCGGAGGAGGTGTGGGGGGTGACGGGCGGACCGTCGGCGATCCGGGAGCTGCTGCCGGAGCCCGGGGTGCTGGTGGTGAAACAGGGGGCGCGGGGCGCGACGGTGTTCCGTCGTGCCGCGGGCGATCGTGCCGCCGGGGCGGCTCCCGACCCGAAGACGGGCGGCACCCCGACAGCGCCGGGCCGCGCGACCACCCCCCGCCCAGCACCGACGCCGGGTAGCGCACGACAGACGGTCGTCTTCGTCCCCGCCCCCACGGTCGAGGTCGCGGCAGCGACAGGCGCGGGCGACGCCTTCGCCGCAGGCTTCCTCTCGGCAACCCTCCGGGGCCTCCCCCTGAAAGCCCGACTGCGCCACGGCCACCTGACCGCCGCGGCCACCCTCACCACACCCGCCGACCTCGCCCCACCCCCCACCCGCGCACACGCCGACCACCTTGCCGCCCTGGCCGACGACTCGTGGGGGAGACTTCGACTCGCCCCCGGCTGGACAGACATACCGGACCGGGCCGAGGAGGAGGTACCCACCCCATGAGCCAGACCGTCGACCGCGCGCTCAGCATCCTGCCGCTGCTCGCCGAGGGCCCCGCCGACCTGGGCCGGGTGGCCGACCGCCTGGGCGTCCACAAGTCCACCGCGCTCCGCCTCCTGCGCACCCTCCACGAACACGGCCTCGTCTACCGCCAGTCCGACCAGCGCTACCGCCTCGGCGCCCGCCTCTTCGCCCTCGCCCACGAGGCCATGGAGAACCTGGACGTCCGCGAGATCGCCCACCCCCACCTCGTACGCCTCAACGAGAGCTGCGGCCACACCGTCCACCTCGCGGTCCACGAGGAGAACGAGGTCCTCTACATCGACAAGGTGGAGAGCCGCTACCCGGTGCGCATGTACTCACGCATCGGCAAGCCGGTGGCCATCACGGTCGCCGCCGTCGCCAAGATCCTCCTCGGCGACCTTCCCGAGACCGAGCGCCGAGCGCTCGCGGAGAAGCTCGACTACCCCATGTACACACCCCGTTCGACCCCCAACGCCCCCGCGTTCCTCAAGGAGCTGGCGAGGGTCCGTGAACAGGGCTGGGCCACCGACCTCGGCGGCCACGAGGAGTCCATCAACTGCGTCGCGGCACCCGTCCGCGGCGCCGACGGCCGGGTCGTCGCCGCGATGTCGCTCTCCGCGCCCAACGTCGTCGTCACCGCCGACGAACTCCTCACCCTGCTCCCACTGGTCCGCCGTACGGCGGACACGATCAGCGGCGAGGTCTCCGGCAGAACCCCACAGAAGGAAACCGAATGACCGGCAAGCACCAGAAGGTCGCCCTCAACCCCAAGAGCCTCCCCGCCCCGCCGGCGAGGTTCTCCCACGGCGTCAGGAAGGGCGGGATCCTCCAGACCGCGGGCCAGGTCGGCTTCCGCCCCGCCGTCGAGGGCGAGCCCCCCACCCCCGCCGGCCCCACCCTGCGCGAACAGATGCTCCAGACCCTGGCCAATCTCCAGGCGGTCCTGGAGGAGGGCGGCGCGACCTGGGACGACGTGATGATGATCCGCGTCTACCTCACGGACACCGCGCACTTCGCCGAGATGAACGAGATCTACAACGCGTACTTCGACGAACACCCCACCGAGCCCCCCGCGGCCCGCACGACGGTGTACGTGGGCCTCCCGGCAGGCCTCCTGATCGAGATCGACGCTCTGGCCGTACTCGACTGACGTCGATCGGATCGATCAGATCGATCAGATCGATCAGATCGACGGAACCGCGGGGGAGGAAGCCAAATCGAAGCAGGGGTTGGCTGTGCCCGGCACAGGGTTGTCAGCCATACTTCCCGCTGTGGAGCAGCGCATAGGTCCGAACAGCCAGCCCCTGGCCGCCGTCGCGGCCGACCCGTCGCACATCCCCGGCCTCACGGCACCGGTGTCGGTGACCAAGCCGGAGAAGCAGGAGGAGGAGCCGGAGGAGAAGACTGCCTCGGCGAAGGAAGACGCGAGCTCCGAGGAGCCGACGCCGGCCCCGGCGGAGGACGACGCGGCGGACGAGATCCAAGAGGCCGACGACGCCGACGACGACGCTGACGGCGACGCCGAAGAGGTCGACGGCCCCGTCTTCGAGGCCGAGGACCGCCGCGCGAGGATCGTCGCCGACCACCGGGGCGTACGACTGCGTCTGGACGACCAGGAGTGCGAGTTCCGCTGGGACGAGATCGCCGCGGTCGAGACGGAGTCCCCCCGCTTCGGCAAGCGTTTCACCGTCACGGTGCACACCCCCGACCGCCGCTGGTTCCCGATCGAGATCGAGGCCAAGGCGAAGTCGAAGCACGCCGAGTGGGAGACCCGGATCGACGAGGTCCTGGACGCGTACTTCGAGGACGCGGACGAGAAGAAGGACATCGAGGACGCGGACGAGAAGAAGGACGTCGAGGGCGCGGACGAGAAGAAGGACGTCGAGGAGAGCACCCCGTAAGGGGCGCGGGGAACTGCGCGACCGGCCACAGCCGGCCCGCAGTTCCCCGACGTTCTGATCAGTGCCGCGGGCTCATCCGCAGTACTGCGCCTCCTTGCCGATGGACCGGTACATGCAGTCCGAGTTCTCCAGCAGTTGCAGCACCGCGTCCCGGTTGCGCGCGGTCTCCCGGTCGATCACCTCGTCGGGCGGGTAGAAGCCGCCGCCTCCACTGGAGGACGGGTACATCTCGAAGGTGTACGAGAAGATCTTCTGGGAGCCCCAGAGATAGTCGTCGATCGACCCGTCCGTGATGTACAGATCACTCGCCTGCTCGGCCGTGTACCCGTTGCTCGCGGCCATCTTCCGCCCGACCGCCTTGAACGCGGCGTTGTCGTCCGCCGTCATCCCGGTCGCAGTGTCGGCGGTCGTGTACCCGAAGGGCCACAGGACCAGCTCGCTGTAGGTGTGGAAGTCGATGCCGGTCTTGATCTGCTGGACACCGCCGACGATCCGGCTGCGCACGAAGTTGGCGACGACCTTCACCTCGGGCGCGGACTCGGCGGCCGTACCCCGGTAGGTCTCCGAGGACGTGGAGCCGGACGAACCGCCGCAGCAGCCCCAGCGGTAGTTCCAGTTGCGGTTGAGGTCCGTGCCGACGGCCGACGAACCGCTGTTGGGCTGGCGGTTCTTGCGCCACGAACGGTACGAGCCGCTCGCCACGTCGTACTCGCCGCCGTCCGGGTTGAGGTCCGGGATGATCCAGATCTCACGGTTGTTCACCATGTTGGTGACGCGGGAGTCGCTGCCGTAGTCGGAGGTCAGCTCGCGCAGCAGATAGAGCGCCATCTCGACGGTGAGGTGCTCACGGGCGTGCTGGTGGTGCGTGAACAGCACCTCGGGCTCGGCCTCGTCGGTGCCGACGTTGTCGCTGATCTTGATGGCGACGATGTTCCGGCCCTGGTACGAGGTGCCGATGACCCGCTGGCTGGCGATGGAACTGTTCGCCGAGACGAGCGAGTTGATCTCGCTCGTCATCTCCGTGTAGTTGTGGTACTTCGAGTCGGCGGACGGGAAGTCGAAGAGCCGGAGGTCGTCCTTGCCGTTCGACCGGTCGGGGACCGCGCCCAACGCCGTGACCTCGTAGCCCTGTTGGCGCAGCTTCTTCACCTGGTCCGCGCGGCCGGAGATGAAGACGGAGTGGTCGTCGGCGTCGTCCACGCTCACGCCGGACTTCTGGATCGCCGTACGGGACTTGGCGTCCGAGTGCATATGGACCTCGTACTGGCGGATGTCGTCCGCCGAGGCCGCCGGGCGCTTGCCGCTGGTCGCGGTCGCGTCGGTGGTGGTGGTCGCGATCGGGGCCGCGAGGGCCATCGCCATCAGCGTGGCGAGGGTGGCGGTGCGGCGGACGGATCTCTTGCCGGTGCCGCCTGGTGCGGAGGCTGCCCTGCCGCGTATGCGAAGTCGCATGAAGTCTCCTTGTTTCTCCGGGGGTTCCGGGATCTTCCGGAAGCGGGGGAGTGGAGCGGGGGGTGGTTCCGTGCGACGTGCCTCGGGCCTGCCGGGTGCCGTGGGGTGCCCGACAGGGCCTGGTGCGGGTGTGGCGCTCATCGTGCGGCTATGACATGGCCAGGTCAAGGGTGAGGGTGGTCGGCGGCAGGTCCGCGTGGCCGGAAGGGATCGGAAAATGGCCGGTGGGGGGCGCGGGTGGTCGGGGAGGGGTGCGGGTGGTCGGTGGGGTAGCCGGGACCGCCGGGGGTGCTGCCGGGGCTGCCGGGTTGAGCGACGGGGCGCATCGGGTGCGCCGGGCGCATCGGATATGCCGGGCTCATCGGGCGTATCGGGCACTCCGGGCGCTCCGGGCGTAGGCTCACCGGTCCCGGGGTGGCAGCGAGTCGCGCAGTTTACGCGTCCCCGCCCCCTCCCCGGCGTCCCGCACAAAACGCCACCCACAGGTGTGAATCGCGGATGCGCAATCGGGCGACAGCCGCGACAGTAGGGGTCCGCGCAAGAGGAGCCCCACACTCCGGCGACTTTCAACCCACCCCAGAGGACTGGCTGATCATGGGCGGATCAGCGCCACGACGGGACCCCCACACCCTCCGGGCACCCCACACAACCCAAGAGTCACACGCACTCCCGGCACCGGACACCCTCCGAGCGCCGGGCACCTCCCATGCCTCGGGCACCCTTCACGTATCGGCCACTCCCCACGTACCCCACCCCCCGACCTCCCCCCAACTCCCGGTCGAGACCACCACCTTCGTCGACCGTGCCCACGAACTCGCCGAAGCCCGCCTCCTCCTGACCAGGACCCGCCTGGTCACGCTCACCGGCCCCGGCGGCGTCGGCAAGACCCGGCTGGCCTGCCGCCTCGCCGGCCGTACCGAACGTGCCTTCCCGGACGGCATCAGGCTCGTCCACCTCTCCGCGCTCCAGGACCCCGCCCTCGTCCCCCTGGTCACCGCCCACGCCCTCGGCCTGCTCGACAGCCCGGCCGACGCGCCCGACGCGCTCGACGCCTCCGCCGTGCTCGACGCCCTCCTCGACCACCTGCGCGACCGCCGCCTCCTCCTCGTCCTCGACAACTGCGAACACCTCCTGTCCGCCTGCGCCGACCTCACCGCCGCCCTGCTGCGCGGCACGACCGGCGTGCGGGTCCTCGCCACCAGCCGGCACCGCCTCGGCCTCACGGAGGAACACCTCCTGGAGGTACGCCCGCTCCAGGTCCCCGACCCCGACGACGACCTCTCCGACATCCGGCTCCACCCGGCCCTCGCCCTCTTCGCCGACCGTGCCGCCGCCGTCGTTCCCGGCTTCGCCCTCACCCCGGCCAACCGCGCCTCCGTGGCCCGCCTCTGCCGACGCCTCGACGGCCTCCCCCTCGCCATCGAACTCGCCGCCGTCCGGATGCGCGTCCTCGGCGTCGACCAGCTCCTCGACCGCCTCGACGACCGCTACCGCCTCCTCGCCGCGGGCAGCCCGGCCGTCCCACCCCGCCATCGGACGCTCCGCGCGGCCGTCGACTGGAGCCATGAACTCTGCACCCCTCAGGAGCGAGCGGTCTGGGCCCGTGCCTCGGTCCTGGCCGGCACCTTCGACCTGGCGACGGCGGAGGCGGTCTGTGCGGACCCGCCCGGCGCGGCGGTCCGCGCGGACACCGGCCGCACGGACCCGCAGGCCACCGTCCCCATCACCCCGTACGACGTCCTCGAAGCCCTTGCCGGGCTGGTCGACAAGTCCGTCCTGATCCGCGAGGAACAGCCACAGGGCACCGTCCGCTACCGCCTCCTCGACACCCTCCGCCACTACGGCCTCGACCTGCTCCGCCGCACCCCCGGCGCCGAGGCCGCCGCCCGCCGCCGCCAGCGCGACTGGACGCAGACCCGGGTGGCGGCGTACGAGCGGGCCTGGTTCGGGCCCAGGCAGCGGGACATCGTCGCCCGGCTGCGCGCCGACAGGGACAGCCTGCGTACGGCACTGGAGTTCAGCCTCGCCACCCCCGGCGAGGCCCTGGCCGGGCTGCGGCTCGCGGGCACCCTCTGGTTCTTCTGGCATGCCTGCGGTGAGCGACGGGAGGGCCGCTACTGGCTGGACCGCGCCCTGGAGGCGAACCCGGAGCCCACCCCCGAGCGGGCCCGCGCCCTGTGGACCTCCGCCCTCCTCACCGACGGCCACGGCCCCGAGAGCCACGGCCCCGAGAGCCACGGTCCTGAGAGCCACGGCCCCGAGAATCTCGCCGTCCGGGCCCGCGAACTCGCCCGCACCCTCGGCGAGCCCGTCGAGGCCGCGCACGCCGAGCACGTTCTCGACGTGCTTCACCTCCTCGACGGCGACCTCCCCGCCGCCCTCGCGCACTGCTCGGCCACCGCCGCCCGGGTGCCCGTCCCCGGCACCCACCCCGCCGTCGTCGCCCTCGGCCACGTGCAACTCGCCCACGCCCTCGCCCTCCTGGGCCACGCCGAGCGGGCCCAGGCCGTCTGTGAGCGCGTCCTGCGCCGCTGCGAGCGACGTGGCGAGGACTGGGTGCGGTCGTACGCGCTGCGGGCCATGGCCGTCGCGCACACCGCGCGCGAGGAGTGGCACCGGGCGGAGTCGTACGCCCGGGAGGCGCTGCGCCGCGCGAGCGCCGTCCACGACCTACTCGGTGTCGGCCTCACCCTCGACCTGCTGATCTCGATCACCACGGCCCTCGGCGCCCACGGCCGCGCCGCCGCCCTCCTCGGCGGCGCCGACCGCGTCTGGTCCGGCATCTCCACCGACCGCCTCGGCTCCCCGGCCCACACCTGTGCCCGCCACCAGGGCGAGGCACGCGCCCGGGAGGCCCTGGGCCGCCGCTCCTACGAGCGGTCGTACCGTCGGGGCGCCGCGATGGACCTGGACGAGACGGTGGCGTACGCGCTCCAGGAGGGCCTCCGGGAGGGCCTCCGGGGGGGCCTTCAGCGGGGCCTTCAGGAGAGCGTCCGGGAGATCGCGGAGCGATCCGAACCCTCCTCCGACGAAGGGTCGGTGACCGAGCAACAGGCACCGTCGGCGTCGACGCCACCTGCCCCCCTCACCGCCCGCGAGACCGAGGTGGCCCGTCTCGTGGCCGAGGGGCTGGCCAACCAGCAGATCGCCGACCGCCTCGTCATCGCCCGCCGTACCGCCGAAGGCCATGTGGAACGCATCCTCGGCAAGCTCGGCTTCCACAACCGCAGCCAGATCGCGGCCTGGGCGACGGCCCAGTCGCTCACCGCGCAACGCTGACCGCCGCGGTTGCCCGGGCTCCGTGGCCTCGCGAGCCGCACATACCCACGTACGCGCATACAAGTAACACAATCTCCCATACCTGGACGCAGTGGGGTGGGAAACAGGTATATGCAGACCGGGAAAACGGGTATTCCTCCCCGTGTACCGACCCCTCGCCGCGGCAACCCTGGAGGCATGCTGCAACTCTCCGGGGGGCACCTTCCGGAATCCGGCCCCCACTTCGCCTCCTACCCCCAACCTCCCATGCGCGCGGGCAACCTGAGCGTCGAGTACGACCCCCGCCCGACCGCCGCCGCGCAGGCCCGCGCCGAGGTGCGCCGGCAGTTGGAGGGCTGGGGACTCCTCGATCAGAGCGAGACCGCGGAACTCCTCGTGAGCGAGCTCGTCACCAACGCGCTCGTACACGCGGAGAGCCGTCTCAAGCTCACCCTGTCGGCCTCACACGGCATCCTGCGCTGCGAGGTGTCGGACGCCGACGCCCGACCGCCCAGCGTGCGCCGCACGACGGAGATATCGGACAGCGGCCGAGGGATGTTCCTGGTGGACGCGCTCGCCGGGCGCTGGGGCTGCCACCAGGACGGGCCGGGCAAGACCGTGTGGTTCGAGCTCGGCACGTGCGGGTCCGACGGCTGTGGTCGGCGACAGCCGTGACCCGCTGAGTTCCGACGGAGCACCGCCACCCCGTTCCGGAACGACAGCCAAGGCCCCCCGGCGGCGCGCCCAGCCGCCGGGGTCCGTCCCGGGCGTGAAGCCCCCAGGGTTCTTCACCGCACGCCCTCTTGTGCGGGCCCCCTCTTTACGCTTTCTTGATCCGCATGGCGGACACCACGGACAACACAGCGACCGGGGCGACTGCGGAGTCGAACCCGGCCCCACGAAAGTCCAGTTGGAAATACATCGGCCCTGGCATCGTTGTCGCCGCGACCGGCGTCGGCGCCGGCGACCTGGTGGCGACCCTCATCGCGGGCAGCAGTTTCGGCTACACCCTGCTCTGGGCGGCGATCCTCGGCTGTCTCGTCAAGATCTCCCTCGCCGAGGCGGCCGGCCGCTGGCACCTGTCCACCGGCCGCACCCTCTTCGACGGCTGGGCGAGCCTCGGCCGCTGGACGACCTGGTTCTTCGTCGTCTACGTCGTGATCTGGGGCTTCGCGTACGGCGCGGCCGCGATGTCCTCCAGCGCCCTGCCCCTCCAGGCGCTGTTCCCCGATGTGATGGACCTCGAATGGTGGGCCATCGCCTGCGGTCTGGTCGGCCTCGTCTTCGTCTGGTTCAACAAGTACGAGGTCTTCGAGAAGGTCATGACGGTCCTGGTGGGCGTCATGTTCGTGGTGACGGTCTACCTCGCGATCCGCGTCACGCCCAACATCCCCGACGCGCTCGCGGGGCTGCTGCCCGTCCTCCCCGACGAGAAGGACTCCGTCCTCAACACCCTCGGCCTGATCGGCGGCGTCGGCGGCACGATCACGCTGGCCGCCTACGGCTACTGGGTCAACGCCAAGGGCTGGACGAACACCGGCTGGATGAAGGTGATGCGCCTCGACAACCGGGTCGCGTACGTGACCACCGGCATCTTCGTCATCGCGATGCTCTTCGTCGGCGCGGAACTCCTCCACTCCTCCAAGGTGGCTCTCGCCGGCGGCGACAAGGGCCTCATCCAGCTCACCGACATCCTGGAGGCCGAATACGGCTCGGCGACGGCGAAGTTCTTCCTCATCGGGTTCTTCGCCACCTCCTTCACCTCCCTCATCGGCGTCTGGCACGGCGTGAGCCTGATGTTCGCGGACTTCGTGGCGCGCTACCGGGGCCAGGGCGCGGGCAAGGGCGAGGAGGTCGCCTCCGGCGCCCGCGAGAAGTCCTGGCCCTTCCGCGCGTACCTGCTGTGGCTGACCTTCCCGCCGATCGTCCTCGTCTTCCAGGGCCAGCCCTTCCGCCTGGTCATCCTCTACGGCGTGCTGGGCGCGGCCTTCCTCCCCTTCCTCGCCCTCACCCTCATCTGGCTCCTCAACTCCTCCCGTACACCCAGGGAGTGGCGCAACGGGATCATCAGCAACGCGATGCTGGCGATCGCGGGCCTGCTGTTCCTGGTCCTGTGCGTGAAGCAGATCTGGGACCAGGACTGGGCGGACTTCTTCTGAGCCCTGTTCTCCCGGTGGCTCAGCCGAGTTTCGCCCACTTCTCACTGGTGGCGATCTTCTTGAGCTGGGCCATCGTGAGCGCGGGGGTGTCGCGGGTCGCGGCGGCGGTCTGGGAGCCGGAGTTGAAGGCGCTGACGACGACCCGCAGCCCGCTGCCGGGCCGGAGCGTGTCCACGGTCCACATGACGACCCCCGCGCCGCCCTTCTCGCCGGGCTCCTGCCGGGAGTCGACCACGGTCCCGTCGGGCAGGGTCTCGGCGTCGTCGCCGTAGACCGAGCCGAGGACGTCCCCCATCCCCAGCTGCACGTTGATCTGCACGAGGCTCCGCCCCTTGCCGTCGTCGAGGACGACATACGCGTAGTCGCTCTCCTGCCCGCCCTTGGCGACCACGTCGACGCCGTCGGGGAGCAGCCCGAGGAGGGTCTCGCGGATGGCGTCCCCGTCGACGGTCGGGGCGTCGACGGAGGCGGTGGAGCTGCCGCCCGGCTGGGGCTCCTTCGACCGGTCTTCCTCGTCCGGGATGGCGTCGGCGGCCCTGCGCCAGATCTCAGCAGTGGCGATGCTCTTCAACTGGGCGGTGGACAGCGGTGGTTCGTCGCGGCTGACGGGCTCGCCCTTCTGGGCCGGGGAGTTCCACTCGGTGACGGTGACGACGTATCCCTTCGGGCTGACCAGGCTGGCGTACCAGTTCTTCGTGCCGCCGCGGCGGTGGTACTCGTACCCCTGGAACAGCATGAGCGTCGACCCGTCGGACAGCTTGCTCGTCCGGCAGGAGTCGTACTCCATCTGGTTCGTGTCCGGGCACAGGGTCGCGACGAACGCCGTCTCGCTGTCCGGTTCGACCAGGGCGATCCCGACGTCGACGGCCGCCGCGCCCTTCCCGTCGTCGTACACGACATGCGCGTACGGCGCGTTCTCGGAGCTCGTGCCGCGCCCGATCTCCTCGCTGAACTCCCCCTTCGGGAGCCGCTTCTTGAGCTCGCGGACGAGATCGGCGCCGGAGTAGGTGCCGTCGTCGTCGGGGGGCGGTGGCAGGGAGGGGCTGGTGGCCACGGAGTCCTTGTCCCGGCCGCTGTCGCCGCCGGGCAGGACGAGCGCGCCGCCGATCCCCACGAGGGCGACGCCGGCGACCCCGCCGACGAGGGCGGCGCGCCGCCGGAACAGCAGCCGACGGCCGCGTACGGCTCCGCCGCTGACCAGGGCGTGGCGATCGGTCTCGAAGGCACCGCCGGCCGTGCGGAGGGCGTCGCCGAGGCGGTCCTCGAAGGGGGCGTCGAAGGGGCCGTCGTGCTGGTCGATGGGCATGGTGGACCGCCGTTTCTGCGAGTGCGTGGGTGTTGGTGGACGAGGGGGCGGGGGCAGGGGCAGGGGCGATCAGGGGGCGACGTACTCGCCGAGCGCGTCCCCGAGGAGCACGCGAAGCCGGGCGAGGGCGCGCACGCACCGCGTCCGTACGGCCGCCGAACTGGCGTTCATGGCGGCGGCGGTCTCCTCGATGGACCGGTCCTCCCAGTAGCGCAGGACGACCACGGCCCGGTCCTTGGCGGGCAGCTGGGCGAGCGCCTCGACGAGGGTGAGCCGCAGGGAGGCGTCGGAGCCGGGAACGGCGGCCCTGTCGGGTATCGAGTCGGTGGCCCGCTCTTTGCTGCTCCGCCGACGCTGATGGGCGAGAAAGGTCCGAGTGAGCACGGTCTGCGCGTACCCCGCCGGATTCCCGACCCGCTGCACGCGTCCCCACCGCACGTACAGCCGGCCGAGCGTCTCCTGCACGAGATCCTCGGCGAGATGGGTGTCACCGCCGGTGAGCAGACAGGCGGACCGGTAGAGATGCCCCGCGCGCGCCGCGGCGAACTCCTGGTACTCGTCCGCGCGGACTTGTCTCATCTCTGACTCCCACTGGGTGGACTGGCCGGGCTTCTCACTTCATTGATGCGGTGGACCCCGGGGAATGTTTCAGCATGATCTAGCGCGGAACCCCGGGTGTTCACGCCCGGGAGGAAGCGCTGGCGTGGACCTTGGTATCGAGAACATCGCCACCGCCTCCACCGGCTACCTCGCGGCCGGGCGGGGGCTCAACCGGTACCGCAAGGCGACAGCTTGCCCTGCGTGCCAAGCTCCAGAAGAAGCGCACCAAGAGCGCCAAGCGGCGGCTCAAGGCCCGTGCCCGCAAAGAGGCGCGGCACGCCGCCAACCAGAACCACATCATCTCCAAGACGATCGTGACCGAGGCTGAACGCACCGGGCGCGGCCTGTCCCTCGAAGAACTCAAGGGCATCCGCAACCGGGTACGGCTCCGCAAGCCCCAACGGGTCGCACTCCACTCCTGGGCGTTCGCCCAGCTCGGAGACTTCATCGTCTACAAGGCCAAGCGGGCCGGTGTGCCCCTGGTTTTCGTTGATCCCGCGTACACGTCGCAGACGTGCGCCGAGTGCGGCCACGTCGACAAGCGAAACCGTGTCGACCAGGGGCTTTTCATCTGCCGGGGGTGCGGGGTCGTTGCCCACGCCGACCGGAATGCTTCCCACAACATCGCCACCCGTGGCGAGAGAGTGTGGAATGCGGGGCGTGAGTCACGCGTCCCTGCCACCCCATAACGGGGTGTCTGGACGGAGGAGTCCACCCCAGCAGCCAGTTGGGCACTACTTCCAAGCCCGGTCCTTCAGGGCCGGGTCAAGTTGACAGACGGGTGAGGGATACGGTGCGGAACGCACGGAGACAGACGACCCGCACACAACCTCAGGGGGACGAGCCACGATGGACCAGCAACCGCCACCGCCGCCGTGGACCCCGCCCGGGGGAGGGGCGCCCGCGCCCCAGCCGGGCTTCGGCCCACCGCCACCGCCGTACGCGCCACCGGGGCCGCCGCCCGCTCCACCGGGGATGCCTGGAGTGAACCCGTACGGGCAGCAGCCGGCGCCCCCGGCGCCCCCGGTGGCCTCGGGCCCGGAGTTCCTGGCGGTGGACCGCCACAACTCGGTGGTGATCGACCCCTCCGGAGTCGCCTTCGAGGACCACGGCCTCTCCGTCGACTTCCCCTGGCCCGAGATCCGCAGCGTGCACTACAAGTCCAACCCCTCCGGCAAGGCGTTGATGGTCGCGGTGGTCCTTGTGGACGGCCACTTCTACGAGTGCTCGGTGGACGCCAAGCCGAGGGAACGCCTGCACCAGTGGTTCGCCCAGCTGGCGCATGTGCTGGGGTACTACCGGCCGATGGGCTGACGCGCGGCGCCCTGGCGGCTCGGGTTCTCAGAGCAGGTGATCCATTTTCCCGGCCTTGATGTCGAGGATGAGGGTCCGGAGCGCTTCACGGGTGTCGGTGAGGTGGTGCTCCTCGGCACCGGCTATGGCGATGTAGGCGTTGCCGGTGGTGTCGGTGCCGAGGCGGAAGCAGGCCGATCCCTCGGCGCAGAACGGCTCTTCCCACGTGATGTCGGCCATGGCTGTCTCCTTCAGAGTTGGCTGGCGATGTCCTGGATGAAGACGCGCGACTCCTCGGTCGCCAGGGCGCGCTGTTCCATCCAGTCCAGTTGGGCTCGGTACTTGGACAACTGGGCTTCCTGGTGGAGGAATTCCGGTCCGTGGGCGCTGTCGATCTGGACGGTGTCGAGCCTCGGCACGGGCCCTTCCATGTAGATCACGGTCTGCCCGGCGCCGGGGAAGGAACCGGCGTCGAACGGAATGACCCGCAGTGACACGTTGGCCCGCTCCGACATGGCGAGCAGATGCTCGAGCTGCGCACGTGCGACCTTGCGCCCGCCGAACTGCATCCGCAGCGCGGCCTCGTGCAGTATCCCGATGTACTCCGTGGGGTTGTCCCTGTCCAGCACCCGCTGACGCTCCAGACGGTGCGCGAGCCGCAGGGCGATCTCATGGTCGGGCAACGGCGGCAGCCCGGCCTTGAACACGGCCTGGGCGTGGTTGCTGGACTGCAGGAGCCCTGGCATGTGGATGAGGTGAACGCTGCGCAGGCGCACCGCATGGTGCTCCAGTTCGGCGATGTCGAGGAGCCCGGTCGGCAGGCTGCCCCGGTACTTCTCCCACCAGCCTCGCTCGGCGGGGTGCGCCATCTCCACCAGTGCGTCGACGTATGCCTCGTCGTCACAGTCGCAGTTGCAGGCCAACGTACGCAGTCGCTCAGGGCTGATGGCACGCGTGCCCGACTCGATGTTGGAGATCTTGCCCCGGTCCACACCGAGCAGTCCGGCGGCGTACTCCCCGGTCATCCCGGCGGCGGTGCGCATCCTCCGTACCTCCGCCCCGAGCCTCTTCTGACGCTCCGTCGGGGACGTCCTCGCGGCCATGCCGTTCCTTCCTCGAAGTCAGCGCCACCCTATGCGGTGCTTGAGTTGCATCAATGGCAGGGCAACATAACCCCCCATTGCCCTACAGTCAGTGATGCACAAGCTACACACGGCAGTTGGTGGTGCATCGCGCGAGCCTGCGTCCACGATCAACCCCATGACCTCACCCGAACCGGAGCCCCCACATGCCCGACCCCACCCCCTGGCACTGCCACCTCGAACTCCCCAACGACCCCCGCTCCCCCCACATCGCCCGCCACACCATCCGCACCACCCTCCTCGGCTACGCCCAGCCTCCCGGCCTCACCGACACCGCCGAACTCCTCACCTCGGAGTCGGTCTCGAACGCGGTGAAGCACTCGGACGGCCCGATCTCCATCAGACTCCGCGCCCACCACGCAGCCATCCGCATCGGAGTCATGGACAACCACCCGGAACTCCCGGAGCCCGTGTCCACGACCCCTGACCAGGGCTTTGGCCGGGGGCTGTTCCTGGTCGAGGCACTCTCGGACGCGTGGGGCCGGTATCCGGTGACGTCCCACTCGCGAACGCCGAGCTGGAAGGTGGTGTGGTTCGAGCTGTCGGCTGCCTGTGGCTGACCGCGCGCAATCACGGCTGCGGTGGGCGGGTCAAAGGAGGCCCGCCTGCCGTGGTTGTCTGCCCCGGGTGTCCCGATGGCGGGAGTGGGAACCGCGGCGTCCCATATATCTCAATCGGTGGAGAAGGTGTGTTCCATGAAGGTCAGGGGTTGTGATTCCGGCTGTGCTTCAAATATCTATTTGTCTTGCCATTTCGGCTTCCCCCAGGAGTCTGTGAGAAAGTAAATCCACCAGACTGGGTTGATGAAGTTCAGCCAGTTCTTCCTGTTCCTGAGATGCCGCTCCCAATATGCATCCTGTTCCTCTACGGAGCCAATTTTGCTGGGGGGTGCATAGGAAAGAGTAGGCGCCAGGTCACGTACGGTCGAGGGGCGCCACATATGTAGGGTGTAGATCATCCAGGCGCCATGTGATGCTGAGAGTGCTGATGGCCTGACGTTGGCCCGTGCTCCGTTGCAGCAGATGATGATGCGCCTTGGGAAAAGTTGAGTACGGATGGATCTCAATGCTTCAAAGACATTGTTGCCAAATGCCGTTGATTCAACCCCGTTGGCTGATTGAAGGCTCAGGTGCCACGGGCCATCGCCTTCAATCAACATCTTCCAGATTGCTTCCCGGCCATCGATTTGGACGCGGATCGGAATTTCTTCGCTCATTCCGTGTGTCCTGGGTTCTCTGTGATTTCTCCGGTGGGCCGTGAGAAGCTCCACCGTTCCGTGCGGAAAATATTTATCGGATCGATATTTCTGAAGATTACTTCACGTTCGGACGGGAATCCGAGTCCTTTTATTCAGGCGCGAATGGCCCCGCCAAAGTGATCGGTTGATATCTACACCGTACCCGGCGCCACGGATCTCTTACACCCACGTGCTGCGACCCTTGGCTTCCATTGGGAAGTTTCCGTCCTCGCTGGCGACCTTGCTCGTTCCAACCCAATTGTAGGGCGTGTTGGACCTGTTACGAGGTGCTTGGATCAGCGAACGCGGTGCCATCCTTTTCTGAGGGATGCTGAGGGGTTTGCCTTCTTTGTTTGCCGAGGCAGCAGGTTCTTTCGTTGGGGCGATTCACTCGGTAATTGAACGACGGAACGGGTCCCAGATCTCACGGACGGCTGCTTGGATTTCTGCATCGGTCAGATCACCTGGCTCCCTGAGGTCCGGGTCGACCGCGTAGTCCTCCAGCATCATGAATACTTGGTCGAAGAGATCTGAGAGCGGCGCCTGGATGCGCTCCCCGTTTGCTTGGGAGGCTCGTCGAGCCTCCCACCAGTCACGGGCGAACTCAGGCGCGGAGCGAGTGCCGTCCGTGAACTCATTCAACAGTGAGAGCTGTCGCCCTACCTCGCTCCCGGGGGAGACATCGGCGGGGTAGGCCCATGCTCTGCGTGCGGGCGGGTGAGCAGTCGCGACGGCCGTCAAGCCCGGGTGCCGATCCGAGAGGGTCCGGGCGTAGCGGCTGAAGCGTGCACGTGCTGCGTCGACGCCCTCGCCGACAGCGGCAGCCATGAAGGCGTCGGTTCCTGCGACGAGTGCATAGCCGGATTCCTGAAACAGTACGCCCCCCTGCCGGTCAGGCGTATAGAAAACTGACGGCGGACGGATGTTTCCGTATCCTGAACCGATCGGGAACTGTACCGCTTTGTCGGCAGGATCGGTGCGGGTACTGCTCGCGAGATCCACGCAGAGTACATGCGGCGCACCCACAGCGCGACAGCCGGCTGCGATGCGGCGGGTCAGTGCAGCATCCACATGCGAACCTGCCGGGACGGGGGCGATCGACTTGCCGCGCAGCCATGGTGAGGAGAAGGTTCCGTCCGGGCCGAGGACAGGGGTGGAGTTTCCAGGCCGTTCGCGTTTCGGATGGGTCACCACAGGAATCCTTCGTCGATAATTCCCTGAAATTGCCGGTCTGACAACTTATAGGCAGACCAGAACTTGCCATCGGTGTGCAGCATCACCATCTTCTGGGTGTCTGGGTCGATGAATCCAACTGCAGTTCCTTGACGCCTGTAGTCAAATCGATAAATTTTTGTTCCATCTGCGGTCATGTGCTCCCGCATAGCGTCTTCGAACCGCTGCATATTGATCTTGTTCAGGTTCCCTGGGGTGTCAAGGAAATCTCCGGCGTGGGCGTGAAACTTCTTGCTCATGATCTTCTGGCTGGAGAAGTCCGCCTTTTCTTCCCATGCGCCGCGGGGGCACGGTGCAAGCCCGAGGGGATCAGTCCAAGCGTAGGGGTTGTCTACGTAAGCGGCTGGATTGGGGGCAGGTGCAAGCCCAAGGGGGTCGCAAGTGATGTAACGGGCAGTTTCGGGGTCGTAGTGGCGAAGATAGTTGTAATGAAGGCCGGTTTCCGGGTCGTAGTACTGGCCGGGAAATCGGAGGGGTGTATAGGCCGTGCTGTCAGTTGCCCAAGCCGTAGTCCCCCACAGAGTGCTTCGTGTGCGCCAGGCGATCCCACCTTGCTCGTCCACGAGTTCGCTCGGGGTTCCCATGAAGTCCGTGACGATGGCGAAGAAGCGGGAGTCGATCTCCTCCTGCGGTGCGTCGGTCGCGGTGATGCGTTCCGTTTGGGCGATGGGACTCAGTCCCTGGTGGTCCCACGTCAGCGTCACCGAGTTCGGTAGGCCTGTGGACGTGGTCGTCTGTTCGCAGAGGGTCGTGTCGTCCCAGGTGAAGTCGACCCGTTCGACAACCGTCTCGCCGTCACCGGACAGGCGGAGTTTCGCTGTGCGGCGGCCGAGAGGGTCGTACGTGTACCGCCAACGCGTGCCGTCCGGTGTCGTCACCGACGTCAGTCGGTCCTCGGCGTCCCACTCGTACCGCCACGTGTCCGGCTTGCGGGACAGGCGCGTCTTCTGGCGGAGGGTGATGCGGCCGAGGGCGTCGTGTTCGTAGCGGACGTTGCCCGCGCGGGTGATCCGGGTGCCCGTGTAGGTCCGGGCGCCCGCCGCCTCCTGGCCCGGGTGGTCCGTCGGCCAGGACGCCGACGTCTGGTTGCCCGTCTCGTCGTAGGCGTACGTCTCCGTCCAGTTCGCCGCGTGCACCGCCGTCACGCGGCCCGCCGCGTCCAGGTCGAAGCGGCGGGAGCCGGACAGGTGGTCGTCGATGCCTATCAGGTTGCCGTCGGCGCGGTAGGTGTATGCCCGGTGTTGGACCGAGCGGTTGTCCGCTCCTCGCACCGACTGACTTGTCAGGCGGCCCAGGGGGTCGAAGGTGTGTTCCAGAGTGACCGTCTCGCCGATGCGGCGGGTGAGTTCTCGGCCTGCCTCGTCGTAGGTGAAGCCGACGGTCCGGCCTGAGGCCGTCATCCCCGTACGGCGCCCGGCCGCGTCGTACGTCCACGTCGTCGTCGCGCCCGTCGGCGTCGTACGGCTCACGCGGCGGCCGAACTCGTCGTACCCGTACGTCAGTTTGCGGCCGTCGACCGTCTCCGAGCGCACCAGGCCGAAACGGTCGCGCAGGACGGAAAGCGTGGTGTCCGCGCCCGTCGCCTGGGCCAGCTGGTCCGTCATGTCGTACGCGTACGTCGTGACCTGGCCCGCCGCGTCCTTGCGTGTCATCTGGCCCAGAGCGTTGCGTTCGAAGGACACCACCTGGCCGAGCGCGTTCGTGCGGGACCTCAGGCGGCCCGCCTCGTCGTGCTCGTATGTGAGGGTGCGGTCGTCGAAGTCCGTCTCCGAGATCAGGCGGCCTGCCGGGTCGTACTCGTACTCCCATGTCAGGCCTTGCGGGTTGGTCACCCGCGTCAGGTGCAGTTCCGCGTCGTGCTCGAACTCGTATCGGACGCCGTCGGGGCCCGTGCGGGCCGTCAGCAGGTCGAAGTGCGTGTACTCGAAGCGGGAGACGCCGCCCATCGCGTCCGTGTGGCTCGTGCTGTTGCCCTCGCCGTCGTACGTCCACGACTCCGTCGTGCCGTCGGCGGCCGTGCGGCGGGCCAGGTGACCCTCGACCGTCCACTCCACGTGGGTCGTGGCGCCCGTAGCGTCCGAGATGGTGACCGGTCTGCCGAAGGGGTCTCTTTCGTAGCGGGTCGTCGCGCCGAGCGGGTCCGTGACCTCGATCGGGAGGCCGGCGCTGTCGCAGCGGATCGTCGTCGCGTTGCCCAGGGGGTCGGTCACCGTGGTCAGGTGGCCGGAATCGTTGTACGTGAAGCGGGTGGTCCGGCCGGTGGGGCCGGTCACCGACGTGCGGTTTCCCCGGTCGTCGTACGTCTGGTGTACGACCGTGCCGTCCGGGGTCACCACCCGCACCGGCAGGCCCAGCTCGTTGTACTCCGCCGTTGATTCGCGGCCGTCCGGGCGTACGACAGCCGTCGGGTTGCCCGCCTCGTCGTAGCGGAACGACGTCGTGTGGCCCAGGGGGTCCGTCTGGGACAGCAGGCGGTTGTAGCGGTCCCGTTCGTAACGGGTGACCGCGCCCAGTGGGTCGATGTCGGCGACCACCTGCCATGCCTCGTTGATGAGGAAGCGGCGGGTGTGGCCCTCGCCGGTCGTCGTGGTCGTGACGCGGAGGCCCGTGTCGGGGTCCGTGTCGTCGTACGAGACGCGCAGGGTCATGTGGCCCGCCGAGCCGCCCTCGGCCGTGCAGCGGTCCTGGTCGTCGTACTCGTAGGTGTAGCCGCGGTCGTTCGTGTCCGTCCACGACGTGACACGGCCCGCCTCGTCGTAGGTGAAACGGAGGGGGAGACCGGAGGAGTTCACGACCTCGGTGAGGTTGCCGTCGGTGTAGCCGTAGCGTTTCAGCTCCCGGTCGGCGGCGGCCAGGTGGAGGGCCGTGACCCGGTTCGCGTCCGTGGCGATGCGTACGTCGTATCCGGCGCTGGAGACGATGCCGAGCGGGGTGCCTTCGGTGTCGTACTCGAAGGTGATCCAGTTGCCGTTGCGGTCGTCGATCTGTTCGAGGACGGCGAGGGTCTCGGTTCTGTCGGAGAAGTGCCAGGTGCGGCGGGTCTGCGGGTCGGTGACCGTGTAGCCGCCGTCCTCGCGGGACAGGGGCCAGCGCGGGCCGTGGCCGGGGAGGGTCGGGACGCCGGGGGCCGGGTGGGGGTAGTCGAGGAGGAGGCCGTCCTCGGTGACGAAGATGACGCCCTCGGAGTCGATCTCCAGGCGCTGGTCGACGGTGGAGGACCAGGACGGGCCGAACCACTTGCCCAGGTGGTAGCCCGACTCGACACGGCGTCTGAACACCAGGGGAAGGGCGCCGGGCAGCGTCACGTCCGTCTGGGGGAGGTACATCCTGCCGGTGGCGAAGTCGATCGGGTCGGAGCCCCGCGACTCCACCGCGTCGGGCTGGCGCGAGTCCCGGCCGGGGCCGTCGCTGACGCTTTCTCGCGCCGACACGTCCGGCTTCTTTCCCGACTCGAGCGCGTCTTTGATGCCCTTGAGCGTCCCTTTGAGTCCGCCGGTCGCCGCTCCGCGTGCGGCCCCCGCTCCCTTGCCGGCGAAGATTTCGGGGAGCAGGCGGCCGATGCCCTCGCTCTTGTCCTTCTTGAAGGACTCGTACGCCTCCGTCACGGCGCGGTCGGGGTGCGCGACCGTCGAGGTGACGCCCGCCAGAGTCATGCTGACGTTCTGGTAGTACTCGGCGGGGTGGGACAGGTTGTAGGGGTCGAGGGCGTTCATGCTGCGGCCGAAGGTGATCGCGCCCGCGACGCCCTTGACCACGCCGCCGGCGACGTGGGTCAGTTCCACGCTCTGCGCTGCCCCGGTGTCGGCGAGGTTGGCCGCGAGGCGGAGTGCGGGTGGCATTTCGGCGGGGGCGTGTTCCAGGGCGGCCTTCACCGTGGTGGCGGCGGTGCGGGCGGCCTCGTTGCGCTGGCGGCGGGCCTCCTTGAGGATCTCGTGGGCCCTGGTGATGTCCTTCTTGCCCGGGTCGGGACCGAGTTCGGGTTTGGGGCCGGGGTCGTCACCCGACTTGACCTTGGCGTTGTAGGTGTCGACCTTGGCGTTGTACGCGTCCACCGCGTCCGTGGACGCCTTCCTGCCGTCCCGGTACGCGTCGATCGCGTCCTGCGCCTGCTCCTGCGCCCACTTGACCGTGTCCGCGTACGAGTCGAGCGCCTTGGCGGCCTTGTCGCAGGCGTCCGCCGCCTGCGCCCACTTCTTGGGCTGCATGGCGAACTTCTCGCGGAAGGTGTCGGCCGCCTGGCCCTTCCAGTGCGAGGAGTCCAGCTTCCGCATGCCGTCGCCGACCTTGTCGAAGGCCGTGTGGAAGTCCTTCAGGTGCTTGGCGCTCTCCCGGATGCGGGCCGGGCTGCCGTGGATGAGTTCGTTCGCTTGTTCGGTGTCGCCGAGTTGCTGCTCGCCCGGGGTGGCGCCCAGTGCCGAGGCCGTCTCGTCACCCCAGTCCTCGACCTTGTCCGCCCAGCCCTCGGCGCCGACCTTCTCCAGGCCCCAGCCGACGGCGTCGGTGCCCTTGTCGATGCCCTCGCCGACGAGCTTCTTGCCGCCGTCGATGAGGTCCTCGCCCTTGCCGACGACGGCGTTGGCCACGCCTTTCCAGGTCCAGTCGTCACCCATCAGCCCGCGTCCCCGCCCTGGCCCTCGGTCTGCGCTTCGGCCGCCTGCGCGCGCTCTTCCGGCGACGGACCGAACTGCTGGTCCAGCCACGTCTCGTACTGCGCGTCCGTCATGCCCATCTGCTCCTGGGGCGTACCGACCGGCCCCTGCCAGAGCACCTCGGACGTCATCACGTCACGCTTCGCGTCGTTCCACGCCTGGTCGCTGTTCTCCTGCGCCTTCTGCCAGGACTCCTCGCTCCAGTCGGCGTCGGCGAACATGTGGTTGTCGCCTATCTCGCCCCAGCTCATCTGGGTGACCTCGTCCTCGGAGAGCTGCGGGTTGCCCATCACCGAGTTCGCCGCGATCTTGAACGTGCCGTCGATGTACTGCTCGGTCTCGTAGAACGTGCCCGCCGTCAGGCCCACCTCGTCCGCGAAACGGCTGCCCTCCTGGACCAGCGCGCGTACGCCCCACTCCCAGCGCTCGCAGAAGGAGTCGAGCGCCGACGTCAGTCCGCCGTGCCCCAACTCAAGCCCGGACAGCGCAAGATCGGAGAAACTGCGGCCCGCGCTCGCCTCCCCGATCATGCCGAGTTCCTTGAGTTCCGCCATGGCCAGGTTGATGCCCTCGGTGATCAGCGCCAGGCCCTCCACCTGGAGGTCCTTGCCCGCCTCACCGCCGCCGCCCCCACCGCTGCTGCCACTCAACGCACCGAACCCCCGTCCACCTCGGCCCCTGCCACACCCACATCCACACCCGCGTCCACCGCCGCCGCGTCCGGCACGATCCCCAGCACCGGCGGGAACAGGGCACCCCCGCCCTCGCCTTCACTCCCGGCGTCCAGCGCCACCCCGTACGGCACCGGCATCGCGGGGATCACCGCATCCAGCAACCGGGCGCCCAGCACCCGGTCGTACACCCACTCCCGCGAACCCTCACCCCTTGCGATGGCGAACCGCGCCAACGTCGACTCGTCCGAGAACGCGTAGATCCACCGGATGCCGCCGAACTCCGCCGTCAACGGGCCCCCGCCCTCACCCAACGGCAACAACACCGCCGTCCGCCGGAACTCGCCCAGCAGGGCCGCCGCTTCCCGTCGGCGCCGGGCCACGTCGACAGAAGACCCCTGGTCGGAAGGGATTTCCAGGGGCTCCAGGGGCTCCAGGGGCTCCAGGGGCTCCAGGGGCTCCGAGGGTTCCAGGGATTCCGGGGATTCCGGGGATTCCGGGGATTCCGGGGACTCCGGGGATTCCGGGAACTCCGAGGGCGACGGCTCGGAGACGGGTTCCACGGCGACCGTCTCAGCGGCCCCGGCCGCCTTCTCGACCACAGCCGCAGGAGCCATGAACTCGAAGATCCTCGACCGGCGCACACCCTCGGCCGACCCGCCCTCTCCCCCGTGATCAGACATGCGTGCGATCATTCCACCGGCCCGCCGCCACCTGCAACGCCGAACCCTTTGCCGCAAAGCCGAACCCTTGGCTGCGAAGACGCCCGCCGACTGTCGTTCAGCACTCCCCACCCGCAGGCGCCTTGACGGTCGGCAGCCCCGCGCGGACATGGTCCGCCCACGCCAACAGGCCGTACGCGCCCGAGCGTCGGGCCAGGGCCCTCGCCCGGTCCAGGTGGGACCCGGCCTCCGCGAAACGGTCCGGCAGTGATGTCAGCGCCGTGCCCGCCGTGATGTGTGAGATGGCCTCGTACAGCGGCATCCGGCACGTGGCGAAGGTGGTGGCCGCCCGAGCGGCGTGGTGGGCGGCGGTCGCGAAGGCGCGGCGGGCCAGGTGGACCTCCGCCTCGGAGAGGGCCGTGAAGGCCTGTTGATGGAGGGGGCCTTCGGGGTCCGTCGCGGCGGCCGAGCGGGCCGCCCAGTCGGCGGCGGCCGTGACGTTCCCCCGCGCCAGCTCCGCGCTGGTCAGGACCGCGTACCACAGGGGGCGGACCGGAGCCTCGAAGCGGGGGAGGGCGGGGCCGCCGCCGCTGCGGACCATCGTGCGGACGCAGCTCTCCGGGTCGCCGGACAGGAGGAGCGTGTGGCTGAGGACGCCCAGGGCCGCCGCCCTGATCGTGGTGGGCTCGGGCGCGTTCTCGTCGGCGTGGCGGTCCAGGCCGGACTCCTGGAAGGTCTTCAGCGCGCCCGGGATGTCGCCCCGCCACAGCTGGACGGCCGCGCGCACGGCCGTCGCGAACGAGGACGCCTCGTCGCTGCCCACGAACGACGCCGCCTCCAGCGCCGCGTCCGCGCAGCGCGCCGCCTCGTCCAGGTCGCCGAGCTGGAGGTTCACATACGCCGACGCGGCGAACAGGTCGGTGAGCAACATGCTGTTGCCGGTACGGCGGGACAGCGCCACCCCCCGGTCGAGATGCCTCAGCGCCGACGCGTAGCGGGCCTGCAGGAACTCCGTCCAGCCGGTCAGGACCAGGGAGTCCATGTACTGCGGTTCGTCGTCCCCGGCAGTGTCCGCGCCGCCGAGCGCCCCAGCCGCCCCGCCACCGACGTCGTCGCCGTCGCCGTGCCGTCTGTCGTCACCGGGGGCGTCCAGCGCTCCGCACAGCGCGTTCAGGTGGTGCAGTGCCTGGGCGTGGTGGCCCGTGGACGTGGACGCCAGGGCGAGCAGGCCCCTCGCCGTCGCCGCCTGTGCCGGGTCGCCGGAGCGTTCCGCCGACTGCAGGGCCCGTTCGCTCCAGTGCAGGGCCGCGGAGAAGTCGTCGGTGCGCTGGGCCACCGCCGCGAGGGCCGCTTCGAGATATGGGGTGCCCGAGTGGTCGAGCCGGGGGAGGGCCGGGCCGGTGTGGCCGTCGTGCGGGCGGGGGCCGTCCTGGGCGGTGAGTTCGCCGCGCAGCAGCCGTACGGCCTCGTCGTAGTCGCCGAGCATCCACTCCATGGTGGCCAGCGAGACCGTCACCTGTACGCGGTCCTCGGCCGCCCGCACGGGCAGCAACGACCGCAACGTACGCAGCAGTTCACGGCTGTCCCGCAGCCGGCCGGCCGTGCCCAGCGCGGTGGCCTGCTGGAACCACAGGTCGGGCCGCTGCCGGCCCTCCTCGCCCAGCAGCCGCAACGCCTCCGCCGTCCAGTGCGCGGCGGTCGCCGGGGCGACGGTGAGGACCGTACGGGCGGCCCGGGCCAGCAGATCCGCGGCCCGGCGGTCACCCGGCTGCGCCGACCGCTGGACATGGAAGGCCTGGGTGGTGAGCGGCGCCCCGGTCGCCGCCAGATACCGGGCGGCCCGGGCGTGCGCGCCGATCCGCCAGCCCGCGCCCGCTCCCTCGTACACCGCGGCCCGTACGAGCGGGTGACGGAACCGGAATCGGCCGGGCGTGTCGGCGTCCGCCGGGCGGATCAGATCGTGCGCGGCGAGTTCGTCCAGGGAGGCGAGGGAGTCCGCAGGGGAGGGTTCGCCGTCCAGGACCACGTCACCACCGCCCTCGTAGCCGCCTCCGTACCCGCCTTCGTACGCCACCGCCGCCGCCGTCTCCGCCGTGAAGGAGTCGCCCAGTACGGCCGCGGCCCGCGCGGTCCTGCGGGCCTGCGGCGACACGCCCTCCAGCTCGGCCAGGAGGGCGTCGCGTACGGCGGAGGGCAGATCGGCGATGTCCGTCAGGGGGAGAGCGGGTGGCCCGGTGGTCAGGGCCCGTGATGTGCGCGGGCGGGCCAGCGCTTCGAGGTAGAGCGGGTTCCCGGAGGAGGCCCGGTACAGCTGCTGCCAGTGGGTGGCGCCCAGCCCCTCGCCGTACAGCCGGGCCGCGTCCGTCGACGACAGCGGGCCCAACTCCAGCCGCTCCGAACGGTGTTCGGCCCGTGACCGGGACAGGGCCGTGGACAGACGGGGCGGGAGCTGGCGGGGGCGGTGGGCGAGGGCCAGGAGCACGGGGGCGCGCGGCGGATGCCGCAGGAGGTGGTCGATCAGCTCCACGGTGCCTTCGTCCGCCCAGTGCAGGTCGTCGAGGGTGAGGACCAGACCATGGGGGCCGGCCAGGGTCTCCAGCAGCGAACGCATCGCCCCGTGCAGCCAGTAGCGTTCGGCGCGGGCCGTGCCCGGAGACGTACCGTCGCCGTCGAGCCCGAGCCCGAGCCCGAGCGACGGGAAGACGGTGGCGAGGTGGTGAGCCACGGCCGGCGGAAGTCCCGCGACGGTACCGGTGGCCGCCAGCTGGTCGTCGAGGGCGTCCACGAACGCGCCGTACGGTGTCGCCCGGTCGTACTGCACACTGCGGCCGGTGAGGGTCAACAGGCCCTGCTGCCGGGCCCGTTCGGCCAGTTCGTCCAGTAATCGGGTCTTGCCGATACCGGGTTCCCCGGCGAGCTCCAGCACCCGGGGGCCGGCGCCTCGCCGCTGCCGCGCGAAGCCCTCGGCGCACTCCGTGACCGCCCGTTCGAGTACGGCAAGTTCGGCGTCGCGGCCCACCAGGGGGCGACCAGGGCCCGACTTCTTGGGCTCGGGTGGGGCAGCAGCCGTACCGGACGCCACGACACCCACGTCCGACGCGCCGCCGCCCATGGTGACCACGGCGCTGTCACCGCGTACGCCCGGCACCTCCCCCCGCAGGATCAGCTGATGGGCCCGCCGCGCCTCCGGCCCGGGATCAGTGCCCAGCTCCTCCGCCAGCCGTGCGCGCAGCTCCGCGTACCGGGCCAGCGCCTCCGGGGCGCGGCCGGAGGCGCCGAGCGCCCGCATCAGCGCCGAGGTCAGCGGCTCGACCAGCGGATACTCGGCGACCAGCTCGGCCAGCCGGCCCGTGACCGCCGCGTGGTTGCCGCACCGGAGTTCGGCGTGCGCCCACAGCACCACGGCGTCCAGATACCGCTGCCGCCAGCTCTCCCCGGTACGCGCCGCCCACGCCCCCGGCAGTCCGGCGAACGGTTCCCCGCGCCACAGCCCACAGGCCTCGCGGAGCAGCAACGCGCGTTTCGCGTACGGAAGTTGTGGGTCGGCGGCCTGTTCCACCGCGCCACGGAAGCGGTGCAGGTCGACCCGGTCGGGAGCGACGTCGAGGAGGTAGCCGCCGGCCCGGCGCAGCAGACGGGGTACGGCACCGGTGGCGGTCGTCGTGCCCTCCGCCAGCGTCCGGCGGATCCGGGCGACATGGGAGTAGAGCGAGGCGCGGGCCTCGTCGGGCGGTTCCTCGCCCCACACCCGGTCGATCAGCGTCTCCAGCGGGACGGGGCGTCCGGCGTCGACGAGCAGGGCGGCCAGCAGCGTGCGCCGCTGGGGCGGCCCCACCTCCACCACCCCTCCGGACACCTTCAGTTCCAAGGGGCCCAGGAGCAGAAACTCCGTCACGGCGTCATCACATCAGGCGCATGTCGAACGAACAAGTGTCACTCCGATGTCTGTCCGACAAGCTTTCGACAAGGCTTTCACCAGACGCCCCGGTCATCATCGAACCCAGACGCCGCCGCGACCGCGCGGAACGAGTCCGCGGGGAGATCAGGGGATCGGGGGAACGGGGACCGGGGGGCCGCGAGGTCGCCGGCGGCGTCAGCGAGCACCTCCGTGCACGGCCCCCAACGGCCCCCAACGGCCCCCGCCGTCCTACGCCTTGGGCCGCTCCCGGTACTCGTCGACGATCGCCCGCTCCAGAACGGCGGTCTCCGCCAGCACCGTCCCCTTCTTGCCCGTCGGGCCGCTCTCGGCCAGATAACTGCGCTCGCCGAGGTACATGAGGCTGTCCCGGTCGAAGACCCACTCGGTGGCCCACGACAGCCGCTCGTCGACCCGGCGGATGCCGATCCCGTGGCGTCCGGCCGGGTCCACCGCGTCCTCGATCCGTGTCACCCCGGGCAGCTTCGCCGCGGCCGCGTACAGCGCGGCGGCGGTCTCGGGGGGCATGACCGTGGTGCCCACCAGCTCGCCGATCCGGTCGAACACGACCTGGGCCTTCTCCTCCCCGTCCATCGGCTTGCTCAGCCGGTAGAGCTCGGCGAGCAGGTCGTCCGGGTCGGTGGGCAGGGAGGCCAGCCACTTGTACGTGGGCCGGTCGATCCCCGCCGGGGTGCCGGGCGAGCCCGGCGGCAGCAGCTCCCGCCTCGGGTAGTAGTCGCCTTCCTCGTAGGACAGGGCCAGCTGCTTGACCGGGCCCGGCTCCTGCGACACCCACTCCTCCAGTTCGTGCAGCTCCCCGGGCACCCACGGGCTGTCCTGATCCTTGGCCTCCGCCCCGGCCGTCAGCATCCTGACGTACACGAGCTGGTCGTCCCGTACGGGCGTGACCTCCGTCTTCGCGGCGACATCGGCGATGCGGTCGAGGAGGACCACGGCGTTCTCGGCGCGGGACGACTCGACCCCGTAGCCGGAGTCCAGGTGTGTGACGAGGCCGGCGGTCAGCGCCCCGGCCAGCGTGAGCGCCGCGACGGGCAGCCACAGGGCCGGGCGCGGCAGCCGACGGCGCGTCGGCCGGACGGGGGCGGACACGGCGGGGGCGGAGGCGCCAGCGGCAGGGGCGGTGGTCTGATCGTCGTCGATGAGCTGCATCAAACGGTCCTTGTGATGGTCGTGGCGACCAGGCGGGAGATCCCGTTCGGGCGGGGGCGGAAGCAGGCGGGCCAGCTTCTCGTGCGCGTCGTTCATCGGGATCCCTCCTGAATCTCCTTGAGCGGACGGGCCGCGAACGCGGCCTCACCGATTACCTCTCCGCGACGACGAGGTGGTTCCACACTTTTTCTCCCGCTTCCTGGGCTTTCCTCCTTCAGCTGCTGGTCCGCCAGTCGCCCCAGCCGCGCCCGCGCCCGCGACAACCGGGAGCGCACCGTCCCCACCGGGACGCCCAGCGCCTCGGCCGCCTGCGCGTAGTCCAGCCCGGACCACACGCACAGCGCCAGCACCTCCCGCTCCGAGCGCCGCAGCCGCCCGTACACCTGCCGTACGGCGGCCAGTCGGCGCGCGTCGTCGAGGCGTCCGGCGGTCTCGTCGGCGAAGTCGGCCACGGGGTCCGGCGCCGGGCGGCGGGCCAGGAAGGCCAGGCGGCGGCCGACGCCGCGGTTGGCGTTGCGGGCCTTGTTGGTCGCCATGCCCAGCAGCCACGGCAGCACGGTGCCGCCGTCCGGCTCCAGTCGCTCCCGGCCCCGCCAGGCGTCGAGGAAGGTGTCGCCCATCACCTCCTCGGCGGTCGACCAGTCGCCGGTCAGCCGGAAGGCGTGGTTGTAGACGGTACGGGCGTACTCCTCGTAGACCTCCGCGAAGGCCTCGCGGTCGCCCGCCCGTATCCGTACCCGCAAAGGGTCACTCATCTCGCATGCACCTCAAACACCTCACACCCTTGCCTCTCCGCGAGGCGCGGGTGGTTCCGGTGACGTGCGCCACAGCCGTGACGCGGGGGAGGAGGTGCTCTTTCGTCAACGCTTCCGCGCCGGCTCGGAGTAACCCTTCGGGGTGACCTCAAGTGACCTCAACCCCTGCTCCGACCTGCCGAGTTGAGGCATATGCGTCTCACTCTGTGTGGATACGGCCCGTACCTTCGGTGAGTTGATCAAGGAGATTCGGTGTTGATCGGGGCATGCCGTGGATATGGTGCTGATGTCACAGGGGCCAACTGAGGCGGTGGTCGACCACCGGCCGCAGTGAACGGGGTGGTGTGCAGCGTGCCGACCGCGATAGCCGTCACCAGTTCCGATCTGGTGCTCCCACCGCATGACCGGCAGACCCCGCCCGCGGTCGTACAGCCGCAGGGAACGCTCGAAACGTCCCTCATCGGCATGCACACGCTCATCGAGCAGCACGGGTACGTCATCGCCCTCCACTCGTCCTCCGACGAACCGGAACTCACCCGGCGGCTGCACACCGTCCGTTCCGTGCTGGAGAGCGACCGCATCGCCCTGCTCGGCGTCGACCTGCCGCCGCTCGGCCTCGCCCTGCTGGCCCAGCAGCTGCGCCAGCTCTCCGTGTGCGACTTCAGCCCGGGCGTGCTCGCCTCCTCCGTACGCCTGCTCGCCCACTACATCTACGCCGGCGCCCTCCTCGGCTCCGTCGCCAAGCTCGACCGGGTGCCGGTCACGCTGAAGTCGCACGCCAAGTCCTGGCTGCCGGGCGCCCGGTTCGCCGTACTGGCGGGCCCGCGCCCCCAGCTCGTACGGCTGAACGGTGCCGATCAGGAGCCGCCGGCCGGGCCGGAGTTCGGTACGCGGCTGCTGGTCGCCCAGGGGCCGCAGCCGCCGTCCGACTGGGTCACCGCGACCCTCGCGCCCGCCTGGCAGGTGCAGGGCGTCGCGACCGTGCCGCTGCCGGAGGGCTCCACGCGCTGGTGGGGGACGGGAAAGCTCGTCGAGTTCGCCGCCGGACTGTCGGACGTCTCCGTCCTCTACCAACTGGTCTCGTCCGTACGCCGCGAGGAGTGCCACTGGTGCGGGCTCGAACTCATCGGCGACCGCTGTGGGTTCTGCGCGGCACCGCTGCGGGAGCCGGAGTCCGATCCGGTACGGGCACTGCCGCGAGGGGTCACATGAGTCGCGCCGCCACAACCGCATGACCAGCGGGTCCGTATGAGCCGGTCCGTATGAGCGAGTCCGTAGTCAGCCCGTACAGCCAGCACGTACAGCCAGTCCGTATCAGCCAGTTCGTCATCGGCTCCACCGCAGAACCGCTTGACCGCTCGACCGCAGAACCGCTTGACCGCAGAACAGCTCGACCGCTCGACCTGTCCGTCCCCACCGTCCGATCGAGGTTGTCCGAGTCATGAACTCACGCCAGCGCCGCGGCGTCATCCTGCTGGTCCTCTCGGCCCTGTGCGCCCTGGCGGCCTTCGCCGGTGTGCTCTCCGTGGTCCGTGACGTGAACTCGAAGGTCGGGCCCGAGGTGACCGCGTACCGGCTGAAGAGCGACATCGCGCCGTACAAGGCGCTGTCGGCGGACCAGTTCGAGAAGATCTCGATGCCGAAGCGGTGGCTGTCCGGCACGGCCGTCACCGACCTCTCCGACATCCGCGGGAAGATCGCCGTCACCCAGTTGAAGAAGGGCTCGCTGCTCCAGACGGACATGGTCGTCGACTCGCCCGAACTCGAACCCGGGCAGCAGGAGATCGCCATCATGATCGACGCGTCGACCGGTGTCGCCGGGAAGATCAACCCGGGCTCGCGGGTCAACATCTACGCCACGTTCGAGTCGAAGGACAGCGACTCGGGCAAGGACACGTCGAAGCTGCTGGTCACCGACGCCCGCGTGATCGACGTCGGCAAGCTGACCGCCCTCGAGTCGGGCCAGTCCAGCAGCGAGCGCCGCCGTACGGCGACCGAGGCCGTCCCCATCACCTTCGCGCTCGACACCGCCGACGCCCAGCGCGTCGCGTACGCCGAGTCGTTCGCCGAACACGTCCGACTCGCCCTGGTCGCGAGCGGCGACTCCACGGACGTCGTGCCGGACGACCGTTCGTACACCCTCGACGAGGACAAGAAAGAGGCCACGCGATGAGGTCGAGGTCGGTCCGGGACGTCCGCGCGAGGATGTGTCGAACACGGGTGCGCAGGACGCTGGTGTGTAGGACAGTTGCGCGGGGGACAGGAATGTCCCATACGGGTGAGTGGCGAACGGGGACGTGCCGATGACCATCCGCATCCTCCCCGCAGCCGGGGACGTCGACTCGGCCAGCGCCCTCACCACCCTGCTCGGCCAGCTCGCGGACGCCGAACCGGCCCCGCCCGTGCCCGACTCCACCGCCCTGCTCGACACCCTCGCGCGCCTGGCCGCCGAGTCGCTGGACGAGCTGCCGGAGGTGGTGCTCGTCCACGAACGCATCGGCCCCGTCCCCGCGCTGGACCTGGTCCGCGACCTCGTGCTCCGCTTCCCGGCGGTCGGCGTCGTCCTCATCACCTCCGACACCAGCACCGGCGTCCTCACCGCCGCCATGGACTCCGGCGCCCGCGGCATCGTCAACCTCCCCCTCTCCTACGAGGCCCTCGCCGAACGCGTCCAGGCCGCCGCCGCCTGGTCGGCCGGCATGCGCCGCCACCTCGGCAGCAACACCCCCGAGCTGTACACCGGCCCCGGCGGCACCGTCGTCACGGTCAGCGGCGCCAAGGGCGGCGTGGGCGCGACGGTCACGGCGGTCCAACTGGCCCTCGCCGCACGGGCGTCCGGCCGTACGGTCGCGCTGCTGGATTTCGACCTCCAGTCCGGTGACGTGGCCTCCTACCTGGACGTGCAGTTCCGCCGCTCGGTCGCCGACCTCGCCGGGATCACGGACATCAACCCCCGCGTACTGCAGGAGGCGGTGTACGCCCACGACACGGGCGTCTCCCTGCTCCTCGCCCCCGGCGAGGGCGAACGCGGCGAGGAGGTGACCGACCGGGTCGCCCGCCAGGTGCTCGGCACCCTGCGCTCCCGCCACGACGTCGTGATCGTCGACTGCGGCTCCCAGATGAACGCGGCGACCGCGGCGGCCGTGGAGACCGCCGACCACGCGCTGCTCCTGGTGACCCCGGACGTCGTCGCCGTCCGCGCCGCCAAACGCATGGTCCGCCTCTGGGACCGCCTCCAGATCCGCAAGGCCGAGGAGACCCTGACCGTCGTCAACCGGCACACCCGCGGTACGGAGCTCCAGCCGTCGCTGGTCGAGAAGGTCACCGGCACGAAGGTGGCCCGCAACGCCGTACCCGCCGCCTTCAAGGACCTCCAGTCGGTCGTCGACGCCGGCCGACTGCAGGACCTGGACGCCCGCTCCACGGTCAAGCAGGCGCTGTGGGCGCTGGCGGGCGAGCTGGAGCTGGTGGCCGCGCCGGAGGGCGGGGGAGGAGGCGGCCGCCGCCGCAAGGCCTCCTCGGACCGGGGTGCGCTGGTGCTCCGCCGGAAGGGCGGCGACCGGGGTTCGTCGACCCTGGAGTTCGCCGGGATCTTCCCGCTCCTCCTCGTCGTGATGACCATCCTCTGGCAGTGCGCGCTGTACGGCTACACGTACTCCCTGGCGGGCAACGCGGCCGACGAGGCGGCCCGCGCGGCCACCGCCGCGTACGCCGTGGACGGCGATGTCGCGGGCGCCTGCCAGTCCGCCGGCGGCCAGAACCTCCCCGGCGCCTGGAGCGGCGCCGACATCGACTGCGACGTGGACGGCCCGGTCATGCGGGCCCGCGTCAGCGCCGACGTACCGCTGTTCTTCCCGGGCTTCGACGCCGGATGGTCGGTCGACGGGGAGGCGGGGGCGGCCTTGGAGGGGGACGACTGATGAGGGGCCTCGTCGGGCGGCTGCGGCCGGGGGACGGGCACGGGCGCCGGGTGAGACCGGCGTACGGACGCAGGCCGCGGTCGGTGCGTGGGCATCCGGCGCCATCGGCGCACGGGCGTCGGCTCCGCGCCGACCGGGGCGCCGCCATCCTGGAGTTCGCCGGCTTCCTCCCGATCCTCATGCTCGTCGCGCTGGGCGTGATCCAGCTCGGGCTCGTCGGCTACGGCGTCAACCAGGCGGGTACGGCCGCCCGGGCCGCCGCCCGGGCCGCCTCGCTCGGCGAGGACGGCGTCGCGGCGGGCCAGGCCTCGGTCAGCGGCTGGCTGAACCCCGAGGTCGACGCGCCCGGAGGCGGCGGCGAGACCACGACCGCGACGGTCGTCGTCACCGTCCCCTCCATCCTCCCGCTGCTCGACATCCCGACGATCGAGCGCAGCGCCACCATGCCCAACGACAACGACAACGACAACGACGACTGAGCCCGGCCCCGGTAACAACACCCCCACCACCGAGAGGAGTTGACGAAGAGATGAGCCTGCGATCCCGTATCGCCGCCCCCGACGAAGGGGGAGCCGGACGCGAGGACGGACACCTCGTGGCCGTCTACCGCGCCAAGCTCCTCGAAGAGATCGACCTCGCCGAGATGTCGGGCCTCGCGGCCACCGAACGCCGCGCCCGCCTGGAACGCGTCCTCGGCCACATCATCAGCCGGGAAGGCCCGGTCCTCTCCTCGGCGGAGCGTTCCCAGCTGATCCGTCGTGTCGTCGACGAGGCCCTCGGCCTGGGCGTCCTCGAACCGCTGCTCGCCGACGCGTCGATCACCGAGATCATGGTCAACGGCCCCGACTCGATCTTCGTGGAGCGCGCGGGGCGGGTGGAACAGCTGCCGATGCGGTTCGCGTCCACGGACCAGCTGATGCAGACGATCGAGCGCATCGTGTCCACGGTCAACAGGCGCGTCGACGAGTCCAACCCCATGGTCGACGCCCGTCTCCCCACCGGCGAGCGCGTCAACGTCATCATCCCGCCGCTGGCCCTCACCGGCCCGACCCTCACCATCCGCCGCTTCCCGCGCGCCTACACCCTCCCCGAGCTGATCGGCCTCGGCTCGCTCGACGAGCAGATGCTGATGCTGCTCGCCGCCTTCGTCCGCGCCCGCTTCAACGTCATCGTCAGCGGCGGTACGGGCACCGGAAAGACCACCCTGCTCAACGCGCTCTCCGGTCTGATCCCACGCCACGAGCGCATCATCACCATCGAGGACTCCGCCGAACTCCAGCTCCAGCAGGAGCACGTGATCCGCCTCGAATCCCGCCCCCCGAACGTCGAGGGCAAGGGCCAGATCACCATCCGCGACCTGGTCCGCAACTCGCTGCGCATGCGCCCCGACCGCATCATCGTCGGTGAGGTCCGCGGCGGCGAGACCCTCGACATGCTCCAGGCCATGTCCACCGGCCACGACGGCTCCCTCGCCACGGTCCACGCCAACACCGCCGAGGACGCCCTCATGCGGCTGCAGACCCTCGGCTCCATGTCGGAGGTCCTCATCCCCTTCGAGGCCCTCAAGGACCAGATCAACTCGGCGGTGGACGTGGTCGTCCAGCTCACCCGCTTCGCCGACGGCTCCCGCAAGATCACCGAGATCACGCTGCTCGTCTCGCACGGCCGCGAACAGTTCCGGATCGCCACGGTCTCCCGCTTCGTCCCGCAGCCCCTCGGCGCCGACCGCGTCGTCAAGGGCCACTTCCAGCACCTCCCGGTGCCCCGCCCCATCGCGGAGAAGCTGTACGTGGCCAACGAACCGCTGCCACCGGCGTACGGGGTGGCGGAGGCCATCGACGCGCTCGACACCCGCCAGGCCATCGGATAGGCCGGAGAGAACCCGACCATGGACAACCCCACCCTGCTGGCCCTCGGCGCCACCGTCCTGTGCGGCACGCTCGCCGTCGCGGGCGTACACACGTACGCGTCCGGCCGCGCCCAGCAGCGCGCCCTGGCCGACCGGCTCGCCGGCCACCCGGGCGGTCCGCCGCGGACGGCGACGGGCCGCGTACGCCGGTTCGCGGCCGTCGACCGCCGGCTGCGCCGCACCCGCCTCGGCCGCACGATCCACCTGCGGCTGACGACGACCGGCCTCGACCTCACGGCGGGGGAGTTCGTCACCTACGTCACCATGCTGGTGATCGCCCTCTGGCTGATCGCCTCCGCCACCCTCGCCCCGTTCTTCGGCCCGATCGCGGGCGCGGTCGGCGTCTGGGGCGCGGCCATCTTCCTCAACTGGCAGCGCCAGAAACGCATCGAGGCCTTCATCAACCAGCTCCCGGACGTGGCCCGCCTCCTCGCCAACGCCACCGCCGCCGGCCTCGCCCTCCGTACGGCACTGGCGATGGCGGCGGAGGAACTGGAGGCCCCCGCGGGCGAGGAACTGGCCAGGGTCGCCGACCAGCTGACGCTGGGCAGGTCGGTCGACGACGCCCTCGGTGAACTGGCCGAACGACTCCCGTCCCGCGAACTCATCGTCCTGGTCACGACCTTGGTGCTGTCGAACAAGGCGGGCGGCTCGGTGGTGAGCTCGTTGCGCAACCTGACCCAGACCCTGGAGGACAGGAAGGAGACGAGGCGCGAGGTCCGCACGATGCTCTCCGAAGTCAACGCGACGGCGTTCACGGTCCCGTTCCTGGGCCTCGGCTCCCTCCTCCTCATCAATTCCTCGAACGACGGAGCCCTGGCCCGAGTGACCGGCTCCCCCCTGGGCCAGGCCCTGGTCCTGATCTCGATAGGGCTCTACACGGTCGGCTTCTTCGTCATCCGTCGCCTGGGCAAGATCGAAGTGTGAGAGGGGAGACGAGAGCGAGATGACGACACTGCCCCTGCTCCTCGCCGCGCTGATGGCCGTGGCCGTCGCGGGTGTCCTCCTCGGCATCCGGATGATCCGGGCGGACGCGAAACTTCCGGCGGACCTGGCCCTGGCCCTGGAGGTGGGCGCCACCCGGGTATCGAAGACGGGCTCGGCGATCGACCGCCTGGGCATGCGCTTCGCGCCTCTCGTACTCCGCCTGATGGGCCCCCGCGGGGTCGAGGCGAAACGCCGCCGCATCGACATGGCGGGCAACCCGGGCGGCCTGACGCTGAACAGATACGCGGCCCGGCGCGCGGTCTACGGCTTCTTCGGCGCCTTCATGGGCCTGGTCTTCCTCACCAACGGCCGCCCCCTCATCGCCGCCCTCACCTTCGCCTTCGGCCTGCTGGCCGCCGACGCGGCGATCTGGCAGGCGGTCCGCGAACGCAAGGACGTCATCGACCGCACCCTCCCCGACTTCCTGGACGTCCTCGCGGTCGTGGTCTCCTCGGGCCTCGGCTTCCGGCAGGCGCTGGACCGGGTGGCGGACAAGTACGAGGGCCCGTGGGCGGATGAACTGAGAATCACCTTGCGCCAGATGGACATGGGCGTAAGCCGCCGCCAGGCCTTCGACGAACTCCGCAAACGCAACACCTCGGAACAGGTGGCCCAGTTCGTCTCGGCACTGCAGCAGGGCGAGGAACTGGGCAGCCCCATCGCCGAGACCCTGATCCAACTGGCCGCCGACATGCGCCGCACAGACGCCCAGAACGCCCGTCGCCGCGCCGCCCGCACCATCCCCAAGGCCACCATGGTCACTCTGATCTTCATGCTCCCCGCCACGATGATCCTCATCGCCACGGGCATGTTCCTGGGCTCGGGCACGAACTTCGGCGAGATCTTGGGCCGATGAGAGGCAACCGGCTCACTCGTCGCCTGTCCCAGCTGCGGGAGGCCACGCGACTGGGGCGCCACCTGTCCAGACAGCGGCAAGAGGGCGCAGCTGGCCTCCACGGCCTAACGCTGTCGCAGCTGCGGGCAGTCGTGCCGCTGGGGCGGCACGGGTGGGCGCAGCGGCACCCTGTAAGCGCCGGGCCGCACGACTTCCCCCCGCCCAGCCCCGGCACCGGCGAGCACTCCCGACCCCGGCCCACCTCACCCCCCGGCACCGGCTACCTACAAGACGACGCCCCACCCCCACCAGGCCTCCGTCTCCAACTCAACGCCCTCCAATCCCTCTCCCGACAGACCTTCGCCGTCCGCCTCACCACCCTCGCCATCGGCACCCCCTTCGCCATGGCCAACACCACCGACGGCCCCCCGAGCTACGCGGTCCTCACCGCCGCCGTCCTCGGCATCACCATCTCGTACGCCATGCTCAGGGACTGGGACCGTTTCGCCCCCCGCCTCCTCGCCCACCCCACCCTCATGGCCCTGGACCTCCTCTTCGGCGCGGTCCTCCTCCTCACCGCCTCCCCGGCCTCCCCCCTCGCCTACGCCACGGTCTGCACCCCCCTCCTCTCCGGCCTCCTCTACGGCTGGCGCGGCGCCGGTGTCCTCACCGGCCTCCAACTCGCCGTACTCGTCACGGTCCACCGGGCCTGGGAACACCACCCCGGCACAGGCGCCAGCACCCTCCTCATCGCCGGCTTCTGCGCCGCCGCCGGCATCATCGGCGTCACCCTCCGCAACCTGGTGTTCCGCTTCGGTACGGCCACCCAGGCCCTCTCGGAAGCCACGTCCCGCCTGGCCGTGGCGGAAGCGGTCGAGTCCGAGCGCGCCCGCCTGGCCAGAGAGCTGCACGACTCGGTCGCCAAGACCCTGCACGGCCTCTCCCTCGCGGCAGAGGCACTCGCACAGTCCGCGGGCCGACCGGACCCTGACCCCGCGGTCGTCAGCCAACAGGCGACCCTGATGGCGGCGGCAGCCCGCCGAGCCGCCACGGAGTCCCGCCACCTCCTCACGGACCTGCGCCGCCACACGGACCTGACGACGCCCACACCCGTGGCCCTGACGACCGGACTGACGACAAGGGCGACGGACTTCGAGTCCCGCACAGGCATCCCCACGACATTCACCCACCAGGGGCCCCCACCCCCGCCCCTCCCCGCCGACACCACCCGCCACCTCCTGGCGATCGTCTCGGAGGCCCTGGAGAACACCCACCGCCACGCGCGGGCGACCCAGGCGGAAGTACGGCTGGCCGTCTCCCCGGACAGCCTCCACCTCACGATCAAGGACGACGGCGTAGGCCTGCCCCCCACGGCCACCCTCGAAGCGGCGGCGAATTCCGGCCACTTCGGCCTCCTGGGCATGGCGGAACGAGCACAGTCGACCGGCGCCGCACTGACCCTGACCCGAGGGACCCCCGACGACGGCACACCCACCACACCAGGCACGGAAGTCACCCTGCACCTCCCGCTCGCCCACCCCGCCGCCCCCGCCCCCCGACCCTTCCCCCAGCCCCAGGAGTCCGCCCATGCCTGACCCGAACCAGGCCCCGGACCAGGAACTCCCCGCTTCCCACCCCCTCCGCGTACTCGTCGCCGACGACAACCCGGTGGTCCGCGCAGGCCTCGCCGCGCTGCTCGGCGGCCACCCCGACATCGAGGTCGTGGCACAGGCGACGAACGGCGAGGAGGCGGTGGCAGAGGCACGGCGAAGTGACCCGGACGTGGTCCTCCTCGACGTCCGCATGCCCGGCACGGACGGCCTGACCGCGCTCCCCGAACTGGCCGCGCTGGCCCCCGTGATGATGCTGACCTACAGCACGGAACCCGAGGTCGTGGCCGAGGCCCTGCACCAGGGCGCGGTCGGCTACCTGGTCCACGGCGACTTCACGGCCCCCGAACTGATCGAGGCCGTTCGGGACTTGAGGGAGGGCCGCCCGACTATCTCCTCCTCCGCCTCCACCGCTGTCTCAACTTCGCTCGGCGTTTCCTACAAACCTTCACACGAAAGTCACGACCACTCTTCGCAGCTGCAATCAGTTGTGGCACAGTCGTCGTACCGTGTTGACCGCTCCAACCAACCGTCCTACGGCCTGAGTTCAAGGGAGGTGGAGGTGATGGACCTCATTGCATCCGGTATGAGTAACCAGCAAATCGCCTCCGCCTGCTTCATCAGCGAGAAGACGGTCAAGAACCACATCAACCGCATCTTCGCGAAACTGCACAGTTCCTCGCGCAGCGAAGCCATCGCCCACTGGCTGGGCACGGCCCGGGAGGGGTGGAGCCGATGAATCCGTCCACCGGGACGGGTGGGGGAAGTTGGGCCCCTGGGCCCACCCGCGACAGGGTGATCCTCACGTACGGTGATCCGGTTGTTACCGGCATCGGGCGGGAGGGCAAGGGCCATGAGTGCGAGGAACCGGTTCGAGACATGGAAGACGAACGTCGTCTCCCGCATGCGGGGCAAGGGGCGGGACGCGGGCGCGGGGTTCGTCGAGTACGCCGGCATCATGATCATCGTGGCGGGCATCTTCGTGATGATCGACGGACTTGGGCTGGATGGTCAGATCTCGGAAGCGATCGGACAGGCGGTCGCGGACGTCGTGGGTGGCGGCTGATCTCTGCGCACCTTCGGAGTGATCGAGGGTCGACCCTTCCCATCTACATATGGCTGACGGCGATCGTGCTCTTCGCCGGCTTTGCCTTCTTCGCGTTCGCCCAGGCAGCGTCCGCCCGCAATGGTGCTCAATCCGCGGCGGACGCTGCGGCGTTGGCGGCGGCACAACAGGCCCGAGACGAGCTGCTGCTGGACCTGGGGGACGTCATCGACGGCGACGAGGACGACTGGCTGGACTGGCTGGACCTCAACGACGTGGGGCTCCCGGCAGACGGCGCGTCCGCCGCGGCCCAGGAACTGGCCGCCGAGAACGACGCGACCGTCCAGGGCGGTGCCCAGCCCACCGAGGTGGATGGTTTCCCGGGGTTCTCGGTTCAGGTCGAGACGAACTACACCGTCGGAGAGTCGATCATCCCCGGCACCGAGGGCATGTCGGCCCTGGCCAGCGCCACGGCCGTGGTTCAACCGCGCTGCGATTTCGACCCGGACGCCGATCCCGCTGATCCTTTGGAACTGGTCTGCGACGGTAAAACCGTCATCATCGACCCCGAAGATTTCGATCCGGACGACCTCCCTGACGCGTCCGTAATGTTCTCTGTGCGTCTGGCCGAGTGAAAGGAAGCTGAGTCCATGAAACTCCGGTACACCAAGAGGGGCCGCGCGGCTCTGACCACGGTGACGCTCGCCACCGGGCTGGTCCTCACGGTGGCCGGCTGCGGAGGGGGAGGAGACGACGACAAGGCGGACAAGAACACGTCCTCGTCCACGCCGACCACGACCTCGGACGACTCCTCCGGGGGCAAGGCATCGGATGCTCCCGAAGAGAACAAGGTGCTCGCCGAGTCCAAGGACGGCGACATCTCGCTCGTCGTCACGTCGGCCGTGCGGGACTCCGGGGGCTTTGTGACGGTGTCGGGAACGGTGACCAACAACGGTTCCCGGCTGTGGACAGCAGCGGACTGGCGCGGTGACGAGAACGAACTGCGGGGCAACGCATCGTCCGTCGCCGGTGCGAATCTCGTGGACCAAGAAGGGAAGAAGAAGTACCTCATCCTCCGTGACACACAAGGGCGTTGCCTCTGCACGCGCTTCACCGGTGGTGTAAAGGCCGGTGAAACGACGGACTGGTTCGCCCAGTTCCCCGCACCCCCCGAAGACACCACATCCGTGGACTTCCAAGTCGGCTCCATGCCCCCCGCCTCCATCGAACTCTCCGAGGGCGAGTGATCATGGCCGCCCTCACCCCACGAGCCACGGCCGCCCTCGCCGTCCTGGTCGCCCTCACCTTCACGACCCCGGCGTACGCGGACACGTCCGACGACCCCAGCGAACCCCCAGGCTCCGTCACCACCTCCCCACCCCCCGAGGTCGACGCCAACAGCCCGGGCCTGAAGCTGGCCGACGGTGCCACACTCGCTCCCGCGAAGGTCCTGGACATCAAGTCGGTCGTGGAGGACCTCGGCGGCGAGGAGCGCCGCGAGGACACGAACGAGAACGTCACCTTCGCGCTCCAGGCGGAAGTCCTCTTCGGC
This sequence comes from Streptomyces graminofaciens, assembly GCF_030294945.1. NCBI lineage: Bacteria > Bacillati > Actinomycetota > Actinomycetes > Kitasatosporales > Streptomycetaceae > Streptomyces > Streptomyces graminofaciens. Next base: position 5,235,582 of record NZ_AP018448.1, on the reverse strand, counting down.
AAGGACAGCGCCAAGCTGAACCCGGAGGCGCGCTCACGCATCCAGGCGATCGCGGACGAGATCAAGTCCCAGAACGCGGTGAAGGTCCGCGTCTTCGGCTTCACCGACAACCTCGGCTCGTACGCCCACGGCCTGACCCTCTCCAAGAAGCGTGCCGAGGCCGTCCACGACCTCCTCGCCGGCGACCTGGGCGGCGACATCACCTTCGAGGTACGCGGCTACAGCGAGGACTACCCCATCGCCGACAACTCCTCGGAGGAGGGCCGCCGCAAGAACCGCCGGGTGGAGGTGTCGTTCCCGAGGACCGGGGGGACGACTGACGAGAGCGGGACGGCGAGCGAGTAGAGCTGATGCCTGAACGGCCGACCGGCCGTCCGGCCACCGTTCCGCCCGTCACACACCTACGACGCGAGCTCGGTCTCCGCAGAGCTTGTTCATGTCGTCTGCGTCGGAGGTGACGACGATGCGGGGCCCGGAGTAGCCCAGAGCCGTGGAGGCCACCACGGAGTCGATCGCGTACTTGTGGCCGTGCAGGTTCGCGTTCCGCAACAGGTCGATGGCACGCCAGGTGACGGCGTCGTGACAGGTAGGACCTCCAGCCGGGAGGCGTGCCCCAGCGAAGGCGGTCCATACGGACTTTCGAGTGCCGTGCCTCGATCAGGGTCAGACTGCTCAGCGCTACACACGCGTGCCCACGCGTGCCTTGACCGCCGCGATAAGTGGTAATTGCTCGCGGGGAGGTCTATGGGGTGGAGGAGGGGGCGATCCCGGCTTCCGGGTCATCGCTGCCGGACCCTTGCTCCTGCGGGTACGCGACGAACGTGCCCTTCGCGGGGAGCGTGACCACGAGACCGCGTTCGCGTAGCTCGCGGATGGCGCGGCGGGCAGTCAGATACGCGACTCCGTACTCGGCGCCGAGATCCCGTTCGCCGGGTAGTCGTGCTCCCGGCTTCAGCGCTCCCGAGGTGATCCGGGCGGCGATGTGGTCGGCCACCTGCATGTAGACGTACGCGATCTTGTTTGGGTCGATCGGCGAATCTCCTGAGTCCACTGCCATAGCAACCACCGTAAAACAGTCCTGAGCTGCAGCGATGGGTGCGAAGCTACATACTGCTATGCACTGACATGCGTAGCAATGTAGGCTGCAAGCGCAAAGACCCCGGCGACGAGGCAACGTCCCGGGGCATGGCCAACGCTGCAAAGGAGCGTCAACATGCTGGACTTTACCGTCCGAGCCGCGCTGTGGATGCTGAGCATCGTCATGCCGAACCCGCGCGGCCGTCACCGCGCTCAAACCCTGGCGGCACCCCATCCCGCCTTGCGGATCACCCCGCCCCCAGCCCTCTTCACCGAGCTGATCGACGGCAGCGCGTCCCCACTCGTACGCCCCTACGTCCTCACCCAGGACGAACGCCGCCTCCAACGCGAACGCCGCCGCGCCCTCTGCCTGGCCACCCTCGGCATCGACACCGGCCCGCACCACATCCACGGAGTCCGCGTAGGAGCCGCCCGATGAAGAAGCCCTCCACGCGCCGTCGCCCGATCCGTATGTGCGCCCGTTGCCAGCGGATGACCAGCACACCGGTCGTGGTCCACGAGGAGCACGCCGCGACGGGCCCAGGCTTCACCGTCTACGCCTGCCCGGAGTGCGCGGAGCACTACCCGCCCCCGGCCGACGCCCTGGAACCTCTGGACCCCGCCCCGAGACAGTCCCGGATGACGATCCGCGTGTACAAGGCGACGTCGGACAACAGCACCACCCAGGACCGCGCCGAGGTCCACGTCTGCACCGGCAGCCGTATCGACCCCACCCCGCAGTCGGCGGCCTTCCCGCCCTGCACCTGCCCGAGGTGCCGAGAGGCCCGGCAGTCCTGACAGTCCCCCTGCCCCGGCGCCGTCCAGTCACCTGACGACGGCGCCGGTGGACTCCGGCACCCATGAGGCGGCCGTCGGGCCGGGCAGTCTCGTCGAGCGGTGATCGGACTGCTCGGTCGGGCGTTCGGTGTCGTTCCTGATGAGGAAGAGCTCCGGCAGCGCCCCAACGCGTGAGTCGAGAAGATCAGGAGAGTGCCGCCCCACCCACCCTCACTCCGCCAACGAATCCCGCACATCCCAGAAGTGCTCCTTCGGCCACTGCTCGACGACCCGGGCCGAGTCCGCGTAGTACCGGGTCTCCCCCTCCCGGCCGACATAGTCGCGTACGACGATCTGCTCGGCGCGGAAGGGCAGCGGCCGCCCGCGCTTCCCGAGCGCGCACGCGGCGTGGAGGACGACGGCGGGGTCGGGGTCGTACAGGGCGCGCCGGAGGGTGGTGCGGACGGCCGCCGGCCCGTCGGCGAGGTAGGCCAGGGACGCCACGGCGTACCGGCGGGTGTCGGCGTCCGGGTCGCGGGCCAGGGTGAGCATGGCCTTGAGGAGGTCGCGGTCCTCCGGCTCCGCCGAGAACTCGAGCACGCAGGCGACCGCGGCGCGCACCTCGGGGTGCGGATGGCCGACATGCCGCATGATCTCCCGGGCGGCGTAGGCGAACTCGGCCTCCATCACCACCCCGCGGATGAGCTCCGCGAGGACGGCGGGGTGCTCCTCCACGGCCAGCCGCGCCCGCAGCAGCTCGGCCGCCTGTCGCATCCGGTGCGCCTGGTTGCGCAGGGAGGTGTTCATGAAGCAGAAGCCGCCGAGCAGCTCCGCCGCGAAGTAACGCTCGGGCGCCCGGGGACTGTTCAGCGCCTCCCGCGCCCCGTCCACCGTCTCGTCGTCCGCATAGCCGTCCAGGGTCCAGCGCGCCGTGAGCCAGATGTCGCTGTCGGGGTCCCCGAACAGCAGCGCCCGCCGCATCACCTCCGCGAAACCGGCCCGCTTGCCGAAGTACTTCTCCAGGTCGGTGACGATGATCAGATACCCGGGCTCGTCCGGCTCCCGCTCGGCACCCGTCGCCGCGAAGTCCAGTGCGCTGCGGCCCCGTTCGTCGCGCAGCGCCACATAGGACCGGTTGCCCCGCAGCTCCTCCGCCGCGTGGTACGCGCCCGCGCCCGCCGCCAGCATCAGCGGGGTCAGCCCGCCCCTCGACAGCCCGTTCGCATCGGCACCGCCTTCGAAGAGGGCCCCTACCATCGCCGCGTCGTCGTTCCGCGCGGCCAGTCCGAGGACCGTGACCCCGTCCCCGTCGACAGTCTCCGGCGACGCCCCACCCCCGAGCGCCTCCACTGCCGCACGCACATCACCACGTCGTACGGCCTCGACCAGCGCCGCCCCACCATCAGCCAACCCGGCTCCCCTTCGAACGCCCATCCGGCGAACCCTAGGGGGGCTCGGCGACACGAGCGACCGAATTCCGTGCCCGAGGCCCACGTCCGTGCGCCCGGGCCGCCACCGCGCGATCCTCTCCTTGAGAACCGCCACCGGGAGCACGGAGAGCCAGCCCCATGCGAAAGATCGTCCTGATGATGTCCGTGTCCCTCGACGGCTACATGGAGGGCCCGAACCGCGAGATCGACTGGCACCTGGTCGACGGCGAACTGCACATGCACTTCAACGAAGTCCTGGAGGACATGGGTGCTTTCCTCAGCGGCCGGGTGACGTACGAGCTGATGGCCGACTACTGGCCGACGGCCGACCGGGAGCCGGGCGTCCTCCGCCCCGTCGCCGACTTCGCCGCCATCTGGCGGAACATGCCGAAGCTCGTGTTCTCCCGCACCCTGCACCGGGCCGAATGGCACACGACGATCGTGCGGGACGTCGTCGTCGACGAGATCGAGGCGCTCAAGGCGCAGGAGGGCGGCGACCTGGCTCTCGGCGGGGCCGACCTCGCCGCCACGTTCATGCGGCACGACCTGATCGACGAGTACCGGATCTACGTCCACCCGGTCCTCATCGGCCGAGGCAGGCGCCCCTTCCCGGAGGCCGACGTCATGAACCCGACCGGCCTACGACTCGTCGAGTCCCGCACCTTCGGCAACGGCGTCGTCCTCCTGCACCACGAACGCGCCACCGCCGAAAGCACCACCGAGGCCGCCACGCAGGCCGACTCCGGTCAGCCCTAGGTCCTGTCGGCCCCGTCCCCCGAGGCACCCACCGCCGTCGCCCCCCGCGGCGCCGGCGAATGCCGTAGCTCCGCCTCATGGGAGTGCGTCCGCAGATAGCCGACCACCGTGTTGACGACCGCCACCAGCGGTACGGCCACCACCGCGCCGCCGATGCCCGCGACCATGCCACCGGCGGCGACGGACAGCACCACGGCCAGCGGATGCACTCGTACCGCGCGCCCCAGGATGAACGGCTGCAGGATGTGGCCCTCGATCTGCTGGACCGCCAGGACCACCACCAGCGTCATCACGGCGGTGAACACGCCCTGCGTCACCAGCGCGACCACGACCGCCAGCGCACCCGAGACGACCGCGCCCACCAGCGGGATGAAGGCGAACAGGAAGATGAAGACGGCCAGCGGGACGGCCATCGGGACGTCCAGGAAGTAGATGCCGAGGCCGATGAAGATCGCGTCGATCAGCGCCACCACCACCGTGCCGCGCACATACGCCGTCAGCGTGCGCCAGGCGCGCGGGCCCGCCCCCGAGACACCCGGCCGCGCCGCCGCCGGGACCAGCTTCAGGGTCCACTGCCAGATGCGCTTGCCGTCGTAGAGCAGGAACAGCGTGGAGAACACCGTCAGGAGGATGCCGGTGAGCGCCTCGACGATGACCGTCACGCCCTCCAGGCCCGCCGAGGTGATCGCGTCCGTGTTGTCGCTGATCGCCTCGCGCAGGTTCGTGGCGATGTCGTTGATCTGGTCCTCGGTGACATGGAACGGGCTGTCGAGCAGCCAGCCCCGCAACTCCTCGATGCCGTCCTGGATCTGGTCGGAGAGGTCGTCGACGTTCTCCATGACCTGCCAGGTGACGAACCAGCCGATCAGCCCCATGATCACGAAGCCGAGGATCGCCGTCATGGCCGTGGCGAGGCCGCGCGGGACGCCTTGGCGGGTCAGCCAGGCCACCGTCGGCTGGAGCAGCGCGGTGATGAGCAGCGCGGCGGCGAACGACAGCACCAGCAGCTGGATGGAGCTGATGACCCGCATCAACACCCAGAGCGTGCCCGCGAGGATGAGCAGCCGCCAGCCCGCCTCGGCCGCGACCCGCACCCCCCAGGGCACGACCTCCGCGGGGTTGGGGCGGCCGGGCACGGCGGGGGCGTAGGACGGGGGCGCGGGAACGTGCTCGGCGGCCGGTGTCCCGGCGGGGGAGCCCGTGGGGCGCGCAGCGGCCCCTCCCGGCTTCGCGGACGGCTCCCCGGGCGCTTCGTGGGGCTCCGCCCCGGTCTTCGCGGCCTTTCCGGACCCCTCCGGTCGCTCCGATCGCTCCGATTCCTCGGACTCCATCTCGGCGCGGCGTCGCTCCAGCCGCTCACCCCATCCGCTCAGCTCGGCACCGAGCCGGCCGAGCCACCCTGGCACTCGCGACATGATCCGTCCTCTTCCCCCATTGCTCCCGCTCACCACTCCCCCCTGGAGTCGCCGGCTCCGACCGTACATGGCAAGAGCCCCGCACCGAAGGACGGTGCGGGGCTCCAGAAGGTTGAGCGGCGGTCGGCCGGTGTGCGGTCGACGCGGCCGGTCGTGTGTGGCCTAGTACCAGTGGTTGGCCTGCCAGAACGACCAGGCCTCACACGGGCTGCCGTAGCGGGACTCCATGTAGTTGAGGCCCCACTTGATCTGGGTGGCCGGGTTGGTCTGCCAGTCGGAACCGGCGGACGACATCTTGGACCCGGGCAGCGCCTGGAAGAGACCGTAGGCACCCGAGGAGGGGTTGACGGCCTTGTAGTTCCAGGTGGACTCGTGGTTCACGATGTTGCTGAAGCAGGTCCACTGGTCGCTCGCGACGACCTGCTTCGCCATGGCCTGGATCTCGGCGATGGAGTACGAACCCTGGACGGGGATGTCACCGAGAGAACCGGCCGCTTCGGACTTCGCCTCGGCCTCTTCCTTCGCCTTGCGGTCCTGCTCGGCCTTCTCGGCGGCCTTCTGCTTGTCGATCGCGTCCTGGGCCGCCTTCTTGCGGGCGGACTCCTCGGCGTCCTTGCGGGCGCTCGCGTCGGCGGCGATCGCCTGGGCGTCGGCCTGGGCAGTCAGGGACGCGGTCTGCACCTGCGCCTGTTCACCGACAGGTATGTCGGCGAGCAGCGTGGTGTCGTTCGCGACCGCCTCGGCGTCGTCCGTGGTCTGTGCGGTGCTGCCGGAGGCAACGCCGACGACACTTCCGACTGCGGTGACCGCGGTGGCCGAGGCCACTGCGAATCCCCGGACCGAAATCCGGCTCACACGGGTTCCTTCCAGCATCGTCCGCTTCGGTGACCCTGGCGGACGCAATCGTGCCCCTGAACGCTGGCCTCCCAACTACGGGGTCACGGGAGGCGCGGGCCCGGTGGGAACTCCCTCGCGGGGAGCGCCACGTGGTGCTCGGGCGGCATACGACGGCGTTATGGAGTTGACCGTGGTGCTTTTGTTGTTCCGTACCGCTGGGGGTACAGCTGTGTCGTATGCGGGGCCTGACGGAAGTGAGACTCTGCCGTAACCCAACGCCGCAAGGCAATTCTGAGTTACGTGTGAAAGCTCACACCTCGTTTGCCTCAAGGGATTCACGGAAAGCCGCACATGCCGAGGCGCCGCCCGGCTAGGCTCATCGCCTTTGCCGGACGGCGCCAATCGGTCATTCGGTGACAGAAGTTGACCTATGTGATCGGGGCGGTCAGATCTGTCCGTCCTCCAGCATTTCGGTCACAAGTGCCGCGATCTGAGAGCGCTCGGACCGGGTCAGCGTGACATGGGCGAAGAGCGGATGGCCCTTCAGCTTCTCGACCACGGCGACCACCCCGTCGTACCGGCCGACCCTCAGGTTGTCCCGCTGGGCCACGTCATGGGTCAGAACGACCCGTGAATTCGCGCCGATTCGGGACAGAACGGTCAACAGGACGTTCCGTTCGAGGGACTGGGCCTCGTCGACGATCACGAAGGCGTCGTGCAGCGAGCGCCCGCGGATGTGGGTCAGCGGGAGCACCTCCAGCATGCCGCGGGCGGTGACCTCCTCGATGACCTCGCGCGACGTGACGGCCGACAGCGTGTCGAAGACCGCCTGCGCCCAGGGGCTCATCTTCTCCGACTCGGAGCCCGGCAGATAGCCGAGCTCCTGCCCGCCCACCGCGTACAGCGGCCGGAACACCATCACCTTCTGGTGCTGACGCCGCTCCAGCACGGCCTCCAGGCCCGCGCACAGCGCGAGCGCCGACTTGCCGGTGCCGGCCCGGCCGCCCAGCGACAGGATGCCCACGTCCGGGTCGAGCAGCAGATCCAGCGCGATGCGCTGTTCCGCGCTGCGGCCCTTGATGCCGAAGGCCTCGCGGTCGCCCCGGACGAGACGGATGTTGCCGTCGGGCGACACCCGGCCGAGGGCCTTGCCGCGCTCCGACTGGATCGTCAGACCCGTGTGCACGGGGAGGTCCCTGGCCTCGGGGGCGTAGACGGTCCCCTCCTCGAAGAGGATGTCGACCTGTTCGCCCGGCAGGGTCAGCTCGGACATGCCGGTCCAGCCGGAGGCGTCCGTGATGGCCAGCTCCGCGCGGTACTCCTCGGCGAGGAGGCCCACGGAGGACGCCTTGATCCGCAGGGGCAGATCCTTCGACACGACGGTGACGTCGAAGCCCTCGGCCTGCAGATTGCGGGCGACCGCGAGGATGCGGGAGTCGTTGTCCCCCAGGCGGTAGCCGGTCGGCAGGATGCTGGGGTCCGAGTGGTTGAGCTCGACCCTGACGGTCCCACCGAGATCCCCGATCGGGATGGGGGCGTCGAGGCGGCCGTGCCGGACCCGGAACTCGTCGAGCAGGCGCAGGGCCTGCCGGGCGAAATAGCCGAGTTCGGGATGGTGCCTTTTCGCCTCCAGCTCCGTGACCACGACGATCGGAAGCACGACCTCGTGCTCGTCGAAGCGGCTCAGGGCATTCGGGTCGGCCAGCAGGACGCTGGTGTCAAGGACGTAGGTGCGCCGGTCTGGCATACGGCGCTTTGTGCTGGTCACCACGGAAGGACGTACCCCCTCGGATGAGGTCGGGGAGCGACGGGTTCGAACTGGGCCGGTCGTCGGCGCCGTTGCACGGGCCGGTGACCGGCCCTCCGCTGCTTCGTCCGTGCTGTGACCGCACGATCGGGCTGGTGCAAAGGGCCTCCCGGGCGGACGGCCCCGAGCCGCCCGCTGAGATCCGACACCCGTGGTTCGGGTGTCGACCTGACTGGCTTATGCCCTCGAACATGCGCCGCCATGCCATGCCGTACGACGGCGCCCCGGTGAACTCCTCGTTACTTGCGTCCCGATGGCAGGTGTCAGCCTCCGTAGCGGCGGTGCCGTACCGCGTAGTCGCGCAGGGCGCGCAGGAAGTCGACCTTGCGGAAGGCCGGCCAGAACACGTCGCAGAAGTAGTACTCCGAATGGGCGGTCTGCCAGAGCATGAAGCCGGACAGCCGCTGCTCGCCGCTGGTGCGGATCACGAGGTCCGGGTCGGGCTGGTCGCCGGTGTAGAGGTGGCTGCCGATCAGGTCGACGGAGACGTTCTCGGCGAGCTCCTCCATCGAGGTGCCCTTCTCCTGCGCGTCCTGCACCATCGACCGTACGGCGTCGGCGATCTCCTGGCGGCCGCCGTAGCCGATGGCGACGTTGACCAGTATTCCGTCGATGTCGACGGTGGCCGCCTCGGCCTCCTTCAGGGTGGTCTGCATCTGACCGGGCAGCAGGTCGATGGCGCCCACGTGGTGCACCCGCCAGCGGCCGTCGGCGACGAGGGAGCGTACGACGTCCTCGATGATCCCGAAGAGCGGGACCAGTTCCTCCTGCGGCCGGTCGAAGTTGTCCGTGGAGAAGAGCCAGAGGGTGACGACCTTGACGTCCGTCTCGGTGCACCAGCCGAGGAACTCCTCGATCTTGTCGGCCCCGGCCCGGTGTCCCTGCGCGGTGGTGGAGCCCGCCGCCTTCGCCCAGCGACGGTTGCCGTCCATGATGACGCCGATGTGCTTGGGCACCTGGGCGTGGTCGAGGCGACCCTCGACCCTGCGTGCGTAGACCCTGACCAGCAGGCCGCGCAGTTTGTCGCGCAGGTTCACTTGAATGTCAGCCCCTCCATGCGATGACGGTCCCTTTGGGGGCCGAAGCCTACCGGTGCCCGGGGCCCCTTTGGCGGGGCGGGGTTTGGGGGAGTCGGGGGTCGCGGGTTGTGGATCTGCCGCGGGTTCGTGGGGGCTTGTCGCGCCCACGCGGCGGAGCCGCACATGTCACAGCCCCGCTCCCCTTGAGGGGCGCTGCGGGCCCCCCTGGTCGTGCGGACAAAAAACGGGCCGGTCCGTGGGGGGGAGACGGACCGGCCCGAGGGGGGGTTTCCACCATAACCCTTCGTGAGTGATGCTGCGTGCATTGGCGTCCGACAATTACTCTCCGGAGCCGTGCGACCGCGTCACGGTAGTTGTGGAAGCGCTCATTCAGCGTCTGTATAGAGGGGGATCATGGCTGATTCACAGCGGATTCAAAGGAGAGTGCGGGGAATTCGAGCGGAAGCAGGGGGTCCGCGCTTTCCTGTGCGACTGCCCGGGGTGTGGGGTCAGGCACCCCCGCACGGGTGAAGCCCGCGTGGAACGCTCGCTTGACGCGGTGGTTCGGCTTTTCGGCACCGCGCAGCCCCCTCCACTGCGCGGTGCCGCCCGCGCAGCTTTGCTCACGCGAATTACCTTGGTCTGAACCTACGTGAGGGTGCGGTGAGAAGCCAAGCCGCGGCCGGTAACGATGTGGAAACCCCGGACGGAGGCTCCAATGAGGACAGGACCCGGCCTCTTTCCTCTCTAACGTCGGCCCCATGACCGTGACTGTCACATGGGAACAGGCAAGCGCTCGGCGGCTGCGGCGGCAGTTTCTGACCGGCCCCGCACCGGCGGGGACACCGGTCGCCGAGGTGGCCGGCGCGCTGCTCGGCGCGCACGCGCAGGTGCTGTCGGCGGCCGAGCTGTCGCTTGGGGTGCGGACCGGGAGCGCGACGCGGGCGGACGTACGGGCCGCGCTGTGGGAGGAGCGGACCCTGGTGAAGACGTACGGGCCGCGTGGCACCGTCCATCTGCTGCCCGCCGCCGAGCTGCCCTTCTGGACCGCCGCGCTGACCGCGATCCCGTCGGGCGCGAGCCCCTTCGCCCCCGACGTCCGGCTCACCGACGCGCAGGCGGACGAGGTCGTTGCCGCCATCGGCGACGCGCTCGACGGGGCCACGCTCACCCTCGACGAGCTGAACGAGGAGGTCGTCGCCCGCACCGGCCCCTGGGCCGGCGACCTCGTCATGCCCGCCTTCCAGGACCTGTGGCCGCGCTGGCGGCAGGTGATGCACCGGGCGGGCCAGTCGGGCGCCCTCTGCTTCGGCCCCGACCGGGCCCGCAGGGCGACATACACCCGCCCGCCGGACTTCGTTCCCCTGACGCCGGACGAGGCCCTCGCCACGCTCGTACGGCGCTACTTGCGCGCGTACGGTCCCGCCGACGCCCGGCACTTCGCCAAGTGGACGGCGGCGCCGGGCGGCTGGGCCGACGGGCTGTTCGCGGAACTGGCCGGGGCGGGGGAGATCGAGGAGGTCGCCTTCGAGGGGGAGCGCGCCTGGGTGGAGGCGGGCGACACCGACTTCCCCGAGTCACCGGAGTCGGCCGTACGGGGTGTGCGGCTGCTGCCCTACTTCGACGCGTACGGCATCGCCGCGCAGCCCCGCGAGCGGCTGTTCCCCGGGGCCGCCTACGAGCGGGCCCTGGCGCGTGGGCAGGCGGGCAACTACCCCGTGCTGCTCGTCGACGGTGTCGTGGCCGGCGTCTGGCACCAGCGGCGGCGGGGGCGGCGGACGACCGTCACGGTGGAACCGCTGGGGCGGCTGACCGCGCGGCAGGAGCGCGAGCTGGGCGAGCGGGCGGCGCGAGTCGGTGAAGTCATGGAGGCCCGGGCCGAGTTGGCGATCGGAAAGGTTGCGGTCGGACCCCACGCGTGAGAGGTCAACCGGCCGCGGGCTTACGGGCCTCGAAGAGGTGGCGGGTGCTGTGGGCCACGAATGGGCCCTCGGCCTCGATCCGCTCGTGCAGGGAACGCAGCTGGGGGAGGTAGGCCTCGGCGGTGAAGCCCGGGACCATCCAGATCACCTTGCGCAGGAAATGGACGACGGCACCGATGTCGAAGAACTCCATACGCAGTCGTGCGGCGCGCAGATCGACGATTTCCAGCCCCGCGTCCTCGGCGCCGGCGCGCTCGCGGTCCGGATGCCGCGCACTGCTCGCCGCCTCCTCCTGCGGGCCGAGAAGGTGCTCGACGAGTTCGTAGACACTCCTCGGACCGACGTGCTGGGCGAAGTACGTGCCGCCGGGGCGGAGCACGCGGGCGATCTCCGCCCAGTGCGCGGTGACCGGGTGGCGGCTGGTGACGAGATCGAACGCCCCGTCCGCGAAGGGGAGCGGCGCGTCCTGCGGGGCGGCGACGACGACCGCGCCGCGAGGGTGGAGCAGGGCGGTGGCCTTGGCGACGTTCGGGGGCCAGCCCTCGGTGGCCACGGCGAGCGGCGGCAGCCGTGGGGCGGAGGCGAGGACCTCGCCGCCGCCGGTCTGGATGTCGAGCGAGGCCGACACGCGCGCCAGCCGATCACCCATCGAGCGGGCGTACCCCCAGGAAGGCCGCTCCTCGGTGGCACGGCCCTCGAACCAGGAGAAGTCCCAGCCGTCGGTGGGGGCGGCGACGGCTTCGGCGACGAGGTCTTCGAAGGCGCGGGGTCCGGTGGTCATGGGGGTGGATCTTTCCAAGGGCGGCCTCGGGGGCGCGACTTGTTTTCCGCTGCGGGGACGAGGGGCCTGAGGGCCTGTGCCTTCAAGGGGCGCGGGGAACCGCGCGACCAGCCCCCACCCACCCGCCGCCGACGAACCGCCCTACTCGTCCTCAAGGACCGCCTCCGCCTCCAGCGTGACCCCGACCGCCTGGATCACGGCCGCGATCCTGAAGGCCTCCTGGACGGTCCGGCGGTCGACGCCCGCCCTGCGCAGCGCCTGCTCGTGGGAGTCGAGACACAAGCCGCACGCGTTGATCGCGGAGACGGCGAGCGACCACAGCTCGAAGTCGACCTTGTCGACGCCGGGGTCGCCGAGGACGTTCATCCGCAGCCCGGTCCGCAGGCCGCCGTACTCGTGGTCCGACAACAGGTGCCGCGTGCGGAAGAAGACGTTGTTCAGCGCCATCACCGAGGCCGCGGACTTCGCCGCCGAGTACGCCTCGGGCGACAGCTGCGCCTTCGCCTGCGGCGCCAGCGCGCGCAGCACGATCGGTGAGCGCGCCGCGATCGCCGTCACCAGGACCGTGCCCCACAGCTGTTGCGCCGACAGTTCGGAGTCGTCGATCACCGCGCTCAGATTGCGGCGAAGGTCTTGGGCGTAGTCCGGGAGGGCGGACTTCAACGCGTCCAGCGACATGTCGTTCACTTTCATTGATCAGCAAGATCGTGATGCTTGGCCATCTTGATCGAAGACGGCTGTCAGTTGTTCGGTTGAGAGGTGTGGTCACAGGTGAGGGTTCTCGCCCACGGCTCCGCGATCGTACGGGCGGGGGCGGCGCGGGGCGGGGAGTACACGGAACTGGCCGCAGCGCTCACGGAAGCGCTGCGGCCGTTGCCGGTTCGGGTGGTGTGACCGAGTCCCCTCCTACTCGGTCCGCAGCCCCTCCGGCCGCATCAGGCGCAGCAGTGGCGGCAGGCTGAGCGCCGTCACCAGCAGGACCACGCCCGCGCCGATGCCCGTCATCCCGAGGACCCGCGCCCAGTCCACGGTCACGGGGATGTCCGTCATCTTCAGCAGGACCGTGCCCAGGACCAGGCCGACCGTGGTGGCGAGGACCAGGCCCAGGGCGATCGGGATCGCCGTCTGCCAGAGCACGGACAGGGTCAGCGTGCGGCGCCGGGTGCCGAAGGCGACCAGGGCCGACAACAGCTTCTTCCGCTCGCGCAACTGTTCCAGCTGGGAGATCAGCAGGCTCGCACCGATGAGGAGCAGCACACAGGAGGCGCCCACGAACAGCCCGACGCGAATCGCGCCGAACTCCTCCGTCCGCTCCGTCGCCGTCCAGACGCTGACCCACGAGAGCCGGTCCGCCTCGGCGGCCGTGTTCCGCACCTCGTCGCTCACGTGCGGCACCGACTTGTCGATCCGGAGGTAGACGCTGCCCTGGAGGGTCTTCGCGGCCCCGGCGGGCAGCGCGGAGGGGGTGGCCAGCAGACCGCTGGTGTACTGCCGCAGCGAGTCCTTGTGCTCGTAGGCCTTCTTCACCTCGCCCGGCAGGGTCCACTTGATCTCGGCGCTGCGCGGGGAGCCGTCGTAGGACGGCTCGAAGAAGATCGTGCGGCCGGACTTGCCGAGCTTGAACTGGTCCCTGTCGTACTCCACGAACTGGTTCACGAAGACGTCGCCCTCATGGCAGGAGGGGAGCTTGGCGATCTCGCGCAGGGACGCGCAGTCGCCGACGGCCACCTCGCTGCTGACCTCGGGCTCCCTGGCCCGGTCGCCGACCCAGCCGACGGAGATCGCCACGGCCTTCCGTACGCCCTTGGACTCCTGGAGCTTCTTCGCCATGGGCGTGACGTCGGTGCCCGGGGGCACGCTGACCTGCATCTGCGCCCGCTTGACGTTCTGGCCGGTCGGCTCCGTGTACTGGGCGTCGGACGCGGCGAACAGCATCTGCAGGGCGATCGCGCCGGCCACCGCCACCGCGATGCCGTTGACCATGCGGGCCGCCGTGCCGCTGCTCAGCTGGAGCCTGCGGACGGCCAGCTGCCAGGACACGGAGCCGGCGCCCAGGCGGGCGACGAACGCCTCGACGGCCCACGGCAGCAGAGCGGTGACACCGAAGAGCAGCAGGACGACACCGCCGACGACCATGTACTCGTTGAACCTCCCGCCCTCCGAGCCCTGGCCCATCATCGGGTAGAGCAGGCCGACGCCGGCGAGCGGCAGCAGCAGCCGCCACCAGAGCCTGCGCCGCGCCGGCTTGGCCGCGCGGACCACGCCGAGGGGCTCGATGACGACCCCGCGCAACGCGAACAGGGTGACGAGAACGGCGGACGCCGGGACCGCGGCGGCGATCACCCCGGCGAGCACGGGGGAGGGGTTCAGATAGCTCGGGAACACGCTGATGTCGAACAGCTCGATCGAGCCGGCGATCTCCCGGCCGATCAGGAAGAACACGGTGCCGAACACCAGCCCCAGAATGGCCCCCGCGAGAGCCTCGCCGGCCGCGATCCGGCGGGTCATCCGGCCGTCGGCGCCGACCAGCCGCAGCGCCGCGAGCCGCCGGTCGCGCCGCTCGCCGCCGAACCGTACGGCCGCGGCGACGAAGACGGCGACCGGCATCAGCAGCACCACGAGGACGACCAGGATGAGCAGCATCAGGACGGGGTCCAGCTCCTCCCCGTCGGACTGGTCCGTCGTCCCCGCGCCGAAGTGGTCGATGCGGCCCACGAGCGTGCCGTCGATCCGTGCCGCGAGTCCGTCGGCGCCCGCGATGTAGGCGAGTTCCTGCGAGCCGATCAGCCCGGGCTCGCCGATGGTCCCGATGACGCGGTACGGCAGCCGCTCCTTCAGCAGCTTCCCCTCGTCCGACGTCAGCAGTTCTTGCAGCGCGGGGGAGACGACCATCTCTCCCGGCGCGGGGAGCTTCGCCACCCCCGGGGGCCGTGGCGCCCGCGGTCCCTCGGCCTCCATGAGCCGCCCGCGAACGGCCTTGTCGTGGTAATTCGTGTCGGTGTTGGCGACGACCACGGTCTTGTCGGAGGCCTTCCTGCCGACGTTCTCCTCGTGATAGTTGAGGCCGATGTCGTCCCGGGCGTCCTCGCGGTCGTCCCGCGTGGCCAGGACGTTCGGTATCGCCGCGGTGAGCAGCAGCATCGCCACCCCGAGCCCCACCCCGACGGCGGTGAGCACGGCCCGCACCCACCCCTCCCGCCCCCCGGTGAAGGCGAATCTGGCGCCCATCAGCAGGTCCCGGTACCACTGCGTGACCGAGGGAGCGCTCATACGGCGCGCTCCATGTCCCGTGACTTGCCGTCCCGTACGACGATCTCGCGGTCCGAGTAGGCGGCGACGCGTGCCTCGTGGGTGACCAGGACGACGGCGGCGTTGGTGGAGCGGGCCGCTTCGGTGAGGAGTTCCATCACGCGTTCGCCGTTGAGGGAGTCGAGTGCGCCGGTCGGCTCGTCCGCGAAGAGCACGCGCGGGCTGGTGACCAGTGCCCGGGACACGGCGACCCGCTGCCCCTGGCCGCCGGAGACCTCACCGGGCCGCTTGCCGGCGAGGTCGTCGACCTCCAGGCGCCGCATCCAGCCGAGGGCGGTGCGCTCGGCCTCCTTGCGGGCGACGCCGTTGAGCCGCAGCGGCAGGGCCACGTTCTCGACACAGGTCAGTTCGGGCACGAGCTGGCCGAACTGGAACACGAACCCGAACTCGCTGCGCCTGAGGGCACTGCGCTCGGTGTCGCTCATGCCGGCCATCTCGCGGCCGTTGTAGAGGATCGAGCCCGAGTCGGGCGTGACTATCCCGGCGAGGCAGTGCAGCAGGGTCGATTTGCCTGAGCCGGAGGGGCCCATCACGGCGACGACCTCGCCGGGGTGGATGGAGAACTCGGCGCCGTCCAGCGCGGAGGTGGGACCGTACGTCTTGCGCAGATCGGTCGCGACGAGCAGGGAACCCGCGGGGGTCATCGCGTCACCGCCTCTGCCAGTTTGGCCAGTCGGGCGGCGGTCAGGTCCAGCCATCGCAGGTCGGCCTCCAGATGGAACAGGGCGTGGTCGCAGATCAGCTGGTCGGCGAGGTCGCCCTTGCGCTTGCGGTCGGTGAGGATGCGCATCATGCGCAGGTGCTCGGAGCGTTGGGTGTCGAGGATGTCGGCCGCGTCGCGGTGGGTCAGCAGAGCGAGGACGACCTTCGTGTAGAGGGTCGACTGCAGATACGGCTCGGGCTTCTCCGGCGTCGCGAGCCATCGCTGGACGTCCGTGATGCCGGCCTCGGTGATCGCGTACCGCTTGCGTTCGGGGCCGTCGCCGGGCTCGATGCCTTCGACCTCGACGAGGCCGTTCTTCAGCAGCCGCGACATCGTGGAGTAGACCTGGCCGTAGTGCAGGGGCCGGTCCTGACCGAACTTCTCGTCGAAGGCCCGCTTCAGGTCGTAACCGTGCCGGGGCCCGGACTCCAGGAGCCCGAGGAGTGTGTGACCGATGGACATGCCGAGCACTGTACACAGCGGGTATACACGCCACGTATACCCGCTGTGTATAGGAGGCGGCCGGAGGTGGCCGCGCCGCAGGTCAGAAGCGAATGTCACGGTTCCGTCACTGCGCGGGTCGGTGTTTGACGGGTCGGGTGAGGCAACCATCGGGCTGTCTGGAACGTCGGTTCCGGTGGGACGACGTGCGGGTTGACGCGGCGTAGGACGCCGGTTGACGGCGCACGGCGTGCGGATTGTCACGCCGCCACAGGGCGGACCGGCGGTTCTTCGGCACAGCGCTCGGTGTTAGCTTGCTGAGCTGACCGACGACCGACCCGGGTCGTGTACGGCGGGACGCCGGAGAAGCGAAACCGCGGCGGACCCGGCAGAAGGCCGACCGGCGGACGTATAAGAAGATCGAACAGCGGATCTACAGAGGCGGAGCGGACCGAGCCATGGGACGAGCGGAAGAGAGACGAGCGCGCCAGCGCGGTGGTCGCCGCGCGGCGCCCAAGCGCTCGTCCGGAGGCGGGACGGCAACGGCCACGGCGACTCCGACGGAGGCGTCCGGCGGCTCGACCGGAGGCGGCCGCGCCGCCGCCAGGGTCGCCGCGAAGGGCGGCACGGCCAAGGGCGGCGCGACGAAGAAGAGCTTCATACGCCGGATGTTCACCTGGAAGAAGATCCTCGGCGCGTTCTTCGGCTTCTGCCTGCTCGGCATGGGCGCCTTCATCGTGCTGTATCTGATGATCGGCATTCCCAAGGGGAACGCCGCGGCGCAGGAGCAGTCCAACATCTACAAGTACAGCAACGGCAAGACCCTCGCCCGCACCGGCACGACCAACCGCGAGATCGTCGACCTCGCGGTCGTCCCCAAGCGCGTCCAGCGGACCTTCATCGCCGCCGAGAACAAGAGCTTCTACGAGGACAACGGCGTCGACCTGAAGGGCATGACCCGAGGTCTGCTCAACACCCTGTCCGGCAAGGGCAAGCAGGGCGGCTCGACGATCACCCAGCAGTACGTCAAGAACTACTACCTCACGCAGGACCAGACGGTCACCCGCAAGCTCCAGGAGCTGGTGATCTCGCTGAAGGTGGAACGCGAGTACACCAAGGACGACATCCTCGCGGGCTACATCAACACCAGCTTCTACGGCCGCAGCGCCTGGGGCATCCAGGCCGCAGCCCAGGCCTACTACCGCGTCGACGCCAAGAAGCTCGATGTCGCGCAGGGCGCCTATCTCGCCGCGCTGCTGCAGGCCCCCAGCCAGTACGACTGGGCCGTCGCCTCCAAGACCAGCCGGAAGCTCGTCAAGGCGCGCTGGAACTACGTCCTCGACAACATGGTCGAGAAGGGCTGGCTCCCCAAGGGCGAGCGCGACGACCTGAAGTTCCCCATCCCGAAGCAGCCCCAGGGCGCGCCCGGCATGGAGGGCCAGACCGGTTACCTGGTCGACGCCGCCAACAACCAGCTGGCCAGGCAGCTCGTCTCCGACGGGTCGGTGTCCGACGTGGACACCGCCCTGGCGAAGATCCGGCAGGGCGGCTGGACCATCACGCTGAACATCAACAAGAACAAGCAGACCAAGCTGGAGAAGGCCGTCAAGGAACGCCTCACCAGCAAGCTAGACAAGAAGAAGCGCAAGGTCGACGCCTACATCCAGGCCGGCGCCGTCTCGGTCGATCCGAAGACCGGCAAGGTCGTCGCCATGTACGGCGGCGTCGACTACTTCAAGCACTATTCGAACAACGCCACCCGGCGGGACTACCAGCCCGCCTCCACGTTCAAGCCGGTCATCCTCGCCGCAGCCGTCGACGAGGGCGCAGAGACGCAGGACGGCGACCCGATCGCCGCGAACACGATCTATGACGGCGACAGCCGCCACAAGGTCATGGACGACGGCACGCCCGTGGGCTTCAACCCGCCGAACGAGGACAACGTCGACTACGGCGACGTCACCGTGCAGACCGCCATGAACAAGTCCATCAACTCCGTCTTCGCGCAGATGGGCGTCGACGTGGGCATGGAGAAGGTCATGGAGGTCGCCGGCAAGCTCGGCATGGACACCGAGGACATGCAGGCGGTGCCCGCGCAGACCCTCGGCTCCATGGGCGCGAGCCCGCTGGAGATGGCCGGGATCTACGCCACCCTCGACAACCACGGCAAGAAGGTCACCCCGACCATCATCGCCTCGGCCAAGCACCGGGACGGCGCGGTCGAGTTCCCCGACCCGATCGGCGAGCAGGTCATCAGCGAGAACGCCGCCGACACGGTCACCTCGGTCCTGACCGGCGTGGTCGACGACGGTACGGCCAAGACCTCCGTCCGCGACAACCCGGCCCGCGACGGCCAGCAGGTCGCCGGCAAGACGGGTACCTCCGACGAGAACCGTTCCGCCTGGTTCACCGGCTACACGCCGAAACTCGTGACCTCCGTCGGCCTCTTCGGCGAGGACATGAGCAAGAACGGCAAGCACGTCTCGATGTACAACGCCGTCGGAGTCCCCCGGATCAACGGCGGTGGCTTCCCCGCCCAGATCTGGGCGACGTACACCTTCGGTGTGATGGGCGAGGTCACCAAGTTCGACCTGAACACCGAGCAGGGCGCGGCCGTGGAGCCCACTGACTCGCCCACGCCCACCGAGACGCCGTCGGAAACACCGTCGGAGACGCCCACCACCGAGGAACCGACGACAACCCCGCCGACGACCCCGAAGAACACCCCGACCGACCCGGAGACGACCCCGGAGGAGACCCCGGAGACCACCCCGGAGGAAACCCCGACGGACGGCGACATCGATCTACCGGACGACCCGAACGACCCACAGGCGGGTTAGCAGGCAGAGAAGGACGAAGGGCGCCCGGTGGACACCGGGCGCCCTTCGTGTTGCTGCTCTTTCTGGCTTTTAGGGGCGTGGGGCTTGGTCGATGTGCGGCTCCGCCGCGTGGGCGCGACCAGCCACAGACAGTCCGCAGCCAACGAACCACGGTGACCCCCTATGGCGCCAACCCGGCCGCCCCCAGCGGAGCGCTCACGCCTGATTCAGTTCAAACCAGACAACCTTCCCGGCACTCAACCGAGTAGCCCCCCACCGCTTCGCCAACTTGTTGACGAGATAGAGCCCCCGCCCACCCTCATCCGTCGCCCGGGCCTGCCGAAGCCGAGGCAGCTGAGGCACGTCGTCCGTCACCTCGCACCGCAGCACATCGGTCCGCAGCAACCGCAACGTCACCGGCCGCGTCGCATACCGCACCGCGTTCGTCACGACCTCACTGATGAGCAGCTCGACGGAGTCGCTCAGTTCCTCAAGGCCCCAGCGGGACAAAGCGTGCCGCGCCAATCGCCGAGCCCGCCCCGGAGCCATCTCCTCCGGTTCCAGGAACCAGTAGGCGACATCGCTGGGAGCGATCCCATCGAACCGCGCGGCGAGCAGCGCGATGTCGTCGTCCCGGTCCCCCGGGCCGAGCATGTCGAGCACCTCGTCGCAGAGCGCCTCCAGCGGCGGCGGATGATCCGGCCCGGTCAACTGGGCGGTCGCGGCGAGCTTCTCGCGCAGTTGCTCTATCCCGGTCCACACGTCCCGCAGCCGGGACTCGACGAGCCCGTCGGTGTAGAGCAGCAGCGTGCCTCCGGCCGGCGCGTCCAGCTCGACGGCCTCGAAGTCCACGCCGCCCACACCGATCGGCGCCCCCGGCGGCACCCGCAGCACCTCGGCGCGCCCGCCCAGATGCAGCAGCACCGGCGGCGGATGCCCGGCGTTGGCGATGGTGATCCGATGCGATACCGGGTCGTAGACGGCGTACAGACACGTCGCCATCCGATCCGTGCCGAGGCGCTGCGCCTGCTCGTCGAGGTGATGCAGCACCTCCTGCGGCGGCAGATCCAGCCCCGCCAGCGTCTGCGCGGTCGTCCGCAACTGGCCCATGATCGCGGCCGACGTCATCGAATGGCCCATGACATCACCCACGACCAGCGCGACCCGGCTCCCCGGCAGGGGAATCGCGTCGTACCAGTCACCGCCGACACGCGCGGTCTCGGCGGCCGGCAGATACCGGTGCGCGAGCCGTACGCCCGTGCAGCGCGGCAGGGCCTCGGGCAGCATCGTGCGCTGCAACTCGTCCGCGATGTACGCCTCGCGGCCGTACAGCACGGCCTTGTCGATGCCGAGCGCGCTGTGCGTGGCGAGCTGGGCGGCGACCAGCAGATCGTCCTGCTCGAACGCCATCCGCTCCGGTCGGCGCAGGAAGAGCGCCGCGCCGATCACCCGGCGCCGGCCCCGCAGCGGCGCGAGGATCGCGCGCTGACCGGGCGGCACCGTCAGCTCGGACTCCGGCCCGAGCAGCTCCGGCAGGGCGTCGTGCGCGGCGGGCGCGTCGGCGAAGACCGGCCGTACGCCGCGCAGCACCTCGGCGAGCGCGCCGCCCGGGCGTACCTCGCAGATCTCGGCGGTGACCACCGCGAGGTCCGCGGGCTCCGGCTGGAACGCGGGCATGAAGCCGCCCTCGGTGTCCCGCTCCTCCAGGACCCGGTCGGTGCGGCGCAGCCGCAGCACCATGGGCCCGGTGGGGCGCTCGTCGCCGACCGGCAGCGGCTCGCGCAGATACACGAGGATCGCGTCCGAGAACGTCGGCACGGTTGCCCGGCACAGACCCATGACGATCTCGTCCAGGTCGATGCCCCGGGCGATCCGCCGGGTCGCGGCGCCCACGAAGCGCAGCCGGTCGCCGTCGCGCCGCATGGGCATGGGCGCACCGGGCGCCACACCCTGGCCGGAACGCCGTTCGAGAGCGCCGAGCGTGCCGACCGGCCGCTCCGGCTCGCCGCCCGGCTGCGCCGGGATGGCCTCCGGCGCGGGGCGCGGACGGTGCGGGTCGGGCTCGGTGGCCGCCGGCTGGGAGTGCTCGGAGAGCGCGGGCTGCGAGTGCTCCGAGGGAGACTCGCCGTCCTTGACGCACGGGTCCGAGGTGTCCTGCTCGGCCGAGGCGTCGCCCGGGCGGGCAGCCGTGTCGCCCGTACGGGCCTGTGCGTCACCCATGCGTGCCTGTGCGGGTAAGGCCGCGGCGGGCCCGGCTCGCAGCGGCTCCTGGGTACGCAGGAGCGCCCCGCGGGGATCCGCGGGGCCGGCGCCGCTCTGAGGGCGCTCGTGGGAGGTGGGGTGCTCCGTCACGCGTGTCGAATCCATCCGTCCGGGGCTGCGCGTCGTCCACGCAGTTCGTCCCGCAGCAAACCCGATACTTCGTTCCGCAGAAAGCCCGATACCCGGATTAGGTGCCCCAGGAACGGAATTCCCGCGTGGTCAGAGGTAGTTCCTGTGCCACACACGGTACCGGCCGACCCGTCGAACGACAGTGCTGTTCGACCGATCGGTCTTCTGCGACTCGTACCGGTGTAGTCGTCGAACTCCTTGATCACGTCCTGCCGCCCCTCGGTGACTTATGGTCAAGCGCTGCGCGAACTGCGGGAGTTGCCCCTGTGCGCCCTTGCGGAGGACGATCCTACGGTTCTTGCCCGGGGGCACATCAAGGGTCTCACGAGGACAAGTGCGCGGGGGTACGGTCCCAGTCGTCCGGCAAGGACGGCACGGACCAGGCCGGATCCGGCCGCCAGTGCTGCCAGCCGTCCGAGAACGGCGGGCCCCAGGCCCGGATCACCTCCACCGCTGATCGCCCCGCTTCCCTTACCGCCTCGGCCACTTGACCGTCCATCAGCCCGTCCTGCTGGGCCTGCGCGAACTCGTCCTCGTCGCGCCAGTCCCAGCTGCGGTCGGGGTAGACACAGATGTCCAGGAAGTGGTCCTCGGAGTCCACACCGCCGTCCCAACGGGCCAGCGGCGACTCCAGGTTGACGTACCAGTTCTTGAACTGCCAGCCCGGCTCCCAGAACAGCCACACCGACCACGGCTCACCCGGCCGGGCCAGCTTCAGCACACCGGTCCCGAACCACCGGTCGCGCCGTACGGACCTGGGCTTGGTGTAGCGCGTGGCCAGCGGCTCGGAGTGCGGCGACGTGCCGTCCGCCAGCACGGGTTTGACGCACTCGGTGCCGGGCGCCAGCCACACGGCCAGCAGTTCCTCGTCGTCCCGTACGACGGTGACGGGACGCGCGATGTGGACGTGCTCGCCGGAATTCTCACGGTACCGCCACAGGATCTGACTCCCGGGGGTCCAGAACTGCGCCGACCGGCCCGCTTCCACTCGTCTCACCGCTCCGTCGTCTGCCATGCACAGATATTAGGTGCCACGGGCATACGACGCTGCGGCCCCGGTCACGGTTCACGCCATGGCGGGAATCGGTTACCGAAGTGTCATCTGTGACCAGGGAATTGTTCAGCGCGGTTATCGCGCGGTCACGGCCGCGTCATCCGCAGGACATCGAGTGCCTCATCGAGCTGTTCCACCGTCAGGTCACCCCGCTCCACGTACCCGCCCTCCAGCACGACTTGGCGGATGGTCTTCCGCTCGGCCAGCGCCTTCTTGGCGACCTTCGCGGCCTCCTCGTAGCCGATGTACTTGTTGAGCGGCGTGACCACGGACGGCGACGACTCGGCGTACTCACGCGCCCGTTCCCGGTGCGCGACGATCCCGTCGACGGTCCGGTCGGCGAGCAGCCGCGAGACATTGGCGAGCAGCCGGATCGACTCCAGGACGTTCTTGCCGATGACCGGCAGCATCACATTGAGCTCGAAGTTCCCGGAAGCGCCCGCGGTGGTCACGGTGACGTCGTTCCCGATGACCTGCGCGGCCACCATGAGAACCGCCTCGGGGATGACGGGGTTGACCTTGCCGGGCATGATCGACGACCCTGGCTGGAGGTCCGGCAGGGAGATCTCGGCGAGCCCGGTGCGCGGTCCGGAGGCCATCCACCGCAGATCGTTGGCGATCTTCGTCAGACCGACGGCGACGGTCCTGAGCTGCCCGCTTGTCTCGACGATCCCGTCCCGCGCGCCCTGCGCCTCGAAGTGGTCGCGCGCCTCGGTGAGCGGCAGCCCGGTGGCCCGCGCGACCTCGGCGATGACGGCGGCGGAGAACCCGGGCGGGGTGTTGATCCCGGTCCCCACGGCCGTACCGCCCAGGGGGAGTTCGGCCAGCCGGGGCAGTGAGGCCCGGAGCCTCTCCACGCCGTACCGCACCTGGGCGGCGTACCCCCCGAACTCCTGCCCGAGCGTGACGGGCGTGGCGTCCATCAGATGCGTACGCCCGGACTTCACCACGTCCTCGAACTCATGCGCCTTGCGCGCGAGCGCGGCCGCGAGGTGGTCCAGGGCGGGAATCAGCTCGTGGGTCACGGCGGCGGTGGCGGCGATATGGATCGACGAGGGGAAGACGTCGTTCGACGACTGCGAGGCGTTGACGTGGTCGTTCGGATGCACATCCCGCCCGAGCCGCTCGCTCGCGAGGGTGGCGAGCACCTCGTTGGTGTTCATGTTCGACGAGGTCCCGGACCCGGTCTGGAACACGTCGACCGGGAAGTGCTCGTCCCACCGCCCCTCGGCGACTTCCCGCGCAGCCTCCTGAATGGCCTCGGCGACGTCCTTGTCGAGCACCCCCAACTCGGCGTTCACCTTGGCGGCGGCCCCCTTGATCCGGGCCAGCGCCTCGATGTGCGCCCGTTCGATCCGGTGGCCGGAAACGGGGAAGTTCTCGACCGCACGCTGGGTCTGGGCCCGCCACTTGGCGTCCGCCGGGACTCGGACCTCACCCATGGAGTCGTGTTCGACGCGGTACTCGCTCATGACCGGTACAGCGTCACCGCGGACGGGGATGTTCCCGGCCTTGCTCCGTATGGGGGAGGGGCAGGGACGAGGGATATCGCGAGCCGTTGTCGCCGCCGTGCAGTAGCGTCACCCCGACGTGTTGTCGGTCGAACGCCGGGCGTGTTTCCGGCCGAACGACTTTCGAAGAAAGAACGTGCATTGAGAAGAGCTGTCATACGTCGGTCCTGCCTCGCCGGTGTCGCGGCCCTGTCGCTGACCCTGCTCACCGCCTGCTCGGACTCGGGCAGCGGCGACACCGACTCGGGCAAGGGCAAGTCCGACGCCGCGGCCGGGAGCGAGACGTCGACGCTGTCCGCCGCGGACCTCGAAAAGGCTGTGCTGAAGGACGGTGACGTCAAGGGCCACAAGGTCACCGAGCCCACCGCCACGATCGAGCAGAAGGACGTCGAGGCGGACAACGACGAGTGCGCGCCGGTGGCGTACGCCATGGGCGGCACGGTGGTGGACAAGCCGTCCGCGACCGTGCAGCGCGAGACGGCCAGCAAGGTCGACCCCGCCGAGGCCGCGAAGGGCGGCGACGCCGAGGAAGCGCTCACCTCCGGCCTGGACGTGACCAAGGTCCTGCTCCGCCTGTCCGCCTACGACAGCGCGGCCGCCCAGTCCGCGATGAAGGCGATCGGCGCCTCCGCCAAGGCCTGCGCCGACGGCTTCAAGGTCACCATGCAGGGCACGGCCCAGGAAGTCACCAAGGTCAGCACGGCCACCGCCCCCAAGGGCGCGGACGAGGCCCTCGCCATCGACTTCCTCAGTGAGGCCGAGGGCGCGAAGATCCCGATGAAGGTCGTCGTCTTCCGCAAGGGCAGCACGCTGGGCTACTTCACGGCCGTCAACTTCGCGTCGGCCGCCACGGGCAAGGACTTCGACTTCCCGACGGAACTCGTGGACGCCCAGATCAACAAGCTGGCGTAAGGGTTCGCGCACTCAGCCCGTCCGGACCACACAGCCTGTCCGGACCACCCAGCGCGTACGGACCACTCAACCTGTACGGACCACTCAGCCCGTCCGGCGTTTGAGGACGAGGCCGTTCAGGCCGATGGCGGGGGTCTGGGGGCGCAGTCCCCAGGAGCGGCCCGGGGTCGAAGGGGCGGAGCCCCTGGGGGATGGGACGGGTAGGGGCGGCGGGGGCGAAAACTCTCCCCAGCCGCCCCGAACCAAACCGACCCGACCCGACCCGACCCGATCAAACCCCGATCGGATCAAACTCGATCCGACCCGCCCCGACTACACCAGCCCCGGCCCCCGCACCGGAATCGACGTGAACGTAGGCGCCGGCGCCGGGTCCTTGAAGAAGTCGTTGCCCTTGTCGTCGACGACGACGAACGCCGGGAAGTCCTCGACCTCGATCTTCCAGACGGCCTCCATGCCGAGCTCCTCGTACTCGACGACCTCGACCTTCTTGATGCAGTCCTGGGCGAGCCGGGCCGCAGGCCCACCGATGGACCCCAGGTAGAACCCACCGTGCGCCCCGCACGCGTCCGTGACCTGCTGCGACCGGTTCCCCTTCGCCAGCATCACCTTGGACCCGCCCGCCGCCTGGAACTGCTCCACGTAGGAGTCCATGCGCCCGGCGGTCGTGGGACCGAAGGACCCCGACGCGTACCCCTCGGGCGTCTTCGCCGGCCCCGCGTAGTACACCGGGTGGTCCTTCAGGTACTGCGGCATCTCCTCACCCGCGTCCAGCCGCTCCTTGATCTTGGCGTGCGCGATGTCACGGGCCACGACCAGCGGACCGGAGAGCGAAAGCCGCGTCTTCACCGGGTACTTGGTCAGCTCGGCGAGGATGTCGTCCATCGGCTGGTTGAGGTCGATCCGGACCACGTCCGACGACTCGTCCAGGTGCTCGTCCGTCGTCTCCGGCAGGAACCGCGCCGGGTCCGTCTCCAGCTGCTCCAGGAACACACCCTCGGCGGTGATCTTCGCGACGGCCTGCCGGTCGGCGGAGCAGGACACGGCGATGGCGACAGGACACGAGGCGCCGTGCCGAGGCAGTCGCACCACCCGCACGTCATGGCAGAAGTACTTGCCGCCGAACTGCGCCCCGATCCCGATCTTCTGCGTCAGCTCGAAGACCTTCTCCTCCAGCTCCTTGTCCCGGAACCCGTGCCCGAGCGGCGAACCCTCCGCCGGGATCTCGTCCAGGTAGTGCGCGGAGGCGTACTTCGCGGTCTTCAGGGCGTACTCGGCGCTCGTGCCGCCGACCACGATCGCGAGGTGGTACGGCGGACAGGCGGCCGTACCCAGCGAACGGATCTTCGCCTCCAGGAACTTCATCATGGAGGCCTCGTTCAGGACGGCCTTCGTCTCCTGGTACAGGAACGACTTGTTCGCCGACCCGCCACCCTTGGCCATGAACAGGAACTTGTACGCGCCACCGTCCGTCGCGTACAGCTCGATCTGCGCCGGGAGGTTCGAGCCGGTGTTCTTCTCCTCCCACATGGTGAGCGGAGCCATCTGCGAGTAGCGCAGGTTCAGCTTGGTGTACGCGTCGTAGATGCCCTTCGAGAGGGCCTTCTCGTCCCCGCCTTCGGTGAGGACGTTCTGCCCGCGCTTGCCCATCACGATCGCCGTACCGGTGTCCTGGCACATCGGCAGCACGCCCGCCGCCGCGATGTTCGCGTTCTTCAGCAGGTCGAGCGCCACGAACTTGTCGTTGCTCGACGCCTCGGGGTCGTCGATGATCCGGCGCAGCTGAGCCAGGTGGGCCGGGCGCAGATAGTGCTGGATGTCGTGGATGGCCTCGGCGGCGAGCTTGCGCAGTGCCTCGGGCTCCACCTTGAGGAACGTCCGCCCGTCGGCCTCGAAGGTGGAGACACCCTCGGAGGTCACCAGCCGGTACGGGGTGGTGTCCTCTCCCATGGGGAGCAGATCGGTGTACTCGAACTCAGGCATGTCGCCCATTCCTCACTCGACAGACAGCACGGCTGGCCTCCGTGGGCAGCGCCCACCAGCGTAGAACCTGCATCGGACACCGGTGTTGTGAGGTAAGGCTCAGTTGGCGCCCGGGACGGGGATGCGCCGGCCCCGACGCGGGTTTTCCACAGGTGTCGTTCAGGTCTGGTCGCGATGTATCGCGAGTGGGTACTCTGCTGTCGTGGACCTTCAGAAGAGCCCTGCCCAGGCATCGCCACGACCGGTGGCATCGACCGAGCTGCGCGCCTCCGACGCCGACCGCGACCGGATCGCCGACCTCCTGCGCGACGCCCTCGCCGAGGGCCGCCTCACTCCGGAGGAGCACGCCGAGCGGGTCGAGGGGGTGCTGGCCGCCAAGACCGTGGGCGAACTGGACGTGTTCGTGCGGGATCTGCCGGCCGCCCACGGCGACACCCGCCGAGCGACGACGGCGTACGCCTCCGTTCCCTCCTCCGCCGTGCCCAACCGCCCGAGCCCCGGCGCCATCCCCGTCGACCCGGACGACCGCCTGGTGGCCGTCTTCAGCGCCTCGGTGCGCAAGGGGCGTTGGCGGACGGGCCGCCGTATCCACGCGTTCGCGATATTCGGCAGCGTCGAGATAGACCTCAGCGAGGCCCTGTTCGAGCACCGCCAGGTGATGATCCGCGCGTACGCGGTCTTCGGCAGCGTGGAGATCCGCGTCCCGGAGAACGTCTCGCTGCGCGGCAGCGGCGGCGGAGTCCTCGGCGACTTCGCGGTCGACATGCTCGACTCGACCGAGCCCGATGCGCCCGTGGTCTATGTCGACGGACTGGCCGTGCTCGGCAGCATCGAGGCGCGGCCCAAGCGGGGCAAGGTGATCGCCGATCTCTTCGACCGTGTCACCGACCGGGTGGCACGCAAGGTCGACGACAGTTTGCGCAAACACCTGGAGCGTTGACGCTTGTGAATTCGATCGTGTCCGAGCACCGCTCGAAGGGATTCGGTCCGGTTGCGATCGCTCGCCGAGGCCCCGAATTCCAGCGGTTCGGGACTCAGTGCATAGGCCCGCGCACAGCGGGTAGGCCTTGCTGCATCGTCTCTCGCTCGCGAAGCCGTCGTCAGGAGTAGACCGTGCTGCATCCGCCGCATTCGTCCCTGCAGGTCGCTGCCGTACCGCCTCAGGTGGTACCAGTACGCGACAGGGATCAGGACGCCCCGTGGCATACGGAGGCCGTGTGCCGGCGTGACGAGGCAGGCCTCTTCTTCGCCCCCTCCAAGGAGCCCACCGCGGCCCGGCTCTCCCGCGAGGAGGCCGCCAAGCGCGTGTGCGCCCGCTGTCCCGTCATGGTCGAGTGCCGCGAACACGCACTCCTGCAACCCGAGCCGTACGGCGTCTGGGGCGGCCTGACCGCAGCGGAACGCCGAGTGGTGCTGGCCCGCAGGCGCCGCCGCGACATGGAACTGAAGAAGGCCGCGAGGGCGACGGGTTCGATAGCGGCGGCGGGCTAGCCGCCACCAAGCGCACGAAAGGCGCCCTCTCCGCACAAGAGGGCGCCTTTCCTGGTGCCGGTCGGGGTTCTGCTCCAGGGGCGCGGTGCTGTGACATTCGCGGCTCCGCCGCGTGGCCGAGACAAGCCACGACGAACCCGCAGTCGACGAACGACCCGCGGTCCCCCTCCCCTCAGCGCACTTACTTGGCTTTCTCGAAATCGATGGAGCTGTAAGCACGGAGCTTGCTCAGTCGATGCACCGAGTCGATCCGCCGGACCGTCCCCGACTTCGATCGCATCACGATCGAGTCCGTGGTCGCGGTCTCCGACCGGTACCGCACCCCACGAAGCAACTCACCGTCGGTGATCCCCGTGGCGACGAAGAACACGTTCTCCCCGGACACCAGGTCGTCGGTCGTCAGCACACGGTCGAGATCGTGCCCCGCGTCGACCGCCCGCTGCCGCTCCTCGTCGTCCTTCGGCCACAACTTGCCCTGGATCGTGCCGCCGAGGCACTTCACCGCACAGGCCGAGATGATGCCCTCGGGCGTACCGCCGATGCCGAGGAGCATGTCGACACCCGTGCCCTCGCGCAGCGCCAGGATCGAGCCCGCGACATCGCCGTCGGAGATCAGCTTGATGCGCGCGCCGGTCTCCCGGATCTCCTTGATGATGCCTTCGTGGCGCGGCCGGTCGAGGATGACGACCGTGACGTCCTCGGGCGTGGACCGCTTGGCCTTGGCGACCCGCCTGATGTTCACGGACACCGGCGCGTCGATGTCGACGAAGTCGGCGGCCTCCGGGCCGGTGACCAGCTTGTCCATATAGAAAACCGCCGACGGGTCGAACATCGTGCCCCGGTCGGCGGCCGCGAGAACGGCGATCGCGTTCGTCATGCCCTTCGCCGTCAGCGTCGTTCCGTCGATCGGGTCCACGGCGATGTCGCACTCCGGGCCGGTCCCGTCACCGACGCGCTCGCCGTTGAAGAGCATCGGGGCCTCGTCCTTCTCGCCCTCACCGATGACGACGACGCCGTTCATCGAGACGGTGGAGACGAGGGTGCGCATGGCGCGTACGGCGGCGCCGTCGGCACCGTTCTTGTCCCCGCGGCCGACCCAGCGGCCCGCGGCCATCGCGGCGGCCTCGGTGACGCGGACCAGTTCCAGGGCGAGGTTGCGGTCGGGGGCCTCGGAAGGAACCTCGAGTTCGGACGGCAAATGATGATTCTCGGTCATCGGAGCGCACCTTTCTGATACGACGACGGCCGGATGAGGGTTCGGGCCGACTCTATCGTCAGTCCGACAAAATGAGCAGGGGACCCCACGGATGAGCGGACCGGTGCACCTGCGACGATGAGGGCGTGGCAGGTACGAAAGGCAAGCAGAGCGTTCGCGACATGGTCCTCTCCCTGGGGCTCATCGTGCTGGCGGCGTGGGTCATCTATCTCTTCATCCCTCATGACGAGACCGAGCCGGAGCTCAAGCGTGTCGACTACCGAGTCGAACTGCTGACGGCGCGCCGCGCGGCCTCCTATCCGGTTGCGGCACCCGAGGGACTGCCGAACACCTGGAAGGCGACCTCCGTCCGCTTCCGGGGCGACGAGTCCGACCACTGGCACCTCGGGTTCCACGACCCCGACGGGGCGTACGTGGCGGTCGAGCAGTCCGCTGAGAAGCCGTCCCGGTTCATCCCGGACGCCACGCAGGACGCCGAGAAGACCGAGGTCACCGCGGAGATCGGCGGCGAGACCTGGACGCGCTACAAGGGCGAGCGGTACGACGCGCTGGTCCTGGAGCAGGAGGGCGCCACGACCGTGGTCGCCGGCTCGGCGTCGTTCGCGCAGCTGACGAAGATGGCCGAGGCGCTGAAGACGCGGTGAGCGGAAGAGCGAGCGGAAACGCGAAGGGCCCCCGGCGCGACTGCCGGGGGCCCTTCGTCGTGTCCGGTGGTGGTGCTCAGACCGTCGTGATGACCTGGTCGAACTCCAGGCGCGGGGAGCGCGGGTAGGAGGCGCCCTCGCCCGGCTTGCCGATGTTGACGACCATCAGCGGGGTGTGGTCGGCGTCCAGGAACTCCTTCTGGACACCGGCGCGATCGAAGCCGGTCATCGGGCCTGCGGCGAGGCCGGCGGCCCGGACGCCGATGATGAAGTACGCGGCCTGCAGGGCGGCGTTCAGACCGGCGGCGGACTCACGGGCCGGGCGCTCGGCGAAGAAGAGGTCCTTGGCCTGCGGGAACGCGGGGAACAGGGCCGGCAGCTCCTCGTGGAACTCGTTGTCCGCGGAGAGGATCGCGACCAGCGGGGCGGTGGCCGTCTTGGCCTGGTTGCCCTCGGCCATGTGCGGCACCAGGCGCTCACGGGCCTCGGCGGAGCGGACCAGGATGATGCGCAGCGGGGTCTGGTTGAAGGCGGTGGGGCCGTACTTGACCAGGTCGTAGATCGCCTGCACCTGCTCCTCGGTCACCGGCTCGTCGGTGAACGTGTTCGCGGTGTGGGCCTCGCGGAACAGCAGGTCCTGGGCGGCGGAGTCAAGAACGAGGGACATGGAGGCAACCTTCGTGAGACGTGCGACTTTACGTCTCACGACAGTACGCAAGGGAAG
Organism: Streptomyces graminofaciens; assembly: GCF_030294945.1. Lineage (NCBI taxonomy): Bacteria > Bacillati > Actinomycetota > Actinomycetes > Kitasatosporales > Streptomycetaceae > Streptomyces > Streptomyces graminofaciens. Next base: position 5,204,566 of record NZ_AP018448.1, on the reverse strand, counting down.
TTCAAGGTTCAATCAAATGCGGGGTTGAGTGATCCGCTTCACATGGTCAGGGGCTGGCTTTTGCGGCCGCCGGTGTGAGCACGGCCGCCTTCTCACTCGCCGCCGTCGCCGGAGGCGGCCCCCTCCTCTTCCTCCTCCGCCAGCGCCGCGTCCAGCCGGGCCCGGGCGCCGTCCAGCCAGCGGCGGCACACCTTCGCGAGCTCCTCGCCGCGCTCCCAGAGGGCGAGGGACTCCTCCAGGGTCGTACCGCCCGCCTCCAGGCGCCGGACGACCTCGATCAGTTCGTCACGCGCCTGCTCGTACCCGAGCGCCCGGGCCGCCTCGGACGGCCCGCCGCCCCCGGTCACCGCGCCGGACTCGCTCACCTTGCTGGTCATGCCGCCCACCCTATGCGTCCCCTCTGACAGTCCCGTCGATCCCGGAAGCCCCCTCGGTCGTCGCCGTCCCGTCGACCCGGACGGCGAACTCGCCCTCGGCCACCCGGGCCCGCAACGGCTCCTCCGCCGAGACCTCCCCAGGGGCGCGGACCACATGCCCGTCGGCCTTCTGCAGCACCGCGTACCCCCGCTTGAGGGTCGCGGCGGGGGAGAGGGCCACCACGCGCGCGTGGGTGTGCGACAGCTCCGAGTCGGCGCGGTCCAGCAGATGACCGAGACAGCGGCGCCCGCGGTCGAGGAGCGAGGCCACGTGGTCGGCGCGCTCGTCGATCACGCGGTGCGGATCCTGTATCACCGGGCGGGCCAGCGCATGGGCCAGCCCCCGCTCCTCGCGCTCCACGAGCGCCTCGACGCACCGCCGCGCCCGGTCCCGCAGCCAGCGCACCCGCTCGTACTCCTCGCCCACGTCCGGCACGACCTTCTTGGCCGCGTCGGTGGGCGTGGACGCGCGCAGGTCCGCCACATAGTCCAGCAGCGGGGTGTCCGGCTCGTGCCCGATGGCCGACACGACCGGCGTACGACAGGCCGCCACCGTCCGTACGAGCTGCTCGTCGGAGAACGGCAACAGGTCCTCCACGCTGCCGCCGCCGCGCGCCACGATGATCACGTCCACGGCGTCGAGCGCGTCCAGCTCCTTCACCGCCTGCACGACCTGCGCCACCGCGTGCACGCCCTGTACGGGAACGTTGCGCACCTCGAAGCGGACGGCAGGCCAGCGGTGCCGGGCGTTCTCCAGCACGTCCCGCTCGGCCGCCGAGGCCCGGCCGCACACAAGTCCGATGAGCTGCGGCAGAAAGGGCAGCGACTTCTTCCGCTCGGCCGCGAACAACCCCTCCGCCGCCAGCGACTTCTTCAACTGCTCCAGCCGCGCGAGCAGTTCCCCGACCCCGACGGGCCTTATCTCCGCCGCCCGCAGCGACAACTGCCCCCTGGGCGCGTACCACTCCGGCTTCGCGTGGACGACGACACGGGCGCCCTCGCTCACCACGTCGGCCACCGCGTCGAACACCTGTCGGTAGCAGGTGACGCTCAGCGAGATGTCGTGCGACGGGTCGCGCAACGTCAGGAACACGACCCCCGCGCCCGGGCGCCGCGACAACTGGGTGATCTGCCCCTCGACCCACACCGCGCCGAGCCGGTCGATCCATCCCCCGATGAGCCGCGACACCTCACCGACGGGCAGCGGGGCGTCAGCGGACGTGTTGAGAGCCATGCGGTGAGCGTAACGGGGGGCGCCGACAGTGCCGCCCAAGAGCTCGGGGCCGGGGGTTGTCGGGCGGGTGCGGGTGGTTCGTGGCTGCTCCCACCACCCGCACCCGCCACACCACCGCATCCCGCCGAACTCTTTCCGCGCTTTCCCCGGGCGGGGCCGGCCCGGGGAAACCCCTACGATGGAAGACATGACCGCTTCGCCTGGCCGCCGCCGTGTCCTCCTCGCCGCCCCGCGCGGCTACTGCGCGGGTGTCGACCGTGCCGTGATCGCCGTCGAGAAGGCCCTGGAGCAGTACGGGGCCCCCATCTACGTCCGCCACGAGATCGTCCACAACAAGTACGTCGTGCAGACCCTGGAGAAGAAGGGCGCCGTCTTCGTCGAGCAGACGGAGGAGGTTCCCGAAGGGAACATCGTCATGTTCTCGGCGCACGGCGTGGCCCCGACCGTCCACGACGAGGCGGCGCGCGGCAAGCTCGCCACCATCGACGCGACCTGCCCGCTGGTCACCAAGGTCCACAAGGAAGCGATCCGGTACGCCAAGGAGGACTTCGACATCCTCCTGATCGGCCACGAGGGACACGAAGAGGTCATCGGCACCTCCGGTGAGGCGCCGGACCACATCCAGCTGGTCGACGGCCCCGAGGACGTCGCCAAGGTCGAGGTCCGCGACCCGTCGAAGATCGTCTGGCTGTCGCAGACCACGCTCTCCGTCGACGAGACGATGGAGACGGTCGGCGCGCTCAAGGAGAAGTTCCCGCTGCTCGTCTCCCCGCCGAGCGACGACATCTGCTACGCCACGCAGAACCGCCAGCTCGCCGTGAAGCAGATGGGCGCAGAGGCGGAACTGGTCATCGTGGTCGGCTCCCGCAACTCCTCCAACTCGGTCCGGCTCGTCGAGGTCGCCAAGCTCGCCGGCTCCCGCGAGGCCTACCTCGTGGACTTCGCCGACGAGATCGACGAGACCTGGCTGGAGGGCGTCACGACGGTCGGCGTCACCTCGGGCGCCTCGGTCCCGGAGGTCCTCGTCGAGGAGGTCCTGGAGTGGCTCTCCCAGCGCGGCTACGGCGATGTCGAGCTGGTCAAGGCGGCCGAGGAGTCCATCACCTTCTCCCTCCCGAAGGAGCTGCGCCGCGACCTGCGCGCGGAGGCCGCCACCCTCGTCGCGGAGCGCACCGGCAAGACCGCCGAGGCCTGAGCCGGCCCCGGCCGACCCCTGGCTCGTCCCTACGGCCCCGGAACGTGAAGGTTCCGGGGCCGTACGCGTCCGAAGATGTTCGGAAGATGTTCCGAGGTGGCGAGGATGCGCGGGCCGTGCCCCGGCCGTCCACCTCCCGGCAGTGACTGTCAGTCGTACGACGTAACGTAAGGCCATGCACATCTTCGGCGTGGACATCGGTGGTTCCGGGATCAAGGGCGCTCCCGTGGACCTGGACCTGGGCGACCTGGCGGACGAGCGGTACAAGGTGCTGACCCCGCACCCGGCGACGCCCGACCTGGTGGCGGACGGCGTGAAGGAGGTCGTCGACCACTTCGGGTGGACGGGCCCGGTCGGCATCACCTTTCCCGGTGTGGTCACGGGCGGCTCCACGATCCGTACGGCGGCCAACGTCGACAAGGGCTGGATCGACGTGGACGCGCGCGCCCTGCTGAGCGACCGCCTCGGCGGCCTGCCGGTGACCGTGCTGAACGACGCGGACGCGGCGGGCGTGGCCGAGATGCAGTTCGGCGCGGGCCGCGGCCGCCAGGGCACGGTCATCCTGCTCACCTTCGGCACGGGCATCGGCAGCGCCCTCTTCGCCGACGGCGTCCTCGTCGCCAACACGGAGCTGGGCCACCTGGAGCTGAACGGCCACGACGCCGAGACCAAAGCCTCCACCAAGGCCAAGGACGACCACGAGCTGACCTGGGAGCACTGGGCCCGCCGGGTCACCAAGTACCTCGCCCATGTCGAGATGCTCTTCTCCCCCGAGTTGTTCATCATCGGCGGCGGTGTCAGCCGCAAGTCCCAGAAGTTCCTGCACCTGATCGAGGGCATCAAGGCCGAGATCGTCCCGGCCCAGCTCCAGAACAACGCGGGCATCGTGGGCGCGGCGATGCGTGCGGCCAAGGCGGGCTAGGGCGTGTTTCGAAAGTGGCGTCGTCCGCCCGGAGAGCGGGGCCCGCGGCTCTGGTGCGGTGCGTCGCAAGGCGGAGGGTCGTCCGCGTACTGGGCGTACGTGGACGATCCCGACAACGCGGCGAGGTGCCGTGCCAGGCGTCGCGGGGCAGACGGGACTTTCGAAACACGCCCTAGGGGGTAGGGCGGCGCGGGCCGTACGCCGGAGCACCGAGCCGTACGGCGCTCCCGTGCAACCCGGCTGTACGGCGTCCCGGCGGGCGAGACCGTACGGGGTTGCGGCCCGGTAGACCGTACGGCGTCGCGGCGGGTCAGACCGTGCGGCGCTGGGGCCGGGGACGAGGCTGGGCCGCGCGCTGCCGGACATGAGCGGCCATGGCCGGCCCCCGGCCACCGCGCACGCCCTGCCCGCGCCCGTCCTGCCCGGCCCGTCCCCGGCCGCCCTGTACGCCAGGGCCTCGCCCTCCTTGCGCGGCCTGCCGCTCGGCCGCCTTGCGGGCCATCAGCCGGACCTTCCGTACCGTCACGATGAGACCGGCGACGAGCGTCCCGCCGTACAGCCAGCCCGCCTGGACGGCGAGGGCGGTCAGCAGGCCCATCAGATGCGCGCCGAGACCGCCCCCGAGGCCGGTGAGTGGCGGCAGCCCGGCGGCGAAGGCGATCGGCACGACCACGGGGACGCTGGCCAGGTCGCCGCGCCGCACCCACACCGCGGTCAACGCGCTGACCAGCAGGAACAGCACCCCGTACACCGTGGGGGACGATTCGAACAGCAGCCGGTCGAGGCAGGCGAGCACGAACATGGCCGCCGCGCAGAACAACCCGCAGCCCAGCCCGGTCAGCCGGGGGTTGGGCATCCGGCGCACGGCCCGCGCAGTGCGCCGTACCGCACGGACCGGGGGTGGCACGGGCCCGCGCGCGACCGGAGCACGACGCTGCGCGGCCACGCCGGGACCCCGGCCGCCTCTGCCACCCTGAGGGCCCCCTTGAGGTGGGAGGGAGGCGCCGCGGCGCGGTTCGGGGCGAGGGGGATGCGTCCTGTGTTGCTCCACTGGACCAACTTAGGTCGGTTTATGTGCCGAATGGGTCTACAGACACGCCGTGGAGCGGACCTTGGCCAAGCGTTCGATACCTCGCCGGGGTGGACGTCGGCACGCCGTAAACTGGGGGATCGGTCAGCCCTCTGGCCGCTAGGGCACGATCCGCCGGACCCGCCCTAGGCCCTGCTGTCCCAGGCCCCCAGGGCCTGTCGTCACATTCCCGTCTACCGCGCGACGCCATGCACGCCTTCTCGCCGCACCGGGCACAGACCCACGTACAACCAGTACGAGGGCCTGCGCCCGGCACGCCGAGAGGACGCACCTGACGCCGCGCAGCCCGCCCTGCGGGCGGACGACGGGAATGTGACGACAGGCCCTGGGCCGCCTGGCCGCCCTCTCATGTACGGGAAGTCGCAACGTGTCGCTCACGATCGGAATCGTCGGTCTGCCCAACGTCGGCAAGTCGACCTTGTTCAACGCCCTGACCAAGAACGACGTGCTGGCGGCCAACTACCCGTTCGCCACGATCGAGCCGAACGTCGGCGTCGTCGGCGTCCCGGACGAGCGGCTGACCAAGCTCGCCGAGATCTTCTCCTCCCAGCGGATCCTCCCGGCGACCGTCGACTTCGTCGACATCGCGGGCATCGTGCGCGGTGCGTCCGAGGGCGAGGGCCTCGGCAACAAGTTCCTCGCGAACATCCGTGAGTCGGACGCGATCTGCCAGGTCATCCGCGCCTTCAAGGACGAGAACGTCGTCCACGTCGACGGCAAGGTCTCGCCCAAGGACGACATCGAGACGATCAACACCGAGCTGATCCTGGCCGACCTCCAGACCATCGAGAAGGTCCTCCCGCGCCTCCAGAAGGAGTCGCGGATCAAGAAGGACATCGCGCCGAAGGTCAAGGCCGTCGAGGAGGCCAAGGAGATCCTCGAGAAGGGCGACACGCTGTTCTCGGCGGGCATCGTCCAGGGCTCGGGCAACGAGGAGCTCCTCCACGACCTGCACCTGCTGACGACGAAGCCTTTCCTCTACGTCTTCAACGTCGACGAGGACGAGCTGGTGGACGACGACTTCAAGAACGAGCAGCGCGCCCTCGTCGCCCCCGCCGAGGCGATCTTCCTCAACGCCAAGCTGGAGCAGGACCTCGCCGAGCTGGACGAGGCCGACGCGATGGAGCTGCTGGAGTCGGTCGGCGCCGAGGAGCCCGGCCTGGCCACCCTCGCCCGTGTCGGCTTCGACACCCTCGGCCTGCAGACCTACCTCACGGCCGGCCCCAAGGAGTCCCGCGCCTGGACGATCAAGAAGGGCGCAACCGCCCCCGAGGCCGCCGGAGTCATCCACACCGACTTCCAGAAGGGCTTCATCAAGGCCGAGGTCATCTCCTTCGCCGACCTGGTGGAGACCGGCTCGGTCGCCGAGGCCCGTGCGAAGGGCAAGGCGCGCATGGAGGGCAAGGAGTATGTGATGCAGGACGGGGATGTGGTGGAGTTCCGCTTCAACGTGTAGCGGGTGACGTGGCACCACATCGCTGATCTGGAAACATGCAGGTCAGCAGGGGTCCGGCTCTGCGGAGTCGGACCCCTGCTGCTTACCGTGCCGGGTCGGTGGGGATGCGGCCGTGCATCACACGGCGCCCAGGGCGCCACCGCGGAAGATGTCGCGGTCCACGGGATCGTCCCGCAGGATCGCCGCGCGCAGATCCTGCAGCTCGCGGCTCAGATCCAACCCCAGCCGCCGTGTCATGCGCGCTCGTGCCGAGGACAGCACGCGCAGCGCGTCCGCGCGACGCCCGCACTCGTAGAGCGTGGCCGCACGGAAGGCCAGGAGCATCTCGTGTTCCGGATGGTCCGCGGTGAGCCGTGCGAGCTCCGCCGCGAGCGACCAGTAGTTGCCCAGCTTGAACTCCGCCGCGACACGCAGCAGTTGCGCCGACATCAGCAGTTCGTCGAAAGCGGCGCCGACACCTCGGCGTGTCCGCTCGGTCGCGACGTCCTCCAGCACCGGCCCCCGCCACTCGGCCAGGGCGGCCGAGGCGAGTCGGGAGACCTCCTGCGGCTCGGTGACCCGCTGAGCCCGGTTGACCAGCTGAGTGAAGCGGTGCAGATCCACCAGCTGCGGATCGCCGGTCAGTGTGTACGTCGAACCGCTCCGCACCAGCCGCACCGACCCGTCGCACCCGCCACGGCGAAGGCTCGCCCGCAGCCGGCAGACATCCACATACAGGTCGGCCCGGGAACGCGGTCGTTCGTCCTCGTCCGACAACAGATCGATCAGCCGGTCCATCGGGAGCGGCCGGCCCATCTCCAGCAGGAGTAACCCCAGCAGCAGACGCTCACGGCGGCGACCGATGGCTCTGGGGCGTCCGTCGACCGTCCACTCAACTCTGCCGAGTACTCGAAAATGTGACCCCGTTGCAAGCATGGCGCCCATGTTGCTCAGCCCGTCATGTTCCTGGCAAGGTCTTGGCATCCTCCTGGCAGGCCCCACCTCTCACACTGCTCCCAAGTGCAACCGCGCCCAGGGGGGTCGAAACTTGCCGTACGTCATTGCCGGTCTGGTGCTCGTCGGAGCCGTCGCCCTGCTCAACCTCGTCCTGCTCATGGTCATCCTGCGCCGCTGGCAGGAACTCGAAGTCGTCCGCCGACGCGACGACTTCGCAAGCCAAGGGCCGCAACCCGGAGACGGACTCCCGGACTTCACCGCCACCGCGCTCAGCGGCCGGACCCTGACCCAGGACGACTTCCGCTCCGGGGAACTGCTGCTGGGTGTCTTCTCCCACGACTGCCCGGCCTGCACCGACAGCCTCCCCGACTTCGCCGACCGGGCCGACCGGGCCCGGGCAGCGGGCGGCCGGGCCCTGGCCCTGGTGATGGGCGACGAAGCCGCCGAGAGCAGCCTGACCGCCCAACTCGTCGGGCCTGCGGACGAGGTCGTACCGGGGCCCGAGGCGGCACCACTGTTCCGCGCCCTGCGCGTCCCCGCCTTCCCCACGGTCCTCAACTACCAGGACGGCGTCGTCGCCGCTCCCTCCGCCGCCGGCCGCGAACCGGTACCGGCGGCCTCCTGAACCCCGGTGCGACCGCCGACCGCGGTCGCACCGCGGAGTACGCACATCCCATCCACACAGGAAGAGGAGAACCATGCGCACACTCAAGGCCGGTGCGGGCCGCCTGATCGAGCGAATCCTGCCCAAGGCCGAAGCCCAGGCGGCCTGCCCGCCGGACTGCTGGACCGAGTGGAGCACCAGCGGCCAGCGATGCCGCCGCTGCTGCTACACCGGCGCGTGCAAGGTCAACTGCGGAAGCTGGGACTACTGCTGAACAACCACGGGGCGGGCCGCTTGCGGCCCGCCCCGTGCCCGCCGGCCCAGCACCCACTCCCTCGGAGTCACCCTTGTCCGACCTGCTGCTCGTCTGCCGCCTGACCCTGATCTGCGTGCTTGCCGTGGCCGGCCTCGCCAAGCTGCGCGACCGCCGCCGATTCGCCACGGCACTGGGCGATTTCACCTACCTGCCGGCCGCAGCCCGGCCGGCTCTCGCCGTCCTGGTGCCCGCGGCCGAGCTCCTCGCCGCCGTGCTCCTCGCCCTGCCCCGGACGCTCACCGCGGGCCTGGCCGTCGCCGCCGCCCTGTGCGCGGCGTTCAGCGCCGTCGCCGTCACCACCATGCGGCGCCGCAGCCCCGCCGGCTGCCCCTGCTTCGGCAGCAGGACCACTGTGCCCATGGGCCCCTGGCATGTCGCCCGCAACGCCACACTCACCGTGCTCGCCCTCCTCGGCGGTGCCATCGCCCTCACCCACGGCACCGCCACCCCCCTCAACGCGCCCGCACTCGCGCTCGCCGTCGCCGTCGCCGGCTATCTCACCGCGTTCGCCGTCTTCACCGACGACCTCGCCTTCTTCTTCGCCGCCCGCACCGGCCAACGCTGAAAGGACGACCACAGAGTGAGCTACGCCATCACCGGCCTCGCCCTCCTCGCCGCGGCCACCCTCGTCAACGCCCTCCTCACCTTCGCGGTGATCAAACGCTGGCGTACCACGGTGGCCGCCCCCGCCCCGGCCGCCGAGGCCCCGGGCCCGCCGGCCCTCGCCGTGCACGAAGGTGACCACACCCCCGCCTTCACCTTGCACACCCCCCGAGGCGAAGTCAGCGAATCCACCCTGGCCGGGCGTCCCACCCTCATCTGTTTCCTCCGTCCCGACTGCGGGCCCACCAGGGAGAGCCTCCCCGAGATCCAACGCTGGACCGAGGCGAACACCCCGTCAGGCGCGCATCTCGTCGCCGTCATCAGCGGACAGCTCCCCGAAGCCGGCCCCCTGCTCGAGGCCGTCGGCCCGCTCACCGAACTCACCGCCACCGAACCCCCGAACGGTCCCGTCGCCGGCGCCTTCGGCGTACGCCACCACCCCACCTTCGTCCTCCTCGACGCCGACGGGACCGTCACGGAGACAGGCATCGGCCGAGGTTCCCTGCCCACGCTCAACCTCCTCACCGCATGAGCGGGCAATCCACCTCCCGCACGGCCGAATTCCTGCGGTCCCTCACCGCCGTACTCGCCCTCACGCTGCGGTCCTGCCCCGGGGCCCTCGCCGTCCGCGTCGCCACCGTCGTCATCGCGGGTACGGCACCCGTGGCCGCCTCCTGGCTGCTCAAGTACGTGGTCGACAGCCTCACCGCGGACGACTTCCGCGCCTCGGACCTCAACTGGGCCGCGGCGGGCATCGGCCTGCTCACCGTCCTTCTCGCCGCCGCGTCGGCCACCTCCTCCTACGCCGACGCCCGCATCCGCCGCGCCACCTCCACCCGGGCCCAGAGCGACCTGCTCACGGCCGTCAACCGGCTCAGCGGTCTGTCCAAGCTCGAACAGCCCGCCTTCCACGACCGCGTCCAACTCGCCATCCAGAGCGCGCAGGGCGCCGAGCGACTCGTCGGCGCGGCACTCCAGGGCGCCCAGGGAGTCCTCACCCTGGCGGGCTTCCTGGGAAGTCTCCTGCTCATCAGCCCCACCCTGGCCGGCATCCTCGTCGTCGCGGCCGTTCCGGCCCTCTTCGCCCACCTGGCCAACAGCCGGCATCGCGCGGACATGTTCTGGCGCACCAGCAGCCTCGCCCGCCGCCAGATCTTCTACCGAGGGCTCCTCACCGACACCCAAGCGGCGAAAGAGATCCGCCTCTACGGCCTCGGCGGCTACTTCGCCGAACGCATGCGTACCGATCTCGACAGCATCAACCGGCAGGAGGAACGCCTCGACCGCCGCCTCGTCACCTACGAGACGGCCCTCGCCGCCCTCGGAGCCGGCATCTCCACCGGCGCACTCGTCTGGGGCGTGCACCAGGCCGCCGCCCACGCCCTCACCGCCGGTGACGTGTCCCTCCTCGTCGCCGCCCTCGCCGGCATGCAGACGGCGCTCGTCGGCCTGGTGGGGTGCATCGCCCAAAGCCACCAGACGGCCCTGCTGTTCAGCCACTACCTGCATGTCACCCAGGTCCGGGACGACCTCCCCGCCCCGGCCGCCCCGATCGCCCCACCGCCCCTGAGCCACGGCATCGAACTCCGGGACGTCTGGTTCCGCTACACCGACGACGGACCGTGGATCCTCCGCGGAGTCAGCCTGACCATCCCGCACGGCACCAGCCTGGCCATCGTCGGTCTCAACGGGGCCGGCAAGAGCACCCTCGTCAAACTGCTGTGCCGCCTCTACGACCCGCAGCGCGGCAGCATCCACTGGGACGGCATCGACCTCAAGGACTTCCCCGCGGACCAGCTGCGCCGACGGGTCAGCGTCGTCTTCCAGGACCCGATGGAGTACGACCTCACCGCCGGGGAGAACATCGGCCTCGGTGACCTCGGCTCCCTCCACGACCATGGGCGCATCCACGCAGCCGCCGCCGACGCGGACATCCACACCGCCCTCGCCCGCCTCCCACAGGGGTACGACACCATGCTCAGCCGGATGTTCTTCCCCGACGACACGGAAGACACCAGCCCTGGCGTCCAGCTGTCGGGCGGCCAGTGGCAGCGCCTCGCGCTCGCCCGGGCCCTGATGCGTTCCGAACGGGATCTCATGATCCTCGACGAACCCAGCACCGGCCTCGACGCGGTCGCCGAACGCCACGTCCACGACCGGCTCACCGCACTCCGCCAGGGCGCGACGAGCGTCCTCGTCTCCCACCGCCTCAACACCGTCCGCGCCGCGGACGCCATCGTCGTCATCGCGGACGGAACCGTGCACGAGGCAGGCACCCACGAACAGCTCATGACCGCCCAAGGCGCCTACGCCGAGCTCTTCACCACGCAGGCCGAAGGCTACGAGGAGACCGTCCGGTGACCGCCGCGGCCCCGGTGCTCCTCGCCCTCGCGGGACTCCTCGTCCTCGCCGCGGCCCTGTTGCTGGCGCGTGGGCGGCTGGTGGCCGTGACCGTCCGCGGATACAGCATGTCGCCGACGCTCATGCCCGGCGACCGGATCCTCATGCTCCGCGGCAGACACCGAGTCGCCACGGGCCGGGTCGCCGTCGTCGCCGCACCCCACCCCGAGCACGGCTGGCATTCCCCCACGGGCACCACGTCCGACTCGTGGTACGTCAAACGCATCGTCGCCGTCGCCGGAGAGCCCGTACCGTGCTGGGCCGGCCGATGCCCCGGAACCCACGTGCCGCCGGGCATGCTCGTCCTCCTGGGCGAGAAGCCGGGCTCGATGGACTCCAAACAGCTGGGCTACTGCCCCGAGGACAAACTCATCGGAACCGTCCTGCTCCGCCTGCGGGCCGCCACGGCTTCTGGTGCACCTTCTGGTTGTTCCGGCGGCTGATGTCGGCCTCTCCGGGACGGAAGACCTGGGGCGCCGCCGGGAACGTGGGTCGGGCCGCTGCGCCGTGCGTGGCAGGATGCGGGGACTCGGTACTGGGGGACGGCGGCGGGGGCGGGGCGCGATGGGGCGGAGCGAGCGGGAGGCGGTCGGCCGGGGCGAGCGGCTGCACGAGGCGGCGCGGGCGGTGGGCGATGACCACGCGCGAGCCGTCGAGGCCGTACGGGCGGCCCTGAAGCCGATCCACGACGACCTGGCGGAGCGGGAACTGGACGCCATCCCCGTGGCCCGGCTCAAGGACGTCACCGAGGGGCGGCTGCGCCTCGGTGAGGTGGAAAGGGGCGGCTTCCGTACGGTTCGGCAGGTGCTCGACGCCGGGAGCTACCGCCTCCAGCAACTCCCCGGAGTCGGAAAGCAGACCGCCGACCAGACGGTCGCTGCCGCCCGGCAGATAGCCGAGGCCGTGCGGGACACCGTGGCCGTGCACATCGACGTGGACCGGCCGGAGCCGCGGACGACCGCGCTGGTCGTGGCCCTGCACGTGCTGGTGGAGGCGGGGCCCGAGGCGCGTCGCGCCGTCGGCGCTGCCACGGCCCTGTCCCAGCGGCTCGGTCCACTGCTGGCCGACGCCAGACCGGCCTCCGGGCGGCTGCGGATGCTGCTGGCGGGCCGGGCGGGACGCGAGCACGCGCTGGAGGCCGTGGCAGAGGTCCGCTCGCTCATCGAGCAGGCCGAGCGCGAAAGGCTGCCGGAGCTGTTCGCCCAGGCCTCGGTGGACCTGCTGCGCGGCCCCGCGACCGACGTGGCGGCCCTGGTCGACTTCGAGCTGCGCTCCGCGGAGTACTACGGCCTGATCGCCGAACTCTCGGGCCGTGGCCCCGACCCCGCCGCGGCCGAGGGATTCCTGCCGGACGACCTGGCCGAGCGAGTCCGGGAGCAGGGGCTCGACGACACCCACCGCAGGGTCTCGCTCCGCGGCTACCAGGCCTTCGGCGCGCGCTTCGTCCTCGCGCAACGCCGGGCGATCCTCGGCGACGAGATGGGGCTCGGCAAGACCGTCCAGGCCATCGCCGCCCTCGCGCATCTCGCCGCCGAGGGGCAGAGCCACTTCATGGTGGTCTGCCCGGCCAGCGTGCTGATCAACTGGACCCGTGAGATCGAGGCCCGGAGCGAGCTGCGCGTGCTGCCCCTGCACGGCCCGGACCGACAGGAGGCGTTCGCCGACTGGAAGGGCCGCGGCGGCGTCGGGGTCACCACCTTCGACGCCCTGCGCGGCTTCCCGGCGCCCGGCGGCGGGGAACTGGGCATGCTCGTCGTCGACGAGGCCCACTATGTGAAGAACCCGAAGGCCCGCCGCTCGCTGGCCGTGACCGAGTGGGCGGAGCACTGCGAACGCGTGCTGCTGCTGTCCGGCACACCCATGGAGAACCGCGTCTCGGAGTTCCGCAGCCTGGTACACATCCTGCGCCCCGAACTCGCCGAGTCGGTCGGCGACGGCGACGGCGTGGCCGGCTCCAAGGCGTTCCGCAAGGCGGTCGCGCCGGTCTATCTGCGGCGCAACCAACAGGACGTCCTGACCGAACTGCCCCCGCTCCAGCGCACCGACGAGTGGGAGGAACTGAGCGCGTCGGACGAGGAGGCCTACCGCGAGGCCGTACGGGCCGGCAACTTCATGGCGATGCGTAGAGCGGCGTACGCGCGCCCGGACAAGTCGGCCAAGCTGAACCGGCTGCGGGAGATCGTCGCGGAGTCCGCCGAAAATGGGCTCAAGGTGGTGGTCTTCTCCAACTTCAGGGACGTGCTCGGCGTGGTGCGGGACGCGCTCCCCACGGCCCCGAAGGGCGGACAGGTCTTCGGGCCGCTCACCGGAGCCGTACCGCCCGCGCGCCGACAGGACCTGGTCGACGAGTTCGCCGCCGCGCCCGGTCACGCGGTGCTGCTCGCCCAGATCCAGGCGGGCGGGGTGGGACTCAACCTGCAGACCGCCTCCGTCGTGATCATCTGCGAGCCGCAGATCAAGCCGACCATCGAACACCAGGCGGCCGCGCGGGCCCACCGGATGGGACAGGTCCGGTCGGTCCGGGTGCACCGGCTGCTCGCCACCGGCGGAGTGGACGAACGGATGGTCAGGATGCTGGAGGACAAGTCCCGCCTGTTCGACGCGTACGCGCGGCGCAGCGTGGTCGCCGAGTCGACGCCGGACGCCGTCGACGTGTCGGACGTCTCGCTGGCCCGCCGCATCGTCGAGGAGGAACAGGCACGGCTCGGCGCGGAGCGGGTGCGGCCGGTGGAGCCCGCGTAGAGCGGGTCATCCGGCGGGCGTCGCCACCCCCGTCTTCAACCCTGCCCCGCACAAGGGCACCACCGCCGTACGGCTCCCCAGCGCCCCTTCCCGCACGGCCGCCCAGCACGCCACCCCCGTGGACTCGACGTACAGGCCGCGCGAGGCCAGGTCGAGCTGGGCGTGGCGGATCTGGTCCTCCGTCACGGTGAGGAAGGCGCCGCCGGAAGCCCGTACGGCGCGGAGGATCTGGCGGGCCCGGGGCGGGCGTGTGATCGCGATGCCCTCGGCGGAGGTGGGGGCCATGGGGGTGACCCCGACCAGGTCGTCCGCGCCCTCGGCGAAGGCGTGGGCCAGCGGGGCGACCGCCGCGGACTGGACGGCGTACAGCGCGGGTCGGCGGTCGATCAGGCCCGCCGCGTGCAGCTCGGCGACGGCGAGGGCCGCGCCCAGCAGCAGCGTGCCGTTGCCGACCGGGACGACGAGCACCTCGGGGAGCCGGCCGCCGAGGTCCTCCCACAGCTCGTGGACGTAGGTCTTCGTACCGTGCAGGAAGTACGGGTTGTAGACGTGCGAGGCGTAGAAGACGCCGTCCGTGTCCGCTGAGTCCGCCGCCTCCTCGGCCGCCCGCGCCGCCGCCCCGCGGTCGCCGTCGACGATCTCCAGCCGCGCCCCGTGCGCCTCGATCTGCTGCAGCTTCTTGGCCGACGTACCGGCGGGGACGTACACCGTGCAGGGCAGCGCGGCGCGGGCGCAGTACGCGGCGACCGCCGTGCCCGCGTTGCCGCTGCTGTCGGCGACGACGCGGCGGGGGCCGAGCCGCAGGGCGAGTTCGGCGAGCAGCACCGCGCCCCGGTCCTTGAACGACAGCGTCGGCATCAGGAAGTCGAGCTTGGCCGAAACGCCGTCCTTCAGCTCGACGAGCGGGGTGCGGCCCTCGCCGAGGGACACCGTGGGCGCCGCGAGGGGGAGGCACTCCGCGTAGCGCCACAGGGAGTTCACCCGGCCGGTGAGGGATTTGAGGGACGCGGGCGTGGGCGCGAAGTCGAGGTCCAGGGGGCCGCGGCAGGCCGGGCAGCACCAGGCGAGCGAGGCGGCGGGGACGCGCGTGCCGTCCGTCGGGCAGAAGCGATCCGGCAGAGGTGTCATGACCGCAGGGTAGTTGTGCCGGTTGATGGCGGTACGGAAGGGCGGGCGCGCGTGAAGCGTCTGGTTTGTGCCCCGCGTGTCCGCCCCGGCCGCCGCACGCTTACCATGCGCCCTGGCGTACGACTCTCGTACGTCAGTTCCCAGAGGTTCTTCGGAAGTTCCCGAGTTCCCAGAGGTCCTCCGAACTCCGGCGCAAGGAGCACGCGTACCCGTGGCCACACCCCCGCCCCCCGGACCCCAGCAGCCCCACGGTCCGTACCCGCCCCCGGGGCAGCCACAGCAGCAGTACCCGCACCCGTATCCGTATCCGCACCAGGCGGCACCGCAGCAGCCGTGGGGGCAGGCGTGGGGCCAGGGGTATCCGGGATATCCGGCGTATCAGCCGCCGCCGGCCACCAACGGGTTCGCGATCGCCGCGCTCGTGCTGAGCCTGGTCTGTGGTCTTCCCGGGGTGGGGCTGGTCTTCGGGATCGTCGCGCTGGTGCAGATCAAGAAGCGGGGCGAGCGCGGCAAGGGCATGGCCGTGGCCGGAATCGTACTGTCGTCGATCAGCACGCTCCTTGTGATCGTCCTCCTGGCCGTGGGCGGCTTCACCGACGTCTGGGACGACGTCAAGGACTCGGCGAGCGGCGGCACCACCTTCTCGGTGAAGAAGGGAGAGTGCTTCGACACGCTCGACGGATCGCTCGAGGGAGTCGCGTACGACGTCGACACCGTGCCCTGCGCCGGAAAGCACGACGCCGAGGTGTTCGCCAACATCCAGCTGCCGGACGGGGACTACCCCGGCCAGCAAGTGGTCGACGGGGACGCGGACGAGAAGTGCTCCGCGCTCTCGGAGTCGTACGCCATGGACGAGTGGGCCTTCCCGGCCGAGGCCGACGTCTACTACTACACGCCCACGCCGCAGAGCTGGCGCTACGGCGACCGCGAGATCACCTGCATGTTCGGCAACCGGGACGCCAAGAGCACCCTCACCGGGTCGCTGCGCAAGGACGAGACGACTCTCGACGACGACCAGTTCGCCTTCCTGGAGGCCGACACCATCCTCGAGGCGGCGTTCGACGGCGTGCCGGACACGGAGTACGTCGAGGACGACCTGCCCGCCCACAAGAAGTGGGCGCCGGAGGTGGTCGACGCCCTGGAGAAGCAGACGGCCGCGCTGCGGGCGCACGACTGGGAGCCCGGCGTCGAGAAGGAGGTCGCCGACTACGCCGACGCCCTCGACGAGGCGCGCGACGAGTGGCAGGCGGCCGCCGACGCCAGGGACGCCGAGGCCTTCAGTGAGCACTGGGTCGAGGCCCACAAGCTGACGGACGGCGCGAAGGCGGTCACCGCCCGCAAGGCTCTGGGGCTCGCGAGCACCCCGCAGCCGGACGAGGCGGAGGAGACCGGCGGGGACGGCGGAGGGGAAGGCTCCGGCGCGGAGGTGTGACAGCCGCCATAGCGGGGAGAAAGTGCCTGCGTAAAGCCCTCACCGGGGCCATGTCATCACATCGAGTGATTCCCTGGCCATTGCTTGCATGGCACAACCCACGGTTGCCAGGCTGTTGCTGTCTGTACATCCAGATGGGAGCGGCCAGTGACTTTCGGTGAGCAGCCGGCGTATCTGCGTGTCGCGGGTGATCTCCGCAAGAAGATCGCCGACGGTTCGCTGCCACCGCACACCCGTCTCCCCTCCCAGGCCCGCATCCGCGAGGAGTACGGCGTGTCGGACACGGTCGCGCTGGAGGCCCGCAAGGTGCTCATGGCCGAGGGTCTCGTCGAGGGCCGCTCCGGATCGGGCACGTATGTGCGCGAGCGGCCCGTGCCCCGCAGGGTCGCCCGCTCCGGGTTCCGTCCCTCCGGCGGCGCCACGCCCTTCCGCCAGGAGCAGGCCGACGCCGCCGCGCGCGGCACCTGGGAGTCGCGCAGCGAGCAGGTCGAGGCGAGCGGCTGTGTCGCCGAGCGGCTGGACATCCGGCCCGGCGACCGCGTGATGTGCACGATGTACACGTTCCGGGACGCGGGCGAGGCGATGATGCTCTCCACCTCCTGGGAGCCCCTCGCCCTCACCGGCCGTACGCCGGTCATGCTCCCCGAGGAGGGCCCGCTCGGCGGCATGGGGGTCGTCGAGCGCATGGCCGCCATCGACGTCGTGGTGGACAACGTCACCGAGGAGGTCGGCGCCCGCCCCGGCCTCGCCGACGAACTCCTCGCGCTCGGCGGGGTGCCCGGCCATGTCGTCCTCGTCGTCCAGCGGACGTACTACGCCTCCGGGCGCCCCGTCGAGACGGCCGATGTGGTGGTGCCGGCCGACCGGTACCGGGTGGCGTACCACCTGCCGGTGAAGTGAGCACCGTACGAGATGTCCCTGTTCGCACGCGCGTACGTCCCCTAGTGGGCGATTGTTCCCCTTTCGGGGAAACCGGACGGCTTCGCGTGTATGGCGCGGTGACGGGGGCATGTGTCAAGTTGCCCTTGCCTGAGGGAAGTTGACATCTCCAGAGCCCGTGGGATTCGGCGGAGTCGGTGCGGCCGTCGTGCTGTACCGAACGCAGTTCGAATTCGGTCGTTCTTGCCGCCCTGCCCGCTGGGGGCCCGGTAGTGCCCCGCTGTGCCCGATCGCCGCGAGAGGGCAGCTCGTTGGAGCTTCAGGGGGCGCGTGGGTAGTGATTGGCGGCGCGTTCGACGGGGTGCGCCCCTACCGTCTTGGCTGGTTGCGTACCTCTTTGTGAAAAGCCGTGTTCGCTGAGTAAAGGTTAGGCGTACGCTCGGGCATATGCGGATTGCGGTTTCCTTAGGCAGTGGGGCGCGACGGGGGCCGGGGGCGGGAAGCGGAGGGGCGCGATGAGCGACGGCACGATCACTCTGCCCTGGAGCGTCATACGGCAGGACGACAACGGCAATCGCTACCGCGTGGGCCGTTATGCGACCCGAGCCGAGGCGCAGAAGATCGCCGATGGCCTCGACAGTCGCGGCCACAAGCAGCTCTACTGGGTCGAACGCATCGGGCAGAACGGCCAGAGCGGCCAGAACGGCCAGAGTGGCTAGAACGGTCAGAGTGGCCAGAACGATCGGAGTCGGAGCAAGTGGCTCACCCCGCCCGTCCTCCTCGCCCGCTCCCGTAGGCTCCCGCGCATGACCGAACCGATCGTGGTGGTGGGAGCCGCCCTGCTGAGCGGCGGGCGATTGCTTGCCGCGCGCCGCAGCGCACCGCCTGAACTGGCCGGACGCTGGGAACTTCCCGGCGGCAAGGTGGAGCCCGGCGAGGCGCCGGAGCAGGCACTCGTGCGTGAGTTGCGTGAAGAGCTCGGCGTCGAGGCGAAGTCCGCCGAGCGGGTGCCCGGCGAGTGGCCGGTGAGACCCGGGTATGTGCTGCGGGTCTGGATAGCCCACCTTCTGTCCGGGGAGCCCCGGCCGCTGGAGGACCACGACGAGCTGCGCTGGCTGAGCGTGGACGAGGTGTGGGACGTGGAGTGGCTGGAGGCGGACGTTCCGGCGGTGATGGAGGCGGCGCGGGTGGCTTGGGGCAACGCGGGGGCGTGAGTCCGGGCTTTGGGCGGGCGTGAGTCCGGCTTCGGGCGGGCGGGGTAGCTCCTTCGGCTGCGGGCCGAACAGGGCCGGTCGCGCAGTTCCCCGCGCCCCCGAAGCGAAGAGCACGGGGCGCGGCCCCGGCTGCCAGGGGCGCGGGGAACTGCGCGAGAAACCACGCGAGCCCGTACCCGCCAACGCGCCCCCATATCTCGAGCTCTTGGACGTCCCCTCGCCAGTCGGACGGCATCCGTGCCACTGTGCGCCGTCGTGCGCGGTACTGCTGACCGGATATCGGGTATGTGCCCATTAACCCCATGAAACCGGACAGGGGCCGCTTCTGGCCTGGGAAGTGATCGGCGTGATCGACAGCGGAGGCGACTTCGCCGAGTGGACCTTCCCCGCGGAGCCCGGTGCCGTACGCACCGCCCGGGCCGTGGTGCGGGGAAGGCTGCGGGACTGGGGGCTCGACTCGCTGGGGGACATCACCGCACTGCTGGTGAGCGAGCTCGTGACCAACGCCCTGCGACACGCCACCGGCCCCATCGGCGTACGCCTCGTACGTCCCTCCGCCCCCCTCGGCACCCTGCTTGTCGAGGTTTCCGATCCAATGCCCGACCTGCCCCGTGAGCGCGCCGCCCATCCGGACGACGAGAGCGGCCGCGGTCTGCAACTGGTGGCCTGCTCCTCGCGGGCCTGGGGTACCCGGCCCGGTGAGGCGGGGAAGACGGTCTGGTTCGAGCTCGCGGTTCCAGGTTGAACCGCACTTGTCGGCGTATCGGCGCCGTTCCTGGTGCACGGCGGGAGCCCCCGGCGTACGGCCGGGCGGAAGGGGGCGGCTCCCCGGGGCGCACGGCGCCCGCACCGCGACCGTAAGGTTCAAGCCAGCACGGCTGGCCGGAGTCTTTGGTTCGATGGGCCACGGCCTGGTTAGAAGATTGGGAGTATGTCCCGGCGGGTCCAAAAACGATCGGGACCGTGCTGTGATCGTGAACACCGTGTTGTGCGGCGCCGTAGTACTGGATACTGCGGGCAGCCGCACCCGGTGACCGAAGCCGGACGCGGTGAGCTGGAGGGGACGGTTCGCGTGAGCGAGATACCAGCGAAGGCCACGGAGGCCACGGGGACCATGCAGTCCATGGGCCCGTCGGGCGGCGCCAGGCCCGAGGCCGCGGATGTTTCCGGCCTGGGCGGGGCCGCGCGCGACACGCCGCGCGGGCCGTCGCGCGACGGGACGGCCGGCGCGACACGCCGTGCCGGAGACGGCCCGGCGCGGGCGGCCGACACCGCGGGGGTGCCCACCTCCCTGGGCGGTGCCTCTTCCCCCGGTGACCTGATGTGGCAGGTCAGCCCGCCCGGCTCGATGTACGACTACATCAAGGTCGCGTCCTTCTCCATAGGTCCGGACGGTCTCGTCGACCAGTGGAGTCTGCGGGCCGAGCAGCTCTTCGGGATTTCCGCCGAGCGGGCCGTGGGCATGGACCCCATCGAGGCGTTCATCGACCCAGACCGACGTGAAGAGGGCCAGCGGAAGATGGCCGAGGTCCTCGACGGCCGGGAGTGGACCGGTGTGGTCCCTTTCCGGGTGCCGGGGCCCGAGGGCGCCGAGGGGCTCGCCGAGGTCTATGTGATGCCGACCACGGTGGAGGGCGGCGAACGGGCCGCCGTGTGCATCGTCGTCGATGTCCGCACCCTGCGCCGGATCGAGACGGATCTCGCCGCGTCGCAGGCGATTTTCGGCCAATGTCCGTTCGGTTTCCTTCTGATCGACACCGACCTCCGGGTGCGACGCGCCAACCAGCGCTTCGCCTCCATCTACGGCGGCCACGTCGACGACCATCGCGGCCGGGGCGTCCACGACTATCTGCGCTCCCCGGAGGCCGAGCGGGTCGAGGCGACGCTGCGCCGGGTCCTGGAGACCGGCGACTCGATCACCGACATGCACATAACGGGCTTCGTGCCCGGCTCCGAAGAGCGCCGCGACTGGTCCGTCAACCTCTATCGCGTGCACAGCGGCACCGGCCGCCCCATCGGCATCGCCTGGCTCGCCATCGACATCACGGCCCGCCGCGCCGCCGCCCGCGAGGCCGCCTCCGCCCGCCGCAACCTCGCCCTGCTGAACGAGGTCGGCTCCCGCATCGGCAACACCCTCGACCTGGAGACCACCGCCCGCGAGCTGCTCGACGTCGTGGTCCCCGGCTTCTGCGACCTCGCCGCCGTAGACCTCTACCAGGGCCTGCTGGCCGGCGACGAGACCCCGCCCGGGCTCGCCGACGGCAGCGCCGAGCTACGGCGGGTCGCCTTCGCCAGCGCGGTCTCCGACGCGCCCTTCGTCGGCGGACCGGCCCCGGTCGCCGTCGGCTCGGTCCACCACTACCCGTTCAACTCGCCCTGCGCGGACGCCCTGCGCACCGCCCGCCCCCAGCAGGTGCCCGAGGAGGGCAGCCTGGTCCAGACGACGCTCGCCGTGCCGATGGTCGCGCACGACACCGTCGTGGGACTCGTCCAGTTCTCGCGGGCGAAGGGCAGCGAGCCGTTCGGCGAGCGCGACCGGATGCTCGCCGTGGAGCTGGCCGCGCGCGCCGCGGTCTCCATCGACAACGCGCGCCTGTACCGCCGCGAGCACGAGCGCGCCCTGATCCTCCAGCGCTCCCTGCTGCCGCCGGGCGACCCCGAGGCGTCCGGCCTCGACATCGCCTGCCGCTATCTGCCGGGCAACGCGGCCACCGAGGTCGGCGGCGACTGGTTCGACGTCATCGAACTCCCCGGCCACCGCACCGCCCTCGTCGTCGGCGACGTCATGGGCCGTGGCCTGCGCGCCGCGGTGGCGATGGGCGAACTCCGCACGGCCGTACGCACGTTGGCCCTCCTCGACCTCGAACCCGCCGAGGTCCTCTCCGCGTTGGACGAGATCGCGCGGGGCCTCGGCACCCCGGCCGGCGTCCAGCAGGCCTCCCGCACGGCCGCCGGCCGGCCCCGGGACAAGGACCTCGCCGAGGTGTACCTCGCGACCTGCGTGTACGCCGTCTACGACTCGGTGACCAGGCGCTGCACCTTCGCCAACGCCGGTCATCTGCCGCCCGTCCTCGTCGAGCCCGGTGAGAGCGCGCTGATGCTGGACGTGCCGCCGGGCATGCCGCTCGGCGTGGGCGGCGAGCCGTTCGAGGAGGTGGAGGTCGAACTGCCCGAGGGTGCCCTTTTGGCGCTCTACACGGATGGACTGGTCGAATCCCGCGACCACCCCCTCGACGAGGGCCTCCAGGCCTTCGTCGGCGCCCTCACCGACCCGGCCCGGCAGACGGCCCTGCCGATGGTGTCCCGTCCCGCCGCCGACTCCTCCCGCTCCCTGGAGGACATCTGCGACCACGTCCTCAACACCCTCGACACCCACCACGGCGAGGACGACATCGCCCTGCTGATGGCACGTGTCCAGGGCCTGCCCGCCGACTCGGTCGGTGACTGGGTCCTGCCGCGCGAGCCGCGCAGCGTGGGCCGCGCCCGCGAGTACGCCCGCGCCCGACTGACCAGCTGGGACCTGGAACCCCTCGTCGACACCGCGGAACTGCTGGTCAGCGAGCTGGTCACCAACGCCCTGCGATACGGCGAGGGTGAGATCCGGCTCCGGCTGCTGCTGGACAGAACCCTGGTCTGCGAGGTCTGGGACGCCGGGCTCGTCCAGCCGCGCCGCCGCCGGGCCCGTGACACGGACGAGGGCGGCCGCGGCCTCCAGCTCGTCGGTCTGCTCTCCGCGGGCTGGGGCTCACGCCGTACGCCCCGCGGCAAGACCGTGTGGTTCGAACTGCCGCTGCCGGGCGGGGAAACCGGGCTGACGGATCCGGCGGAGGCGTTGCTGAGTCTGTTCTAGGGCCTGTTGCGAACGTCCCGCCTGCCCGGCGGCGTCCGGTGCGTGCTGCCGGTGCGGCGAGACGGCGTGCCGGGCGTCGCGACGGGGCAGACGTCGCCTGCCGGGGCACTGGCCTCCGGTCTGCCGGTCGGGTGTCAGAAGTGGCCGCCGGTCGTTCTGCGGCCACGGGTCGCGGTGCCGCCGAAGCAGGCGGGCCCGCGCGGTTCGCTCCGGCCGCCGCCGGGCGCCTCGCCGAGGACGATTCCGCCGAGCAGGGCCCCACCGAGTCCGTCCACGACGGGCCCGCCGTACGGATTGCCGTACGACCGCACGTCCCGCTCGGCCAGCTGCCGGGCTTCCTGGGCGAGGGTGAGGGCACGCTCGCTGTCGGGGCCGGCATCCGTGTTCTCGGGGGGCTCGGCGTGCTCGGCGTGATCGGCGGCGGTGAGGCACCGTTCCGCCTCCGCCAGCCGGGTTCTCGCGGGGGTGGCCACCGCTCCGCGATGCGTGGTGACGTAGTCCGCCGCGGCGGCCACGGCGGCGCGGGCCGCAAGGAGCGGGTCGGTGGTCGTCCCGGCGGTCGCGGGCGGTTCACCGGCGAGGCGTTCCACGCCGCTCACGAACACGTCCGCCTGGTCCACGGCCCCCTCGGCGGCCCGCAGACACACCGCCGCCGCGGCGTCCTCGCCCCGGTCCAGGGCCTGACGTGCCCGGTTGAGCTGGACCGTGGCGAACACCAGGCGGTCCTTGGCCTGTTCGACGTGCCCGGCGACGGGGAGGGAGACGGCGGGGTCGTACCGTTCGCGCAGCTCCGCGAGCGTCGTGGCGGCGGTCGCCGTCCGGCCGGTCAGTTCGCGGAAGCGGGTCTCCGCGCATTCCAGCGCGGCGCTCATCTCCCGTTCCAGGGCACGCAGTTGATCCAGGCCCGGTGCCGCCGAGTCGAGCCGTGACTGCGCGTCCGCGCACCGGGCGACGATCTCCTGGAGCATGGTCCGCTCATCGTCGGGCGCGGTGCCCGAGGTCTCGTCCAGCCGCTGCCGCAGCCGGAAGGCCTTCGCCAGCTCGGCTCGCGCGTACGCCACCGCCCGGGAGTACGGTTCGGCCGCCTCCGGGCCGGAGCGGGCCGCCGCGAAACGGAGTTCCTCGGCGCTCGTACGGACGCAGTCGTCGGTCTCCAGGAGGGCCCTCAGCGACCGCTGGTCGAGTACGGGCAGGGGTTCCTCGGGGAGGCCGGCGGCCGGTGCGTGGCTTGGGGCGGGCGTCGTGCGGCCCTCGGTGCGCCGCTTGCGCCGTACGTACGAGTACGTGGCGGCCGCTCCCGCCGCGCCCAGGAGGGCCACCGGCAGCACGAGGTCCGTGCCGGAGGAGCCGTCGTCCTTGGGCTGTGTGACGGCGGCCCGGGGCTCCTTGGCCTCCGGGGGGACCGGGGGGTCCGTCATCGCGGGCAGCAGCAGCCATGCCATGACCGCGACTCCGCCGAACAGGGCGTGTGCCACCCGCACGCCTATGTCCGACGGGGCGTGGCGCGACCGGCTTCGACTTGGGCGTGACGTCACATTTGGGAGCGTATGGCTGGTTGTGCGGGGTCGCTAGTGGGGTGCGGCGGTAGGGGGGAGGGGTGTTGGTTTCTCGCCCCCGCCGCCCTACCCCTCCCGTCCCGTCTCGTCCCGTCCCGTCCCGTCCCCAGAGGCTGCCCCCGTCGACCCCCGGGCCGGCTTGTCGGCCGCGGGTCGGTGGGGGCTTGTCGCGCAGTTCTCCGCGCCCCTCAGGGGCGCAAGACCTACGGGCGCCTCCGAATCTTCGAGCCAAGCCACACCAACGGGTCGTACTTGCGGTCCACGGCCCGTTCCTTCAGGGGGATCAGGGCGTTGTCCGTGATCTTGATGCCCTCGGGGCAGACCTCCGTACAGCACTTGGTGATGTTGCAGTAGCCGAGGCCGTGCTCGTCCTGGGCGGTCTTCTTGCGGTCCAGGCCGGACTCCTCGGCCGCGTCCAGCGGGTGCATGTCCAGCTCGGCCACCCGCATCAGGAACCGCGGGCCCGCGAACGCCGTCTTGTTCTCCTCGTGATCGCGGACCACATGGCACGTGTCCTGGCACAGGAAGCACTCGATGCACTTGCGGAACTCCTGCGACCGGTCCACGTCCTCCTGCATCATGCGGTACTCACCGGGCCCGAGATCGGCCGGCGGCACGAACGCCGGGACCTCGCGCGCCTTGGTGTAGTTGAAGCCGACATCCGTCACCAGGTCCCGGACCACCGGGAACGCGCGGAGCGGGGTGACCGTGATCGTCTCGTCCCGCTCGAACACCGACATCCGCGTCATGCACATCAGCCGCGGCCGCCCGTTGATCTCCGCCGAACACGAACCGCACTTGCCCGCCTTGCAGTTCCAGCGGACGGCGAGATCGGGCGCCTGGGTCGACTGGAGGCGATGGATGATGTCCAGCACCACCTCGCCGTCGTTGACCTCGACCTTGAAGTCCTCCAGGTCGCCGCCCTGCACATCGCCCCGCCACACCCTGAAGCGGGCCTCGTAGCTGCTCACTCGTACAGCTCCTCTTCGGCGAGGTACTTGACCAGCTCCTCCTTGTCGAACAGGGCGAGCAGGTCCGGGCGGATGGGTTCGGTGGTCTCGCGTACGAGGTCGATCTGGCCGTGGACCGGGTCCGTCGCCGCCAGACCTCCCGTCGGATCGGTGAGGCGGCAGAGCAGGTTCAGGCGGCGCCAGGCGCGGTCCATCGTCGGGTGGTCCTCGCGGGTGTGGCCGCCGCGCGACTCGGTGCGTTCCAGCGCGGCACGGGCCACGCATTCGCTCACCAGGAGCATGTTGCGAAGGTCGAGGGCCAGGTGCCAGCCCGGGTTGAACTGCCGGTGGCCCTCGACCCCGGCCCGGCGCGCCCGTACCCGCAGCTCCGCCAGTTTCTCCAGGGCGCGTTCCATCTCGGCCTCGCGGCGGATGATCCCGACCAGGTCGTTCATGGCCTGCTGGAGTTCCTGGTGGAGCGTGTACGGGTTCTCCGGCGGATGCCCGGCCTCGTCGCCGGGGCCTTCGGCCGAGAACGGCCGCAGTGCCTCCGCGGCCGCCAGGTCGATCTGGGCGTCGTCCACACCGGGACGGCCGTCGCTCGGGCCCGTGGCGTACTCGGCCGCGTGCAGCCCGGCCCTGCGGCCGAAGACCAGCAGGTCGGAGAGGGAGTTGCCGCCGAGGCGGTTGGAGCCGTGCATACCGCCGGCCACCTCCCCGGCCGCGTACAGACCGGGCACCCCGCGTGCCGCAGCCGTGTCCGACTCGACCGCGATACCCCCCATCACGTAGTGACAGGTCGGCCCGACCTCCATCGCCTCCGCCGTGATGTCGACGTCCGCCAGCTCCTTGAACTGGTGGTACATGGACGGCAGCCGACGTTTGATGACCTCCGCGGGCATACGGGTCGACACGTCGAGGAACACGCCGCCGTGCGGGGAGCCCCGGCCCGCCTTCACCTCGGAGTTGATCGCTCGGGCGACCTCGTCACGGGGCAGCAGCTCCGGTGGCCGACGGTTGTTGTCCGGGTCCTCGTACCAGCGGTCGCCCTCCTCCTCGGACTGTGCGTACTTCTCCTTGAAGACGTCCGGGATGTAGTCGAACATGAACCGCTTGCCCTCGGAGTTGCGCAGGACGCCGCCGTCTCCTCGTACGGACTCGGTGACGAGGATGCCCTTCACCGACGGCGGCCAGACCATGCCCGTCGGGTGGAACTGCACGAACTCCATGTTCAGCAGCGGCGCCCCGGCCAGCAGGGCCAGTGCGTGGCCGTCGCCCGTGTACTCCCACGAGTTCGACGTCACCTTGAAGGACTTGCCGATGCCGCCGGTGGCGATCACGACGGCGGGCGCTTCGAGGACGAAGAAACGGCCGGTCTCGCGCTCGTAGGCGAAGACACCCGAGACCCGGCTACCGTCCTTCAGGACGCGCGTGACCGTGCACTCCTGGAAGACCTTCAGCCGGGACTCGTAGTCGCCGGTCTCCCGGTGGTCCTCCTGCTGCAACGACACGATCTTCTGTTGCAGCGTGCGGATCAGTTCGAGGCCCGTACGGTCGCCGACATGCGCCAGGCGCGGATACTCGTGGCCGCCGAAGTTGCGCTGGGAGATCCGGCCGTCCTTCGTACGGTCGAACAGGGCGCCCCAGGTCTCCAGCTCCCACACCCGGTCGGGGGCCTCCTGCGCGTGCAGTTCGGCCATGCGCCACTGGTTGAGGAACTTGCCGCCGCGCATAGTGTCGCGGAAGTGGACCTGCCAGTTGTCGTGCTCGTTGGCGTTGGCCATCGCCGCCGCGATGCCGCCCTCGGCCATCACCGTGTGTGCCTTGCCGAACAGGGACTTGCAGATCACGGCCGTACGGGCGCCCCGCTCGCGCGCCTCGATGGCGGCGCGCAACCCGGCACCGCCGGCGCCGACCACGACGACGTCCCACTCCTGTCGCTCGACCACGGACATCTAAAGGCCCCACCCAATCTAGAAGAAGCGCGGATCGTCGAAGGCGCCGGACGCGACGAGATAGACGTAGAAGTCGGCGAGCGCCACGCTCACCAACGACGCCCAGGCCAGCAGCATGTGGCGGGCGTTCAGCTTCCCGACGAACTGCCATGCCTTGTAGCGCACGGGATGCTTGGAGAAGTGCTTGAGCTTGCCGCCGACGATGTGCCGGCAGGAGTGGCAGGAGATGGTGTACGCCCAGATCAGCACGATGTTGAGGAGAAAGACGAGCGTGCCGAGGCCCATGTGGCCCCACTCGTAGTGCTCGTCCCGGAAGGCGAGCACGGTGTCGTAGGTGAGGATCCCGGCGACGACGATGGCCGCGTAGAAGAAGTACCGGTGGATGTTCTGCAGGATCAGCGGGAAGCGGGTCTCGCCGGTGTACTTCTTGTGCGGCTCGGCCACCGCGCAGGCGGGCGGGGAGGCCCAGAAGCCGCGGTAGTAGGCCTTGCGGTAGTAGTAGCAGGTCAGGCGGAAGCCGAGCGGGAAGATCAGGATGATGATCGCCGGCGAGATGCCCCACCAGCCGCCGAAGAGGTCGGCATTGGGGCCCGCGTGCATCGGCGCGCAGTTCTCCGCGAGGCAGGGGGAGTAGAACGGCGAGACGTACGGCGCCGCGTAGTAGTCGGCGTTCGCGAAGGCCCGCCAGGTCGAGTAGACGATGAAGGCCAGCAGCCCGGCGGCGGTGGCGGCGGGGGCCAGCCACCAGCGGTCGGTCCGCAGATGCGGGGCGGTGATCGCGGCGCGCGTCGGGGTGCGTACGCCGCCGCGTGGGGGATGTGGTTCCGTGCCAGTGGTCAAGGTGTGCGGCACCTTCTCTCAGGGCTCGCGGCAGGGGCGTGCCGGGCGGGCGTTCGGGGCGCGCCGGGCTCGCCGTCGGAGCGAGGCTCGCCTCGGGGGCGCGCGGTGGCGGTGTACGCCTGCCGCGCGCCCCTCCGGCTCACTCGTCGCCGTCGGGTCGGGCGTCTCGGTCCTGTCGGCCCGACCGGCCCGACCGGTCGGACCTGTCGGGCCTGTCGGGCCGGTCGGGCCGGTCGGGTTCAGGGGGCGTGGCGGTCACGGGCGCCCAGGCCCTCGTCGTCCGAGTCGGTCCACAGGGAGTCGTCGTACGGCGTGTCGGGGACGGGCACGAGATCGGGACGCTTCGTCTGCTGCGTGGCCGGCCCGGAGGTCGTCTCGCGCAGCAGCGCGAGGCTCTCGCGCAGATGGTCGGCGTCGGCGCGGACGCGGCGCATGTCGAGCCCGCCGCTGCCGATCCGCTGCTCCAGGCGACCCACCGACCGGTAGAGGTCGTCGAGGCAGCGCTGGACGGATGTCAGTTCGTCTTGCACGGAATCCTGCACGGACATGACTTGCCCTCACTTCCGCGGGTCGTCGAGGACCGAGGCGGCAACGTTCATGCGCCTGCGAGTGTTGCGCGTCACACCTGGCGCTGTGAAGGGATGTGCATCGATTGGCGGATTGCAGGCCTCCCGATGCCCTCCTGTGTCCTCCTGTGTTCTCCAGCGTCCTCCCATGCACGCCCATATACGCCCATGCACGCCCATGCGCGTCCATGCATGCCCCTGCGCGTTCGGTGTGCGCCTGGGGAGCGCGGGAGTCCCGGAGTCCCTGGGGGTCCTGAAGTCCCCGGGGGTGCGCGCGCTCGGTGTGCGCCGGGGGGCGGGTGTGGCGCTTGCGCCGCACGGGTGGCTTTCCGCGCCCCGTCGCCGTGTCGCCTCGGCCGATGAACCCTCTCCCTTTCAGTGTGGTCGTAGATCTGATCAGCTCCATATGCACCCAAAAGTGATCATAAACCCCGATCGCGGGTGGTGCGGCCTCCGGAGGTAGCAGAGATGTCCCACGACGGCGTCGGCCCCAGGCCCTCTCCTCAATCTCCCGTCTGCCGGGCGGGGTCCGGCACACGCGTCCGCGGCGTTGTCGTCAGTCGCCGACGCTCCGCGTCGCCTCCCTCCTCCGCCTTGCAGCTGCGTGCTCCGGACCCCGCCCGGCCCGCTCTCCGGGCGGACGACGGGACATCGAGGAGAGGGCCTGGCGCGGTCATGCGCTCGGTCGCTTTTCTGACCGCGGGTGCGCTCGCGGTGCCCCTGCTCGGCGCGTGCAGCGAGGAGGACCCGGCCGGCAAGCCCGTCGCCGGCCAGGACATCGCTCCGGCCGACCGGGATCTGATCGCCGACGGCGGCACCCTGCGCTGGGCCGTCGACGCCGTACCGGAGACCCTCAACACCTTCCAGGCGGACGCCGACGCGGCGACGTCCCGGGTCGCGGGCGCCGTACTGCCGTCGATGTACCGCCTCGACGCCGGTGGCCGCCCCCGGCGCAACGCCGACTACCTCGAATCGGCGAAGGTGGTCGACCGCGAGCCGAAGCAGGTCGTGCTCTACAAGCTGAACCAGCAGGCGGTGTGGAGCGACGGCCGCGAGATCGGCGCCGCCGACTTCGTCGCGCAGTGGCGGGCTCTGTCCGGCAAGGACTCGGCGTACTGGACGGCCCGGAACGCGGGCTACGAGCGCATCGAGAAGATCGAGCGCGGCGACAACGACCTGGAGGTCCGGGTCACCTTCGCCCGCCCGTACGCCGACTGGAAATCGCTCTTCTCGCCGCTGTACCCCAAGCAGGTGATGGGCACGCCGGACTCGTTCAACGACGGCGCCCGCCGCAAGCTGAAGGTCACCGCCGGGCCCTTCGCGTTGAAGGAGGTCGACCGCAAGGACGGCGAGGTGACGCTCACCCGCAACGCCCGCTGGTGGGGCCGCCCCGCCAAGCTCTCCGAGCTGGTGCTGCGGGCCGTACCGCGCAAGGACCGGGCGAAGGCGCTGGCCGACGGGAAGGTCGACATCGCGGAGGTCGACGCGGTGCAGGCGCAGCGGGTGATCGCGGCCGGCCGTGACAGCGAGACCGCGAGCGGACGGCCGAAGGGCCGGGCGGGTGGACCGGCGAACGGGCGGGGGCTCGCGAGCCCCGGTGGTGAGCGGACCCCGGCGAAGGAACTGCGTTCCTGGGCGATCGCGCACGGCTCGGACGAGGAGGCGGCCGACAAGGAGACCAGCGCGCGCAAGAAGCGGCGCAAGGCGGTCGCCGCGCACGCCGCCGAGCAGTCAGCCCTGCGCGGTTTCGAGATCCGGCGCTCCCTCGAACCCGCCTACACCCAGCTCGCCCTCAACGGCTTCGACGGCCCCCTCGCCGACGAACGCGTCCGCCGCGCCCTGGCCCGCGCCCTCGACCGCAAGGAACTCGCCACCCTCGTCCTCGCCCCGCTGGGCCTGCCCGCCGAGCCGGTCGGCAGCCATCTCGCCCTCGCGGGCCAGCCCGCGTACGCCGACAGCAGCGGGGCGCTCGGCGACCAGGACACGG
The DNA here is from genome assembly GCF_030294945.1 of Streptomyces graminofaciens. Classification (NCBI taxonomy): domain Bacteria; kingdom Bacillati; phylum Actinomycetota; class Actinomycetes; order Kitasatosporales; family Streptomycetaceae; genus Streptomyces; species Streptomyces graminofaciens. Next base: position 5,174,295 of record NZ_AP018448.1, on the reverse strand, counting down.
AGGAGGCGCGGGCGCTGCTGGCGGACGCGGGGTGGGAGCAGGGCGCTCCGCTGAAGAAGCAGGAGAAGAAGCAGGAGAAGAAGCAGGAGAAGGAGAAGAAGGCGGCGGGGTCGGAGAAGAAGAAGGACGGCAAGGGGGAGGGGGCCGAGGGCGACGGCACGTCCGTCGTCGACGAGGACAACAAGTCGAAGGTGAAGGCGGAGAAGAAGGACGGGGAGGATCAGGACGGGGAGGATCAGGACGGGGAGGGGAAGGAAAGGGAGGGGAAGGTCGACGAGGCTCAGCGCCTCGCGCAGGACGGCAAGAAGTTCAAGCCGGGCGGCGCGCCGGGAGCGTACGCGCCCAAGGGGACGAGGGCGCCGTCCGGTGGGGCGGGTGGGGCGGGCGGCCCCCGCGGGCCGCTGGCCAAGAACGGCAAGCCGCTGACGCTCCGCTTCGTTCTTCCGTCGGGCCCCGGGACGGAGTCCCTCCGGGCGGTCGGCGAGCGCATCGCGAAGATGCTGGACCGGATCGGCGTCCGTGCGGACATCACCAAGGTCGCCGACGAGAGCTACTTCAAGGACCACATCGCGAACGGCCAGTACGACCTCGCCCTGTACTCCTGGCCGGCCTCCGCCTACCCCGCGACCGACGCCCGCCCGATCTACGCCAAGCCGGTCCCGGCGGCGGACGGCTCCCTGAGCGTCGAGCAGAACTACACCCGCGTAGGCACCGACCAGGTCGACCAGCTCTTCGACCAGGCGATCGCCACCCTCGACGAGTCCGAGACCCGCTCCCTGATCAGAAAGGCGGACGCCCGCATCTGGGCGGCGGCGGGCTCGATCCCGCTGTACCAGCGCCCTCAGCTCGTCGCGGCCCGCACGAGTCTGGCGAACGTGGGGGCGTTCGGGTTCGAGACGCCCGTGTATGAGGACATGGGGTTCTTGAAGAAGGACGCGAAGGGGGCGAAGGGGGCGAAGGCGTCGGGGAGCCCGATGCCTGAGAAGGATTGACTGTCGCGCTCATGCCACCTCTGAGCTAGCTCAAATGTCTTGCCGCTCAGGCTTCGCGCCCCGACGATGATCACGACCCGATCATCATCCGATGATCGGGACACGGGGACACGGGGACACGGGGGAGAGGCACCATGGGTCTGAGCGTCATGGCAGGGCGGACTTCGGTGGTGGCAGGACTGGCGACGGTCGCTCTGGCGGCGGGACTCACGGCCTGTACGGGTGGCTCGGACGACGGCGAGGACAAGGCCGCCTCGATGAAGGCGTGCACGGCTGGGACGTATGCCTGGTCGGGCATTCGGCAGTGGGAGGAACTGGCCGAGCTGGCCGACCCGATCAACATCACGAAGAAGACCGCCTTCTACGAGGCCAAGCTCAAGCCCGTGGGCGACAACCGTTACCGGCCGAAGGTCACCGGTGCGCCCAAGGGCGTCGGCACCGATGCTGTGATCAAGGCGCTGGGCAAGCACCTGAAGACCGAGGAGCGGCTCGCGTACCCGTCCGAGCCGGCGGTGCCCGAGACCGCCCACGTCTTCGAGAACGGCACCGGGGACCTCAAGGGCTCGTACTTCGCGTGGTCTTCGGTCGAGCTCGTCGAGGCCGACTTCACGTACACCTGCGAGGGCTCCGAGCCGGTGAAGGGCCACGTGGTGTCGTACAAGAGTTCCCCCACCGGTTGGTGGGACTGCTCCGACGAGCCGGCCGGGGGCGAGGCCGCCCTGAAGGCGGCCCGGCTGAGCTGTCCCGACGGGTCACGTGCGGCGCGGGCCGCCTGACGCCCTCGCTCTGGGCCCGCCGAGGGGCTGCGGCGGGCCCTAACCAGCCCTGACCTGCGGCAAAACACCCGGCGAGCCCCAGCGGCAGCGGCCCCGTACCATGGGGTGAGGCCGTGGCACGTTCCGCCCGGCAGGGTCCGCGTGACGCAGACGTACGCGAGGGCCGTCCACACACCCCGGGAGAATCGCCGCACTATGGCCACGCGCCACGACATCCGCAATGTCGCCATCGTCGCTCACGTAGACCACGGCAAGACGACCATCGTCGACGGCATGCTCAAGCAGGCCGGTGCCTTCGCCGCGCACCAGCTCGAAGGCGTCGACGACCGAATGATGGACTCGAACGACCTGGAGCGTGAGAAGGGCATCACGATCCTGGCCAAGAACACGGCGGTGAAGTACCACCCGAAGGACGGGGGGGACGTCATCACCATCAACATCATCGACACCCCCGGCCACGCCGACTTCGGCGGCGAGGTCGAGCGCGGCCTGTCGATGGTCGACGGTGTCGTCCTGCTCGTCGACGCCTCCGAGGGCCCCCTGCCGCAGACCCGCTTCGTGCTGCGCAAGGCGCTCCAGCAGCGCCTGCCCGTCATCCTGTGCATCAACAAGACGGACCGCCCGGACTCCCGGATCGACGAGGTCGTCAACGAGACGTACGACCTCTTCCTGGACCTGGACGCGGACGAGGAGCAGATCGAGTTCCCGATCGTCTACGCCTGCGGCCGTGACGGCATCGCCTCGCTGACCAAGCCGGAGAACGGCACGGTCCCGGCGGACTCCACCAGCCTGGAGCCGTTCTTCTCCACGATCCTGCAGCACATCCCGGCGCCGACCTACGACGAGGCCGCCCCGCTCCAGGCCCACGTCACCAACCTGGACGCCGACAACTTCCTCGGCCGTATCGCCCTGCTCCGCGTCGAGCAGGGCGAGCTGCGCAAGGGCCAGACCGTCACCTGGATCAAGCGTGACGGCACGATGTCCAACGTCCGCATCACCGAGCTGATGATGACCGAGGCGCTGACCCGCAAGCCCGCCGAGAAGGCCGGCCCGGGTGACATCTGTGCCGTCGCCGGTATCCCGGACATCATGATCGGCGAGACTCTCGCCGACACCGAGAACCCGATCCCGCTGCCGCTGATCACGGTCGACGAGCCCGCGATCTCCATGACCATCGGTACCAACACCTCGCCGCTGGTCGGCCGTGGCGGCACCGGCAAGGGCGCCGAGAACAAGGCGGCCGTCAAGGACCGCAAGGTCACCGCCCGCCAGGTCAAGGACCGCCTCGACCGCGAGCTGATCGGTAACGTCTCGCTGCGCGTCATCGACACCGAGCGCCCGGACGCCTGGGAGGTGCAGGGCCGTGGTGAGCTGGCGCTGGCCATCCTCGTCGAGCAGATGCGCCGCGAGGGCTTCGAGCTGACCATCGGCAAGCCGCAGGTCGTCACCAAGGACGTCGACGGCAAGGTCTACGAGCCCGTCGAGCGCATGACGATCGACGTCCCCGAGGAGCACATGGGCGCGGTCACGCAGCTCATGGGTGTCCGCAAGGGCCGGATGGACAACATGTCCAACCACGGCTCGGGCTGGGTGCGCATGGAGTTCGTCGTGCCGTCCCGCGGTCTCATCGGGTTCCGGACCGAGTTCCTGACCCAGACCCGCGGCACCGGCATCGGGCACTCCATCCACGAGGGCTTCGAGCCCTGGTTCGGCACCCTGCAGACCCGTAACAACGGCTCGCTGGTCGCCGACCGCGCGGGCGCCGTCACCGCGTTCGCGATGACGAACCTCCAGGAGCGCGGTGTGCTGTTCACCGACCCCGGCACCGAGGTGTACGAGGGCATGATCGTCGGCGAGAACTCGCGCTCCGACGACATGGACGTGAACATCACCAAGGAGAAGAAGCTCACGAACATGCGGTCTTCCTCGGCCGACTCGTTCGAGGCGATCGTCCCGCCCCGCAAGCTCTCCCTGGAGCAGTCCCTGGAGTTCTGCCGCGACGACGAGTGCGTCGAGGTGACCCCGGAGGCCGTCCGCATCCGCAAGGTCAACCTGGACGCGCGCGAGCGGGCGCGCGCGGCGAGCCGGGCGAAGCACGGCTGACGACACACAAACGGTCTGGCCGCCCGCGTCATGCGGGAGCGGCCAGACCGTTTTTGCCGACGAGTCGTCAGACGTTCTTGACCGAGGACCAGGGGTCTGCGGACTTCAGCTTGCCGTAGGTCGTGATCGTCTTGCAGTTGCTGGTGACGCGCTTCTGCGTCACCCTGAACTGCCGCTTCAGAATTCCGGTTCGGTACGAGACCCGCTTGTGCGCCGGTACCTTGACGCTCACTTTCTTGCCGACCTCGATGGTGGCACTCACTTCGACCGTGTATGACGTCTTGGCGTTGACTTCAGCGATCAGGATGTTGACTCCGCCGCTGAGTTCGCCTGTGTAGCTCGCCTTGAGTGTCCCGCCCACCTTGACGCTCACGGTCTCGGTCACCGCCGCGCTGCTCTTGCGGTTGTCGATGGTGCCCCGAACACCGACCAGCTTCCCGCCCACCGTCAGCCAGTCAGCCTTGGTCTGCTTGTAGCTGCGGGTGACATAGGGGTCGCATCGTTCGTCCGCGGAAGCAGGGGCTGCTACTACGACCGTGCCGCTCGCGAGGACCAGGCCAGTGACTGTCGCGATCCCCATCGTCTTCATCTTCTGCATGTGTGCGATCCCTTGGTTCGTCTTGCGAGCGCCGGACGGGCGCTCGGTTGATTAGCCACCCCAAGTCTGAGGTGTGCATGCCATAGGCCGCAGCTCGGGTGGGCAAGGAGATCCTTCCGCGCTGGCCGTCCCCGTTACATGGGGCGGCTGTCCCGGAAATGTCCCGCTTCCGCCGGCCCCGGCAGGGCTGACGTCAGTACGTCAGCCCGAAACCCGCTTGTCGGGCGCGGACCACTGCCTGGGCCCGCTGGTTCACGCCGATCTTTCCGAAGATCGCTGAGACGTTGTTCCGTACGGTCTTGTCTGCAAGGGTCAACGCCCGCGCTATCCGGCGGTTGTCGTACCCTCTGGCCACCAGGTCGAGGATCTCCCGCTCGCGCCGTGTCAGTGTGGACAGAAGCTCGTGCTCGGCGGGCCGGAGAGGGGCGCTGAGTAGTCCGTTCAAGAGCAGCGCAGCACCCTGACAGATGAACATGGCACCGGTCGTCACCGCATTGATCGCACCGATCACCTCCGCGACGCCGGCGGACTTGGAGACGTACCCGCGTACACCCGCAGAGAGGGCCGTGAGCAACTGTCCTTCGTCGTCACAGCGTTGGGTCATGGCCACGATCCGCGTCGTCGGTGCATCGCGTATCAGGGCTCCGCATGTCTCCAGGACGGAGGGGCTTGCCCAGTCGAGGTCCATGAGGACGACATCAGGGGTTGAGGCTTTGACGAGCGGCAACGCGTGTTCGTACGCGCCGGTCTCCACGACGATGTCGATGCAGCCCTCGAGGCCGAGCGCCGCATGGAGGTCTGCTCGCAGTCGAAAGTGTCGCTCTCCGACAAGGGCGACGCGGAGCCCGCGGTGGTCGGGCGCACGGTGTATCACGGATGGATCCATCTACTTCGTCACCCGCACCGACTTGAACTCGCCCTCCCATGGTGCCGAGCACACGAACCAGTCCACAGGAGAACCCTGCGCCGGACGGATCACCTCTTCTTCAATGTCGACGTCGAGCCTCGCGGGCACCCTGCTGACTTCGGTGGTCCTTCCGTCCTTCCAGGTGCACGTGACGCGCTGGACGCTCTTGGCGACCTGGCCGATGACCAAGCGGTTGGAGTTGCCGGGACCTGTTCCCAGAGAGCCGGTGATGTACTGCATGTTCGTGTCGGAGACGCTGTTCGTCCTGAACGTGTCTACCCATACCCTTGAGCCGCTGTTCTCGCTGGTCTTCCAGACGATGTACGAGCTCTTGCCAATCAGGTCGGATGCCTGACGCACGTCCGGTGTCTCCCCATGCTCGGTCATCGCCGCCAGTTGGGCCCGGGCCTCGGCCTCGTCGCGTGGTGCCGCCCACACGTAGATGACCACTTCCCAGCCCAAGGACTGGTTGTCGTATCCGTGTCCCAGCACGGTCCGCTGGGCCTTCGTCACATCCCGCTCCTCGGCCGTCGGCGGCTGAGTCGCCACCGGCGCCCCCCGCTTTCCGTCGCCGTCCTGCAGCCCCGTCATCGCCAGTGACACCGTCGAGCCGGCGACCAGCACGGCCGTGGCCGCCGCCACCGCCCAGCGGCGGGTCCTGCGGCGTCGGCCTCCGCGTACCACCGCCTGGACCGGGGCCAGGCCGATCTCGACATCGTCCGCCGCGTCCGCGAGGAGAAGGGTGATGTCCCTGTCTGTCATGCCGTGGTTCTCCTGCCGGTCCGCGCTCATCACTTCCGCCCTCCGTTCGTCACCATCTCGGCCAGGCCCGGTACGGCTCGGAGCTTGGCGATCCCCTTGGCCGCGTTGCTCTTCACCGCACCCACCGAGCAGCCCATCGCCTCCGCGGTCTGGGTCTCGGTCAGGTCCTCCCAGTACCGCAGCACCACCGCCTGCCGCTGCCTCGGTGGCAGTTGGGCAAGGGCCTTGAGCAGGGCTCCGCGGTTGTCGGCCCGTCCGATCGGGTCGCCGGGGTCGGGCAGATCGTGCGCGAGATCGGAGTCGCTTCTGGGCGACAGCAACTCCTTGAGACGTCTGCGGTGTCTGCGCGAATGCGCGTTGATCATCACGCGCCGTACGTACGCTTCGGGGTTGTCCGCCGAGCCGACACGGCGCCAGGCGACGTACACCTGTTCCAGCGTCGACTGGACCAGGTCCTCCGCGGCGTGCTGCTCGCCGGAGAGGAGAAAGGCCGTCCGCAACAACCGCGGCCAGCAGCCGATGACAAAGCTCTGGAACTCCGCGTCTCGAGCCTTTGTCTGTTCCCCCATGGGCACCTCCTTGATGCCCCATAGAGTCCGTGGGCTTCGAGAACCGTTGCCTCGCCTCCAGAGATTTTTCCCGCGGTGTGGCGCGCTCTACAAGATCGCCAGCGAACCGCAGGAGATGTCGTGACGGATCACGGCGGCCGGGCCTGAGGGATTTCCCTGTCCGTGGCCGAGGCCGGAGCTCGCAGCGACCGTGACGGTTCCACCCCCATGGCCGGTGAGGGAAAACCCTTCATTACAGGGGAGAGGGCTCCGCGCCTGGCCGATTCCTATTACTCTGAAGTACGCACAGGTTTCTCCAAGGTCACACCCGTACGTCCTGCGACTGACGTCGCGGTGCGACGTCCGTCGGCAGCCCCGCCGCGGACGGTCAACAGGCGGGAAAACGTTGGTCGTTGAGGAATGCCGCCTGTGCGTCCGGTGCGTGAGCGCGCATGCCGTAGATGCCTTGCACGGCGAGTGCAGCGAGCGCAACTGATTTCCCTCTCCCTACTGTCCGGAATACGGACACCTGCCTCCGGTATTCGTGTAACAAGTCCGTTTCGCAGGGATCTCTCACCAAACTCTTTGTCCGGATTTTGGAAGATGTAGGCGCGAGGTGTGATCGAACCGAGACCTTTTGAAGGTGGCCGGGCGCTGGCCCATGGCAGATAGTTAGGCGCGTAGAGCTCGGATCAAAGCCAGGCGTCCAGGGGGGACGCCGGCTGGCGAGCCCGGGGGGTACCCGACCTTCACCGTCCCGCGTGGCGGCGCGGTGTCTTGTACTCCTTCCTGCGGTGAACAATGGACTCATGAGGAGGAACCCATGCGGGGTGCGAAGAGCGCCAAGTGGGTGGCGATAGCCGCGGTCGTGGCGCTGAGCGTGACCGCTTGTGGTGGTGGCAGTGACAAGGGGGACGACGGCGGCAACGACAAGGGCGCCGTCAACCCCAAGGGCATTGTGACGTTCGAGAGTGGTGAGCCGCAGAACCCTCTGCAGCCCGCGAACACGATGGAGAGCTACGGCTCCGACGTGATCACCTCGATCTTCGACACTCTCGTCGACTACGAGCCCGGCAGCGGCAAGATCACTTACACCAACGCCGAGTCCATCACCACGAAGGACTCCAAGGTGTGGACCGTCAAGCTCAAGTCGGGCTGGAAGTTCCACAACGGCGAGGCGGTCACCTCCAAGTCCTACGTGGACGCGTGGAACTGGGCCGCGAACATCGCGAACAACCAGACCAACGCCTCCTGGTTCTCCGACATCGAGGGCTACGCCGACGTCCACCCGGAGAAGGGCAAGGCCAAGAAGGACGCCATGTCCGGCCTGAAGGTCGTCGACGACAGCACCTTCACCATCACCCTGAGCGCGCCGCTCGCGTACTTCGAGTACAAGCTCGCGTACAACGTCTTCGCGCCGCTCCCGTCCGGCTTCTTCAAGGACCCGAAGGGCTACGGCGAGAAGCCGGTCGGCAACGGCCCCTACGAGTTCGTCAAGTGGGACCACAAGAAGTCGATCGAGGTCAAGACGTACGCCGGCTACAAGGGCCCGAACAAGCCCAAGAACGGCGGCGTGCTCTTCAAGAACTACACCGGCCCCGACGCCTCCTACGCCGACCTGCTCTCCGACAAGGTCGACGTCATCCGCCAGGTGCCGGCCACGAGCCTCGCGAACTACAAGAGCGACCTCGGCGACCGCGCGGTCGACCAGGACTACTCGGCCGTCCAGTCCATCGTCCCTGCCTTCTACACCAAGCAGTGGAAGAACATCGACAACCGCGTCCTGCAGGGCCTGTCGATGGCGATCGACCGTAAGACGATCACCGACACGGTCCTCCAGAAGACCCGTACGCCGGCCACCGGCTGGGTCGCCCAGGGCGTCCTCGGCTTCAAGGCCGGTGCCGCCGGTGACGTCACCACGTACAACCCGGCCGAGGCCAAGAAGCTGATCAAGGCCGGTGGCGGTGTCCCCGGCAACAAGATCAGCATCCAGTTCAACGCCGACGGCGGCCACGGCGAGTGGGTCGAGGCGGTCTGCGGCAGCATCCGCAAGGCCACCGGTGTCGAGTGCACCGGCGACTCCAAGGCCGACTTCCAGACCGACCTCAAGGCGCGCGACGCCCACGAGGTCAAGTCGATGTACCGCGGTGGCTGGGTGCTCGACTACCCGTTCAACGGCAACTTCCTCCGTGACCTCTACGGCACCGGTGTGGCCGGCAACACCAGCGGCTACTCGAACAAGGCGTTCGACAAGCTGGTGAAGGAGGCCGACGCGGCGCCCACCATCGAGAAGTCGGCGGAGCTCTACCAGCAGGCCGAGAAGTCGCTGGTCGACGACATGCCGTCCATCCCGCTCTGGTACTACAAGGTCAACTCGGGCTACTCGAACAACGTGCAGAACGTGAAGTTCAACCAGGCCGGTGACCCGATCCTCAACGAGATCGAAGTCAAGAAGTAACGATCGTCGGCTACTTGGAGAGGCGGCACCGCGAAACCACTTCGCGGTGCCGCCCTCCAAGTGCGTGGTCGCATTGCCCGGGGGGATCTGCGGCCACGTGTTTCACCGACCTGAGACGGAGGCACGATGGGGCGCTATGTCGCACGACGACTGCTCCAGATGATCCCGGTCTTCATCGGGACCACATTGCTCATCTTCCTTATGGTGTACGCGCTGCCCGGTGACCCGGTCCGGGCGATGTTCGGCGACAGGGGAGCCGATGCGGCCACCGTCGCCGCGCTGCGTCACAAGTACGGCCTCGACCAGCCGCTGTGGAAGCAGTACGTCGACTACATGAACGGCATCCTCTTCCACTTCGACTTCGGCGACACCTTCGCGGGCAGGCCTGTCTCGGAGGAAATCGGTCGGGTCTTCCCCACGACGATCCGGCTCGCCACGGTCGCTTTCGTCTTCGAGCTCGTCGTCGGCGTCGCCCTCGGCATCCTCGCGGGCTTGAAGGCAGGCCGGACTGCGGACAGTCTCGTGCTGGTCTTCACCCTGCTCGTGCTCTCCGTTCCGGTCTTCGTCCTGGCGTTCATCCTGCGTCAAGTCTTCTCGTTCAACCTGGGCTGGGTCTCGCCCAATGTGCAGAACGCCGAGAACTGGAACGAGTTGATCCTGCCCGGGGTCGTCCTGGGCTCACTCTCACTCGCGTATGTGGCGCGGCTGACCCGTACCTCGATCGCCGAGAACCTGCGCTCCGACTACATGCGCACGGCCGTGGCCAAGGGCCTGCCGCGCCGCCGTGTCGTCGGTGTCCACCTGATGCGCAACTCGCTGATCCCCGTGGTCACCTACCTCGGAACGGACATCGGCGCCCTGATGTCGGGAGCGGTCGTCACCGAGGGCATCTTCAACGTGCCCGGTGTCGGCAACGCCCTCTACACCGCGCTGTTCCGGCGTGAGGGCGCCACGATCGTCGGCATCGTCACCATCCTGGTGCTGGTGTACATGCTGGCCAGCCTGCTCATCGACCTGCTCTACGCGGTTCTGGACCCGAGGATCCGTTATGCCTGACGTGACCAAGGACGCGGCCAAGGACGCGATCAAGACGGCAGCCGCGGACGTCGAGATTCCCACGCAGGGGACACCGGCTCAGGAACCCGCGCGCAAGGACAAGCCCGCCAGCCTCTGGTCGAACGCATGGCGAGATCTGCGGCGCAACCCGTACTTCATCGTCTCCGCGGCGCTGATCCTGCTGCTGCTGATCATCGCGGCCTTCCCCGGCCTCTTCTCCAGCGGCGACCCCCGCGACGCCGACCTGTCCCAGCACTACCTCGGCGAGCCGGAGCTCAGCCACTGGTTCTCCCCGGAGTGGCTGGGCTACGACGGTCAGGGACGATCCATCTACACCCGGCTCGTCTTCGGCGCCCGCGCGTCGATCCTCGTCGGTGTGGGCGTCACCGTGCTCACCACGGTCGTCGGCGGCTTCATCGGTATGCTCGCCGGCTACTTCGGCGGCTGGATCGACTCGCTTCTCTCCCGGATCACCGACATCTTCTTCGGCATCCCGTTCCTGCTCGGCGCCCTCATCGTGCTCAACTCCTTCGAGACGCGCTCGATCATCGTCGTCATCCTCGCGATGTCCTTCCTGGGCTGGACCCAGGTGGCCCGCGTCATGCGCGGCGCGGTGATCACCAACAAGCAGGCGGACTATGTGCACGCCGCCAAGGCGCTCGGTGCGAGCACCACGCGCATCCTGGCCCGGCACATCCTGCCGAACGCCATCGCCCCGGTGATCGTCGTCGCGACCATCTCTCTGGGCGTCTACATCTCGACCGAGGCCACGCTCTCCTTCCTGGGCATCGGCCTGGCCGACCCGACCGTGTCGTGGGGCATGGACATCTCGTCGGCTGCCAAGGTCATCCGCAACGCACCGCACGTGCTGTTCTTCCCGGCGGCCATGCTGTCGCTGACCGTGCTCGCGTTCATCATGCTCGGCGACGCGGTGCGCGACGCCCTCGACCCCAAGCTGCGCTGAGGAGGGCGTACGTTGACCATCATCGACAACACCGACGCCGTCCCCGCGCCCCGCGGGCATGACGACGACAACGCCCCGCTGCTAGAGGTCCGGGACCTGCACGTGGAGTTCCACACCCGTGACGGAGTGGCCAAGGCCGTCAACGGAGTGAACTACAGCGTGAGCGCGGGCGAGACGCTCGCCGTGCTCGGCGAGTCGGGCTCCGGCAAGTCCGTGACAGCGCAGGCGATCATGGGCATCCTGGACATGCCCCCGGCGAAGATCCCGCAGGGCGAGATCCTCTTCCGCGGCCAGGACATGCTCAAGATGTCGGGCGAGGAGCGGCGGAAGCTCCGCGGCACCAGGATCGCCATGATCTTCCAGGACGCGCTCAGCTCGCTGAACCCGGTGCTCAGCGTGGGCTACCAGCTCGGCGAGATGTTCCGCGTCCACCAGGGCCTCTCCAAGAAGGATGCCAAGGCCAAAGCGATCGAACTGATGGACAAGGTCAAGATCCCCGCCGCCGCGGCGCGGATCAACGACTACCCGCATCAGTTCTCCGGCGGTATGCGCCAGCGCATCATGATCGCCATGGCGCTGGCCCTCGAACCCGACCTGATCATCGCCGACGAGCCCACCACGGCCCTCGACGTGACGGTGCAGGCCCAGGTCATGGATCTGCTCGCCGAGCTTCAGCGCGAGTACAACATGGGCCTGATCCTCATCACCCACGACCTGGGTGTCGTCGCCGACGTCGCCGACAAGATCGCGGTGATGTACGCGGGCCGGATCGTCGAGCTCGCCCCGGTCCATGAGATCTACAAGAAGCCGGCGCACCCGTACACCAAGGGCCTGCTGGACTCGATCCCGCGCCTGGACCAGAAGGGCCAGGAGCTGTACGCGATCAAGGGGCTGCCGCCCAACCTGCTGCATGTGCCAGCCGGTTGCGCCTTCAACCCGCGCTGCCCCCAGGCACAGGACATCTGCCGTACGGAGATTCCGGCACTGCTCCCGGTGACCGAGCGGGACGGCGGCGAACTGGCCGGCCGCGGCAGCGCCTGCCACTTCTGGAAGGAGACGCTCCATGGCTGAGCTCAGCAAGAACGACGAGCCGCAGGACGCCACGCCGAACGTCTCCGAGGTGGATGTCGTCGACGCGCACTCCGAGGCGGAGGCCGTAGCCGCCATCGAGGCGCCCGTCGAGCGCGGCGAGCCGATCCTCCAGGTGCGCAACCTGGTCAAGCACTTCCCGCTGACCCAGGGCATCCTGTTCAAGAAGCAGATCGGCGCGGTCAAGGCCGTCGACGGCATCTCCTTCGACCTCTACCAGGGCGAGACCCTCGGTATCGTCGGCGAGTCCGGCTGTGGCAAGTCCACCGTCGCCAAGCTGCTGATGACGCTGGAGCGGGCCACCGCCGGCGAGGTCTTCTACAAGGGCCAGGACATCACCAAGCTGTCCGGCCGCGCGCTGAAGGCGGTACGCCGCAACATCCAGATGGTGTTCCAGGACCCGTACACCTCGCTCAACCCGCGTATGACGGTCGGCGACATCATCGGGGAGCCCTTCGAGATCCACCCCGAGGTGGCCCCGAAGGGCGACCGGCGGCGCAAGGTCCAGGACCTCCTGGACGTCGTCGGCCTCAACCCGGAGTACATCAACCGCTACCCGCACCAGTTCTCCGGCGGTCAGCGCCAGCGCATCGGCATCGCCCGCGGCCTCGCGCTCAACCCGGAGATCATCATCTGCGACGAGCCGGTGTCCGCGCTGGACGTGTCGGTCCAGGCCCAGGTCATCAACCTGATGGAGCGGCTGCAGGACGAGTTCAACCTCTCCTACCTCTTCATCGCGCACGACCTGTCGATCGTGCGGCACATCTCCGACCGGGTCGGGGTCATGTACCTCGGCAAGATGGCGGAGATCGGCACGGACGAGCAGATCTACGACCACCCGACGCACCCCTACACGCAGGCGCTGCTGTCGGCGGTCCCGGTGCCGGATCCGGAGGTCCGCGCGAACCGCGAGCGGATCATCCTCACCGGCGACGTTCCGTCCCCGGCCAACCCGCCCTCGGGCTGCCGCTTCCGCACCCGTTGCTGGAAGGCGCAGGACAAGTGCGCGGAGGAGATCCCTCTGCTGGCGATCCCCGAGGTCTTCCGGGACGTCGACACTCCGGCCGCGCACGAGTCGGCCTGCCATTTCGCGGAGGAGAAGGACGTGGTCCACGCGGCCTGATCCGCGACGCATGCGTCAATGGGTTCCCGGCACCGGCCCTCCGGTGCCGGGAACCGCTGTTTTCAGCACCGACGGTTTCGAGGTGGATTCGGTGGCCGGGAACGGTGTGCTCGGTGGTTAATCGGTCGACACGCGGGCCGGGGTCAGGAAGGCTCCCGGCGACCACAACCCAGCCCATGGAGGCTTCTGTTGAGCTCTGGCAGCCCAATGCACCCCGCACATCCGACAGCCCACCCCTCCATCCACAGCATCACCTTCGACACCACCGGTGACCCGTACTACGTCGGGCTCTTCTGGAGTCGGTTGCTCGGTCGTCCGCTGGACGAGGACGACAAGCCGGGGGACCCGGCGGCGGTGATCGCGGACCCGGCCGGTGGGCCGAGGCTGCTCTTCATCCAGGTGCCCGAGGGCAAGACGGTGAAGAACCGGGTGCACTTCGACCTGAAGCCGAACGGGCGCACCCGGGCCGAGGAGGTCGAGCGGGCGCTCGGGCTCGGGGCCCGGCTCGTCGCGGACCACACGCGTCCCGACGGTGGGGGCTGGGTTCTCCTCGCGGATCCCGAGGGCAACGAATTCTGTGTGGAGCGGGGCGAGTCGGGGTGAACCGCGGACGGCCCGCCCGGGGTGTGCCACCTCCGGCGGGCCGTCTCACAGGGGCGGCTCGAAGGCCGTGTGACGTGTGCCTACTTGTACTCCAGGCCCCAGACGTTGTTGTTGCGCTTCACCGGGGCGACGAACGTCTTCGTCCACTTGGTCTTCTTCGTGGTCTTGCAGTTGCCGCCCAGAGTCCAGGTGTACTTCCGGGTCTTGAACTTCTTCGCCTCGTGGTACATGACCATGCGGACCTTGGTCTTGCCCGGCTTGTTCTCCGCCGGCAGCTCGTAGTTCCAGCTCGAGCCCTTCGACCACTCGCCGCCCACGGTCACGCTGAACGACGTGCTGGCCTTGGCGAAGATGACACCGGCCTCGGCCTCGACGCCCGCTGTGCCGCTGGCGCTCACGGTGCTCGTCTTGTTCTCGTTGTACGAGATGGTCGGCTTCGTCTTGTCGAAGACCCAGTCGCTCTTGAGGTTGGTCGCCTTGTACACCGTCGACTTGGCGAAGATGGTGTAGCCGGTACCCCGGTCCGGAGCGCAGCCGGCGAAGGCGGGCGTGCCGCTGAGGCCGACCAGGCCGCCCGCCACGATGACGGACGCGATCGCCGAGCCTGCGATTTTCCTCATGGGGTTCGGATTCCCTTCGGTCGGTCAGGTCACTTGGACATGACTGAGGTTGAGTCGTCATCGACGGCTCGGGTGTGGTTTGGGAGGCGTGGACCGCGCCAACTCGTCGACCAGAGGCGGTGACTGACCTGCCGTCCGGCTGACGATGCGCCAAGAGTGATCAGGCCGCGGTGGGTTGGCAAGCGGAGTACATTTGTGCGAAGCGCCACGCGGCTCTTGACAAGGGGTCGGCCGATGAGGGTAAAACGCCCAAAGGGGTGCATGGGGAGAGAGGGCGGTGTCCGCCTTGTGGTGGATGGCCTGATCTCTGCTCCGCGTAATGTGTCGCATCTCTCACGAAGGTCGTTCATGCAGTTCGCGATATGAACGAACCTCCTCGTGAAACTTTCCCGATCGCGGAACCGTTGAAGGTCGTTCGGTTGTCTTCTGGGCGTCGGTGCACGTCACCGGGGTGCAGCCGGTTTCGGCCGGGTCATTCGTTGGCAACGGGGAGAGTGCGGCATGACTGTTCCGTCGGATCGCGATCGCAATGTCGAGCCCGTGGGCGGGCTGTCCGAGTCCTTCGGTGCGGCTGTGCGCGCCCGGCGCCTGGAAATGGGCCTCACGCAGGAGAACCTCGCGTCGCGGGCCGGTATGAGCCAGGGCGCCCTGTCCCGGCTCGAGCACGGCAGGGGCGTACCGACCCTGCCCTCGCTGGAGCGGCTCGCGGAGGCCATGGAGTCGAACCTGCTGATCTCCCTGTCGCCGTCCGGCGCGGTCCAGGTGGCCTTCAGGGCGCCGCGACCGCAGTCCGTGCGGGGGCCGGTCGGTACCGTCGGCGGCGTACCGTCGCAGCGTCCGGCAGGCGGCCTACCGTCTCCGCGCCCGGCGGGCGGCCTACCGTCTCCGCGCCCGGCGGGCGGGGTGCCCTCCCCGCGCCCGGCAGATGGCGTGTCCCGCCCGCGCCCGGCAAGTGGTGTCCCTTCCCCGCGCCCCGCAGGCGGCGCACCCTACTCATGGCGGAACGGCGGCACCCGCCCCACCTCTCTCTCCCGCCTTCACCTTCCCCGCTGACCCACCCTGAGCCCGCCGCTCCACCGGAAGTCGTCGCTGCCTCCGAGTCCCCCGCCGGAAGCCGCCGCTCCACTCCAACCCACCACCCCACCCCGGCCCGCCACTCCACCCTGAGCCCCCTCCCGCCCACTCGTACGGCCCGCGCAAACATGCACTGTGCCCCCTTTCCCCCGATATTGGCCGGTAAAGGAACAGCGCCCCGGCGCTGGAGCACAGCGCGGATCTGCGCACTCACGAGGAGGCACTCCATGCGTCGAGCCATGCGCGGCAGATGGGTCGCTTGCGCGGCGGCGGTAGCTCTCGTGGCGACGGCCTGCGGTGGTGGGGACGACAGCGGCGGCGGTGGCGGTGGCGACAGTGGCGCGGTGCTCAGTTCCTCCTGGGGAGACCCGCAGAACCCGCTGGAGCCGGCCAACACCAACGAGGTACAGGGCGGCAAGGTGCTGTCCATGCTCTTCCGGGGGCTGAAGCAGTACGACCCGAAGACCGGCCAGGCCAAGGACATGCTCGCCGAGAAGATCGAGACGACCGACTCGCAGAACTTCACCATCACGGTCAGGGACGGCTGGACCTTCAGCAACGGCGAGAAGGTCACCGCCAAGTCGTTCGTCGACGCCTGGAACTACGGGGCGAGCCTCAAGAACAACCAGAAGAACGCGTACTTCTTCGAGTACATCGACGGCTACGACAAGACGCACCCGGACGACGGAAGCCAGCAGTCCGCCCAGACGCTGGCCGGGCTGAAGGTCGTCGACGACAAGACCTTCACCGTCAAGCTGAAGCAGAAGTTCTCGACCTTCCCCGACACCCTCGGCTACGCGGCCTTCTCCCCGCTGCCGCAGACGTTCTTCGACGACCACTCCGCATGGCTGAGCAAGCCCGTCGGCAACGGCCCGTACACCGTCGACTCGTACACCAAGGGCTCGCAGCTCTCCCTCAGGAAGTGGGACGACTATCCGGGGGACGACAAGGCGCAGAACGGCGGCGTGGACCTCAAGGTCTACACCGACAACAACACCGCCTACACCGACCTGATGGCCGGCAACCTCGACCTCGTCGACGACGTCCCCGCCGCGCAGCTCAAGAACGTCCAGAACGACCTCGGCGACCGCTACATCAACACCCCGGCCGGCATCATCCAGACCCTCGCCTTCCCGTTCTACGACAAGAAATGGGACAAGGCCGGAATGGAGAAGGTCCGCGAGGGGCTGTCCCGGGCGATCGACCGCGACCAGATCACCGAGACCATCTTCGTGAAGACCCGCACCCCCGCCACCGACTGGACCTCGCCCGTGCTCGGCGGGGACGGCGGCTACAAGGAGGGCCTGTGCGGTGACGCCTGCGAGTACGACCCCGACGAGGCGAAGAAGCTGATCGAGGAGGGCGGCGGGCTCCCCGGCGGCCAGGTCAAGATCTCGTACAACGCGGACACCGGCTCCCACAAGCAGTGGGTCGACGCCGTCTGCAACTCCGTCAACAACGCCCTCGACAACGAGAAGGCCTGCGTCGGCAACCCGGTCGGCACCTTCGCCGACTTCCGCAACCAGATCACCCAGCAGAAGATCAGCGGCCCGTTCCGCGCCGGCTGGCAGATGGACTACCCGCTCATCCAGAACTTCCTCCAGCCGCTCTACTACACCAACGCCTCCTCCAACGACGGCAAGTGGTCCAACGCCGACTTCGACAAGCTCGTCGACGAGGCCAACGCGGAGGAGGACACGGGGACGGCAGTGGAGAAGTTCCAGCAGGCCGAGGAGGTCGTGCGGGACAACATGGCCGCCATCCCGCTCTGGTACCAGAACGGCAGCGCGGGCTACTCGGCGCGCCTCTCCGAGGTCACGCTCAACCCGTTCAGCGTGCCGGTGTACGACCAGATCAAGGTCGGCTGAGCCGAGCCCGACACCGTCATGGGCGGCCCCCTCCCACAAGTGAGACCGACGGCCGCCCAGCAACTCCTCCGGAGCCCTCATGGGACGGTATGTGATCCGGCGCCTGCTGCAGATGATCCCGGTCTTCTTCGGCGCCACACTGTTGATCTTCCTGATGGTGAACGTGATGGGCGACCCCATCGCCGGCCTGTGCGGCGACCGGGAGTGCGACCCCGCCACCGCCGCCCAACTGCGCAAGGAGTTCGGCCTCGACAAGCCGGTCTGGCAGCAATACCTGACCTACATGGGGAACGTCTTCACCGGCGACTTCGGCACCGCGTTCAACGGGCAGGAGGTCACCGAGCTGATGGCCACCGCCTTCCCGATCACCATCCGGCTGACGATCGTCGCGATCCTCTTCGAGGTCGTCATCGGCATCACGCTCGGCGTCGTCACCGGGCTGCGCCGGGGGAAGCCCGTCGACACCGGGGCCCTGCTGGTCACCCTCGTCGTCATCTCCGTCCCCACCTTCGTCACCGGTCTGCTGCTCCAGCTGCTGCTCGGCGTCGAGTGGGGCTGGATCAGCCCGTCGGTCTCCTCCGAGGCACCCTTCGACGAGCTGATCGTCCCCGGGCTCGTCCTCGCCTCCGTCTCCCTCGCCTATGTGACCCGGCTGACCCGTACCTCCATCGCGGAGAACACCCGCGCCGACTACGTACGCACCGCCGTCGCCAAGGGACTTCCCCGGCACCGCGTGATCCGCAAGCACCTGCTGCGCAACTCCCTGATCCCCGTGGTCACGTTCATCGGCACGGACATCGGCGCGCTGATGGGCGGCGCGATCGTCACCGAACGGATCTTCAACATCCACGGCGTCGGCTACCAGCTCTACCAGGGCATCCTCCGGCAGAACACCCAGACCGTCGTCGGCTTCGTGACCGTCCTCGTGCTGGTCTTCCTGGTCGCCAACCTGCTCGTCGACCTCCTCTACGGCGTACTCGACCCGAGGATCCGCTATGCCTGAGCCCGAGCCCCCGGAGCCGCACGTCACGGGCGGCCAACGCGAAGCCGAGGACGGCGCGATCGCCGCGACGGGCATGGGCGGCGTCATGGACCTGGCGACCACCGAGGGGGAGACGCTGGAGAAGGACCTGGACCACGACTCGGACGCCGACGGCCCGTCGGAGAAGCCCCGCAGCCTCTGGTCCGACGCCTGGCGCGACCTGCGCCGCAACCCGGTCTTCATCATCTCCGCGCTGATCATCCTGTTCCTGGTCTTCATCTCCCTGTGGCCCGGGGCCATCACCTGGATGAGCCCCCTCAAGTGCACCCTCTCCAAGGCCCAGGAGGGCTCCCAGGCCGGCCATCCCTTCGGCTTCGACGGCCAGGGCTGCGACGTGTACACGCGCGTGGTCTACGGCGCCCGTACGTCCGTCGCGGTCGGCGTCCTCGCCACCCTCGGGGTCGCCGTCCTCGGCAGCGTCCTCGGTGCTCTCGCGGGCTTCTTCGGCGGTGGCGGCGACTCGATCCTCTCCCGCATCACCGACATCTTCTTCGCCATCCCGGTCGTCCTCGGGGGACTGGTCCTTCTCTCGGTCGTCACCAGCAACACCATCTGGCCGGTCATCGGGTTCATGGTGCTGCTCGGCTGGCCGCAGATCTCCCGTATCGCGCGCGGCTCGGTCATCACCGCCAAGCAGCACGACTACGTGCAGGCCGCCCGCGCCCTCGGCGCCTCCAACTCCCGCATCCTGCTCCGGCACATCACGCCCAACGCCGTGGCCCCGGTCATCGTCGTCGCCACCATCGCGCTCGGCACGTACATCTCCCTGGAGGCGACCCTGTCGTACCTCGGCGTCGGGCTGAAACCGCCCAGCGTGTCCTGGGGCATCGACATCTCGGCCGCCTCGCCGTACATCCGCAACGCCCCGCACGCCCTGCTGTGGCCGTCGGGGGCCCTCGCGGTCACCGTCCTCGCGTTCATCATGCTCGGCGACGCGGTGCGCGACGCCCTCGACCCGAAGCTGAGGTGAGCCGTCGCCATGCTGCTCGAAGTGCGCGACCTCCAGGTGGAGTTCAGGACCCGGGACGGGGTCGCCCGGGCCGTCAACGGTGTCACCTACGCCGTGGACGAGGGCGAGACGCTCGCCGTGCTCGGCGAGTCCGGCTCCGGCAAGTCGGTCACCGCGCAGGCGATCATGGGCATCCTCGACATCCCGCCCGGGCGGATCACCGGTGGCGAGATCTTCTTCCAGGGCCAGGACCTGCTGAAGCTCAAGGAGGACGAGCGCAGGAAGATCCGGGGCTCCGAGATGGCGATGATCTTCCAGGACGCGCTGTCGTCCCTGAATCCGGTCCTCTCCGTCGGCGACCAGCTCGGCGAGATGTTCGTCGTGCACCGGGGCCTGTCCAAGAAGGACGCCCGCGCCAAGGCCGTAGAGCTGATGGACCGGGTCCGCATCCCGGCGGCCAAGCAGCGCGTCCGGGACTATCCGCACCAGTTCTCCGGCGGTATGCGCCAACGCATCATGATCGCCATGGCGCTGGCCCTGGAGCCCTCCCTGATCATCGCCGACGAACCGACGACGGCGCTGGACGTCACCGTCCAGGCCCAGGTCATGGACCTCCTCGCCGAGCTGCAGCGTGAGCTCGGCATGGGCCTCATCCTCATCACGCACGACCTCGGCGTGGTCGCCGACGTCGCCGACCGCATCGCCGTGATGTACGCGGGCCGCATCGTGGAGTCCGCCCCGGTCCACGACATCTACAAGGCGCCCGCCCACCCGTACACCCGAGGCCTGCTCGAATCGATCCCGCGCCTGGACCAGAAGGGCCAGGAGCTCTACGCCATCAAGGGTCTGCCGCCCAACCTGATGCACATTCCGCCCGGCTGCGCCTTCAACCCGCGCTGCCCGATGGCCCAGGACGTGTGCCGCACCGACGAACCGCCGCTGTACGAGATCACCCCGTCGGACGGGGAACGCGGGAGCGCCTGCCACTTCTGGAGGGAGTGCCTCCATGGCTGAACCGACCGTGGCCGCACCGACCGTGGTGGAACCGATTCTGGAAGTCCGCGGCCTGTACAAGCACTACCCGCTCACCCAGGGCATCGTCTTCAAGAAGCAGATCGGCGCGGTCAAGGCCGTCGACGGCGTCGACTTCTCCCTCGGCGCGGGCGAGACCCTCGGCATCGTCGGCGAGTCCGGTTGCGGCAAGTCGACGGTCGCGAAGATGCTGGTCAACCTGGAACGGCCGACCGACGGGGCGATCCTGTACAAGGGCGAGGACATCACCAGACTGTCGGGGCGCGCCCTGAAGGCCGTCCGCCGGAACATCCAGATGGTGTTCCAGGACCCCTACACCTCGCTCAACCCCCGGATGACCGTGGGCGACATCATCGGGGAGCCCTTCGAGATCCACCCCGAGGTGGCCCCGAAGGGCGACCGGCGGCGCAAGGTCCAGGACCTCCTGGACGTCGTCGGCCTCAACCCGGAGTACATCAACCGCTACCCGCACCAGTTCTCCGGCGGTCAGCGCCAGCGCATCGGCATCGCCCGCGGGCTGGCGCTCCGCCCCGAGATCATCGTCGCCGACGAACCGGTCTCCGCCCTCGACGTCTCCGTCCAGGCCCAGGTCATCAACCTGATGGACCAGCTCCAGGGCGAGTTCGGACTCTCGTACGTCTTCATCGCACACGACCTGTCGATCGTGCGGCACATCTCCGACCGGGTCGGGGTGATGTACCTCGGCCGGATCGTGGAGATCGGCCGCGACGCCGAGATCTACGACCACCCGACGCACCCCTACACCCAGGCGCTGCTGTCCGCCGTCCCGGTCCCCGACCCGGAGGCGCGGGTGCACCGCGAGCGGATCATCCTGTCCGGCGATGTGCCCTCCCCGACGAACATCCCCTCCGGCTGCCGCTTCCGTACCCGCTGCTGGAAAGCCCAGGAGAGATGCGCCCTTGAGGTGCCGATGCTGGCGGTGCCCGCGGAGTTCCGGCTGGCCACCGGGCCCGCCGCGCATGACTCGGCCTGCCATTTCGCGGAGGAGAAGCAGGTGGTTCCGCCCGAGGAGCCCACGGAGGATTCCTTGGACGATCATGCGGATGGGGTGGAATAGCCGTACAAATGACCACCAACCGTGTTAACACGCAGGCAACTTGGCTGACGTCATTCCGATATACGGACGCGCGAATCTAAAACGCGTACGGCCGTGCGGGTGCCGTAAACGGGCCGGGGCGCGCCATGTCGCCCCGGCCCGTTTTTTACGCCTGGCCCAGCCCCAGCGAACGCCGCAGGAAGTCCACCTGGAGCAGCAGCAGGTTCTCCGCGACCTGTTCCTGCGGGGTCATGTGCGTGACCCCGGAGAGCGGGAGCACCTCATGCGGTCGGCCGGCCGCGAGCAAGGCGGAGGACAGCCGCAGGGCGTGCGCGAAGACCACGTTGTCGTCGGCGGTGCCGTGCACGATCAGCAGCGGGCGGTGCGGCTCGGCGGGGTCGGACAGGCCGTCGTCCGTGATCAGCGAACTCTTCGCGTACTCCGCCGGGGACACGGTCGGGTCGCCCAGATACCGCTCCGTGTAGTGCGTGTCGTACAGCCGCCAGTCGGTGACGGGGGCGCCCGCGATGCCCGCGTGGAAGACGTCCGGGCGGCGCAGTACGGCGAGCCCGGCCAGCCAGCCGCCGTACGACCAGCCGCGGATCGCCACCCTGGTCAGGTCCAGCGGGAAGGACTTCGCGAGGTCGTGCAGGGCGTCCACCTGGTCGTCCAGCGACACCGTGAGGTCTCCGTCGATCGCCTTCTCCCAGGCGGGGGAGCGGCCGGGGGTGCCGCGCCCGTCGGCGACCACCACCGCGAAGCCCTGGTCGGCGAACCACTGCGACGTGAGGTGCGCGTTGTGCGCCGCCAGCACCCGGGGGCCGTGCGGACCGCCGTAGGGGTCGAGAAGGACCGGCAGGGGAGTGTCGCCGTCGTAGTCCGCAGGCATAAGCAGGGCGCACGGTACGCGGCGTGCGCCCCCCTGTGTGAACCGCACGCGCGGGGAGAAACCGGGATCTTCCGCGTAAGACGCCACGGTCGTCACGCGTTTGCCGTCCTGTAGCACCCGCACCTGGCTGCCCGCCTTGTCGGGCACGGCTGAGACGAGTACCGTCACGCCCCCGGCTCGCACCGCCGAGTGCACGCCGGGTTCCTGCGACACGCGTTCCACGCCCAGCTCGTTCACGCGGTACACATGCACCTCGCCGATCTCCGGCTCGGCAGCCCGCTCGCCCGCGGAAGCCGAGATCAGCACATCGTCGGCGGCGATGTCGAGCACCGCGCGGACATGCAACTGCGGTCCCGTCAGCGGGCGTTCGCCCACCGCCAGCACCCGCGCGCCGCCCTCGTCCGCGACACGCACGAGCTGCCCCGAAGGACTCCAACCGGGCACCCCGGGGAAAAGATCAAGCCAATGTGGATCTTCGTCGGCGTGCACCATCCGGGTCGCCCCGGTCGCCGGGTCCACGGCCAGGTACAGCTGGCTGCGCTGATCTCGCGCCTGCACCAGAAGCAGCGGCGCACCCGCCCCTGACCAGTGCACATGTGCCAGATACGGGTAGCGGGCCCGGTCCCAGACGACCTCCGTGCGCACCCCGTCGAGGTCCGTGAGGAACAGCCGCACGTCCGCGTTGGCCGTTCCGGCCGCCGGATACGCGACCCGCTGCGGAGCGTTTTCCGGCTCTGCGGGGTCCGAGATCCACCAGCGGCGCACCGGCGTGTCGTCCACGCGCGCCACCAGCAGCCCGTCCGAGTCGGGCGACCACCAGTAGCCGCGCGAACGCCCCATCTCCTCGGCCGCGATGAACTCGGCGAGCCCGTGCGTGACGTTCTCCGACGCCTCCCCGGGGCCGCTCTCCGCGAGCGCCCGGTCGCCCCCGCCCTCGGCCTCGACCACCCGCAGGGCGCCCTGGGCGACGTACGCGACATACCGGCCGTCGGGGGAGGGGCGCGGGTCGATCACCGGCCCGGGGACGGCGAGTTCACGTGCGGTGCCGGCCTGCAGCTCGGCCACGAAAAGCCGCCCTGACAAGGCGAAAGCCGCCAACTCCACCGCCGAGTCGGTGGCATAGCCGACGATTCCGGCACCGCCCTCACGGCTGCGCTCACGCCGCGCACGCTCCTCGGCGGACAGTTCCTCCGAGGCCCCGGACAGCAGCGTGAACGGATCGGCGGCGAGCCGCTCCTCGCCGTCTCCCACGTCCAGCACCCACAGTTTGTTGGCCCTGTCGGTGCCGGACGAGGACCGCAGGAACACCACTCGGGAACCATCGGGGGCGACGCTGAACGCGCGCGGCGCGCCGAGGGAGAAACGCTGTGTCCGGGCGTGTCGGCGGGGGAAGGTCTCGGGCTCGGTCGTCATGCCCTGACCATATTGGCCATGCGCCCCCTTGTGCGGCTGTGCGCCGATCGATGCGCGCGTATGGATAGTTATGATCACTACCGCTGAGTGGGTATGAACCTGCTGGCCGCTGTATGGATTTACAACTGCGTCACCCATGTAAGACATTGACAACTGCTTCGCTCCCCAGGTCCCAGGGAACTTTTGGAGGTGAGCCGCCGTGGCACTCTCGATTTCGGCGGTGGTGCTGCTGGCGATCATCGTCGTCATCCTGATCAAGAAGTCAGGGTTGAAGGCACCACACGCGATCATCTGCATCCTGCTCGGTTTCTATCTCGCCTCCTCCACGATCGCGCCGACGATCAGCGAGCTGACGTCCAACATCGCGGGCATGATCGGCAGCATCAAGTTCTGAGCCGCCTCCTGATCCCACCTTTCTGACCTGTACCTTTTATCCTCATTCGCGCGTTGTGGCCGTTCCTGTGAATGACCACGCCCGGCGTGGGCGCGGAGCCGTGGCCTCGTAGGGTGGATCCCATGACGGATCTGCCCGCCCGCCGACTGCTCCTCGTCCACGCCCACCCGGACGATGAGTCGATCAACAACGGCGCGACCATGGCCAGGTACGCGGCCGAGGGCGCCCGGGTGACGCTGGTGACCTGCACCCTCGGCGAGGAGGGCGAGGTCATCCCGCCCCGTCTCGCGCACATGGCGCCCGACCGCGACGACACTCTGGGCCCGCACCGCGTGGGCGAGCTGGCCGAGGCGATGAAGGAACTCGGCGTCACCGACCACCGCTTTCTCGGCGGCCCCGGCCGCTTCCGCGACTCCGGAATGATGGGCGTCGAGCAGAACGAGCGCCCCGGCGCCTTCTGGTCCGCCGACGTCGACGAGGCCGCCGCCCTCCTGGTCGAGATCATCCGCGAGGTGCGCCCCCAGGTCCTGGTCACCTACGACCCCAACGGCGGCTACGGCCACCCCGACCATATCCAGGCCCACCGCGTCGCCATGCGCGCCGCCGACCTGAGCCCGGACCCGGACTTCCGCCCCGACCTGGGCGAACCCTGGGAGATCGCCAAGGTCTACTGGAACCGTGTGCCCCGGGGCGCCGCCCTGGAGGGCTTCGCCCGGCTGCGCCGCGACCTCGCCGAGCCCGGAAAGCTCCCCTTCGGGCGGGCCGCGTCCATCACCGAGGTCCCCGGAGTGGTCGACGACCATGTGATCACCACCGAGATCGACGGCTCCGGCTTCGCTTCCGCGAAGGCCGCCGCGATGCGGGCGCACGCCACCCAGATCGAGGTCCACGAGCCCTACTTCGCCCTCTCCAACGAGCTGGCCCAGCCCCTCCTCGTCGACGAGTGCTACGAGTTGGTGCGCGGCCGGCGCGAAGGGGGCGGCCGGGAGAGCGACTTGTTCGACGGGATCCCCGGCACGTCCGAGGGGATTCCCGGCTCGTCCGAGGATCTTCCCGGCACGTCCGAGGGACTTCGCGGCACCTCCGAGGAAAATTCCGGCACTTCTTTCGAGGGCGCTCAGAACGGAACGGGCCTGTGATGCGTACGAGTGTGTATGACGAACGAGTGGCGCCCACGGGCGGCGGCCGCGTGCCCGAGCGCGACGGCCGAGAGGCGGTCCGGCGATGACGCCGGCGGGCGGGGCGAAGGGCGGTTCCGCGAACAGGCCCCCGGGCCGGCCGGCGGGCGCGCCCTCGGGACGTTCGGCGGGCGGGCAAGGCAGCGCGCTCGCACAGCCGTTGACGCTGCCCCCCATCGGGCGGAGCGCCGCCTACCTGGGGCTCTTCCTGCTCGGGGCGGTGGTCGGGGTGGCCGGGGGACTGCTCCAAGCCGCCTGGTTCCCGGGCGGTTTGCTGCTGTCGCTGCTGGCCGCGGCCGGACTGTTCCTGGGTGGGTCCCGGGCGACCGGCGGCAGAGCGGGGGCCGTTGCGCCGGCCGCCGGCTGGATGGTCTCCGTCATCCTGCTGACCTCCACGCGGCCGGAGGGCGACTTCATGTTCGGCGCGGGAGTCGGCTCGTACCTCTTCCTGCTCGGTGGCATGGCTGTGGCTGTGATGTGCGCCACCCTTGGGCAGGTGCGGCAACCGACCGTGCCCGACGCCCGACTTGGCAAGTGACGTACCACTTCGCCGCAGTGGCGAGGTGCGGGTCGCGTGTGGGTTTCCCACGCGGTCGTGGGATACGCGTCGGAAGTGGCCAGTATGGTGGTGCGCGCCGCCGAGCTGCCCGCTGAGTTGAGGTCGTGACGGGCGGCGGAGCAAACCGGGAGAACCTGCCTTGAGTCGTGAAACTGACACTTCGTCCTCCGGGGCCAATGGGCGCGGCAGCACCGCGTACCCGTCGGGGACACCGCCGTACGGCACGCCCATGGCCACCGGCGCGGGCGCCGACGCGGCCGGGTCGGCCGCGGGCGAGCGGCCGGACGGACCCAAGACCGAGACGACCCTGACGACACGGGTCCGGATCAACATCCCCGGGTCCCGGCCCATCCCGCCGGTCGTCGTCCGCAAGCCGGTCGGCGACGCCGAGGGCGCGTCCGGCGACGCCGGGTCCGAGTCGGAGACGACCGGCACCACGGCGATGCCCGTGCTGACGGACGTCCCGGCCCCCGAGCCGCAGGCGGCGGCGGCCGACGACAAGCCCACGAGCGACTGGTTCGCGCCGCGCAAGGGCTCCGCCCCCAAGGGCGCCCCGGGCGGCGGCGCGAGCAACGGCGCCGGGTTCTCCGCGGGCGGCCCCGGCGCGGGCGCGCCGGGCGGCCCCGGCCAGGGCCCTCGCCCCGGCGGCTCGAACGGCGCAGGCCCGCTGGGCGGCGCCCCCGGCGGCCCGCGCCCCGGCGCCACGGGCGGGCCCCGCCCGGGCGGCAGCGGCGGCGGTACGAACGGCGCCGGGCTCCCCGGTGCCACCGGCGCCGGACCGGTCGCTCCCGGCCACGGCGGCGGCACGGGCTCCTTCGACGTGTCGGCCGCGCTGGCCGCCGCGAAGCCCGAGCGCGACGACCTGCCGTACTTCTCCGAGGGACCGCAGCCGCAGGGCCCCACCGGCGGCCCCGTCACCGGCGACAGCCCCCTCGGGCCCCCGCCCGTCCCCGGACGCCCCGGCGGCGGCCCCGCGGGCCCCGGAAGCCCCTTCGGCGGCCCCGGTGCCGACTTCTCCGCGCCGGGCGCCGACTACGCCCGCCCCGGCGGCGGTATCAGCGACGACACCGCGGTCCTCACCCCGCAGCGGCACGCCCCCGAGCCGGGCGCCCCGGGCTACGGCACCCCCGGTCCGCTCGTGGACAACCCCTCCGGGCACACCCTGACCAGCGGCATCCCCGTGGTCCCGCCCGGCATGCAGGGCTCGCCGTTCGGGCCGGGCGGCGCCGACGGGGCGACCCAGCACACCCCGCCGAAGCTGCCGGACCCCGGCCCGCAGCAGAAGTCCGGATCCGGGAAGGCGGGCAAGCCCGCGAAAGCCGCGAAACCGGCGAAGAAGAAGGGTCGCAGCAAGCTCGGCCTGCTCGTCGGCGGCGTGGTCGTCCTCGGCGGCGGTGTCTACGGCGCCGGTCTGCTGATGAACCACTCCGACGTCCCCAAGGGCACCACCGTCCTCGGCGTCGACATCGGCGGCGGCACCCGCGACGAGGCCGTCAACAAGCTCGACGAGGCCTTCGGCGACTGGACGAACAAGGCGCTCAAGCTCGACGTCGACGGCCAGACGGTCTCCCTCAAGCCCGACCAGGCCGGACTCCAGTTCGACAAGCAGACCACGGTCAGCAACGCCGCCGTCAGCGACTACAACCCGATCTCGGTGATCGGCTCGCTCTTCGGCCAGAAGCGGGTCGTCGAGCCCGTCATGCCCGTCGACGAGGAGAAGCTGGAGGCCGCCCTGCAGCGCGCCGCGGGCAGCTCAGGCTCGGCGAGCGACGGCACGGTCAAGTTCGAGGCGGGCAAGGCCGTCGCCGTCTACGGCAAGGCGGGCAAGGGCATCGACGTCGACGCGTCCACGGACGCCGTCGAGGAGGCGTACCGCACCCAGGTCGAGACCGGCACGGTCACCCCCGTGAAGCTCCCGACCAGCGCCAAGGAGCCGTCGGTCTCCAAGGCCGAGGTCGACCGGTTCATGAAGGACTTCGCGGAGCCGGCGATGTCGGCCAACGTCATCCTGCAGACGAACCCGGCGCAGACCGTCCCCCTCACCATGAGCCCGCAGAACTCCCTGTGGAAGTTCCTCAAGGTCAAGGCGGTCGACGGCAAGCTCGTCGACTCCTACGACGAGAAGGCCCTCAAGGAGCTCTACGGCGGCACCTTCGACGACGTCCTCATCACCCGCGCCAACGGCAAGAAGACGGCCGTCACGGTCGAGGACGTCTACGGCGCCCTCCGCCTGGCCCTGAAGAACAAGACGGACCGCACGGCCGTCATCGAGACGAACCCGAACTAGGGCGTGTTTCGAAAGTGGCGTCGTCCGCCCGGAGGGCGGGGCCCGCGGCGTCTGGTGCGGTGCGTCGCAAGGCGGAGGGTCGTCCGCGTACTGGGTGTACGCGGACGACCCCGACAACGCGGCGAGGTGCCGTGCCAGGCGTCGCGGGGCAGACGGGACTTTCGAAACACGCCCTAGCGGATCCGATCGCTTCGATCGCTTCGTCCAGGGGGCACCCGGCACACGCCGGGTGCCCCCTCGGCGTATATGTCACGGCCGGCGGTATGACTTCTGTCATCCCCGCCTCAGGACCGCCGACACTGCCGCCCCCACCCCCGTCCCGGCCACGATGGTCCACATGACGACGACAACGACGAGGACCGCCGCCCCAGAGGTGGTGGGGTTCGACCAGGTGACCAAGGAGTACGGCGACGTCCGGGCCGTGGACGGGCTGACGCTCACCCTGCACCCCGGCGAGACCGTGGCCCTGCTCGGCCCCAACGGCGCCGGCAAGTCCACCACCCTCGACCTCCTCCTCGGCCTCAAGCACGCCGACAGCGGCACGGTCCGCGTCTTCGGCACCGGCCCGCGCGAGGCGATCGTCGCCGGACGCGTGGGCGCCATGCTGCAGAGCGGCGGGCTGATGGAGGAGGTGACGGTCGCCGAGCTGTTCAAGCTGGCCTGCGCCCTGCACCCGAGGCCGTACCCCGTCTCCGAGGTGCTCGCCCGCGCCGGTATCACCCAGATCGCCGACCGCAAGATCGGCAGGCTCTCCGGCGGCCAGGCCCAGCGCGTCCGGTTCGCGCTCGCGACCGCCGGCGACAGTGACCTGATCGTCCTGGACGAGCCCACCACCGGCATGGACGTCTCCGCCCGGCAGGCCTTCTGGGCCACCATGCGCGAGCAGGCCGACCAGGGCCGCACGGTCCTGTTCGCCACGCACTACCTGGAGGAGGCCGACGCCATCGCCGACCGCGTGCTCGTCCTGCACCGGGGCCGGCTGCTGGCCGACGGCACGGCCGCCGAGATCAAGGCCAAGGCGGGCGCCCGCAGGATCTCCTTCGACCTGCCCGAGGGCCCCATCGACGAGGCCCCCCTGCGCGCCCTCCCCTTCCTCACCACCTTCGACGTATCCGGCCGTACGGTCCGCCTCCAGTCCTCCGACGCCGACGCGACCGTCCACGCCCTCTACGGCCTCGGCGTCTACCCCCGCAACCTGGAAGTCGCCGGGCTCGGCCTGGAGCAGGCGTTCGTCGCGATCACCGCAGCCGAGGAGGCGCGCACCTCATGAACGACCTGATCAAGCTGGAACTGACCCGCGCCCTGCGCAACCGCAAGTTCCTGTTCTTCTCGGTGCTCTACCCCTCGCTGCTGTTCCTGCTCATCGCGGGCAGCGCCAGCACCACGGAGAAGATCAGCGGCACCGGCCTGACCCTCCCGACCTACATGATGGTCTCCATGGCCTCCTTCGGCGCCCTCACGGCCGTCCTGATGGGCAACAGCGAGCGCATCGCCAAGGAGCGGGAGAGCGGCTGGGTACGGCAGCTGCGGCTGACGACGCTGCCGGGGCGCGGGTACGTCTTCGCGAAGACCGCGAGCGCGGCCGTGGTCAGCCTGCCGTCCATAGTGATCGTCTTCGTGGTCGCCGCCGCCGCGAAGGACGTACGCCTCGACGCCTGGCAGTGGCTCGCCCTGACCGGCGCGATCTGGGCCGGCAGCCTGGTCTTCGCCGCGCTCGGCGTCGCCATCGGATACCTGGCGACCGGCGACGCGGTCCGCCCGATCACGATGATCGTCTACTTCGGTCTGTCGCTGCTCGGCGGCCTGTGGATGCCGACGACGACGTTCCCCGGGTGGCTGCAGGACATAGCCAAGTGGCTGCCCACCCACGCATACGCTGCCCTGGGGCAGGCCATCGAACAGAGCCAGGCCCCGCACGCCAAGGACATCGTCATCCTGGCCGTCTCCTTCGCCCTGTTCGCGGGCGGCGCGGCCTGGCTCTACCGGAAGGACACGCTGAAGGCGTGAGTGGCGTCGGTATCGGGCAGCGCCCGCGGAACCGCAGGCAGCGGGCGATGAAATTCCTCTGGACCGGCATCTGGCTCGCCTATCTGAGCGCCCCCGTCAGCGATCTGCTGCACGGGGGCCACAGCGACGGCGTCCGCGCCCTCGGCTGGATCGGCCTGGTGGCCTTCGTCGCCTGGTACTTCGCGCTGATCTTCCGCGCCGGACGCGGCGAGACGAACGGCATGGTGCTCGGCTCGCTCGCCGTGCTCGCCGCCCAGTCCTCGATCCTCGCCCTCAGCCTCGGCCGCGAGTGGCTCGTCCTCTTCGTCTACGTGTCGGTCGCGTCCGGCGCCGCCCTCCCGCTGCGGATGGCCCGGCTGACCGTCCCGGCGGTGTCGGCCCTGCTGACGGCCGTCGCCCTCGCCGTACCGGGCGGCGAGGCCTATCTGGCCTCACTCCTCCTCCCGGCCCTCCTCGGCGGTTTCTCCATGACCGGCGTCCGTGAACTCCTCCGTACGGCGAAGGAGTTGCGCGAGGCGAGGGCGACGGTGGCCCAGCTGGCGGCGAACGAGGAACGCCTGCGCCTCGCCCGGGACCTGCACGACCTCCTCGGCCACTCGCTCTCCCTGATCACCCTCAAGAGCGAGCTGGCGGGCCGGATGCTCCCCGACCACCCCGACAAGGCCGCCCAGCAGGTCGCCGACATCGAACAGGTCAGCCGCCAGGCCCTGGTCGACGTCCGCGAGGCCGTCACCGGCTACCGGCGCCCCCGCCTCGGCGCGGAACTCGCGGGCGCCCGGGCCGCGTTGACGGCGGCCGGCGTCACCGCCGAACTGCCGACGGCCGACCCGGACCTCACCGACGTGCCCGAGGACAGCGAGTCCGCCCTCGCCTGGGCCCTGCGGGAGGCCGTCACCAACGTCGTACGGCACAGCGGCGCCCAGCGCTGCACGGTGGACCTGGTCCGCCGCCAGACCCTGGACGGCCCGATGCTCGAACTCACCGTGGACGACGACGGGACGGGCGACGCGAACGGCTCGGGCGAGGGCGCCGGCACCGGCCTGACGGGCCTCACCGAGCGGCTGGAGAAGGTGGGCGGCACGCTGGAGGCCGGCCCCTCCCGGCACGGCTTCCGCCTGGCGGCCAGGGCCCCGGCCACACCCTCCGGCACGGACGTAGGATCCGGCGCATGAGTCGCACGATCAAGGTCCTGCTGGCCGAGGACCAGTCGATGGTCCGCGAGGCCCTGGCCGCCCTGCTCGGCCTGGAGGGCGACATCGAGGTCGTGGCCCAGGTGGCGCGCGGCGACGAGGTGCTGGCGGCGGCCCGCGCGCACGACGTGGACGTGGCCCTGCTCGACATTGAGATGCCGGGCGCGACCGGCATAGAGGCGGCGGCCGAGGTCCACCGTGCCCTCCCGGCGGTGAAACTGGTCGTCCTCACCACCTTCGGCCGCCCCGGCTACCTCCGCAGCGCCATGGAGGCCGGCGCCGACGCGTTCCTGGTCAAGGACGCCCCCGCCGCACAACTGGCCGACGCCGTACGCCGGGTCCTGGCGGGCGAGCGGGTCATCGACCCCACGCTCGCGGCGGCGGCCCTGGCCGGGGGCGCGAACCCCCTGACGGACCGCGAGCGCGAGGTGCTCCGCGCGGCGGCGGACGGCTCCACGAACGCGGAACTGGCGAAGGCCCTGCACCTCTCCCAGGGCACGGTCCGCAACTACCTGTCGACGGCGATCCACAAGTTGGCGGTGAGAAACAGAACGGAGGCGGTACGGACGGCGAGGGAGAAGGGCTGGCTGTA
Source organism: Streptomyces graminofaciens (assembly GCF_030294945.1). Classification (NCBI taxonomy): domain Bacteria; kingdom Bacillati; phylum Actinomycetota; class Actinomycetes; order Kitasatosporales; family Streptomycetaceae; genus Streptomyces; species Streptomyces graminofaciens. The sequence continues at coordinate 5,142,165 of NZ_AP018448.1, read as the reverse complement.
GAAGCGCCGGTCCGGGGAAGCCGCCCCAGGGGCGCGGGGAACTGCGCGACGAGCCACGACGAACCCGCACCCGCCCACCCACGCACACAACCCCCAAGGCGCACAGGCGAACTCAGTTCAACAGAGCCCGGGCTCCCGCAGCCTCCCCCCGCACCCTCTCCGCGGCGGCTTCGTCCACCGAGGCCACCACCTCCGCGTACTCCTCCAGCGCGGCCGCGCCCCGCAGAAACTCCCCCCGCCGCACAAGCAACTGCGCCCACTCGTACCGCAACCGCGCCGGACGCGAAGGCAGCGCCAACGACAACTCCACGGCCCACAGAGCCACATCCGACCGCTCGGGCCGGGCCGCGGCCCACGCCCGCACGTTGTTCAGGATCCGCAGCACGACATCCAACGGATCGGCGGGACTCAGCATCCCGGGGTCCAGCGGAGCCCCCGTCGCCCCCACGACCAGCGTCTCCGCGTCGCCCCCGCTCAGCACCCGCCCCCCGTCGAACGGATCGGCCAGCACCTGCTCCTCCGGAGGGCCGAACCCCACCACGAAGTGCCCCGGCAACGCGACCCCGTACACCGGCGCCCCCGCCCGCCGCGCGACCTCCATCCACACCACGGACAGCAGGATCGGCAGCCCACGCCGCCGCTCCAGCACCGTGTGCAGCAGGGACGACCCCAGCCGCTGATAGTCCCCGGCGGTACCCCGGAACCCGCACCGCTCCCCGAGCAGCTCCGCCAGCGCGAGCGCCCACGCACGGGGCCCACCGGGACGGTACGGCAGCAGACCCGCGAGCCGGTCGAGTTCGATCTGGGCGGCGTCGATACCGGCCTCGTCCAGCGCCCCGTCCCCCGCCGCCCCCACCAGCAGGCACAACGTGGCCAGATCGGGCCGCTCGGCCCGAGCCTCCTCGGCGAACCGCCGCCTGACCTCGGCGGCCCGCCCGGGCTCCGGAGGACGTGGAGCAGCCATAGCGGGGTGATGCCCGTTCATGACGATCGATAAGGCTCGACGCCGGACTCGATGCCGGACTCGACGCCGGCACCGGACCCGGACCTCGACCCGGCACCGGACCCCTCCCCGGCACCGGACCCGACAGTGCCCCCGCCCTCGGGCGCCCGGTAGTGGTGATAAGCGTGATGCGCCGAGAACCCCATCCCCGCGTACAACCCCCGCGCCCCCACGTTCTCCTCCTCCACCTGGAGCCACCCCGCCGAGGCCCCCTCCTCCAGCGCCCGCCGGGCGAGCGCCGCCATCACCGTCGTGGCCAGCCCCTTCCGCCGCTGGGCGGGATCGACCTCTATCGCCGCGAAGCCCGCCCAGCGTCCGTCCACCACACACCGACCGATCGCCACCGGAGGCTCACCCGCCGCGCCCGGCACGGTCGCGAACCACACCGAGGGCCCGCTCCCGAGCACCTTCAGCGCCACCTCGCTCACCCCCTTGCGCTGGTACCGGCTGAGCCACGCCTCGTCCGCCGCCCGGGACAGCGCGACCCCGGGCGCCTCCCGGTCGCCGATCGGCGCCAGCGAGCCGATCCAGAGCTCGGCGGTGACCTCCCGGACCCACCCGCGCTCCTCCAACTCGGCGCACAGCAGCTCCTGCGTGCCCTCGGCACCGGTCGCGAGCTGCGCGTACGCGGGCAGCCCCCGGGCGGCGTACCAGCCTCGTACGGCCGTCAGGGCCTCGTCCAGGGGCATTCCGGGGTCACCCAGGGGGAGCACCGAGTTCGCCCTCCGGGTGAACCCGGAGGCGGCCCGCAGCTCCCACGCGCCGAGCAGCTCCCGCTCGACCGGCTGCCAGCCCCGCGAGGAGACCCGCGCCAGCTCCTCGTACGAGGCCGCGGGACCCCGTCTGCGCGCCGGAGCCGCGGGCACGACCTTCCCCGCCACCAGCGACGACTCCTCGACGCGCACCCGCTCGCCGTCCCGCCGGGTGATCAGCAGCACACCGTCGTCCCATGATGTGAGAACACCAACCGTGTCGGTGAATTTCCCCCTCTCGGCGCCGTCATGGTCAACACGCCGCACGGAGACACGTTTGCCCACGTCAGCGGGGTCGATACGGACCACGAGCCGTCCGCCGCCAGAGATTTCCACAGGTCGGTCCACCCCTCCTGTTCGGATCATGCCCAAGAACGGAGATACTAGGTGCGGGCATCGACGACGCCGCGCTCCCGCGCGCCAGGCGGCGGGGCCTGAAGCGGCCCGCCAGCGCCCTATCGAGGAGGAACGACAGCGTGACCTACGTCATCGCGCAGCCTTGTGTCGACGTCAAGGACAAGGCCTGCATCGAGGAGTGCCCGGTCGACTGCATCTACGAGGGCCAGCGGTCCTTGTACATCCACCCGGACGAATGCGTCGACTGTGGCGCCTGTGAGCCGGTCTGCCCGGTCGAGGCGATCTTCTACGAGGACGACACTCCGGAGGAGTGGAAGGACTACTACAAGGCGAACGTCGAGTTCTTCGACGAGCTCGGCTCCCCCGGTGGTGCCAGCAAGCTCGGTCTGATCGAGCGCGACCACCCCTTCGTCGCCGCACTGCCGCCGCAGGCCGAGTAAAGGCCCGTCGGCGGCCCCCCAGCGGCCCGCACGCGTGCCGCCTCGGTCCCGTACGGCCTGATCACCCCGATCGCCGTACGGGACCGAGGCGTTTGCCGTACCCGGTCCAGAGGCCGTATCCGTCCCAGAGAGCGAGCAGAACCGTGTCCTCCGCAGTCTCCGACCGCCTTCCCACCTTCCCCTGGGACAAGCTGGAGCCGTATAAGAAGACGGCCGCCGCGCATCCCGACGGCATCGTCGACCTCTCGGTCGGCACGCCGGTCGACCCGGTGCCCGAGCTGATCCAGAAAGCGCTGATCGAGGCGGCGGACTCCCCGGGCTACCCCACCGTGTGGGGCACGGCGGAGCTGCGGGACGCGCTCACGGGCTGGGTGGAGCGCCGCCTGGGCGCACGCGACCTCACCCACCACCACGTCCTGCCGATCGTCGGCTCCAAGGAACTGGTCGCCTGGCTCCCCACCCAGCTCGGCCTCGGCCCCGGCGACCGGGTCGCGTACCCGCGCCTCGCCTACCCGACGTACGAGGTCGGCGCCCGCCTCGCCCGCGCGGACCACGAGGTCTACGACGACCCGACCCGGCTGGACCCGAGCGGCCTGAAGCTCCTCTGGCTGAACTCCCCGTCGAACCCCACGGGCAAGGTCCTGTCCAAGGCGGAACTGACCCGGATCGTGGCCTGGGCCCGCGCACACGAGATCCTGATCTTCTCCGACGAGTGCTACCTCGAACTCGGCTGGGAGGCCGACCCGGTCTCCGTCCTCCACCCGGACGTGAACGGCGGCTCGTACGACGGCATCGTGGCCGTCCACTCCCTCTCGAAGCGCTCGAACCTCGCGGGCTACCGCGCCGCCTTCCTCGCCGGCGACCCCGCGGTCCTGAACCCCCTGCTCCAGATCCGCAAGCACGGCGGCATGATGACGTCGGCCCCGACCCAGGCGGCGGTCGTGGCGGCGCTGGGCGACGACAACCACGTCCAGGAACAGCGCGCCCGCTACGCCGCCCGCCGCGCGTCCCTCCGTGACGCCCTGCTCGCCCACGGCTTCCGGATCGAACACAGCGAGGCCAGCCTCTACCTCTGGGCCACGCGGGACGAGTCCTGCTGGGACACGGTCGCCCACCTCGCCTCCCTGGGCATTCTGGTGGCCCCCGGGGACTTCTACGGCGAGGCGGGCGCGAACCACGTACGCGTGGCGTTCACGGCGACGGACGAGCGGGTGAGGGCAGCGGTAGAGCGTCTGTGACCCCTGCGACCTCCAGGTACAGCAGAAGGGGCCCGGGGAGATCCCCGGGCCCCATCAGACAGACGGCAGGTCAGCCGACCGGCAGCCCACCCTTGAGCGGGAGCTGACCCGCACCCGGCAGGCCACCCTTCCCGACGGAGTCCGTCGGCAGCCCGCCCTTGGTCGCGGTCTTGGTCGCGGTCTTGGTCGCGTCACCCACGACCTTGCCGGCGGAGCCGGCGGCGTCCCCGGCAGCCTTCTGCGCGACGGGCGTCGTCTTCTTGACGGCCTTCCCACCGGTCTTGCTCACGGCCGGCAGGGTGTCCTTGGCCGCCTTGCTGCCGGCGTTGCTCGCCAGGCCGGTGACGTTCTGCGTGGCGCCGTCGACGGTGTTACCGGCGTTCGCCCCATCCACGGCGGACAGACCGCCGAGGTTCGGGGTCGCGGGGAGTTCGGGCGCCGCGCTCGCGGAGCCGGCCGCACCGACCACGGAGGCCGCTCCCGCTGCGGTGAGCAGCGCGGCACGGGCGATCCGGCGGGTCAGGGGGAGGGACATGGTGCTCCTTTGACGGAAGAGAACGTTGAAGTGTCCGACCGGGGCCAACCCCGTGTGTACGGGGAGTGGTTGATCGCTCCGGCCTCGGACGCAGTAACTACCGCTCGAAGTCCGCGAAGGTTGCGGCGACCCGACGTAAAGAGTTGGTAATGCGTCGCATTGTCGAATGCGGACATAGACCGTTAGAAGGGACCCGGTCCGAAAGTCTGCCGAATCCTTACGGCCCCCCATTTCTCAAGGATTTTCGCGATGCGAGGGTGAGTGGGCGAAAATCTGCGCGCACCGTCCATCCGCCGCGCCGGACGTACCCCGCACGGGTGAGCCCGGCGCCTACTGTCCAGTGACGATTCGGACCGCGTCGACGGAGCCGCTCGCCGCGTGCGCCGTACGCCACTCGCCCGCCCGGCCTCCGGCGACCCACTCCCGGCCCGCGTACCCGACGCGCTCGATACCGAGCCGGGAGGAGTTCGCCACGGCCCAGTGCGCCAGCTCCCAGCCGCGCCGCCGGGCATCGGAGCCGGAGTCCTTGGCGCCGTCCGCGACGGGGATGGTCATGGTCCCGGCAGCGGAGGGGGAGGGGGAGGAGGAAGCGGCTGGGCTGGGCGATTCGCCTGCCCCGGCGGCGGTGCCGTCCGACGAGCCCACCACTGCCCCGGCCGTCTCGAACGCGTCCCGGCCGAAGTCCCGAGCGAGCGCGCTGCGCACCGCCTCCGGGCCGCCCGCCCGGGCGGTGGTCGCGGTCTCCGCGCGCCCCTCGCAGGTCAGCGTGGCCGCCGCCCGGCCGGTCAGCGCGGCGGCGAGCAGCGTGGCGTCCGGCTCGTGCTTGGCGTACGCGTCCGGGTAGCCGCTGCGCTGCACCCGCTGGGCGGCGACGGTCAGCGCCAGCTCCTCGTACTCGTCCACCTTGACGAGGTGGTCGTAGAACTCACCCGCCGCGTACACCGGGTCCTGGATCTGCTTCTCGGTGCCCCAGCCCTGCGACGGCCGCTGCTGGAACAGCCCCAGCGAGTCCCGGTCGCCGTGGCCGATGTTGCGCAGCCCGGACTCCTGGAGCGCGGTCGCCAGCGCGATGGCCACGGCCCGCTCGGGCAGCTCGCGCGAGGTGCCGACCGCCGAGATCGTCGCCGCGTTGGCCGCCTGCTCCGGCGTGAACTCGTACGACGTCTCCTCGTCGTCCGCGGACACCACCGTGCACTTCGGCGTGCCGTTTCCCCCGGTCAGGTACTGAACGGTGAGGTAGGCCGCGAGCGCGACCAGGACGACGAAGGCAGCCCCGCAACGCAGGACACGGCTACGGCGACGGGGAGGGCGGGAGGCGGGCGACAGCTTTGGCACGCGTTCCAAGGTACTGGAGAGTAATGGGAGACCGCTGTGGGTTGTGGACAGCGGGCCTGAGGTGGCCGGAACCGTTCGCGGGCCGGCCCGCGGCTCTGGCGCGTTAGGGTCGACGGCATGACCGAGAGCCCCATTGACCTCACGCAGGACGCGGCGCGGCTGACCGCGCAGCTCGTCGACTTCGCCTCCGAGAGCGGCACCGAGAAGCCCCTCGCGGACGCGATCGAGACCGCTCTGCGCGCCCTGCCGCACCTCACGGTCGACCGGTACGGCAACAACGTCGTCGCCCGCACGAACCTCGGCCACGCCGAGCGCGTGGTCCTGGCCGGGCACATCGACACCGTCCCCATCGCGGAGAACGTCCCCTCCCGTCTCGACGAGAACGGCGTCCTGTGGGGCTGCGGCACCTGCGACATGAAGTCGGGCGTCGCCCTCCAACTGCGCATCGCGGCAACGGTCCCCGCCCCCAACCGCGACCTCACCTTCATCTTCTACGACAACGAAGAGGTCGCCGCGGACCTGAACGGCCTGAAGCATGTCTCCGAGGCCCATCCCGAATGGCTGGAGGGCGACTTCGCGGTGCTCCTCGAACCGACCGACGGCCAGGTCGAGGGCGGCTGCCAGGGCACCCTGCGGGTCCTGCTGCGGACGAAGGGCGAGCGCGCCCACTCCGCGCGCGGCTGGATGGGCGCCAACGCCATCCACACGGCCGCCCCGATCCTGGCCCGCCTCGCCTCGTACGAACCCCGCTACCCGGTGATCGACGGTCTGGAGTACCGCGAGGGCCTCAACGCGGTCCGGATCTCGGGCGGTGTCGCGGGCAACGTCATCCCCGACGAGTGCGTGGTGAGCGTCAACTTCCGTTACGCGCCCGACCGTACGGAGGAGGAGGCCATCGCCCACGTCCACGAGGTGTTCGCGGACTGCGGGGTCGAGGAGTTCGTGGTGGACGACCACAGCCCCGGCGCGCTGCCCGGCCTCTCCCACCCGGCGGCCGCGGCCTTCATCGAGGCGGTCGGCGGCACCCCTCAGCCCAAGTACGGCTGGACGGACGTCTCCCGCTTCAGCGCGCTCGGCGTACCGGCCGTCAACTACGGCCCCGGCAACCCGCACTTGGCGCACCGGCGCGACGAGCGGGTGGAGATCGCGAAGATCCTGGCGGGCGAGGAGCGCCTGCGGGCCTGGCTCGCGGAATAGGACACGCTCGCGTCCCCCGTCCGTAACCCGCGTGGATCTAGGCTGGGTGAACGAACAGCACGACGGAGGGAGCGGACATGGCGACCGGCAACCCCGAGGGCAAGAAGCAGCCACCGAAGGAGCAACGGCTGGGGCCGGTGCTGCTCAGGCGCGACCAGGTCCAGTCGAGCACGACGGACCAGCGGCTGCTCGACGCCGGCGGCCCGTCCGACTGGGTCCACACGGACCCCTGGCGGGTTCTGCGCATCCAGTCGGAGTTCATCGAGGGCTTCGGCACGCTGGCCGAACTCCCGCCCGCGATCAGCGTGTTCGGCTCGGCGCGTACGCCGGCCGACTCACCGGAGTACGAGGCGGGTGTACGGCTGGGCCGCGGCCTGGTGGAGGCCGGCTTCGCCGTGATCACCGGCGGCGGCCCGGGCGCGATGGAGGCGGCCAACAAGGGCGCCTCCGAGGCGGGCGGCGTCTCCGTCGGCCTCGGCATCGAACTGCCCTTCGAGCAGGGTCTCAATCCGTACGTCGACATCGGCCTCAACTTCCGCTACTTCTTCGTCCGGAAGATGATGTTCGTCAAGTACGCGCAGGGCTTCGTGGTCCTGCCCGGCGGCCTGGGCACCCTGGACGAACTCTTCGAAGCCCTCACCCTCGTCCAGACCCAGAAGGTGACCCGCTTCCCCATCGTCCTCTTCGGCGAGTCCTACTGGAGCGGCCTCATCGACTGGCTCACCAACACCCTCATCGCCCAGGGCAAGGCCTCGGACAAGGACCTGACCCTGTTCCACGTCACGGACGACGTGGACGAGGCGGTGGCGTTGGTGTCGAAGGAGGCGGGCCGGTAAGCCAGGGGTCTGCCGGGTTGCGGGTGGTGTGGGGTGGCGGCCCGCGGGCCGTTGCCTCTGAGGGCGCCGAGCCTGCGCTACAAATCCCCACCGACCCGCACCCGACAACCCCCCTTACTCCGCCGCGGGCCTACGCCAGCCCCCGCCGGGCCACCGCCGGAGCCCGATGCCCGGCAATGGACGCCACCATGTCCAACACCTGCCGAGTCTCCGCCACCTCATGCACCCGGTACACCTGCGCCCCCAACCACGCCGACACGGCGGTCGTGGCCAGCGTGCCCACCACCCGCTCCTTCACCGGCCGATCCAACGTCTCCCCCACGAAGTCCTTGTTGGAGAGCGACACCAGCACCGGCCACCCCGTCTCCACCATCTCCCCCAACCGCCGCGTCGCCTCCAGACTGTGCCGCGTGTTCTTCCCGAAGTCGTGCCCGGGATCGATCAGCACCGACTCCCGAGGCACCCCCAGCGACACGGCCCGCTCGGCCAGCCCGACGGTCACCCGGAGAATGTCGGCCATGACGTCGTCGTACGTGACCCGGTGCGGCCGGGTCCGCGGCTCCGACCCACCCGCGTGCGTGCACACCAGCCCGACCCCATACCGTGCCGCCACCTCCGCGAGCCGGGGATCGACCCCGCCCCACGCGTCGTTCAGCAGATCCGCCCCGGCCTCGCACACGGCCTCCCCGACCTCGTGCCGCCAGGTGTCGACGCTGATGATCACATCGGGAAACCGCCGCCGCACCTCCGCGACGAAACCGACCGTCCGCCGTGCCTCCTCCTCGGCGGTCACTTCCTCGCCGGGCCCGGCCTTCACACCACCGATGTCGATGATGGCGGCCCCGTCCGCCACCGCCCGCTCCACGCGCGCGAGCGCCGGCTCGTCCAGGAAGGTCGCCCCCTGGTCGTAGAAGGAGTCCGGGGTCCGGTTCACGATCGCCATGATCACCGGCTCGTGCGTGCCGAATTCCCGCTTGCCCAGCCTGAGCATCCGCTGTGACCTCTCCCGGTAAGTCCGTTGAACGACCGCCCTTCGGGGCCGCCTGCGACCCTAACTGTCAGACTCGCATGGCACGATCGGAGCCGGACACACTCGAGGGGACCCCAGCGATGCTCATGTTCTTGTTCCTGGTCGTCGCGCTCGCCGTGGTCGTCGCCGCGGTGACGCTCAACGTGGTGGGCGGCGGCGAGAACGCCGTGCTGCCCGAGACCCCGGTGGAGCGGCTCCAGGACGCGCTGCCCGCCGACCGCCCGGTCCACCGCGGGGACATCGAGTCGCTCCGCTTCCCGGTCACCGCGCGCGGCTACCGCATGGCGGACGTGGACGACGCCCTCGGCCGCCTCGGCGCCGAGCTCGCCGAGCGGGACGACCGCATCGCCCATCTGGAGGCCGCGCTGGCCGGCGTCCGCGCGTCGACGGCGATCTCCCTGAGCAAGCCGGAGGAGGGTGACCACCGGTGAGCGACGGCACGGCCCTCGCCGGACCCGACGGAGCGCTGCGCTGCCCCTGGGCCCTGTCCACCGAGGACTACGTGGCGTACCACGACGAGGAATGGGGCCGCCCGGTCCACGGCGACGACGCCCTGTACGAGCGGCTGTGCCTGGAGGCCTTCCAGTCCGGCCTGTCCTGGATCACGATCCTGCGCCGCCGCGAGGGCTTCCGTAAGGCCTTCGCCGGCTTCCGGATCGCCGAGGTCGCCACGTTCACGGACACCGACAAGGAACGCCTGCTCGCCGACCCGGGCATCATCCGCAACAGAGCCAAGATCGAGGCGACGGTGGCCAATGCCCGGGCCCTGGCCGAGTGGACCGAGGGCGAGCTGGACGAACTGATCTGGTCCCACGCCCCGGACCCGGCCACCCGCCCGGTCCCGAGGACCCTTGCCGACGTCCCGGCGGTCACCGACGAGTCCACGGCCCTCTCCAAGGCCCTCAAGAAGCGAGGCATCCGCTTCGTGGGCCCGACGACGGCGTACGCCCTGATGCAGGCGTGCGGCTTGGTGGACGACCACTTGGAAGCGTGCGTCGCGAGGAGCGCCCCGTAGGAGGCGCGGGGCTGTGACATTCTGCGGCTCCGCCGCGTGGGCGCGATCGACCACGACGGAACCGCAGCTCACCACAGACCGAATCAGCTCCCCAAAAAACCGTCTCTCCGAAAACCGAATCAGCGTCCCAGATACTTCGGTGTCTCCTTGTTGACGAAGGCCTGCACCGCGATCCCATGGTCCTCGGAAGACCCCGCCCGCGTCTGCAGCTCGTCCTCCTTGTCCAGGGTCTCGGCCAGCGAGTGAGAGAACCCGTACGCGACCGCCTCCTTGATCGCCGCGTACGCCACCGTCGGCCCCCCGGCCAGCGCGCGAGCGACCTTCGCCGCCTCCTCGGCCAGCTCCGCCGACGGAACGACCCGGTTCGCGATCCCCAGCTCGTACGCGTCCTGCGCGCTGATGCTGCGCGGGAAGAGCAGCAGGTCGGCGGCGCGACCGGGGCCGATCACCCGGGGCAGGGTCCAGGAGACCCCGGAGTCGGCGGTGAGCGCGACCCCGGCGAAGGACGTGTTGAAGGCGGCCGTGTCGGCGACGACGCGGTAGTCCGCCGCGAGCGCGAAGCCGAGGCCCGCGCCGGCCGCGACCCCGTTCACCCCGGCGACCACCGGCTTCGCCATGCCGGTCAGGGCCTTCACGATGGGGTTGTAGTGCTCGCGGACGGTGGTCATCGTCTGCTGGGAGCCGGTCTCCTTGTCCTGGATCAGCAGCCCGATGTGCTCCTTCAGGTCCTGGCCCACACAGAAGGCCCGGTCCCCGGCGGCGGTCAGCAGCACGGCCCGTACGGCGTCGTCCGAGGCGGCGGACTCAACGGCCTCCCGCAGCGCGACCTTGGTCGCGATGTTCAGCGCGTTCATCGCCTCGGGGCGGTTCAGCGTGATCGTCGCGAGTCCGTTGCTCACCTCGTAGAGCACGGTGTCGGCCATGGCGGTTCCCCTCCGGTGTCGCGGCTCCGGCGTACTGGTCAGTACGCCCTCGGTCACAGCACAGCATGGCGGAGATCGCCGACGGTGGTGCGGGCCGGACATGTGACCTGCGTCAAAGAATCCCTATTGGCCGAGCGGCGGTCGAGGTCCGTGCGGTGGCGCAGTATCGCAGCCACATCGCCGAATTGGGTGGTTTTGCTCGCGCGCGTTGCCCAAGCGATGCCGACTGATGTTGGTCATCGGGTCATGACATGCGGGATAATGGCCTGGAAGCAATGTGTTCGATGCCGGTGTCGCGTGTCCCCGCTTGGACCGCGCGTGCCCTCCAGGGCCGTCGGCTTTGACGATGAGCTGGTTTCAGGAAGGGGAACGAGCATGGCGGCCATGAAGCCGCGGACGGGCGACGGCCCGCTCGAGGTGACAAAGGAGGGGCGGGGCATCGTCATGCGCGTTCCCCTCGAAGGCGGCGGTCGGCTCGTAGTCGAGCTGACCCCTGATGAGGCCGACGCCCTCGGCGACGCTCTCAAGAAGGTCGTCGGCTGACGCGCGTAGCGACCATACCCGTTCAACCGCCCCGGCACCCACGATGGTGCCGGGGCGGTTGTTTGTCCGGGGCCCGGCCCCAGTCGGTGCGGCGGGCCGGTGCGGCGCAGCGAATGCCGTGACCGTCCGGCTCGGTGTCCGATCGTCCGACCCGGTGTCCGCCTCTCGGTCAGCTCAGCGCTTGACCGCGCAGAGCAGGCCGTCGCCCACCGGGAGCAGGGACGGCACCAGCTCGGGGCTCTCGCGGACCGTGCGCAGCAACTCCCGCAGACGTATGACCTCGGTGGGCTGCGGGCCCGAGTCGACCGTGCGGCCGGAGGCGAAGACGCCTTCGAAGGCGACGAGGCCGCCGGGCCGCAGAAGGCGCAACGATTCAGCGAGGTAGTCGAGGGACTCGAGTCGGTCGCCGTCGCAGAAGACCAGGTCGTAGCCGGCGTCCGCGAGGCGTGGCAGTACTTCCAGGGCGTGGCCCGGGATGAAACGGGCGCGGTTGCTGGCGAAGCCGGCCGCGCGGAACGCCTGCCGGGCGAACTGCTGGTGCTCGGGCTCCGGATCCACCGTGGTCAGGACGCCGTCCGGCCGCATGCCGTGCAGCAGATGGATCCCGGAGACACCGGTCCCGGTGCCGATCTCCGCGACGGCCTTCGCGTCCACGGTGGCGGCGAGCATGCGCAGCGCGGCGCCCGTACCGGGCGACACCGAGCGCAGCCCTGCCTCGCGGGCCCGGTCACGGGCCCAGCGCAGCGCGTCCTCCTCGGCGACAAAGGCGTCGGAGAACGCCCAGCTCGTCAGCCGGTTGCCGGTAATGAGCCTCTCCTTATGTCCCCGTGGTTGCCTGGGCGTGACTGTATCCGTTGCCGTCGGGAACCCGCTGATGGGACCGGTCGTTTGAAGGGATGAGTGAAACGACGGGGGCCGCGACGGGGGCAACGGATGGATCAGTACGACGGGCGTCAGGGTGGCGGGCAATTGCTGACACACCCAGATGAGCAGCCATATGGGCCGCATCAGCGCAGATCAATTTCTCGTAAAACCGCTTATCCGGAGCTAACGGGCGAGGTGGCTATGGTAGGGGCTCCACTGGACACCACCAGAGCCGACAGGGGAGGTGCGGCTGCACCTGTGGATCGGGGAGGAGTGCTCCGGCGCTTTCTCGGATCGGCGGGCAGGCCGAAATCCGTGAACGACACCGCTGACCGCAGCCACGCCGACGCCTTCGCCACGCGCGGAGCGCAGACCGCGACCTTCACCACCGACGCGGACTCGCAGGCGTGGACTCCGCCCACCTGGGAGGAGATCGTCAGCACCCACAGCGGCCGGGTCTACCGCCTCGCCTACCGTCTGACCGGCAACCAGCACGACGCCGAGGACCTCACTCAGGAAGTCTTCGTCCGCGTCTTCCGTTCCCTGTCGACGTACACGCCCGGAACGTTCGAGGGCTGGCTGCACCGCATCACGACGAACCTCTTCCTGGACATGGTCCGCCGCAAGCAGCGCATCCGCTTCGACGCCCTCGGCGACGACGCGGCCGAGCGCCTGCCCAGCCGCGAGCCCACCCCGCAACAGGTCTTCAACGACGCGCACTTCGACGCGGACGTCCAGCAGGCCCTCGACACCCTCGCCCCCGAGTTCCGCGCCGCCGTCGTCCTCTGCGACATCGAAGGACTGTCGTACGAGGAGATCGCCGCGACCCTCGGCGTCAAGCTCGGCACGGTCCGCTCCCGGATCCACCGTGGCCGCTCCCAGCTCCGCAAGGCCCTCGCGCACCGCTCCCCGGAAGCCCGGGCCGAGCAGCGTCGCGGGTTCGTGGTGCCGCGGGTGCCCGCGCTGGGAGGAGGGGGCGCGACCGCGTGAGTGGATCACGTCCTACGCCTGCTGAGCAGCATCTGGGAGACCGTCTCTCCGCCCTTGTCGACGGAGAGCTCGGTCATGAGGCGCGCGACCGCGTCCTGGCACATCTGGCGACCTGTCCGAAGTGCAAGGCGGAGGCGGACGCCCAGCGCCGTCTGAAGAACGTCTTCGCGGAGGCCGCGCCCCCGCCGCCGTCCGAGAGCTTCCTGGCCCGTCTGCAGATGCTTCCGGCAGGGGGCGACACCGATGGTGGGGACTCACCGTTCGGTGGTGGCGGCTTCGGCGGAAGACTCAAAGGAACGGCCGGCGGTCCGGGACTCACCCCGGATGCCACCGACTCCAGGGACTTCGCGGACTTCGGCGTCTTCGGCCCGCCCGACGACTCCTTCGGATACCTCCCGTCGGGCCCGCACGGCGGCGCGCTGTCGCCGTCGGAGGGCCGTGGCTTCCTCGGCGGCCGAGGGCTGCCCGGTGGCGGCCGTGGACTGCTCGGTGACCGCGGATTCCTGGGCAACCGGGGCCTCTCCGGTGACCGGGGGTTCCTCGGCGGCCGGGGCGGTACGGGCGCGGGTGACCGCGGGTTCCCGGGCGCAGGTCGCCCGGCGGAGAACCATCGCGAGTCCCGGACGGACGAGGCGGGCGCCGCCGAGGCCGTGGAGGACGGCAGAGGCACCACCGGAGACCGTGGGTTTCGGATCCATGACGTGAGCCGGTCCGAGTTCGAGCGGTCGGCCTCGCGCGGCATGCGGTTCGCCTTCGTGGCGGCCGGCGCCGTGTCACTCGCCGCGATCGCCCTCGGCGGGATGTCCACCGGGGTGCCCACCGAGACGGCGGACGCCCGCGGCGGTCCCGGCTCCGGCAGCAATGTCACCCCGCTGCGGACCCAGGCCTCGGGCACCGCCCAGGCCTCCGAGGCACAGCGCCGCCGGGGAGCCGTCGGCCCCCTGCTCGGACAAGGCGTCCGCTCCATGGCCGAGGGGCCCCTGGCACAGACGTCCGCCTCAGCGCCCCTGCTGCCCGGAGTCCCCGCTCCGGCCGGCCAGGGTCACCACGCCGTGCACCCGCTGACCACACCGGTGCTCGCCGGTGCCGCCGTGATGTCCCCGCTCATACGTCCGCTTCTGGCGACCGCACCGGGCGAGCTGGGCGCCTGGCCGGCGGCACCCGAGCTCACGGCGCCCGAACTCGTGGCTCCGGGCCTGCTGAGCGCTCCCGACACCACCTCGTCCCCCACTCCCACCTCCCCTGCCCTCCGCTGACCCCGGCTTCTGCGCGCCGACCCGCGAACCTGGTTGAATCCAGGGAGGGCCTTGTCCGCTCGGGCCGGGTCCGGCCTGCGGCATGATCCGCCGGACAGCGCCCGAGGCCTGTCCGGCGGATCACTTGGCTTCAGGAGGCAGCGCCTGACCGGCCGCCGGTGAGCGGAGACTGGTGCGTGCGGCTGCGGGCGGAGGTGCGAGGCGACGCGGAGCGTCGTCGATTCACGACGCCGCCGCAGCAGCTGTGCGCGACAGCCCCCGTGGCCCGTGCGTGATCCGCCGGACAGGCCCTAGGTGTGGGGAGAGCATGGACGAGGGGAAGCCCGCGAAGGCGAAGTGGTGGAGCCGGTCCCGTGCCCAGGAGACGGGGGCGACGGGGGACCACGCGGGGTCTTCGGAGGACACCTGGGCGCCGGACACGGTGTCCGCTTCCGCCGGGCTCGGGGACGTGGAGGACGGCACGCGCGGGATCGAGGCCGACAGGGCTGCGGCCGAGCGTGTAGGGGTATCTGACGCAGAGGTACCCGAGCTCGGGGTGCGTCGCGAAAGTGTGGGGGGCGATTACGAGTTGGAACGGCCTGAATCGGTGCCTGCCGGGGGCGGGATCGACACCGGGGACGACACCGGAACCGACACCGGGAACGACTTCGAGCTGGCCCGGCCGGGGGAGACGCCGGCCCCGGGCCGCGGCTCTGATGAGGGTTCCGATGCCGGAGGGGACTTCGAGTTGGAGCGGCCCGCTTCGGTGGAGGCGGCGGGTACGGGGAGCGGCACGCAGGCAGGGGCGGGGGGTTCGAGTTCGTCTCCTGGGGAGGAGGTGACCGCACGCCTCGGTCTGGAGAAGAGCGCTCCGACCGGCGAGACGACTTCACTGCCGGGTGGCGGCGTGGAGGCGGGGGCACCGATGGGTGGCGGGGCGATGAGTGTCCCGGCCGCCGGTGGCGCGATGAGTGCCTCGGGAGTCGCCGACGCGAGCGATGCCCGACCAGCCGCCCAGCAGCCCGCCGACGGCAGTGGTGTTCAGCCGGTCGCCCAGCAGCCCGCCGACTCGGTCGGTACGCCCGGCACGGCGGACACGGGCGTTCAGCCGCTGCAGTACCCGGCCACCCAGCCGACCGCTCAGGTGGAGCGTCCCAAGCCGCTGCACGACCCCGACCCGTACAGCACCCCGCCGTACGGCGAGCCCGGCCCCTGGGCGCCCGCCCCGCCGGTTCAGCACCCCGCGACGACACCCGCGCACGGCACGTCCGTGCAGGCGGGCGCCCCGGCTTACGGCCTGGCCGGTCCGGCAGAGGCTGCGGCTCATGGTGCGCCCACGTCGGCGGAGCCCATGGCGCACGGTGGGCCCCCGTCGGCGGGCGTCCCGGCGCACGCTGGGGCCACCTCGGTCGAGACCCTGGCGCACGGTGTGCCCGCGCCTGCGGGGACCCCGGCGCCCGGCGTGCCCATCTCGGCCGAGCTCACGGCTCCGGTCCCGCCCGGCGTGGCACAGGGCCCCTCCCACGGTTCCCCCGCCCCCGAGGCTCAGCACCAGGCGCCCGGCGTCACACCGGCCCCCGCAGCGACGTACCAGGCGCCCGGCCACACCCAGGGCCCGCCGCCCCACGCCGCCGCCCCCGCAGCCGAGGTGGCCTCCGGCAACGGCATCCCCGGCTCACTGGCGATGACCCCGGCCCACGGCACCTCCGTACCGCCCACGGCGACCCCGTACCCGACGGATGCCGCGCAGCCCGCCCCGGCGACCTTCTACGCCGAGCCGTCCCAGCCCGCTCCGGCGCCCCCTTACGCGGACACGAGCGGGACCACGGTCGCGGCGGCTCCGTACTCGGACGCGAGCGGGACCACGGTTGCGGCGGCTTCGTACTCGGACGCGCCGCACGCCGCGCCCGCGGCGGCTCCATACGCAGACCCCTCCCCAGCCTCACAGGCGGCCGTCCAGGGCACCCAGGCGGCCCCGCCCGGCCCCTGGCAGAACTACGACCCCTGGGCCGGGTCGGGGGCGTTGCAGCAGAACGGGGCCGGTGGGGGTGGTGATCGGCAGCGGAAGCGGGGGCGGAAGGTTCTGGTTCTCGGGGCCGTGCTGCTCGCCCTCGTGGCCGGGGGGATCGGCGGAGCCGTGGGCGCGTATCTGGAGCGCAACGGCGGGGTCGGCGAGGTCGAGCTGCCGCAGTCCAGCGACGGGCTGAAGGGGCGGGCGCCCGACAGCGTCGCCGGGATCGCCGCCAGCGCGCTGCCCGGCGTAGTGACCCTGCATGTGCGCGGGCGGGAGGCCCAGGGCACCGGCACCGGCTTCGTGCTCGACAAGCGCGGTCACATCCTCACCAACAACCACGTCGTCGAACCCGCCGGCTCGGACGGCGACATAACGGTGACCTTCAGCGGCGGCGAGACCGCCGAGGCCACCGTCGTCGGCCGGGACAGCGGCTACGACCTGGCCGTCGTCAAGGTGTCCGGTGTCAGCGGACTCAAGCCGCTGCCCCTCGGCAACTCCGACGAGGTCCAGGTCGGCGACCCGGTCGTCGCCATCGGCGCCCCCTTCGACCTCGCCAACACCGTCACCTCCGGCATCATCAGCGCCAAGGAGCGGCCCATCACGGCCGGCGGCGACGGCGGCGACGCCAGCGACGTGTCGTATGTGGACGCGTTGCAGACCGACGCCCCGATAAATCCGGGCAACTCCGGCGGCCCGCTCGTCGACGCCAGCGCCCATGTCATCGGCATCAACAGCGCCATCCGGTCCGCCGGCAGCTCCGACGCGGACGGCGGACAGGCCGGTTCGATCGGGCTCGGCTTCGCGATACCCATCAACCAGGGCAAGCGCGTGGCCGAGGAGCTGATCAACACCGGCAAGGCGACCCACCCGGTGATCGGCGTGACCCTCGACATGGACTACTCGGGCGACGGCGCCCGTATCGGCACGGAGGGCAGCGGCGGCGGGTCCGCGGTCAACCAGGGCGGCCCCGCCGACAAGGCGGGCCTCCGCTCCGGCGACGTCATCACCGAGGTCGACGGCCAGCGCGTCCACTCCGGTGACGAGCTGATCGTCAAGGTCCGCGCCCACCGTCCGGGCGACGACCTGGAGCTCACCGTCGAGCGCGACGGCAAGGAACGGAAGGTCAGCCTGACCCTCGGGTCCTCGGACGGCTGAGACGACGGCCGAGCCGACCGGAGGGGGCGGACGCACGACGGCCGGGCGGTTACTGACAGGAACTTCACAGCAGAAGGCCCAGCACCCCCTCCGGCCAGGCAAACAGCAGGGAAAACCAGTCGTATGCGGACACCCGGAGGCCGCCCGGCAGTACCGGATCGACAGGATGGCCGGGTACCGTGGACCCGGCCCGGACCACGGAAGACCTGCCGAGGCCCGCGACCGGGACCGAGGACATCGCAAGGAGCTTCAGATGTTCAGTGACATAGGTACGCTTGAGGTGGTGGCGCTCGTCATCCTCGCCGTGCTCGTCTTCGGACCGGACAAGCTCCCGAAGGTGATCCAGGACATCTCACGGACCATTCGCAAGATCCGTGAGTTCTCGGACAGCGCCAAGCAGGACATCCGGCAGGAGCTGGGACCGGAGTTCAAGGACTTCGAGTTCGAGGATCTCAACCCCAAGACGTTCATCCGCAAGCAGCTGGACAACGACGACCTGGGGCTGAAGGAGATCCGCAACGGCTTCGACCTGAAGAAGGAGATGGCCGAGGTCACGGACGCGGTCCACAGCAGCGATTCGTTCTCGTCCTCCTCGTCCTCCTCGGGTGCGTCCGGCGGTTCCGTCGACATGACCAAGAAGCGCGAGGCCCTCGACGTGGGCGAGCGCCCGCCGTACGACCTGGACGCCACCTGAGTCGTACGAGCGTGTGCCGGCCCTCCGGTCGCCGTGCACCCGTGTTCCGCCACGCCCCCGTGCGTGACGCGATTCATACTGCTGAGCCCCTCCGTACGGCCCGAACCCGCCCGTACGCCGTCCCACGCGCCGGGCGCTTTCCCTGCTGCTCGGAGTGCTGTGGCTATGCTGCCCAGTTGTTGTGCGGACCGTATGGAAAGCGAGCGAGACGCCCGGAGGGGGGCGGGCCGCTCCGGTCCGCCGAGAGCGAGGAGGCGTCCGGCAGATGGAGACGACGAGTCGGGTAGGCGCGCAGGCGTCGGCCGCGGAGGGCGGACAACAGGTCCCCTTCGCCCGACGCACGGTCGACGGCTACCTGCTGGCGCCCTTCCCGTGGTACGGCCTCGACGAGGCCTTCACGGGGCCGCGCTGGCTGATGCAGGTCGGTACGTCGGCGGAAGGAGCCGTCGAGCACGGTTCGGTCGGTCACGGTGACGAGCCCTCGGTGCGCAACGAGTACGCCACCGGGGCGGACGACGAGGTCAAGGAGCGGTTCGCGGTCGTGGTGACAGTCGCCGCGAACGACGTCCGTCGCAGCGCGGACGGTACGGGTGTCCTGGAGGCCACCTCGGTCTCCTCCGCGGCGTGGCTGGCCGGGGTCGGGTTGCTGTCCTTCACCTGGCCTGGGCAGTTGGACCACGCCCTGCGGGGCGACTGGCTGGACCAGCAGACCGAGACGGCGTGGGTTCTCGCGGACGATCTCGCGGGGCCGGACTGGTCGACGTTGTCCTTGCCCGTGGACGGGGTGCCTACGCCGTTCCACTACCGGGAGTCCGAGTTCGGGTGGGTGCTCGCGGGGTCCACGTCGCAGGGGGTGCACGTGGGTGCGTACGGGAGAGGGATGAGTGCGTACGGGCTCGGCTTCGCCATGATCAAGGACATTGCGGCGTACGCGTAGCAGAGAGGGGCACCGCTTCGTGTTGCTGCGGTGCCCCTTTTGCTGCGGTGCTAGAACTTGTTCCTCGGTGTGATGCCCAGGCTCATGCCCGACAGGCCCCTCTGGCGGCCGCCCAGCTTGCCCGCGATGGCGCGCAGGGCCGAGCCCGCGGGGGAGTCGGGGTCGGTCAGGACGACCGGCTTGCCCTCGTCGCCGCCCTCGCGGAGGCGGACGTCGATGGGGATGGAGCCGAGGACCGGGACCGTGGCGCCCGTCGTCCGGGTCAGACCGTCGGCGACCGACTGGCCGCCGCCCGTGCCGAAGACGTCGACCATCTCGTCGCAGTGGGGGCACGGCAGGCCGGACATGTTCTCGACCACGCCGACGATCTTCTGGTGCGTCTGGACCGCGATGGAGCCGGCGCGCTCCGCGACCTCGGCCGCCGCCTGCTGGGGGGTCGTGACGACCAGGATCTCCGCGTTCGGGACCAGCTGGGCCACCGAGATGGCGATGTCGCCCGTGCCCGGGGGCAGGTCCAGGAGCAGGACGTCCAGGTCGCCCCAGTACACGTCCGAGAGGAACTGTTGCAACGCCCGGTGCAGCATCGGGCCGCGCCAGACCACCGGCGTGTTGCCCGGGGTGAACATGCCGATCGAGATGACCTTCACGCCGTTCGCGGACGGCGGCATGATCATGTTCTCGACCTGGGTGGGGCTGCCGTCGGCGCCCAGCATGCGGGGCACGCTGTGGCCGTAGATGTCCGCGTCCACGACGCCGACCTTCAGTCCGTCGGCCGCCATCGCCGCCGCCAGGTTCACCGTCACCGAGGACTTGCCGACGCCGCCCTTGCCGGAGGCGACCGCGTACACGCGGGTCAGCGAGCCCGGTTTCGCGAACGGGACCTCGCGCTCGGTCTGGCCGCCGCGCAGCGCGGTCGCCAGCTCCTTGCGCTGCTCGTCGCTCATGACGTCGAGCGTGACGTCGACGTGGGTGACGCCCTCGACCCGCGAGACCGCCTCTGTCACACGCTGCGTGATCGTGTCGCGCATCGGGCAGCCGGAAACCGTCAGGTACACGGTGACCGCGACCGCTCCGTCCGCACCGATCTCCACCGATTTGACCATCCCCAGCTCGGTGATGGGTCGGTTGATCTCGGGGTCGTTCACCGTCGCCAGTGCTTCGCGCACCGCGTCTTCCGTAGCCATAAGGACGATGGTACGGCGACCGGCGGGGGCCTCGGGAAGCCCGTCAGCGGTCGTCTTCGTCACGCCCGCGGTGCTGCTCCTGCGGGAACACGACCCGGCCGTCGCCCCGCCCGTCGTGCTCGTGGAGTTCCTTGACCAGGTCCTGCAGCTCGGAGCGCAGCCAGTCGCGGGTCGCGACTTCCCCGAGGCCGATGCGCAGGGCCGCGATCTCCCGGGTCAGATACTCGGTGTCCGCGATCGAGCGTTCGTTCTGCTTGCGGTCCTGTTCGAGGTTGACCCGGTCGCGGTCGTCCTGGCGGTTCTGCGCGAGGAGGATCAGCGGGGCGGCGTAGGAGGCCTGGAGGGACAGCATCAGGGTCAGGAAGATGAACGGGTAGTTGTCGAAGCGCAGGTCGGCCGGGGCGAAGATGTTCCACAGCACCCACAGGATGATGACGATCGTCATCCAGACGATGAACCGTCCCGTGCCCAGGAACCGTGCGATCCGCTCCGAGAGCCGCCCGAAGGCCTCCGGGTCCCACTCGGGCAGCAGCCTGGTCCTGCGCGGCAGGGGCAGGTCGAGGCGGGTGCGGGGGCGTGCGGAGGCACCCGAGGGCGTGCGCTCCCGCAGGGGGATGCCGGAGGATAGCGTGCGCTCGCGCATCGACGAGGCGCCGGAGTGCGCTCGTTCCCGCCCTTCCCGCCCGTCGCGCTCATGACGCTCGCGCCGGTCATGCCGCTCATGCCGGTCATGCCGATCACGCCAATCAGGAACCATGGCCGACCCCCTCGACTTCGTCGCCGCCCTCGCCCATCTCCCCGCCCTCGCCCATCTCCCCGCCCACGCCCCGGCTTTCGTCCTCGTCCTCGTGAAGGTGGAACTCCGTCTCCCGCCAGTCCTCGGGCAGCATGTGGTCCAGCACGTCGTCCACGGTCACCGCGCCCAGCAGCGAGCCGCTCTCGTCGACCACGGGTGCCGCGACCATGTCGTACGTCGCGAAGAACCCGGCCACCTCGGGCAGCGCGGCCTCCGGGTCCAGCGGCTGGAGGGCATCGTCGAGGATCGCGCTGACCAGCGTGTACGGCGGGTCGCGCAACAGCCGTTGGAAGTGGACCGTGCCCAGGTACTTGCCGGTCGGGGTCTCGTCCGGCGGCCGGCACACATACACCTGGGCCGCGAGCGCGGGGGACAGGTCGGGGTTGCGGACCCGGGCGAGCGCGTCGGCGACGGTCGCGTCCGGACGCAGCACGATCGGCTCGGTGGTCATGAGGCCGCCGGCGGTCTTCTCCTCGTACGCCAGCAGCCGCCGTACGTCCGCCGCCTCGTCCGGCTGCATCAGCGCCAGCAGCCGCTCCTGCTCGTCCTGCGGCAGCTCGGCGAGGAGGTCGGCCGCGTCGTCCGGATCCATGGCCTCCAGGACGTCGGCGGCGCGCTCCTCCTTGAGCTTGCCGATGATCTCGATCTGGTCGTCCTCCGGCAGTTCCTCCAGGACGTCGGCGAGCCGGTCGTCGTCGAGGGCGTTGGCGACCTCGGACCGGCGCTTCGGCGACAGATGGTGCAGCACGTTGGCCAGATCGGCGGGGCGGAGCTGTTCGAAGGTGGCGAGGAGGCTCTCGGCGCCCTGCCCGTGCTCCTCCAGCGAGAACCCGGTGACCGCCGACCACTCCACGGTCAGCGTCTCGGCCTTGCTGCGCCGGAAGGCCCCGCCCCGCCCCTTGCGTACGAACACCCGGTCGATCTCCCAGTCCCGGCGGGCCGGGAGCTGCTGCACCGAGACGTCGAGGACGGTCACCTCCTCGCGGGTCTCGACGAGGGTGACGCGGCGGTCCAGCAGTTCGCCGATGACGAGCCGCTCGGTGGGGCGCTGTTCGAAGCGGCGCACGTTCAGGACGCCGGTGGTGATGACCTGGCCGGACTCGATGCCGGTCACCCGCGTCATGGGAAGGAAGATCCGGCGGCGCGTGGACAGCTCCACGACCAGCCCGAGCAGCCGTGGGGGCTTCCGGCCGACGCGCAGGATGACGACCAGGTCGCGGACGCGGCCCACCTGGTCGCCGTTCGGGTCGAAGACGGCGACGCCGGTGAGGTGGGAGACGAAGACCCGGGGCGCCACCGCTGCCATGAGCCGCCCCTTTCCTTCCCGCCGCAGAGGGATTGTCCGCCGAGGAGGGCTTCAGGCTAGCCCGTCCCGATCGGATATGCCCTGGTGAGCGGTGCGGACGGTCTGCTTCTGAGAGGTGTTCGGGACCCCGGTACTCTGCGGTACGCCCGGACTCCCCACGAAGAGGTGCGAAGCCTGTGACTGTGATTCCCCGTACCCGAAGGGCCGCACTGGTGAGCGCGATCTGCACCCTCGTGGCGAGCGGGGTGGGTCTCACCGGCTGCAGCGAGGATCCCGACGAAGGCACCAACGGTGTCGGCAAGCTGCCGCCCGCGAAGATCCAGAGCAGGACGAAGGCGGCGGCCGACGGCGCGGACACGGTCCGGCTGTCCGGTTCCGTGGTGAGCAACGGCCGTACGTACAAGCTGGACATGCGCCTGAAGGAGGACGGCGGCTCGGGCTCGGTGACATCGGAGGGGGCGACCTTCCGGCTGCTGAAGGTCGGGGACAAGCTGTTCCTGAAGGCCGACGCGGACTTCTGGAAGCACGAGGAGTCCGGCAACCACACGAACGACTCGGAGACGGCCGCCGCGGACAAGCTGGACGGCATGTATGTGAAGGTGCCGACCGACGACCCGGTCTACAAGCGGTTCAGCGGCTTCACCGACAAGGACGTCCTCCTCGACGGTCTGCTCACCCTGCACGGCGCCCTGTCCACCGACGGCCACCACGAGCAGTCCGGCACCCGCACGATCCGCATCACCGGCGACAAGGGCTCAGGCGGCACCCTGGACGTCTCCCTGGAGGGCTCCCCGTTCCCCCTGCGCCTGGTCCGCGCGGGCGACGCGGGAACCATCCTGCTCTCCGACTGGGGCAAGGACTTCACCTTGCAGGAGCCGGACGAGAAGTCGGTCGTGGACTACGGCCAGCAGTTGCCGACGTCGTAGAACTTCGTGGCTGTCAGCCCCGCTTGCGTCGCTTCAGGAGCAACCGGGGCAGCCCCGCCGGGATCGGCTCACGCGTGGTCGCCGGGGTCGGCAGGGGCACCGCGGCCAGGTCGCCGTCGGGCAACGGCAGCGTCGACCCCGCAGGCTCCAGGCGGAGCACCCGGCACTCACGCGCCCAGCGCTCCGGCATCGCCTCGCCGTCGGGCGCGTTCAGCCGCTTGCCCTTGAGCTCGGCCACCGCCGCCTCCCACTCGGGGGAGCGCGCCTCCAGCTCCACGACCGTCGCGTCCCAGGCGACCAGCCGACCGCCCTTGTCCTTGCTGCGGACGGTGACCACGGCCGAGCCTCCGTCGACCAGCCCCGGCAGCGGCTGCTCGCCCGGCCCGTCGCCGACCACGCACGCCGCGCCCTCGTGCCAGACGTGCCACAGCGCACGCGAGGGCACCCCGTGCCCCTGGGTGTGCAGCGTCGGCTCGCCGCCGCCCCGCACCCAGATGAGCCCGGACTTCTTGGTGGCCTCCTCGACGAGGGCCCGGTCGAGCAGCTGTTCCGTCATGGCGCCAGCCTAGCCGGGCCCCTCAGAGCCACCCATTGCGCTTGAGCGTGCGGTGGATGCCCAGGCAGAGGGCGATGGTGACGCCCAGGACCACCGGGTACCCGAACTTCCACTGCGTCTCCGGCATGTACTTGAAGTTCATGCCGTACACGCCGCACACCATCGTCGGTACGGCGATGATGGCCGCCCAGGACGTGATCTTCCGCATGTCCTCGTTCTGTGCGACGGAGGCCTGCGCCAGGTTCGCCTGGAGGATCGAGTTGAGGAGTTCGTCGAAGCCGACGACCTGCTCCTGGACCCGGGCGAGGTGGTCGGCCACGTCACGGAAGTACTTCTGGATGTCCGGGTCGACCAGCCGCATCGGCCGCTCGCTCAGCAGCTGCATGGGCCGCACCAGCGGCAGTACCGCGCGCTTGAACTCCAGGACCTCACGCTTGAGTTGGTAGATCCGGCCGGCGTCCGTGCCGCGCGGCGTGCCCTTGCGGCCCGGCGAGAACACCTCCGTCTCCACCTCGTCGATGTCGTCCTGCACCGCGTCCGCGACCGCCACATATCCGTCGACGACGTGGTCGGCGATGGCGTGCAGCACGGCCGAGGGGCCCTTGGAGAGCAACTCCGGGTCGTCCTGCAGTCGGTGACGCAGTGCCCGCAGCGAGCCCTGGCCGCCGTGCCGGACGGTGATGAAGAAGTCCCGCCCGGTGAAGCACATGACCTCGCCGGACTCGACCACCTCGCTGGTGGCGGTCAGTTCGTCGTGCTCCACGTAGTGGATGGTCTTGAAGACCGTGAAGAGGGTGTCGTCGTACCGCTCCAGCTTGGGGCGCTGGTGCGCGTGCACCGCGTCCTCCACGGCCAGCGGGTGCAGCCCGAACTCGGCCGCGATACCGGAGAATTCGGCCTCCGACGGCTCGTGCAGACCGATCCACACGAACCCGCCGTCGCGGCGCACCTGACGGATCGCCTCGTGCGGGGTGAGGTTCCGCTCGGCTGTGACGCGCACGCCGTCGCGGTAGACGGCGCAGTCCACGACGGCCGTGGTCGCCTCCGCCGGACGCGTCGTGTCGTACACGCCCCCGTCCTTGCGCAGCGACAGGCGCGAGGGTCGGGAGGGACGGACCACGGCACGGAGGTTGTGGATCATCGACATGGGCAGGCTCCTTCGCAACGAAAGGCCGCCGACGACGGTTGGAACTACCCGGAATGGGGACGTTTTGACTGCGGATGTTTGGCACGTCCACAAAGCGGGGAGCACCGCACCGTCGCGGTGACAGCTTCGCTTGATTTCGGATCAGCGGTGCGTGACCAGTGACTTCTGATCGGTGATCGCTGATCGGCGATTCAGATCAAGACGGGAAAGAAATGCTCTTCCGTTGCGCGACGGCCGACGAGCGGCACGACGCGAGTGAGGGTGGCAGCCAGCAGAGCGAGAACTACGGCTACAGCGAGTGCTACGGAACTCGGTGGTCGGAAGAGCGGGTGGTACTGCACGGTCGACTTCGGTCCATCGCAGCCCCACCTCCTCCGGCCGGTCCCTCGTAAGGGACGTTCCATACCCCAGCAGGGGTTCCCCGTAGGGGAGATTCAGTCTCAACGCGTCGAGGCCCTAGGGCTTGCGAAGCCTTGAGAGCGACGCTGTCGCGTGCTGCTCTACTTGTTGCCTCGACCGGCGGTCAAGACTAGCAGCCGGGTGAAGTGTCAAGGCGCCGGATTGCCGGTTCCTGACGAGTTCTATGCTCGGCCCATGGCTGATGTTCTTCCGTTGGTGGAGGCCCGTTTGCGCACCGCGCTGGGCGAACCGGACGCGCGCGCCGCGGTCACCTTCCTCGGCACGGACCGTATCGAGGTCCTCCGTTTCACCGACGGCGACGTCGTCCGCTACGCCACGCTCGGCATGTCCGCCCAGCCGATGGCCGACCCCGCCGCGGTGCTCGCCGATCCCGTCAAGGGGCCGCGCGCCGAGCTGGTCCTGTCCGTGCGCGGCGGGGTCGCCGACACCGACAAGGTGCTCCGCCCGCTCGCCGTGCTCGCTGCGTCACCGCAGGTCGAGGGTGTGGTCGTGGCCCCCGGTGCCTCCCTCGACGTGGGCGGGCCGCTGTGGCCCGGCGCCCCCTTCACCTCGGTCCTCGTCGCCGAGTCCGGCGGGCTGGTGGAGGACCTGGAACTGGACGCCCCCGCCGACCCCGTACGTTTCCTGCCCCTCCTCCCGATGACCCCCAACGAGGCCGCCTGGAAGCGCGTCCACGGCGCCCAGGCCCTCCAGGAGCGCTGGCTCACCGGCGGGACGGATCTGCGCGACCCGCTCCGCAGGTCGGTGTCCCTCGACTGACCCGGTCGGGCCGATCGAGTCGTCTCGCCACGGCCCATGTGACCGAAGGCACGCCCGGCGTGGCCTGTGGGTGACCCGCAGGTGGCTGAAAATCGCCGCTTCCCTTGGTCGTGCGGGCAGTTGATCCCGGTGGTTGATGCCAGTGGACGGATCACTCCCGACGCGCGCGGTGCATGAACGGTCCATAAGCGGAACGTGACGCGCACACGCCGGACGGGTGATCGTCCTTGACGCGAGGAAGCACGGGGAGGACCGTTGAGCCCTATGAGGGGCGAACCCAGTTGCCCGAAGTGTGGTGGCCGGGTCAGGGCTCCCGGACTCTTTGCCGACTCCTGGCAGTGTGATGTGCATGGGACGGTGCATCCGCTGCAGCCCGTGATCCCGCCCAGCGTCGAGGCCCTCAGTGTCGTGGTGCATCGCGCCAAGGTGCCCGTGTGGATGCCGTGGCCGCTGCCCGTGGGGTGGCTGTTCACGGGCGCGGCCTTCGCCGGGGACGACCGCAGCGGTGGCCGCGCCACCGCCGTGGCCTGCTCCGGCCCGGGGCCGCTCGGTGGGATGGGCGAGCTCCTGCTCATCGCCGAGGAGCTCGGCGTCGGTCTCGGCGCGCGGTACGCCGGTGTCGACGGCCCCGACCCCGGGCCGTATCTGAGCGTCGAGAAACCACCCCAGGCCAAGGTCCTGGCCGCCGGCCGCCCGACGCCTCTGTGGCACCTCTCCGGCACACCCGACGACCGTGCGGTGTTCGCCGGGGAAGCGCTCGGGATGTGGCTGTGGGCGATCGTCTGGCCCGAGCAGACGGGGTTGCTGATGTACGACGAGCTGGTGCTGACGGATCTGCGGGACGCCGGGGCGGAGGTGGAGTTGCTGCCTTGTGGGGCGCTTTCGCCGCGGATCCTGGAACCGTAGGGCGCCCTGGTGGCTCGAAGGTTCGGCTGGTTCGGCGGCTTGCGGGTGCCAGGTGGCTTGTCGTGCCCACGCGGCGGAACCGCAAATCGATACAGCACCGCGCCCCTGACCATGTAGGGGGCGCTCGGGGGTTTCGGGTGTGACCGAAGTGGGTCGGAAGCGCGCTACTCTTGAGCGTCCGCTTCTGTTCCGTCACCCGTCTGGAGTCCGCGTCGTGCGTGTCGATCTGCACTGCCACTCCACGGCGTCCGACGGTACGGACACCCCGGCCGGGCTGATGTGCAATGCCGCCGCGGCCGGGCTGGACGTCGTCGCGCTGACCGACCACGACACGACCCGGGGGTACGGCGAGGCGATCGCCGCGCTGCCCGAGGGGCTCACGCTGGTCACCGGCGCCGAGCTGTCCTGTCGGTTGGACGGCATCAGCATGCACATGCTGGCCTACCTCTTCGACCCCGAGGAGCCCGCCCTGCTCGCCGAGCGCGAGCTGGTCAGGGACGACCGGGTGCCGCGCGCCCGGGGCATGATCGCCAAGCTGAACGAGCTGGGTGTGCCCGTCACCTGGGAGCAGGTGGCGCGGATCGCCGGTGAGGGTTCCGTGGGCCGGCCGCACGTGGCCACCGCCCTCGTCGAACTGGGCGTCGTACCGACCGTGGGCGACGCCTTCACCGAGCGGTGGCTCGCCGACGGAGGCCGGGCCTACGTCCCGAAGCACGAGACCGACCCCTTCGAGGCCATCCGGCTGGTCAAGGGCGCGGGCGGCGTCACCGTCTTCGCCCACCCGGCCGCCGTCAAACGGGGCCGGACCGTCCCGGAGTCCGCGATCGCCGAGCTGGCCGCCGCCGGGCTCGACGGCATCGAGGTCGACCACATGGACCACGATCCGGCCACCCGGGCACGGCTGCGGGGCCTGGCGAAGGAGCTGGGGCTGCTCGCCACCGGGTCCTCGGACTACCACGGCAGCCGCAAGACCTGCGCACTCGGCGAGTACACCACCGACCCCGAGGTGTACGGCGAGATCACGCGACGGGCCACCGGCGCGTTCCCCGTCCCGGGGACCGGCGGGAACTAGCTCGCCCTTTTTTGTCGTACGGCACCCGGCTGCTGCCGGCTGTGCCCACCCGTTCCGTCATGCGGAACGACTGCCCGCAGAGTGAGACGGACACGTCGGCCTGTGGGTTGCCCACTCTGACGTACCTCTCTCCGCAAGGCACCCCTGTGTTCGATGTCGCCGTCTTCGGCTCGCTCTTTCTCACCCTCTTCGTGATCATGGACCCGCCCGGGATCACCCCGATCTTCCTGGGTCTCACTGCCGGCCGTCCGGCCCGTACGCAGAAGCGGATGGCGTTCCAGGCCGTCTGCGTGGCCGGCGGTGTGATCGCCGTCTTCGGGCTCCTCGGCCACCAGATCCTCGACTACCTGCATGTTTCCGTGCCCGCCCTGATGATCGCGGGTGGGCTGCTGCTTCTGCTCATCGCGCTCGACCTGCTGACCGGCAAGACGGACGAGCCGACGCAGACCAAGGACGTGAACGTCGCGCTGGTGCCGCTCGGTATGCCGCTGCTCGCCGGGCCCGGTGCGATCGTGTCGGTGATCCTGGCGGTCCAGAAGGCGGACAGCATGGCCACTCAGGTGTCGGTGTGGGTGGCGATCCTCGCGATCCATGTCGTGCTGTGGCTCACGATGCGGTACTCGCTGCTCATCATCCGGCTCATCAAGGACGGCGGAGTGGTGCTCGTGACACGGCTCGCCGGGATGATGCTCTCCGCGATCGCCGTGCAGCAGATCATCAACGGCATCACCCAGGTCGTTCAGGGGGCCTGACGCTTGCGGGGACACGCAGAGCCCCGTACGGCATCGGTGCCGTACGGGGCTCTGAAGTGTGAACGGGTCCGCTGTTATGAGGCGGACACGTCGGCCGGGCGGATCCAGAGGCGCTGTCCGATGGCGGCGGCCTGCTGCACGATCCGGTTGACGGAGGCGGCGTCAACGACGGTGCTGTCCACGGGCGTGCCGTTGACATCGTCGAGTCGCATGATTTCGAAGCGCATGGCTTCTCCCTTCGTCTGGTCATCCTCCGATGAGGACTACTGGTGTTTCATGAGTAGTCAACGGGTTGAGTGTTACGAACATTCCCTACGCTAAGGAAATTTTTCGAGAAGCTAATTACCTCCCGGTAAGTGGTATCGCGGGCGCATCATGGAAGACTGACCGGGACCGGTTGTGTTCGCAGCGTGACCGCCGGGACAATGGACGCATATGAATGACGACCTAGCGGCGCTCGGCGCCCGCATCGACCGTACGAACGAGCTGCTCCAGCGCATGCTCGCCGAGGTGGCGAAGACGCCCTCGACGCATGCGATCTTCGTGGACGCCGGATATCTGTACGCGGCCGTGGGGCGGCTCGTCGCCGGGACGGAGGACCGGCGGTCGTTCGACCTCGATGCGGAGGGGCTCATCGAGGCGCTGATCGACAGGGCGCGCACGATCTTCGCGGACAGCCGGCTGCTGCGCGTGTACTGGTACGACGGGGCGCGGCGTCGCATCCACACGGCGGAGCAGCAGGCGATCGCCGAACTGCCGGACGTGAAGGTCCGCCTCGGCAATCTGAACGCCAACAACCAGCAGAAGGGCGTCGACTCCCTCATCCGCACCGATCTGGAGTCGCTGGCCCGGCATCGCGCGATCAGCGACGCGGCCCTGATCGGCGGCGACGAGGACCTGGTGTCGGCGGTCGAGGCCGCGCAGGGCTACGGGGCACGGGTCCATCTGTGGGGCATCGAGGCACCCGAGGGGCGCAACCAGGCCGAGCCGCTGCTCTGGGAGGTCGACAGTCAGCGGACCTTCGACCTCGACTTCTTCAAGCCGTATGTGTCACGCCGGGCCGCCGTCACATACGAGGCCTCGGCGGGTGCCCGGCCCACGCGCGAGGAGGTTCGTTTCGTGGGCGCGCAGATCGCCGCGAAGTGGCTGGCGTCGCGGGGCCGGGAGGCGCTGGGGGAACTGCTGCAGGGGCATCCGTACCTGCCCGGCTCGGTGGACCAGGACCTGCTCGTCGAGGCGGAGGGGCTGTTGCAGTACTCGATGCGCGGGCAGGCGGATCTGCGGCGGGCGTTGCGGGACGGGTTCTGGGAGCATCTGCGGGCGCAGTTCTAGGGCCTGTCGTCACATTCCCGTCGTCCGCCCGAAGGACGGGCCGCCCGGTGGAGTGGGGGCACCTCCCGCTCGAGCGGAGCCGAGAGTGCGTGCATGGCGTCGCGCGGCAGACGGAAATGTGACGACAGACCCTAGCGGCCGTCCCGCACGCCGTTCCTGCTGTCCACGCCGTCCCAGAAGGCGATGAGGGCCTGTGCCGTCGCCTCCGGCTGGTCCGTGTTGGGTGAGTGGTCGGCCTCGCGGACCACCGTGCGGTGGGCGCGCAGTCGTACGGCCATGTCGTCGAGGACGGAGACCGGCCAGGTGTCGTCGTGGTCGCCGGACAGGACGTGGCAGGGCAGGCCGACGGCGGCCAGTTCGGCGATGCGGTCGGGTTCGGCGCAGAGCTGGCGGCCGGTGGCGATCAGCTGGGCCGGGCTGGTGGCGAGCCAGCGGCGGCGGAGGTCGGCGCTGTCGTCCAGGCCCTCGTCGAGGGCGCCAGTCGCGGTCTCCTCCGGGGGTTCCAGGGCCTGGATGGCTTCCCACACCTCTTCCATGCCCATGACGGTGAGGGCGTCGCGCAGCAACTTCACGCGCTCCTGCTGGGAGGGCGAGATCTGGGCGGGGCCCGAGGACATGAGGGTCAGGGAGGCGAAGGGGGAGGCGTCGCGGAGTACGGCGATGCGGGAGATCTGGCCGCCGAGGGAGTGGCCGAGGAGGTGGAGTGGGCCGCCGCCCTCGCTCACGGCGTGGGCCTGGGCGAGGAGGTCCAGGGCCAACTCGTCCTGGGCGTAGGCCGATTCGTCGTCCCTCGGGCCCGGGGACTCGTACTGTCCGCGGCCGTCCACGGCGATCGTGCGGTAGCCGGCGGCGGCGAGCGGTACGTGGAGGGCGATGAAGTCCTCCTTGCTGCCGGTGAAGCCGGGGATGAGCAGAGCGGTTCCCTTCACCGCCGCGCCCGCCTCGATCACGGCGAACTCGCCGCGCGGGGTGTGGAGGCGGTGGGCGCGGGCGCCGGGGGGTGGGGTGAAGGTGGGCGGACGGCTCATGGGGGGAGGGTATCGGGCGGGTGCGGTTGGTTGGCGGGCGCGGGTTGTGTTGGGTTGTTCGCGCGGTTCCCCGCGTCCCTGAGGGGGTGCGGGGAACCGCGCGACAAGCCCCCAGCGACCCGCGGGCGACAACTCACCCCGGGCTCCACGAACGCCGAAGGCCCGGCCCCCATCGGAATGGGGAACCGGGCCTTCGCAGGCTGAATCAGCCCTCCGTCGACTCCGCGGCAACCGTCGCCTTACGCGTCCGCCGCCTGGGCTTCGGCGCCTCGGTATCCTCACCGGTGACCTCGACCACGGCGGTGGCCTTACGCGTCCGCCGAGGCTTGCTCACGGTCTCCTCGGTTGCCTGCGCCGGAACCACGGCCTCGGTGGCCTTCCGCGTACGGCGGCGCGGCGCGGCCGGAGCCTCGGCCGGCTCGGCGACCACGGCGTCCGGGGCCTCGACCACGGCCTCGGCGGCCTTGCGGGTGCGCCGACGGGGCTTGGCCTCGACCTCGTCCACGACGGCCTCGGCGGTGACCTCGGCCTCGACGGCCTTGCGGGTGCGGCGGCGGGGCTTGGCCGGTGCGGCTTCCTCCACGGTCTCGACCGGGAGGGGGGCTTCGACCGTCTCCACGACGGCTTCGGCGGCCTTGCGGGTGCGGCGGCGCGGCGCGGCCGGAGCCTCGGCCGGCTCGGCGACCACGGCGTCCGGGGCCTCGACCACGGCCTCGGCGGCCTTGCGGGTGCGCCGACGGGGCTTGGCCTCGACCTCGTCCACGACGGCCTCGGCGGTGACCTCGGCCTCGACGGCCTTGCGGGTGCGGCGGCGGGGCTTGGCCGGTGCGGCTTCCTCCACGGTCTCGACCGGGAGGGGGGCTTCGACCGTCTCCACGACGGTCTCGGCGGCCTTGCGGGTGCGGCGGCGCGGCTGCGTCGCCGGGGCCTCCTCCACCGGCTCTGCGGGGAGGGTGGCTTCGACCGTCTCCACGACGGCCTCGGCGGCCTTGCGGGTGCGCCGACGACGCGGCTTGGCCGGGGCCTCCTCCGACGCCGACGAGTCCACGGGCGGGGTGGCGCTCTCCACCGTGTCGGCCACGGCCTCGGCGGCAGCCTCCCCTGCCGCTCCGGCGCGCGTACGGCGACGGCGACGCGGGGTGCGGGGCTCGGCGGAGTCGGTCGGCGCGGGCGTACCCGACACCTCGGACGTCTCCGACGCTTCCGTTGCCTCCGTGGCACCGGGCGTCGTCGCGTCGATCAGCGAGCCGTTGCGCGTGCGGCGGCGACGGCGGGGCGTGCGCGCCGGGCGCTCGCGCTCGGCGGACGGCGCGGACGCCGCGGACGGGGCCGACGAGCGGCCGCCACGACCGCGCGGGCCACGGCCGCCCGGCTCACCGAGGTCCTCCAGCTCCTCCGCGTCCAGACCCGCGCGGGTCCGCTCGGAGCGCGGCAGGACACCCTTCGTGCCCTCGGGGATGCTGAGGTCGGAGTACAGGTGCGGGGACGTGGAGTACGTCTCCGGCGGGTCGTTGAAGTTCAGCTCCAGCGCCTTGTTGATCAGCTGCCAGCGCGGGATGTCGTCCCAGTCGACGAGGGTGATCGCGATGCCCTTGTTGCCCGCGCGGCCCGTACGGCCGATGCGGTGCAGGTACGTCTTCTCCTCTTCCGGCGACTGGTAGTTGATGACGTGCGTGACGCCTTCGACGTCGATGCCGCGCGCGGCCACGTCGGTGCAGACGAGCACGTCCACCTTGCCGTTGCGGAAGGCGCGCAGCGCCTGCTCGCGGGCGCCCTGGCCGAGGTCGCCGTGGACCGCGCCGGAGGCGAAGCCACGCTGCTTGAGCTGGTCGGCGAGGTCGGCCGCGGTGCGCTTCGTGCGGCAGAAGACCATGGCCAGTCCCCGGCCGTCGGCCTGCAGTATGCGCGCGACCATCTCGGGCTTGTCCATGTTGTGCGCGCGGTAGACGTACTGCGAGGTGTTCGCGACCGTCGCGCCCTCGTCGTCCGGCGCCGTGGCGCGGATGTGCGTGGGCTGCGACATGTACCGGCGGGCGAGGCCGATGACCGCGCCCGGCATGGTCGCCGAGAACAGCATCGTCTGGCGGCGGGCCGGCAGCATGTTGATGATCTTCTCGACGTCGGGCAGGAAGCCCAGGTCGAGCATCTCGTCGGCCTCGTCGAGGACCAGGCACTTGACGTTCTTCAGGTTGAGCTTCTTCTGGCCCGCGAGGTCGAGCAGGCGGCCCGGGGTGCCGACGACCACGTCGACGCCCTTCTTCAGGGCCTCGACCTGGGGCTCGTAGGCGCGGCCGCCGTAGATCGCCGACACGCGGACGTTGCGGACCTTGCCGGCCGTCAGCAGGTCGTTGGTGACCTGGGTGCACAGCTCGCGCGTGGGGACCACGATGAGGGCCTGCGGGGAGTCGACGAGGTCCTCGGGCTTGGAGCGGCCGGCCTCGACGTCGGCGGGGACGACGACGCGCTCGAGGAGCGGGAGGCCGAAGCCGAGCGTCTTGCCGGTGCCGGTCTTGGCCTGGCCGATGACATCGGTGCCGGTGAGGGCGACCGGGAGCGTCATCTCCTGGATGGGGAAGGGGGTGATGATGCCGACGGCCTCCAGGGCCTCGGCCGTCTCGGGAAAGATTCCGAGATCTCGAAACGTCGTAGTCAGGGTGCTGCCTCTTCTGTGTGCGCGGTGCGAGGCGAGCGCGGGGGTCGTGTCGTCCGACCGTGCCAGGGGGACGTCGGCCGCCCTCACGGGCGGGCCGTGTGGCACGGGACCACTGCCGACGCTCTAGCGCTCATACCGCTGAGGGGGTCCCTCCGGACGCCGTACGCAGAGTGCCGTACGGAAAAGGAGGGCTGTCGGGTCGGAGCCGATCGGGCCACCGACCGGGCATCCTCATGCGTGCGGCCTGTCGAGATACAGTCGAGACACGTCGACGTACCAGCAGGCGCATTACCACCATACCCCGGAATCGCGCATATGCGATGGCCGATTTGGTCACGTAGTCGTCGTCACACTGAATGACCAGGCCCTTCAACGGGCGGGGAGCGGGCTATTGTGCGCTTCATGACGACGTCTGACAAGCCTGACAACACGGCCGACACCGCCGAGGCCACCGGGATCGCCGCCCAGGACTGGGAGACGGCCGCCGCCGACCCGCAGTACCGCGCCGCGGTAGTGGATCTGCTCGGGGCGCTGGCGTACGGGGAACTGGCGGCGTTCGAGCGGCTCGCGGAGGACGCGAAGCTGGCGCCGACCCTTCTGGACAAGGCGGAGTTGGCGAAGATGGCGGCGGCAGAGTTCCACCACTTCGAGAGGCTGCGCGACCGGCTGGCCGGGATCGGCGAGGAGCCGACGCGCGCCATGGAGCCCTTCGTCGCCGCGCTCGACGGCTTCCACAAGCAGACCGCGCCCTCGGACTGGCTGGAGGGCCTCGTCAAGGCCTACGTCGGCGACTCGATCGCCAGCGACTTCTACCGTGAGGTCGCCAACCACCTCGACTCCGACACCCGCGGCCTCGTGCTCGCCGTCCTCGACGACACCGGGCACGCCGGGTTCGCCGTGGAGAAGGTGCGCGCGGCGATCGACGAGGACCCGCGTGTGGGCGGGCGACTCGCGCTGTGGGCGCGGCGACTGATGGGCGAGGCGCTGTCGCAGTCGCAGCGGGTCGTCGCCGACCGCGATGCGCTGTCCACCATGCTGGTGGGCGGGGTCGCCGACGGGTTCGATCTGGCCGAGGTGGGGCGGATGTTCTCGCGGATCACCGAGGCGCACACCAAGCGGATGGCTGCGCTGGGCCTCGCGGCCTGAGCTGGGGCGCCTCATCGCCGTTGGGGGCCTGGGTTGTCGGGCGCCTGCGAGTTGTTCGTGGCTGTCGCGCCCACGCGGCGGAGCCGCACATGTCACAGTCCCGCGCCCCTCAAGGGGCGCGGCCCCTCTTACGCCGGCGCCGAGCTGCTGTGGAGTCTTTTGGTCGGCCTCAGCAGCAGGGACACGGACGCCGCAGCGAAGACCAGGGCGCCGACGAGGATCACGAGGGCGTTGCCCGAGCCCAGGGCGGTGGCGGTGAGGAAGGCGCCGAAGAGGGCGCCGGCGATGCCGGTGGGCAGGACCAGGGCCCGGGGCGGCAGGCGGTGCGGCAGCCTCACGGCGGCCACCCATGCCAGCGCGAGGCCGAGAACGGCGGAGCCGAGCGCTTCCAAGAACATGATCGGGTTTCCTCCCGCACGGCCATGGCCTGGGCAAATCGGTCGTAGCCGGTCCTACCCGCCCGTGGCGGAACGCAATCCTCCTCTATGGGGGAGTTGTGCTCCATCCGTGCTGAAGTAAGAAGACATGAGAGAGGGGCCCGGTGGGTGAAATCACCGGGCCCCTCTCTCGTGTCTGTCGACTACAGCGCGCTGAAGCCCACCTTGCGGACGGTCGGCTCACCGATGTCCACGTACGCGAGACGGTCGGCCGGGATCAGGACCTTGCGACCATGCTCGTCCGAGAGGCTCAGCAGCGGCGACTTTCCGGCCAGCGCTTCTGCCACGGCCCGCTCGACCTCCTCGGCACTCTGACCGCTCTCCAGAACGATCTCGCGGGGCGCGTGCTGCACGCCGATCTTGACCTCCACGGCTATGTCCCTCCGACGGTCAGTGAAGTGCGCGACCTATCCGCGCCGTACCCAGCACACATTAGCCCGGTGAGGGGACGTACACGCTCCGCTCAAGAACGCCAAGAGCGAACAGTGGGCGGGAACAGAGCCCCCGCCACGGGACGGTCGATGGATCGTGAACAGTGGATCGCGGGTCCGTCAGTCCCGCTGCTCGATGCCGTGCAGCGGGAAGCCCGCGATGCCGCGCCAGGCCAGCGAGGCCAGCAGTTGGACGGCCTGCTCGCGCGGGACGCTGCGGTCGCTGTGCAGCCAGGAACGCGCGACCACCTGGGACAGGCCGCCCAGACCCGAGGCGAGGAGCATCGACTCCGCGCGCGACAGGCCGGTGTCCTCAACGATGACCTCGCAGATCGCCTCGGCGCACTCGTTCGTGACCTTGTCGACGCGCTCGCGCACGGCGGGCTCGTTCGTCAGGTCCGACTCGAAGACCAGCCGGAAGGCGCCGCCCTCGTCCTCGACGTACCCGAAGTACGCGTCCATCGTGGCCCGCACGCGCTGCTTGTTGTCGGTCGTCGACGCGAGCGCCCCGCGTACGGCCTGGATCAGGGCCTCGCAGTGCTGGTCCAGCAGGGCCAGGTAGAGATCCAGCTTGCCCGGGAAGTGCTGGTAGAGCACCGGCTTGCTGACGCCGGCGCGCTCGGCGATGTCGTCCATGGCGGCCGAGTGGTAGCCCTGGGCCACGAAAACTTCCTGGGCGGCGCCCAGCAGCTGGTTCCGTCGGGCTCGGCGCGGCAGGCGTGTGCCCCGCGGGCGCGCCGCCTCTGTCTGCTCGATGGCTGTCACGCCGCCTCCCAAAATCGTCCACATGCGGTGTGCGCCGCGCCGCCATCGTACTTTTCGGTAACCCCGGTGTGCGCGGTGCGAGCGCAGAATTTCACGGACCGGACAGCGGGGAAAGTGCCGCGTAGCACGTCAAACGGGGGCAGGCCGGGCAGAAGGAAGCCCTTGCTCGTCACCGATGGTCGCTCTTCGAGGCTCTCCGCGTCACCTGTAGTCATCCTCGTCGAGGGAGACGACACGGGCCTGTTCGGCGAGGTCGGCCTCGTTGGCGGAGTCACGGTCGGTGCCGGTCAGCGGGTCGTCACGGTCCTCGGTGATGTCGGTGTGCTGCTCGGCGGCGTCGACCTCGGGGGCCTCGAAGTCGATCTCTTCGGCGGTTTCCTCGACCTCGAACGTGTCGGGATCGGTCGGGTCAACGGCCATCGTGGTTTCCCCTTCCGTGCGGGTGCCCGGGTACGGGTGCCCTGTGGTCGAGCCTAGGAGACCGGGGATCGTGGCGCTATGCGATCCGGCGGTGACCTGGCCCCGGCGGGGAGCCGCTGTGGTGGTCGGGAGGATGTCGCGGAGTTTTGTTGGCGCCACGTCAGGTCTGTGACGGCGAACACACGAACCACGGTGTGATCGTCTCGTAACATTGCCCGCATGTCCTCGACCGAGCTGCCGTCCGTGCTGACCGCCACCGCGTCGCCGAAGGCGAGTGCCGTGCGGGTCGCGCCCGGGGAGCGGCTGCGGTCGGTCCGGCTGCCGGGGATCACGCTGTCGATCCGGTCGAGACCGCCGGCCAGGGAGGGGCTGCCGCCCGCCCTGTACGTGCACGGCCTGGGCGGTTCCTCGCAGAACTGGTCGGAGCTGATGCCGCTCCTCGACGACCTCGTGGACGGCGAGGCGGTCGATCTGCCGGGCTTCGGCGACTCGCCTCCGCCGGACGACGGCAACTACTCGGTGACCGCGCACGCCCGCGCGGTCATCCGCTATCTCGACGCGTCCGGACGCGGCCCCGTGCACCTCTTCGGGAACTCCCTCGGCGGCGCCGTCGCGACCCGTGTCGCGGCCCTGCACCCCGACCTCGTCCGTACGCTGACCCTCGTCTCGCCCGCGCTGCCGGAGATCCGCGTGCAGCGGACGGCGGTGCCGACGGGGATGCTCGCGCTGCCGGGCATGACCGCGCTCCTCACCCGCTTCACCAGGGACTGGACGGCCGAGCAGCGCGTACGGGGCGTCACGGCGCTGTGCTACGGCGACCCCGGCCGCGTCACCGACGAGGCCTTCCGCAACGCGGTCGAGGAGATGGAGCGGCGGCTTCAACTGCCGTACATGTGGGACGCGTTGACGAGGTCCGCCCGAGGGCTCGTGGACGCGTACACCCTCGGCGGCCAGCACTCGCTCTGGCGCCAGGCCGAGCGCGTCCTCGCCCCGACCCTCCTCGTCTACGGCCGCCGTGACCAACTCGTCGGCTACCGCATGGCCCAGCGCGCCGCCCGTGCCTTCCGCGACTCCAGGCTTGTCTGCCTGCCGGACGCGGGACATGTGGCGATGATGGAGTACCCCGAGACGGTCGCCGCGGCGTTCCGCGAACTGCTGGCAGATGTGGCGGCGGCGAGGGGCTCGGCCGGCGGCTTGGCCGGCGTGGTGCCGTTGGGCGAGGGCGACTTGGCCGACGCGCGATCGGTGGCCGAGAGTGTCGCGGTCGTGGACGGCGGTCCGGAGACCGGGCCGGCCGATGCGATCGGCGTGGTCGTCGACGGCGGCGCCGTCGATAGGGGATCCTCGGGTGACGAGTCCGCCTCGGGCGGGTCCACTACGGGCGCCTCCGGCGCGGGGAGCTGAGGCGCGGCGTGGGACGGCACAGCCGCAAGGGGCGGGCGCCGAAAGGCGACACAACCGA
Source organism: Streptomyces graminofaciens (assembly GCF_030294945.1). Lineage (NCBI taxonomy): Bacteria > Bacillati > Actinomycetota > Actinomycetes > Kitasatosporales > Streptomycetaceae > Streptomyces > Streptomyces graminofaciens. The sequence continues at coordinate 5,103,574 of NZ_AP018448.1, read as the reverse complement.
AAAACAGGCGGCCCAGGCGGGCACCGAGCCACCCTCCGGCAACCGCGGTACGCCTCGGTCGCCGGGGACCCCAGGGGCACCAGGACCGACGGGTCCGTCGACGCCGGGCCCGGGCGGGCTGCCGCTCCGTGGGACGCCCCGCACACCGGACGGCACGCCAACACAAGGAATACCCCAATTTTCCGCCGGCACCCCTGCGCATGGGGTGCCGCGTTTCGCGGACGGCACCCCCGCGCACGGCTTCCCTCGGCTGCCCGACGGCACTCCGGTGCGTGGGACGCCGCGTCCTCCCGACGGCACGTCTGTACAGGGGTTTCCCCGGCTGCCGGACGGTACGCCCTCACGTGGGGGGCCGCGCATGTACGACGGGGCGCCGGCCCACGGGTCGCCCCGGTTCACCGGGGGTGCGCCCGGGCAGGGGGCGCCTCGATTCGGTGACGGTTCGCCCGCGCAAGGTGCCCCGCGTCCTCCCGACGGCACCCCTGCGCGTGGGGTGCCGCGTTTCGCCGACGGGACGCCCGCGCACGGCGTCCCCCGTCTGCCCGACGGCACGCCCGCCTCAGGTACTCCCCGGGTGCGGGGTGGTCACCCCCAGCAGCGCGAAGCCGGTGGTGGCTGGGGACAAGCGGGCGGTGACTCACGGCCGACGGAGGCCGGGCACGGTGTGCGGCACGCGCCTCCCGGGGGCCCTCGCGGTGTGCCCGGAGGTGCTGGTGGTGGGCTCGACGGAGGCCCCCAGGGTCTGCACCCCGGTGGCCCGCAGGCCCCGTACGCCCACCCTCACGGCGGTCCCGCCGGGCAGCGCGGGCCCCGTGTTCCCGCCCCTAGGTCGGAGCGAGGGGCCGTAGCCGCCGGTGGTCCGCGGCAGGCGTATCTCGATGCCTTCGAGGAGGTCGACGACGTCTTCGTGCCTGGTCGAAGGCACCGGCTCGGGGCCACTGGCGTGGCCGATTCCGGCATCACCGCCGAGGTCGATGTCGAGGACGCCGTGCGTGCCGACGGGCTCGGCGCCAAGGAGACCCCCAAGGGCGGCAAGGGCAGGGCTTTCACCGGGATCGCCGCCGCCGCGGTCACCACCGTGCTCGCCGTCATCGTGGGCGGGCATGTCGTCGACGGGCGGGACGACTCCGCCGCGCAGGCGCGGTCCGCCGACACCGCCGAGCGTGATGTGCGCGACGACAGCGCCTCGCGCGGCGACAGCCGGCCCACCCCGTCCGGCGCGCCGAGCCCGAGCGCCACCCCGCTGACGTACGCCGAGAAGATGGCCAAGAAGTACATGCTCGACGCCGATCTCAAGGGGAACGGCAAGTTCGCGGTGGTCGCGGGCTTCGACAAGGCGCCGGGTGCGGGGCGGAAGTACCGCTACCGGATCGACGTCGAGGAGGGGCTCGGGCTCGACGGGGAGCTGTTCGCCGCGGCCGTGCACAAGACGCTGAACGACGACCGGAGTTGGGCCCACAACGGCGGCCGTACCTTCGAGCGGATCTCCTCCGGGCAGCCCGACTTCGTGATCACGCTGGCCAGCCCGGGCACCACCGCCTTCTGGTGCCGCAAGTCGGGCCTCGACACGACCGAGGACAACGTCTCCTGCAACTCTGCCGCCACCGAACGCGTGATGATCAACGCCTATCGCTGGGCGCAGGGATCGAAGACATACGGCGACCGGATGTACGCCTACCGGCAGATGCTGATCAACCACGAGATCGGCCACCGCATCGGCTACCCCCATGTGACCTGCGACAAGGACGGCGACCTCGCGCCCGTCATGCAGCAGCAGACCAAGTTCCTCGATCATGGCGGCATTCACTGCAGGGCCAACCCCTGGCCGTACCCCGGTAGTTGACGGGTAGTCGTCCACGTCGAACGTCCCAGTTGCCTCATAGGTCACATGGGCGCCAGGGCGAAAGTTCGTTTCCGGACGCGACCTGTTCGCCCGACTTGTCCGGAGGGAAGCTCGAGGGCGGGCTCGGATGAGGGCGCGGAGTCCGGGTTCGGAGACGTCGTTCTGGAGGCAGATGGTGTTCCAGGACCCCGTCTCCTCGCTCGGCCCGCGCCGCAGGGTGGGCGAGTCGATCGCCGACCCGCTGCGGGCGCGCGGCGAGCGGGACGCCGTACACATCCGGGGGTGCGTGAGCGAACTGCTGGAGCGCGTGGGGCTCGAACCGGCCCACTACGACCGCTGTCCGCACGAGTTCAGCGGCGGACAGCGCCAACGCGTGGGCATCACGCGGGCGCTCTCCGCCGAGCCGCGCGCCATCGTGTGCGACGAGCCGGTCTCCGCGCTGGACGTGACCACTCAGGCTCAAGTGGTCGCCCTGCTGGGCGAGTTGCAACGCCAACTCGGGCCCGCGCTGGTCTTCGTGGCACACGGCCTCGCCGTCGTACGACAGGTCAGCGACCACGTGGCCGTGATGCGGCGCGGCCGGCTCGTCGAGTACGGGCCCGCCGAGCAGGTGTACGCGTCACCACAGGACCCTTGCGCCAAGCAGCTGTTGGCCGCCGTACCCGCACTGGACCCGACGGTCGCGGCCCGCCGCCGCGCGGTCCGTCTGCAACTGGCCTCGACGGGCTGACGGTTGCCGTGGTCCGGCCGTGGGCTGGGTCCGATGGCCACCATGTCGATCTGACGCGGCGTGACCGCTTGATCCCCTAGCGCGACAAAACGCGACCCGCTCGGGAAAGTTACGGGCGTTCACCCCTTTTGGTGGCGCGACGGACAACCGTCCGTCGCGCCACCGCCTTGTTCGCATACGTTCGTCCCGCTGCGAGCCGCCGGGTGAACGGCGGCTCCCCAAACGGGAGATCGGGGGTGCACGCGTGCGTATCGGACTGCTGACGGAGGGTGGCTATCCGTATGTGAGCGGTGACGCCAGGCTCTGGTGCGACCGACTCGTGCGTGGGCTCGAGCGACACGAGGTCGACATCTACGCGCTCAGCCGCAGTGAGCGGCAGGAGGACGAGGGCTGGATCCCGCTGCCGCCGCAGGTGAGCCGGGTACGGACGGCACCGCTGTGGACGGTCGAGGACGACGGGGTCGTGTACGGGCGCCGTGCGCGACGGCGCTTCGCGGACGCGTACGGCGAGTTGGCGGCGGCGGTGTGCTCGACCGGCGGTGCCGGGGGCATCGGCGGCATCGGGGGACTGGGAGTCGCGGGGGCTTCCGGGGCTCCGGGGAGCGCCTCCGGGAGTGCTGTCGGGGGTGCTGTCGGGGGTGCTGTCGCGGGTGCCTCCGGTGTTGAGGCGGACCGTTTCGGCAGTGCGCTCTACGGGCTTGCCGAACTCGCCCGTGACGAGGGCGGACTGGTCGGCGCGCTGCGCTCCGAGGTAGCTGTGCGGGCGCTGGAGCGCGCCTGTCGTGCGCCCGGCGCGCTGAGTGCGGCACGCGAGGCGCGCGTACTGGATCTGCTGACCGTCGCTGGACACCTCGAACACGCCCTGCGCCCCCTCTCACTCGACTGGTACGAGGACGACGGGCTCGGCTCGGTCGACCTGTGCCACGCCGCGGCGGGTGGCTCGGCCGCACTGCCCGGGCTGCTGGCCCACCACTTCCACGGAGTGCCGCTGCTGGTCACCGAGTACGGCGTGCCGCTGCGCGCGCACTACCTCGGCGCCACCGGGGACGCGCCGGTGCGCGCCCTGCTCGCGGCCTTCCACCGGCAGCTGACCGCAGAGGTGTACCGACAGGCCGTCTGTCTCACCCCCGGCAACACTCACGCCCGGCGCTGGCAGGAGCGCTGTGGCGCCGACCGCGCCAAAATCCGTACGGTCTACCCCGGCATGGACGCGACCCGCTTCGCGGAGGTGGGCGAGTCGCCGGAGTGCGCGGATCCGCACACGCTGGTGTGGGTCGGCCGCATCGAACCCGCCAAGGACCTGATCTCCCTGCTGCACGCCTTCACGGAGATCCGCAAGACCGAGCCGAAGGCGCGGCTCAGGATCGTCGGGGCCGCGGCGGGAGCCGAGGGCGCCGCGTACCTCGGCCACTGCAAGGCCCTGGCCGCCCAGCTCTTCCCCGACGAGGCGGAGGGGGTGCACGCGGTCGGCGACAACCCCGTCTCCTTCGAGGAGATCGGCGGGCCGGCCGTCCCCGACCTGGCGGAGGCGTACGCCTCGGGTGCCGTGGTCGTGCTGTCGAGCGTCGTCGAGGGTTTCCCCGTCAGCCTGGTCGAGGCCATGTTCTGTGCCCGACCGACGGTCTCCACGGACGTGGGCGCGGTCGTGGAGGTCATCGGCGGTACGGGGCTCGTTGTCCCGCCGCGCAATCCGCGGGCGCTCGCGGAGGCGTGCGTGGCGCTGCTGAGCGAGCCCGAGCGCCGTGCGCGCCTCGGCGCGGCCGCCCGCGCACGCGCCCTCGAACTCTTCACCGTGGAGCAGAACGTCGCGGCATTTCGTGGCATCTACCTGGAGATCGTCTCTCACGCCCCGGTCCGGAGGGGCGTTGTGGACGACACCGGCGGACCCCTGCCGTTCGGCGTGCCGGCCGAGGCCCGTGTACCCGGGCGATGGGCCGAGGCCCGGCAGGCCGGAGGGGGTGGCGGAATCGCTGGGGGAGTGGGGGTTTCCGGGGGTGTCGGCGTCGCGGGGGTCGCCGGGGTTGCCGGGCTGGTCGGGAAGCGGCCGCGGTGGGCTGCCGCCGATCCCGTACGGGCCTCGGCGCCGGTACGGGCCACGGCGGGGCCGCCGCCGGCGCCGAGCGGGAGGCCGATGCCTGCGGGCGAACCTGTGCCGGCCGGGGAGGGGGTTCGATGAGCGAGCGGAGACTGAGCGAGCGGCGGTTGAGCGAGCCGGGCGATCTCGGGCGGCCGCAGGCGTCCAGCAGCCTTGACGTCGGCCGGGACGCGTGGCCCGAGGGGCGGCTCCCGGAAAGCGGGGCGGCGCTCGCCGTACGGGGCAGCGCGGAGGCTGCTGCGTGGAGCGTCGCCGAGGAGGCCGAACGAAGCCGCGCGGCCGACGTCGGGCGAGGGGAGCCGGCGGTTGCCGTTCGCCGGGGTGACGCGGGACTTGTGGGGTGTGGTGAGGCAGGGCTTGTGGAGCCTGGCGAGGCTGACCTCGTACGGCGTGGCGAGGTCGACCTCGTGCAGCGTGGTGACGCGGACCTCGCGCTGCGAGACGCGGACCTCGCTCGGCATGGCGCGGCGGTCGCCGGGCAAGGTGACGCACAGTCGCCCGCTGGGGCCGGGGCCGGGGCTGGGGCTGGGGCTGGGGCCGAGGTAGAGGTAGAGGTAGAGGTAGAGGCCGGGATCGGAGTCGGGCCCGTCGAGCCTGGGCTGAGCGATCCGCCCCGAGAGCGGGACGCGGAAGCCCCCCGCCAGGCCGAACTCCCGCTCCGCGCGCCGCTCGGCCGCACGGCCATCGCTTCCCGATCCACCGCCTCCCGACCCACCGACTCCCCACCCACCACCCCCCGACGCGGCGCCGCAGACCCGGTGAAGGCGCTGATGCACCGGCATCGGGAGCTCTGCGAGCGGGCCGTCGACCCGTTGGAGATCGCCGCCGGACTCGAGGCGCACGGCGTCACCGACCGCACCGCTGCCCGCTTCCGGCACCGGGACGTGTTCTCGCTCGCCGAGGAGATGTACGCGCGTGTGCCCCGCGACGCGGACCCGCCACAGGAGCGCGAGCCGACGGCCGCTGGGCCCGGCGCACGCGGCGGATGGGCCGTGCTCGCCCTGCTGCCGGGAGCCCTGTGCGCTGCGGCCGTGGCCGGAGTACGTTTCACCGACGGCCAACCCCGCCTCGTCGTCGCGACGGTGGGCGCCCTCGCGGTCGCGCTCGGTCTGCGCGTGGCCCTCCGCCGGGGCCCGTTGCACGCCCCGTCCGGCACGACCAGCGGCACGCGCGTCTGGACGTTATGGCTCATCGCGTACGCCTTCCTCGGCGACGGCCTGCTGCGCGCAGGCCTCGACGGCGGCCCCGACGACCTCTGGCCCCTCGCCACCGCGCCCGTCCTGGCCCTCGCCCTGGCCTGCGCCCCCGCCACCTGGTGCGCTCACCTCCTCTCCGTACGCGCCCGGCGCAAGCTCGCCGCCAGCCGAGGCCTCGCCGACTTCGCCGACTCCGTCAAACCCCTGCTCGTCGGTGTGTTCGGCCTCTATCTGTGCGCTCTGGCCGCACTTCTCGCTCTGTGCGGCGCGCTCCTGGACGAGCCCGCCGCGTACGCCGGCGCGGGCGCCCTCGGCACACTCCTCCTACTCGCGCGCCTCCTCGCCGCGCACGGCTTCACCCACGCACCGGCCGTCGTCCTCTGCACGGCGGGCCTCACCGAGGCGCTCGCACCGGCCACGGTCTTCGCGAGCCGTCTGCCCGGCTGCGCCTTCCTGAACGCCCCCGTCCGTGCCCTCGTCGACGCCTGGGGCCCCGGCGCCGTCCCTGCCCTGGTCTGCGGCACAGCCGCCCTGCTCCTCCTCGTCCACGCGACCCGCACCCTGACCCGGGCCTCGGCCCACGCCGCCCCCTCCGGAGCGACCTGAACCCCGTCCGACATCCGGCCGACCGGCCCGGACACCGACACCCGGCCCGTCACCCCGGACACCCGAGGCCCGGACCTCCTCCCGGGGGCCCACACCACGGGCCCCGCATTCCAAGACCCACGGCACCACCCCATAAGGAGAACGCCAGATGATCACCTCCCGAACCGGAGAGCCCGCCCCGGGAGCCGCCCGATGAGGGTTCTGCTGATCGGAGCCAACGGCTACCTCGGCCGCTTCGTCGCCGAACGCCTGCTCGCCGACCCGGCCGTACAACTCACCGCGCTCGGCCGTGGTGACGACGCCGACGTACGGTTCGACCTCGCCACCGGCAGCCCCGGAGCGCTCACCCGCTTCCTGGACGCCGTCCACCCCGGAGTCGTAGTCAACTGCGCCGGCGCCACCCGAGGCGGCGCCCGCGAACTCACCCGGCACAACACCGTCGCCGTGGCCACCGTCTGCGAGGCCCTGCGCCGCAGCGGCTGCGGGGCGCGACTGGTGCAGATCGGCTGCGGTGCCGAGTACGGTCCCAGCCAGCCCGGCTCCTCCACCGCAGAGGACGCCGTGCCCCGCCCCGGCGGCCCCTACGGGGTGAGCAAGCTCGCCGCCACCGAGCTCGTCCTCGGCTCCGGTCTCGACGCGGTCGTACTCCGGGTCTTCTCGCCCGCCGGGCCCGGCACCCCCGCCGGCTCCCCGCTCGGCCGCCTCGCCGAGGCCATGCGCCGTGCCATGCAGTCCGGCGACGGCGAACTCAAGCTCGGCGGCCTCGGCGTCCAGCGCGACTTCATCGACGTACGGGATGTCGCACGCGCCGTCCACGCCGCCTCGCTCTCCGCGGCCCAGGGCGTGATCAACATCGGCTCCGGCCGTGCCGTACGCCTCCGCGACGCCGCCGCGGTCCTCGCCCGCGTGGCCGGCTACGGCGGTGCCCTGCACGAACTCGACGCACCGCCCGGCCCCGTCCGGACGGCCATCGGCCACCCCCGTGGCGACTCCGACCACTCCGCCCCGGTCGCGTACCCCTACCCGGACGGCTGCGGCAGCTGGCAGCAGGCCGATGTGCGCACGGCCCGCGACCGGCTCGGCTGGCGGCCCCGGATCAATTTGGAGGAGTCCCTCGCCGATATCTGGATGGAGGCGGCGTGCCGTATCTGACGCCCGCCTCGGCGGGCACCGCGAGCACCGGCCTGAGCCACGGCTTCGGCATCCCCGGTTATGCACACCCCCTCGTCGCCCCACTGGAATGGAGCGAACTCACCCGCCCCGGCACCCCCGTGCACTGGGCTGTCCTCAACGTCTCCGACGGCCCGGGCACCCGCCCCGACCCGCACTGCCTGGAAGCCGCCGGGCGACTGCGCAACGCGGGTGTCCGGGTTCTCGGCCACCTGGACGTGACCTTCGGCGCACGCCCGCTCGGCGAACTCTGCTCCGACGCACAGCGCTATCTCGACTGGTACCGCGTCGACGGCTTCCTCCTGGACCGCTGCCCCACCGAACACTCCACGCTCCCGGAGATCCGCCGTACGGTCACCACCCTTCGGGAGCTCCTCGGCGGCGGCCACATCGTCCTCGGCCACGGCACCCACCCGTACCCCGGATATGCCGAGCACGCAGACCAGTTGGTGACCTTCTCCGGCCCCTGGAGCGACTACCGCTGGTCGCAGGTGGCCGAATGGACCGCCGACCACCCACCCGAACGCTTCTGCCACTTCGTCCACGGAGTCCCGCGCGCCCACCTCGACGAGGCACTGCGCATCGCCCGTTGGCAGGGCGCCGCCACGATCTGGTTCACCGACCGCACGGGCCGCTGCGGCTCCACAGGTCCCTGGGAGGCGCTGCCCGGCTACTGGGACGACATCGTCTCGCTTGTTGGAACGGGTGTCTCGGAATGAAAAAGGGCGTGGCAGTGTTACGGGGAGAACAACTGTAGTGATTGACCGATCAACGGAGTCCCCGTGTCGCTGCCACCCCTGGTCGAGCCCGCTGCCGAGCTCACCGTAGACGAGGTCCGCAGGTACTCCCGCCACCTGATCATCCCTGACGTCGGGATGGACGGGCAGAAGCGGCTGAAGAACGCCAAGGTGCTCTGTGTGGGCGCCGGCGGCCTGGGTTCGCCGGCGCTGATGTACCTGGCCGCGGCGGGCGTCGGCACGCTCGGCATCGTGGAGTTCGACGAGGTCGACGAGTCGAACCTGCAGCGCCAGATCATCCACAGCCAGTCCGACATCGGCCGCTCCAAGGCCGAGTCGGCGCGTGACTCCGTCCTCGGCATCAACCCCTACGTGAACGTGATCCTCCACGAGGAGCGGCTCGAGGCCGAGAACGTGAAGGAGATCTTCAGCCAGTACGACCTGATCGTCGACGGCACGGACAACTTCGCGACCCGCTACCTGGTCAACGACGCGGCCGTCCTGCTGAACAAGCCCTACGTCTGGGGTTCGATCTACCGCTTCGACGGCCAGGCCTCCGTCTTCTGGTCCGAGCACGGCCCCTGCTACCGCTGCCTCTACCCGGAGCCCCCGCCGCCGGGCATGGTCCCCTCCTGCGCCGAGGGCGGCGTCCTGGGTGTGCTGTGCGCGTCCATCGGCTCCATCCAGGTCACCGAGGCCATCAAGCTCCTCACCGGCACGGGCGAGCCGCTGGTCGGCCGCCTGATGATCTACGACGCCCTGGAGATGCAGTACCGCCAGGTCAAGGTCCGCAAGGACCCGGACTGCGCGGTCTGCGGCGAGAACCCCACCGTCACCGAGCTCATCGACTACGAGGCCTTCTGCGGCGTCGTCTCCGAGGAGGCCCAGGAGGCGGCCGCCGGCTCGACGATCACTCCCAAGCAGCTCAAGGAGTGGATCGACGATGGCGAGAACATCGAGATCATCGACGTCCGCGAGATCAACGAGTACGAGATCGTGTCGATCCCCGGTGCCAAGCTGATCCCGAAGAACGAGTTCCTCATGGGCACCGCCCTGGAGAGCCTTCCGCAGGACAAGAAGATCGTTCTGCACTGCAAGACGGGTGTCCGCAGCGCGGAGGTCCTCGCCGTGCTGAAGTCCGCAGGCTTCGCGGACGCCGTGCACGTCGGCGGCGGCGTGATCGGCTGGGTCAACCAGATCGAGCCCCACAAGCCGGTCTACTGACCGGACCTGCTCCGCACGGCGGGGGCTGCGGGCGCCACGGGTGCCCGCAGCCCCCGCCGTCGTCATGAGCAGACCTTGCCGTCCTTCGGCACCGTCCCCTCCAGCAGATAGCCGTTCACGGTCGAGTCGACACAGTCGCTCCCGCTGCCGTACGCCCCATGGCCCTCGCCCTGCCAGGTGAGCACCACACCGACGCCCTCGCCCAGCTCGTCCGCCATCTTCCGCGCGCCCTCGTACGGCGTCGCCGGGTCCCCGGTGTTGCCCACCACCAGGACGGGCGGGGCTCCCGGCGCGCTCACCTCGGGGTTGTCGACCTGGCCGGGCACCGGCCAGTCGTGGCACCAGCCCGCGGTGTCCCAGCCCATGAACTCGCCGAAGACGGGGGAGATCTTCCGGAACTCGGGCAGCAGCTTCTTCGTCTCCTCGGCGGTCGGCCGCTGCTTCTGGTCCAGACACGATATGGCTCGCTGTGAGTGGGTCCCCGTGCCGTAACGCCCCTCGGGATCACGCTCGTTGTACTCGTCGGCGAACGCGAGCAGCTCTGTGCCGTCGCCGTCCTCGGCCGCGTCCAGCGCGCTGGTCAGCGCCGGCCAGCTGTGCTCGGTGTAGAGGGGGTCGACGATGCCGGTGATCGCCAGGGTCTGGGTGAGCCTCCGCTCGGAGGACGTCGCCAGTGGCTCGGCGTCGATCCGCTCCAGCAGGTTCGCGATCTTCCGCGTGCCCTCCTCGGGGTCCTGGTCCGTGGACTTGAGGTAGCTCTCCAGCGCGCGCTGGAAGCCCAGGCTCTGGTTCTTGGCGTGGCCGATCGTGTCGGCCGTGGGGTCGACGACCGCGTCCAGCGCCAGGCGGCCCACGTTCTTGGGGAACAGGTGGGCGTAGACGCCGCCGAGTTCGGTGCCGTAGGAGATGCCGAAGTAGTGCAGCTTGTCGTCGCCCAGGACCTGGCGCATCAGGTCCATGTCGCGGGCGGTGTCCGTGGTCGAGACGTGCGCGAGGAGCTTGCCCGCCCCCTTCGCGCAGTCCGCGCCGAAGTCGCTCGCGTCCTCGAAGAACGCCGTCTCCTCGGCCGCGTCGTCGGGCGTGGAGTCCACCGCCTCGGCGGCCTGGATCTCCTCGTCGTCACGGCAGCGCACACCCTCGCTGCCGGCGACCCCGCGCGGATCCCAGCTCACCAGGTCGTACCGCTCGTGCAGTTGATCGGTGAGGGAGGCATACGGCGGCATGATGGAGACGCCCGAGCCACCGGGGCCGCCGAAGTTGAACAGGAGTGAGCCGATGCGTTCGTCCGCGTCCCCCGTCGCCCTCGACCGGATCAGCGCGAGATCGACCGTCTCCCCGTCCGGCTTCGAGTGATCCAGCGGCACCTTCATCGTCGCGCACTGCCAGTCGCCGCCCGGCGCGGGACCGTCCGACGTCGCCTTGCAACGGCCCCAGTCGAGCTTCTGCGAGCCGAGCGACGACGGCGGCCCGGAGCCACTCTTACCGTCGCTCGTATCGCTGCCACTGCAGCCGGCGCCCAGCAGCACCACTGCTGCCAGAGCCGCCCCCCGTAGGAATCGCGCCATGAGCACTTCCCCCCCTCGCGATGTCGTCCGCGGGATGTCGCGAATGACAGTCCTGCCATGGTAGGCGGGACGTCCCGAGTCGTGCCGAGGCCTGTGGATAACGCTCTGACCTGCAACTATTCCAGTCTGATTCCCAGGCTTCTACGCGCAGACGGTGCCTGCCTTCGGCACCTTCCCCTCCAGCAGATAGCCGTTCACGGCCGACTGCACGCAGGCGTTCCCGCTGTCGTACGAGCCGTGTCCCTGCCCCTTGTACGTCAGCTCGACCCCGACCCCCTCACCGAGCGCCTCCACCATCTTCCGCGCGCCCTCGTAGGGGGTGGCCGGGTCGCCGGTGTTGCCGACCACGAGGATCGGCGCCGAGCCTGCCGCGCCGACATCCGGGTGGTCGGCCTCGCCCGCGACCGCCCAGTCGGCGCAGCTGAGCATGGACCAGGCCAGCCAGGTACCGAAGACAGGGGAGGCGGACCGGAACTCCGGAAGCTTGGCCTCCACGTCCTTCTCGGTGTACCGCGGCTTGTCGTCCGCGCAGTTGATGGAGACGTTCGCCGCGGTCAGGTTGCTGTACTCGCCGTCCTCGTTCCGCCCGTTCATCGCGTCGGCGAGCACCATGAGCAGGCTGCCGTCACCGTTGTACGCCTGCTCAAGACCCTCCGTCAGATAGGCCCAGAAGTCCTTGGAGTACAGGGCCTGCGCGATGCCGGTGGTCGCGGCGGACTCGGTCAGGTCGCGGGGGAATACACCGGGGATCGGTTTGCTGTCCAGGTCCTTCAGCAGCTTCAGGATCCGGTCCTTGACGTCCTGCGCGGTGGCACCGACCGGGCAGTCTCCCTGCGAGACACAGTCCTGCGCGTAGTTGTCGAGCGCGAGCTGAAAGCCCTTGGCCTGCCCGAGGGAACCCTGTTCCGCGTCCTGAGTCGGGTCGACGACCGCGTCGAACACGGCCCGCCCCATCTTCTTGGGGAACAGGTGGGCGTAGACGCCGCCGAGTTCGGTGCCGTAGGAGATGCCGAAGTAGTGCAGCTTGTCGTCGCCCAGGACCTGGCGCATCAGATCCATGTCGCGGGCGGCGTCGGTGGTCCGCACATGGGGGAGGACCTTGCCGGAGTTCTTCTCGCAAGCCGCGTTGAAAGTCTTCGTGTCATCGAGGAGCTTCGTCCGCTCGGCCGAGTCGTCCGGTGTCCCGTCCTGCTGGAAGTACTCGTCGAGCTGCTCCGCGTCCTCGCACTCGACGCCCGCGCTGCGGCCGACCCCGCGCGGGTCGAAGCTCACCAGGTCGTAGCGGGTGCGCAGCTTCGCGTAGTCCTTGCCGAAGGAGGGGAGAGCTGTGATGCCCGAGCCGCCGGGGCCGCCGAAGTTGAAGATCAGCGAGCCGATGCGCTTGTCCTTGGGGCCACTCGTCTCGGCCCGGATCAGCGCGATGCCGATCGTGTCGCCCTTCGGGTCGCCCCAATCGAGCGGGGCCTTCATGGTCGCGCACTGCCATTCATCGCCGTCCGGCAGCGGCGAGGGTGCGTCGCCACCGCCCTCGGAGGCGGCGGGTGCCGGGCAGTCCTTCCAGCTCAGCCGCTGGGTCGCCAGATCCTCGTCCTTGCTCTCGGCCCCTTCGCCACCGCATCCCGCGGCCAGGGACCACAGCAGGACGGCGGTTGCGGTCAGGGCGACGCTACGCGGCGGGGACGGGGTGGACATGCTCCCATCCTGGAGCTGCCCCGGGCGGCACGCTCGGGGCACGGGCCGTGCGGGTGAGGCCTCGGGTGGGAGCGCCACGCGCGCGTACGCCGTTTGCCGGAGGCACACGCGCGTGTGCTGCTTTTCGCGTGTACGCGCGCGTGGCCCGACCTTGTGGGCCCGGCCTTGTGGGGCGTACACCCAGGCCCGCGTGGCCTGCCTTCGCGGCGCGTGTCCGGAGCCGCGCGGCCGAGCTGTTAGAGCGCGCCCTTGCGCGACAGTTGGTTGAAGGCCAGCCAGCCCGGCAGTACGGGCAGCCACAGGGTCAGCAGACGGAACAGCAGGACCGCGGGCGCGGCGACCTCCTTGGGGAGCCCGACGGCGATCAGACCGACCGTCAGGGTGGCCTCGACCGCGCCCACACCGCCCGGTGTCGGCGCAGCGGAACCCAGCGCGTTGCCCGCGAGGAAGACGACGGCGACGCTGGCGATGCTGATCGAGGCCGACTCGTCGCCGAAGGCCCGGATCGAGGCGTCCAGACACATCACGAAGCAACCGGTGAGCAGCAGCATGCCGCCGATGCCGGTGACCAGCTTCTGCGGCCGCTGCAGCACATCGAGCATGCGCGGCACCACACCCGCGAAGAGCGACCGCACGCGTGTGACGACGAATTTCCGCAGGAACGGGATCGACGTGACCACCAGGACGAGCACGGCGACCGTCAGCAGGCCCGCGATGACCGTGCGGGACGGCGACAGGGACGGCGTCTTCTCGGTGCCGGTCAGATAGCCGAAGGCGAGCAGCATCAGGATGTGGCAGCCGAGCCCGAACAGCTGCGACGCGCCGACACTCGCCACCGCGAGCCCCGGCCGCACCCCCGCGCGCTGCAGGAAGCGCGTGTTGAGGGCGACACCGCCCACTGCGGCCGGTGCCACGATCTTCACGAACGACCCGGCGACCTGCGCCGCCACCGTCCGCGGGAACGGCACCCGCTCCGGCACGAAGCCCAGCAGGCTCATCGCGGCGGCGACATAGCTGAGGGCCGAGAAGAACACGGCCGCGGCGACCCAGCCCCACTCGGCGTTCTCGATGAGCAGCCCGAACTCGATGTGCGTGAGCTGGGTCAGCAGGAAGTACGCGCCGATGGCACCGGCGATGAAACTGATGAGCGTGCGCGGTTTGACCCGCTCCAGACGAGCCGGTTCGACCGGTGCCTGGGGCCTGATCAGCAGCACCTGGTGACGGATCTGGGTGAGCAGATCCTCCTCGCGCGCCCCCTCCAGTGCCTCGTCGATCGCCCGCTTCTCGGCCCGCTGCTCGGCACGTACGGCCTTCTTGTCGGCCTTGCCGGGCTCGGCGGCTTCCTTGTGCTCCTCCGCACGGGCCTGCTTGGCCAGCCGGGACGCCTCCAGAACGGCCTCGCGCTCGCGCTCGGCCCGCTCCCTGGCCAGTCGGCGCAGGGTCGCGCGCGTGGAGCGCGACAGCGCGATGGGCTGCAGCATGGGCAGGCAGTCGGCCACCGCGTCGGGCCCGAGAACACTCACCGCCGAGGCCACCGCGCGCTCGGCGCCCACCCGCAGGCCGAGTGTCGTCAGCAGCTGGGAGACGTCCATGCGCAGCACCAGGTCGCCGGCCGCGATCTCGCCGACGCGCAGATCGGTGAGGATCACCGTGCCGGAACGATCCACCAGAATCGCGTCGCCCACCAGCCTGCGGTGCGCGATACGACGCGACTGCAGGGCCTTCACCTGCTCCCAGGTGTCGTGCAGCAGCTCGTCGGTGACGTCCTCGTCCGCCAGCGAGTCCAGGGTGCGCCCGCCGGTGTGCTCGTAGACGAGCATCACGGCGTCGGGCCCGAGTTCGGAGGTCGCGATCAGCTTGGGCGCGTTGGCGCCGGCCGCGATGGCCGCGTACGCGAGAAGGGCCTCCTGCTCCAGGGCCTGGCGCAGGGACTGCAGACTGCGGCGCGTGGTGATGCCGCGCAGTGTCAGCCGCCGCCAGACCCGGTAGAAGAAGCCCTGTGCCTGCTGCTCCCGGTCCACGACGGTGACGTCCAGCGGAGGGCCGTCCTCCAGGGTCACGAAGTACCGTCGGCCCCGGTCGCCGCTCTCCGCCGTGTCGGAGACCTCCTCGCGGGCCGCGCTGACCGGTTTGAAGCCGACGCGCCGCAGACCCGCCATCAGCGTCCGCCCCGTAGGACGTACGTTCGGTGAGCCGACCGCGTACAACGTTCCGTACGCCACGGTCCAGCCGATCAGTACCGTCAGGATGATCGAGAACGGTGTGGTGTAGCCGGTGACCAGCATCGAGAAGGTGTCGAGCAGCAGCACGATCCACAGGACCGCCCGCCAGCGCGGTCGGCGTGACATCCCGACGGCCGTCATGTACGCGATGACCGGCGCGAGATAGCCGTGCACCGGGTCGGTCAGGGCGTGGATGTCGCCGGGGGAGGGCTGGGTGAGCGCCTCCTGGATCGAGTCCGGGGCGGCCCGGGCGACCCACAGGTCGGTGGCCAGCGTCACTCCGTGCGCGAGCACTGCCGCGAGCACGCCGTCCGCGATGCGCAGCCCGTCCCGCTTGACCAGCCGCTCGATCGCGAAGGCGACGGGCACGAGCAGGATCGCGATGCTAGACCCCAGCCCCGCGATGTTGATCAGCAGATCGGGTGCCTTGCCGGTGCCCTCGTTGATGTCCTGCTCGAGCCCCGACGTCGTACCGTGCGCGAACGCCGCGATCGCCAGCAGAACGATGATCCCCAGCATGCCGACCAGGAGCCGCATCAGGTCGGAGGGACGGTGCACGCGCGCGGGGAGGAGCGGTTCGTCGCCCTCCACTTCTTCCGCGTGACCGTCCTCAGGTCTGTCCACACCCGGTCCGACCTGCTGCTTCTCGTTTTCGTACGACATAGGGGAGCGCGTTTTCCCCGACTGCGGCTCGGGGCTGTCGTCCTTCTGCCCGGACTGCGGGTCGGTGTCGCTGTCCTTCTGCGAGGCGGAGCCGGAGTCCGTCCGTGCGGCGGCGTCGGCGTCCTGTTCGGAACCGGTGTCGGTGGTCCTCTTCGAGGAGGCGCCGCCGTCCTTGTCGTCCGCGTCGGCGGTGTCCGGGCGCGACGAGGCGTCAGAGGTGCCCGCCGCGTCCTCGGGGTGCACGCTCTGCTGCTTCATCGTCTCTTCTTGGTCTCGTATCACCAGTCACCGCCCGCACGATGGTGGCATGCCGGGTGGGCACACAGGGGCATCAGGGTGCAATGCGGGGGCGCACAGTCTGCCCGAAGCCTCGCTCCGGGGCGAGGGATGCGCCCTCCGGCCACCACGACCCATTGTCGGTGGGGTGGGGCAGTATGGGGCGGATGAGCGAGGAGAGCCTTCCGGCGGACGCCCTGCCGGAGTACGCGGAGCGGGTCCTCGAGGTCGCCGAGCTGATCCCGCCCGGGCGGGTCATGACCTACGGGGACGTCGCCGAGTGGCTCCAGGAGGGCGGGCCGCGTCAGGTGGGCCGAGCGATGGCCCTCTACGGCGGAGCCGTGCCGTGGTGGCGCGTCGTCCGAGCGGACGGGGCGCTGCTGCCGGGCCACGAACTGAGAGCCCTGGATCACTACCGGGAAGAGGGAACACCCCTGCGAGAGGCGAGCCGCGCCTCCCAGGGCCATCTGCCGCGCCTCGACATGAGGCACGCGCGCTGGGACGGCGGCGCACACGACGAGGAACACCCCTGACAGCTTCCGGCACCGGCCGGACCGCGGTGCGAACCGTGGACCGTACGGGCGAAACGGGGCACGTCGGTGGCATGCCGTACGTTCGTGAGGCGAGGGACGCACGTGTCGCACGAGCCGGGAGGGAACAAGGGGAAGCCCTGTTTCCGCACCACCCGTCGGCGTAGCGTCGGCTGCACACGTCCCCCTCACCCCCCGGCCACCGTCCTCCACGGACGGCGAGCCGCCGACCAGCACACCCACCAGGACCGGCGAACCACGTGAGCTCCTCATCCTCCACCAGGCGCCTGCCGCACACCCACGTGCGACAGGGGAGCCGTGGCGCTTACCGACTGGTGCGTACCCCACCGGCCCGGACGGACCCCCCTCGTCTGGACGCCGAGCAGCGCGCCGTGGTTGACCACAAGATCGGCCCGATGCTCGTTCTCGCAGGTCCGGGCACCGGCAAGACGACCACGCTCGTTGAGTCGGTGGCGTCCAGGATCACCTGCGGCGCGGACCCCGAACGGATCCTTGTGCTGACCTTCAGCCGCAAGGCGGCGGTCGAACTGCGCGACCGCATGGCCCTGCGCATGGGAGCCGCACGCGCCCCGCGGGCCACCACCTTCCACTCGTTCAGCTACGCCCTGGTCCGCGCCCACCAGGACAGCGACCTCTTCGTCGAGCCTCTGCGGTTGCTGTCCGGCCCCGAACAGGACGTGGCCGTCCGTGAACTGCTCGCGGGCCAGCCCGACCTGGAGCGGCTCGGCCTCGCCCATGTGCGCTGGCCGGACGAGCTGCGCGCCTGCCTCACCACACGCGGCTTCGCCGACGAGGTCCGCGCGGTCCTCGCCCGCAGCCGTGAACTGGGTCTCGCCCCCGAAGACCTGCGCAGCTTCGCCGCCCGCATCGGCCGCCCGGACTGGCAGGCGGCCTCCGCCTTCCTCGCCGAGTACCTCGACGTCCTCGACCTGCAGGGAGTCCTCGACTACGCGGAACTGGTCCACCGCGCGGTGCTCCTCGCCGACCGCCCCGGCGTCGCCGAGCACCTGGCAGCGCAGTACGACGCCGTCTACGTCGACGAGTACCAGGACACCGATCCGGCCCAGGTACGGCTGCTGAGGGCCCTCGCGGGTGGCGGCCGCACCCTCGTCGCCCTGGGCGACCCCGACCAGTCGATCTACGCGTTCCGGGGTGCCGATGTGAACGGCATCCTGGAGTTCCCGGCAGTCTTCCCGCGCGCGGACGGCCGTCCCGCGCCCGTCGCGGTCCTCAGGACCTCCCGCCGCTCCGGCGCCGCCCTGCTCGCAGCCACGCGCCTGGTGACCCAGCGCATGCCGCTCACCCGCCTCCCGGCGGAGACGGTACGCGCCCACCGAGAACTGAAGCCGGTACGGGACGGCGGCCGCGTCGAGGTCCACACGTACCCGACCTCGGGCACCGAAGTCGACAACATCGCGGACATCCTGCGCCGGGCGCACCTGGAGGACGGCGTCCCGTGGAACGAGATGGCCGTTCTGGTGCGCGCCGGCGCCCGCACGATCCCCGCGATGCGCCGGGCGCTCACCGCGGCGGGCGTCCCCCTGGAGATCGACGGCGACGACCTGCCCCTGCGCCACGAGCCGGCGGTGCAGCCACTGCTGACGGCACTGCGGGCGGTGGCGCGGGCCGAACTGGGGGGCGCGACGCAGGTTTCCCTCCCCGAAGAAGGCCCGCAGGAGCCCGAGGACGGAGCTGGGCAACCCGAGGACGGAGCTGGGCAACCCGAGGACGGGGCGGGGCAACCCGAAGGCCCGTCCCCCGAAGCCGGCCAAGTCCCCGAGGAAACCTGGCCCTCCTGGCTCGACACCGAAACCGCCCTTACTCTCCTCGCCTCCCCCCTCGCCAGCATGGACACCGCCGACCTGCGGCGCCTCGGCCGTGCCCTGCGCGAGGAGGAGCGGGCCGCCGGCAACCCCGTACCACCGCCCTCCGACGAGCTGTTGGCCCGCGCGCTCGCCGAGCCGGAGCGGCTGGTCGCGCACGACCCGGCGTACGCGCGGGGCGCGCAACGCCTCGGCGCGCTGCTGAAGAAGGCCCGTGAGTGCCTGGCGGGCGGCGGGACGGCAGAAGAGGCGCTCTGGGAGCTGTGGGACGGCACACCCTGGCCGCGACGCCTGGAGGGTGCCGTCCGGCGCGGCGGGGCGGCCGGACGCAACGCCGACCGTGACCTCGATGCCGTGTGCGCGCTGTTCGCGACGGCCGCGCGCGCGGAGGAGCGCACCGGCGGCCGGGGCGCCCTCAACTTCCTGGAGGAGATCGGGGCGGAGGACATCGCCGCCGACACGCTCACCGGCCGGGCGGTGCGCCCCGGCGCCGTACGACTGATGACCGCGCACCGATCCAAGGGCCTCCAGTGGCGCCTGGTCGTCGTCGCGGGCGTCCAGGAGGGTCTGTGGCCGGACCTGCGCCGTCGAGGCTCGCTCCTGGAGGCCGACCGCATCGGACGCGACGGCCTCGCCGAACCGCTCACCCCGGGAGCGCTCCTCACGGAGGAACGACGCCTGTTCTACGTGGCCACCACGCGCGCGCGTGAACGCCTCGTGGTGACCGCCGTGAAGGCCCCCGCCGACGACGGCGACCAACCCTCCCGCTTCCTCACCGAACTCGGCGTCGAGCCCAAGGACGTCACCGGCCGACCGCGCCGCCCACTGTCCGTGGCCGCACTCGTCGCCGAACTGCGCGCCACGACCGTGGACCCGCGTGTGTCGGACGCGCTCAGGGAGGCCGCCGCCGTGCGCCTGGCCAGGCTGGCCGCGCTGAGCGACGAGGACGGCCGCCCGCTCGTCCCGTCGGCCCACCCGTACCGCTGGTGGGGCATGTTCGACCCCACCGAGAGCAAGGTCCCGCTCAGGAACCGCGACCAGCCGGTCGTGCTCTCCGGCAGCGCCCTCGACCAGCTCGCCAACACCTGTGCCCTGCAGTGGTTCTTGGGCCGCGAGGTGAAGGCCGACGCGCCCGCGACCGCCGCTCAGGGCTTCGGGAACGTCGTCCACGTCCTCGCCGACGAGGTCGCCTCGGGGCGCACCCCGGCCGACCTCGACGTCCTCATGGAACGCCTCGACTCCGTGTGGAACGCGCTCGCGTTCGACGCGCCCTGGAAGTCGGAGCAGGAGAAGCAGCACGCGCGCGTGGCGCTCGAACGCTTCCTGAAATGGCACGTCGACTCCAACGGCGTCCGCGCCGGACGGGCCCCTGTCGCCAGCGAGCACGACTTCGACGTCACCCTCGAGGCGGGCGACTACGAGGTGCGCATCCGAGGCTCCATGGACCGCGTCGAGGCCGACACCGACGGCCGCGCCTACGTCGTCGACTTCAAGACCGGCAAGCAGTCCCCGAGCGCCGCCGAAGTGGACCGCCACCCCCAGCTCGCCGTCTACCAGCTCGCCGTCAGCGAGGGAGCCGTGGACGAACCCTTCGGAGGCGTGCGCCCCGAGCCGGGCGGCGCCGAACTCGTCCAGCTCCGGCAGGGCGCCGCCAAGAAGAACGGCGGAGAGACCCTCCCCAAGGTGCAGGCCCAGGCCCCTCTGGAAGGGGAGTGGGTCGGCGACCTCCTCGCCACGGCCGCGGGCAAGGTCCTGGACGAACGGTTCTCGCCAACTACCGGACAACACTGCACACATTGCGCATTCCGGGCTTCGTGCAGTGCGCGACCCGAGGGCCGTCACGTGGTCGAGTGACGTCGGCCACGGCAAGGGGCCGCGACGGAAGTGATCCACCACACCCTGCGCGCTGACCAGTGCTTATCCCGTTCCGGAGGCCGACGCGGGAGTCCACTGTCGGTGGCCGCCGCTAGCCTCTCTGGGGTGTCCGCCCATATCAACGATGCCGAGCAGCTCAAGGAGCTCCTCGGCATCCCGTTCACCCCGGAGCAGACGGCCTGCATCATCGCGCCGCCCGCCCCTCAGGTGATCGTGGCCGGAGCCGGGTCGGGCAAGACCACGGTGATGGCCGCGCGCGTGGTGTGGCTGGTCGGCACCGGACAGGTCGCCCCCGAACAGGTGCTCGGCCTGACGTTCACGAACAAGGCGGCGGGCGAACTCGCCGAGCGCGTGCGCAAGGCCCTCGTCAAGGCGGGCATCACCGACCCGGACGTCATCGACCCCGACAACCCGCCGGGCGAGCCGGTCATCTCCACCTACCACGCCTTCGCGGGCCGCCTCCTCACCGACCACGGGCTGCGCATCGGCCTGGAGCCCACCTCTCGGCTCCTCGCCGACGCCACGCGCTACCAACTCGCCGCGCGCGTGCTCCGCGAGTCCCCGGGCCCGTACCCGTCGCTGACCCGCTCTTTCCCCGACCTGGTCAGCGACCTCCTCGCGCTCGACTCCGAACTCTCCGAGCACCTCGTACGCCCCGAGGAACTGCGCGCCTACGACGCCGAACTGCTGCGCGAGCTGGAGGGCGCCAAGCTCAGCAACGCCGACCTGCGCAAGGTCCCCGAGGCGGCCGCCGCCCGGCGTGAACTCGCCGAGCTGGTGGGCCGCTACCGCGCGGCCAAGCGCGAGAGGGACCTCCTCGACTTCGGCGACCAGATCGCCCTGTCGGCCGGCCTCGCCCGGCTACCCGAGGTGGGGCGCATCCTGCGGGACGAGTTCCGGGTGGTCCTGCTCGACGAGTACCAGGACACCTCGGTGGCCCAACGTGTCCTGCTGGCGGGCCTGTTCGGCGGCGGCACCGGCCATCCCGTGACGGCGGTCGGCGACCCCTGCCAGGCGATCTACGGCTGGCGCGGCGCCTCCGTGGCCAACCTCGACGACTTCCCCGAGCACTTCGCCCACGCGGACGGCACCCGAGCGGAGCGTCAGTCCCTCAGCGAGAACCGCCGCAGCGGCGGCCGCCTCCTCGACCTCGCCAACGGCCTCGCAGAGCCCCTGAGGGCCATGCACGCGGGCGTGGAGGCCCTCAGGCCCGCCCCGGGCGCCGAGCGCGACGGAATGGTCCGCTGCGCCCTGCTGAGCACCCACGCCGAGGAACTGGCCTGGATCGCCGACTCGATCGCCCACCTCGTGCGCACCGGCAAGGAACCCGGCGAGATCGCGGTCCTGTGCCGCACGGCGACCGACTTCGCGGAGATCCAGGGCGCCCTCGTCGCACGCGACGTCCCGGTGGAGGTCGTCGGTCTCTCCGGGCTGCTCCACCTCCCCGAGGTCGCCGACCTCGTCGCCGTCTGCGAGGTCCTCCAGGACCCCGGAGCCAACGCCTCGTTGGTCCGTCTGCTCACGGGCCCGCGCTGGCGCATCGGCCCGCGCGACCTCGCCCTCCTCGGGCGCCGGGCCAGGCTGCTCGTGTCCCACGCGCGCGTGGGCGCCGATGACGACCCCGACCGTCGGCTCGCCGCAGCCGTCGAGGGCGTGGACCCGTCCGAGGTGATCTCCCTCGCCGACGCCCTCGACACGTTCCTCGAGCTGCCGTTCGAGACCCAGAGGGAGGACGACGGGCTGCCCTTCTCGCCGGACGCGCGCGTACGCTTCGCCCGCCTCGCCGCCGAACTGCGCGACCTGCGCCGTTCCCTCGCCGACCCCCTCATGGACGTGCTCCACCGGGTGCTCGCCGTCACCGGCCTGGAGGTCGAGCTCTCCGCGTCCCCGCACGCGCTGGCCGCCCGCCGCCGCGAGACGCTCTCCAACTTCCTGGACACGGCCGCGTCCTTCGCCGCCAACAGCGCCGGAGACGCCACCCTGCTCGCGTTCCTGGCCTTTCTGCGCACGGCCGTCCAGTACGAGAAAGGCCTCGACAACGCCCTGCCGGGTGGCGAGAACACCGTCAAGGTGCTCACCGCCCACAAGTCCAAGGGCCTGGAGTGGGACGTCGTCGCGGTCCCCGGGCTGGTCACCGGAAACTTCCCGAGCACCCAGGGCCGCGAGAAATGGACCGCGCAGGGCAAGGTGCTCCCGCACGGGCTGCGCGGCGACTCCGACACCCTCCCCGACATCGAGGCCTGGGACTCCCGGGGCCTGAAGGCCTTCCAAGAGGCCATGAAGGGCCACCAGCACACCGAGGAACTCCGCCTCGGCTACGTCACGTTCACTCGCCCCCGCTCCCTGCTCCTCGGCTCCGGCCACTGGTGGGGCCCCACCCAGAAACGCCCCCGCGGACCGTCCGACTTCCTCCAGGCCCTCCACGACCACTGCGCCGCCGGATACGGCGAGATCGAGGTCTGGGCCGACCAGCCCGAGGAGGACGCCGAGAGCCCCGCCCTGCACGCGACCACCGCCGACCACGCCTGGCCGCTCCCCCTCGACGACACGGCACTGGCCCGCCGCCGGGCGGCCGCCGAGACCGTACTGGCACATCTGGAGCGCGCGGCCTCCCTCCCCGGGGCCGCCCCCGATCCTCGGCCCCACGAAAACCCGGAGTGGCCGCCTCCGCCGGAGGAAGACTTTCCGGACGACAGCATCGAGGACTTTCCCGAGGAGGACGCCTCCGACTGGGACACCTGGACGGCGGACCGCCCGGCGGAAACGCCGGAGATCCCAGCGGACCCCGAAGAGCCCCTCCACGCGCGCGTGCCCCACCCGGACCCGCACACGCCCGCCATCCCGCACGCCCGACGGCATCCGGCCGAGCACGACCTCACCCCCGAGGAGGCCCGCACCCTCGCCTCCTGGGACCGCGACCTGGACGCCCTCACCGGGGAGCTCCTGCGCGCCCGCGCGAACGTCACCGACGTACCCCTGCCCGCGTCGCTCACCGCCTCGCAAGTGCTGCGCATGGCGGCCGACCCGGACGGTTTCGCGCAGGAACTCGCACGCCCCATGCCGCGCCCTCCACAACCGGCAGCGCGCCGGGGCACCCGCTTCCACGCGTGGGTCGAGGCCCGCTTCGAAGAGCTGACACTGCCCATGCTGGAGCCCGACGAGTTGCCCGGCAGCGAGGCCGAGATCGCCGACGAACGGGACCTGGAGGCCCTCAAGGACGCCTTCGAACGCACTCCGTACGCGCAGCGCACGCCCCACCGCGTCGAGGCGCCCTTCCAGCTCGCGATCGCCGGACGCGTCGTACGCGGCCGCATCGACGCCGTCTACGAGAGCCGCGACGGCGACGGGACGACGTACGAGATCGTCGACTGGAAGACCAGCCGCTCCCTTACCGCCGACCCTCTCCAGCTCGCGCTCTACCGACTCGCCTGGGCCGAGCAGAAGGGCGTGCCCCTGGAGACCGTGAAGGCCGCTTTCCTGTACGTGCGCACCGGCGAGGTCGTACACCACGAGGCTCTGCCCGACCGGGCCGCGCTGGAACGGCTGCTGCTGGAGGAGCCGGGCGTCGACGGGCCGCAGACGCCTCTGGACGGGCCCGAGCCCTTCGCGGACGAACCGCCCGACGGGGATGTCGGTGGGGGCCGATAGGCTCGTGAGTATGAGCAAGCCCGTTGACAGTGCCGTCAGCGCCGTCCGTACGTACATCCAGAACCACCGCGCGGCTTTCCTCGACGACCTCGTGGAATGGCTGCGCATCCCGTCCGTGTCGGCCCAGCCCGAGCACGCCGCGGACGTCGAGCGCAGCGCCGACTGGCTCGCCGCCAAACTCCGGGAGACCGGCTTCCCCACCGCCGAGGTCTGGCGGACACCGGGCGCACCCGCCGTCTTCGCCGAGTGGCCCTCCGACGACCCCGAAGCCCCGACGGTCCTCGTCTACGGGCACCACGACGTGCAGCCCGCCGCCCGCGAGGACGGCTGGGACACCGAGCCGTTCGAGCCCGTGATTCGCGGAAACCGCCTCCACGCGCGCGGGGCGGCCGACGACAAGGGCCAGGTGTTCTTCCACACACTCGGCGTCCGCGCCCACCTCGCCGCCACCGGCCGCACCGCCCCGGCCGTCCGTCTGAAGCTGCTCATCGAGGGCGAGGAGGAGTCCGGCTCCCCGCACTTCCGCGCCCTCGTCGAGCAGCACGCCGATCGCCTCGCCGCCGATGCGGTGATCGTCTCCGACACCGGCATGTGGGCCGAGGACACTCCCACGGTGTGCACCGGCATGCGCGGCCTCGCCGAGTGCGAGATCCAGCTGTTCGGGCCCGGCCAGGACATCCACTCTGGCTCCTTCGGCGGCGCCGTCCCCAACCCGGCCACCGAGGTCGCCCGCCTCGTCGCCGCCCTGCACGACGAGCACGCGCGCGTGACGATCCCCGGCTTCTACGACGGCATCGTGGAACTCACCGACGTTGAGCGCGCACTCTTCGCCGAGCTGCCCTTCGACGAGGAGCGCTGGCTGCGCACGGCCAAGTCGACGGCGGCGTACGGAGAGGCCGGCCACACCACCCTGGAGCGCGTCTGGGCCCGCCCGACCGCCGAGGTCAACGGCATCGGCGGTGGCTATCAGGGCGCCGGCAGCAAGACGATCATCCCGTCGTCCGCCATGGTGAAGCTGTCCTTCCGCCTGGTCGCGGGCCAGGACCCGGACCACATCGAGAAGATCGTCCGCGCGTGGGTCATCGATCGGATCCCCACGGGGATCGGCTACGAGATCACGTTCAGCGGCGCCACCCGCCCCTGCCTGACTCCGCTGGACCACCCCGCCCTGCAGGCCGTCGTACGCGCCATGGGCCGCGCCTTCGAGCAGCCGATCCGCTACACACGCGAGGGCGGCTCAGGGCCCGCCGCCGACCTCCAGGACGTCCTCGGCGCACCTGTGCTCTTCCTCGGCATCTCCGTCCCCTCCGACGGCTGGCACGCCCCGAACGAGAAGGTCGAGCTGGACCTGCTCCTCAAGGGAGTCGAGACCAGCGCCCACCTCTGGAGCGACCTGGCCGAAAGCCCCCGCGAGGCACACTGAACAAGGCCCGCCACGCCCCAGCACATCCGCCCGCCGTACGCCCCGCAGAACCGCCCACTCAAACAACCGTTCCATCGGGGGAGTTGGAAGCACTCGTGACCACTTGGACCGACCACACCGCCGACCGACCCATCGCGCTCACCGCCCCGAGCGGCATCGACCGGGCCGCCCACCACCGGCTCGACGAGGCCTGGCTCGCGGCGGCGTGGAGCCACCCCACCACCCGCTGCTTCGTGGTCTCCGGCGGCCAGGTCCTCATCGACGAGACACCGGACGGCGCGACCGAACTCGTCATGACCCCCTCGTTCGAGGCCCCGCTCACCGAGGCGCACCGCTACTTCCTGGGCACGGACTCGGACGGTGTGAGCTATTTCGCACTCCAGAAGGACGCGCTGCCCGGTCGCATGGACCAGTCCGCGCGCCCGGCGGGTCTGCGGGAGGCGGGCATGCTGCTGTCCGCGCGCGACACGGGCCTCATGGTCCACGCGGTCGGCCTGGAGAACTGGCAGCGCACCCACCGCTTCTGCTCCCGCTGCGGCGAGCGCACGGTCATCGCTGCGGCCGGCCACATCCGCCGCTGCCCGGCCTGCGGCGCCGAGCACTACCCACGCACCGACCCGGCCGTGATCATGGCCGTCACGGACGACGAGGACCGCATCCTGCTCGGCCGCCAGGTGCACTGGCCCGAGGGACGGTTCTCGACCCTCGCGGGCTTCGTCGAGCCCGGCGAGTCCATCGAGGAGTCCGTGCGCCGCGAGGTCCACGAGGAGGTCGGCGTCTCCGTCGGCCAGGTCGAGTACATCGCCAGCCAGCCCTGGCCCTTCCCGTCCAGCCTCATGCTGGGCTTCATGGCCCGCGCCACCTCGACCGAGGTCGACGTCGACGGGGACGAGATCCACGAGGCCCGCTGGTTCTCCCGCGAAGAGCTGCGGGCCGCGTTCGAGTCCGAGGAGGTCCTGCCTCCCTACGGCATCTCGATCGCGGCCCGGCTGATCGAACTCTGGTACGGCAAGCCCCTGCCGATGCGAGGTCACACCGGCTAGGACCCGACCCGCGAGGCGTCAGACGCCGACCTTCTGCTTGACCTGCGCCAGCGAGGGGTTCGTGAGCGTCGAACCGTCCGGGAAGAGAACGGTGGGAACCGTCTGGTTCCCACCGTTCGCCTTCTCGACGAACGCCGCTGACTCCGGGTCCAGTTCGATGTTGATCTCGTTGTACGTGATGCCTTCGCGGTCCATCTGGCTCTTCAGACGGCGGCAGTAGCCGCACCACGTGGTGCTGTACATCGTCACAGTGCCCGGCATGTCTCTGGCGCTCCTTCACGGCGTTACGGCTTGGGATGCGTGGTCGCAGTGGGAGGAACGTACGCGAGAGCGCGGCCATTCCCGTACGCAGCCCTGGGGCGCCTGCAGTACTGAAACGTGGCGCGGTGACAGCTGTCGCATTAATACGACTGCGAGGGCCTCCCTGTGGACAACCGGCTCAGCCGTCTCCGGCGACCTGGCAGCATGGCTGTGTGACAGCAGCAACGCACTCCACCCTCTTCCCGCGGGTCCCCGACTCGGCCGACGCGGTGCTCGAAGGGCTCGACCCCGAGCAGCGCGCGGTGGCTACCGCCCTGCACGGGCCGGTGTGCGTGCTGGCCGGCGCCGGTACGGGCAAGACGAGAGCGATCACCCACCGCATCGCCTACGGGGTGCGCGCCGGAATGCTCCAACCCGCCAGCGTGCTCGCCGTCACGTTCACCAACCGCGCCGCAGGAGAGATGCGTGGGCGCCTCCGTCAGCTCGGAGCCTCCGGCGTCCAGGCCCGGACGTTCCACTCGGCGGCCCTGCGGCAACTGCAGTACTTCTGGCCCAAGGCCGTCGGCGGCGTCATGCCGAGGATCGTCGACCGCAAGATCCAGCTCGTCGCGGACGCGGCCGCCGCCTGCCGCATCCGTCTCGATCGCAACGAACTGCGCGATGTGGCGGCCGAGATCGAGTGGTCCAAGGTCACCCAGACCGTCCCCGCCGACTACGCTCCCGCAGCCGACAAGGCGGGTCGTGACATCCCTCGCGACGCCGCCGAGATCGCCCAGCTCTACGCGACCTACGAGGACCTCAAACGCGGGCGCTCGGTCATCGACTTCGAGGACGTGCTGCTGCTCACCGTCGGCATCCTGCAGGACCGCCACGACATCACCGAACAGGTCCGCTCCCAGTACCAGCACTTCGTGGTCGACGAGTACCAGGACGTCAGCCCCCTCCAGCAACGCCTCCTGGAGCTGTGGCTCGGCGACCGGGACAATCTGTGCGTGGTGGGAGACGCCAGCCAGACCATCTACTCGTTCACTGGCGCAACCCCCGACCATCTGCTGGACTTCCGCCTCCGCCACCCCGGGGCCACCGTCGTCAAACTGGTCCGCGACTACCGCTCCTCCCCGCAGGTCGTCCACCTCGCCAACGGCCTCCTCTCCCAGGCCCGTGGCCGCGCCGCCGACCACCGCCTGGAGCTGATCTCCCAGCGGCCCCCGGGTCCCGAACCCGTCTACACCGATTACACGGATGAGCCGACCGAGGCCGAGGGCGCCGCCCGCCGTATCCGCGACCTCGTCGCCTCCGGGGTCCCGGCCGGCGAGATCGCCATCCTGTTCCGCACGAACTCCCAGTCCGAGACCTATGAACAGGCCCTCGCCGACGCCGGAGTGCCGTACCAGCTCCGTGGTGCCGAGCGGTTCTTCGACCGACCCGAGGTACGCAAGGCGGGCACGGCGCTGAGAGCCGCCGCCCGCTTCGGCGCCAACGACACCCTCCTCGAAGACGCCGTCGACCTCCCCTCGCAGGTGCGGGCCGTGCTGTCCGGCGAGGGATGGACCACCGAGCCCCCGGCGGGCTCCGGCGCCGTCCGAGAACGCTGGGAGTCGCTCGCGGCCCTGGTGAGCCTGGCGCAGGACTTCGCCGCGGCCAGACCGGACGCGACGCTCGGCGACCTGGTGGCGGAACTCGACGAACGGGCGAGCGCCCAGCACGCCCCGACCGTCCAGGGCGTCACCCTCGCCTCACTGCACTCCGCGAAGGGTCTGGAGTGGGACGTCGTGTTCCTCGTCGGAGTCGCCGAGGGCATGATGCCGATCACCTACGCGAAAACCGACGAGCAGATCGAAGAGGAGAGACGTCTCCTCTATGTGGGTGTCACCCGCGCGCGAGAACGGCTCTTCGTCTCGTGGTCCCTGTCCCGCTCGCCCGGCAGCCGCCCGAACCGTCGCCCCAGTCGCTTCCTCAACGGCCTGCGCCCCGGCTCGTCCGCCACCACGGGCCGAACGGGGGCGAGCGGCTCCGGAGGCGTCGAACGGGGCTCGGCGAGCAGCCCCCTCGTGGGTGAGACGGGCGGCGGCACAGCGGCGGCCCCGCGCCGCACCAGCCGTACGCCCGCCCGCTGCCGTGTCTGCGGACGCACCCTGCGGGACGGCGGCGAGATGAAGCTGATGCGCTGCGAGGACTGCCCCTCCGACATGGACGAGGGACTCTACGAACGGCTCCGCGAGTGGCGGGCCGTTCAGGCTCGGCGCAGCGGACAGCCGGAGTTCTGCGTCTTCACGGATCGCACCCTCATGGCCATCGCCGAAGCGGGGCCGAGCACTCCGGTCGAACTCACTCGCATCCCCGGCGTCATCGCGCGTAAGCTCCAGCGCTACGGCGCCGATGTACTCGACATCTGCGCAGGTCGGGAGCCCGCGAGCCTTGACGAGAGCGACTGATACGAACTCGTCGAAAAAATAGTTTGCGCATGCCCCAGCAATCCCCATAGGTTCTTAAGCACGAGAGCGGCGGCCTTTTCGAAGGCCCCAGTTTCGTGATGTACTTCATACCCGTCGGATCGGCTTCGCATCGATCCCCCTAGACGCCGAGAGGAGGCGAGTCCAGTGATCAGCATCAACACCAGCTCCATCAGCCCGGTCAAAATGACCGATTGCTCGGCCGTCTCCCTGTGCATGCTCGGCGTCTCGAACCTGGGCACCGGTCTGTCCGCCATCCGTGGCGGTCGTCCGGCCTCCTCCGTGTCTCCTGCGGGTCTTCCCGTCAGCGAGCGCAATGAGCGACCGACCAAGGCACTGGAAGCAGCAGTAACGGCACAGGCCCAGGCCTATGCCTTTGCGGCCGGTGCCGGATTCCGGAAGCAGACGACGCAGCACCACCTGATGTGGGCCTTCCGTGGGCCACGACCCTGGAGTGATCCAGCCTGATCCGATCAGGCCGGCGCCTTCAGGGCCGCGGAACCCCATCCGGGATCCGCGGCCCTTCTGTTTGTCCCCGACCGGGGGCTGCAGAGCGAAGGGGCCTCGGGACAAGAAAAGAACCCGGTACCAGCCGCCACCCGGCCAACCGGCCGGAACGACAAGACGAGGAAGACGAACCGTGCAACTCGAAGCGCACGCCCCGTCCGTACCGCCCTCAGAAGCGATCCCCAAGCCCGGTCTCACGGAGGACTCCACCTTGACCCCGCTCACTGCGCTCACCGCGCTCGACGACGCCATCGAGAACCTCGGCGTATCCGTCCCCTGCCGCTCCTACGACCCGGAGGTCTTCTTCGCCGAGTCGCCGGCCGACGTCGAGTACGCCAAGTCCCTCTGCCGCACCTGCCCGCTGATGGAGGCTTGCCTCGCCGGCGCCAAGGAGCGGCGTGAGCCCTGGGGCGTCTGGGGTGGCGAGCTGTTCGTCCAGGGTGTCGTCGTAGCCCGCAAGCGGCCCCGTGGTCGCCCGCGCAAGAACCCGGTCACGGCATGAACATCACCGGAACGATCGACCGCCCCCTCACGCACGACCCCCAGAAGCAGGCCCCGATGAAGCCGTCCACCAGCGAGCCCAGAGGCTCCGCGACCCCAGACTTCACCACCACCGGCGCGAACGACTCGCGTCAGAACAGGACCCGAGAGATGCATCTCATGCCAGAAGCCATGGCTCGTGCGCATATGCGCGAGCTCCTGCACACGGCCGAGCAGGAACGCCCGGCCGCGCGCCTGGTGACTGCCCGCCGGATGCAGCGCAGGGCCGAGCGCGCCTCGATGCGCGCCCGCCGTGCGCTCGCCATGGCGGTCATGCAGGCGTAGCCGTCATGCAGTAGTGGTCTCCGCTGACGGAGGACTGACACGTCAGTACCGCCACCTGCAGCAGTGCCTCGTCCCGGGGGGCCGGTCCGAACGGACCTGCCCCCCGGGGTGCGTTGTGACCGGCTTTCCGTCGGTCACGGCGTTATCGTCGCCGAGTGACGAGTCTTTCCGGGGGCGACGACAGCTCCGGCTCTGCCGTCGACCCTCAGACCCTTGTGTGCGCCAACTGTGGCGCCACCACCGAAGACCCCCAGCCGCTGTGGACCTGCTCCGTGGAGAACGGCAGACGGCACTATCTCTGCGAGACCTGTGCCCGCGAGAACCTGCGAGCGATTGAGGGACGGCTCGACTTGGCCTGGTGGTGACCCCCGCTCAGGCCTCGGCGGCGGGCTCGCTCTCCTCCTCCGGCAGGAACCCCGGCAGCCACTCCTCCAGTTCGTCGCGCATACGAACCGTGGCGCCGAGCTGACACAGAACGCCGATCGTGCTCAACGTCACACGGTGGATGAGCAGATAGGACGGGGGCAGGTTCAGCTGCTTGCCGAGCTGGTGGGCGGGGGAGCGGGGATCGGCTATGCGGGCGGCCTGGCTGCGCATCCATCCTCGGGCGAAGGTGAACTCGTCCGCCCGCACCGGCTCGATGATGGGGAGCAGATAGTCGAGGACCGCGTCCGGGTCCAGTTCTATCGACTCCTTCACGAAACCCTCCGTACAGAGCATCTCGTAGACGGCCTCGGCCTCGCCCTCGATGGTCAGCCGCAACGCATCACCGATAGGGGCCGGCAGGCCGCCCGGCAGACGGTCCACCGTGCCGAAGTCGAGGACGCCCAGCCGCCAGCCGAGCTTCTCGTCGGGCAGCAGACGGAAATTGCCCGGGTGGGGGTCCGCGTGAAGGAGGCCCGTGCGGGCCGGGCCCGAGAACAGGAAGCGGGTCAACAACTGGCCTGCCCGGTCGCGCTGCTCCTGAGAGCCGTCGGTGATCACTTCCGAGAGGGGTATGCCGTCGATCCACTCTGTGACCAGGACCTGGTCGCACTGGTGCACCACGGCCGGCACCACCACGTCCGGGTCGCCCGCGAACTCCTCCGCGTGGGCCTGCTGGGCCTGAGCCTCCAAGCCGTAGTCGAGCTCTTCGGAGACTCGGTCCCGCAGTTCCGCGATGAGCGGCTTGACGTCTATCCCGGGGATCAGCGGGCCCAGAAGGCGGGCGAAACGGCCGAGTTGGTTCAGATCGGACAGGAGGGCTTCCCCTGCGCCGGGGTACTGGACCTTGACCGCGACCTGGCGGCCGTCGTGCCACACGGCACGGTGCACCTGACCTATCGAGGCCGCTGCGGACGGCTTGTCCTCGAACTCCAGGAACAGCTCCTGCCAATGGTCGCCGATCCGCTCCTGGAGCACGGAGTGCACCGTGCGTGTCGGCATCGGGGGCGCCGCCTCCTGGAGCTTCGTCAGCGCCGCGCGATAGGGGCCGGCGACCTCCTCCGGGAGCGCCGATTCGAAGACCGACAGGGCCTGGCCGAACTTCATGGCGCCGCCCTTCAGCTCGCCCAGGACCTTGAACAGTTGCTCCGCCGTGCGCTGTTGCAGCTCGCGGCCCACGAGCTCGGCGGACTCGCCGACGATCCGTTTGCCGAGTCCCCAGGTGGCCCGGCCTGCGATGCCGAGCGGAAGCGCGGCAAGCTTGGCGGTCCGGGTGACCGCCTTCCGGGGAAGATCAGACATGCGCCCTCCAAGTCCCAGCAGGCCGTGCCGCGTGTGCCTTGCGGGACAACCTCGTTGACCGCTGATGCCCCGCCATTGTCTCGTGCGGTCCCCCGTCCATAGCGGTGTGTTCCTCATTACCTTTCTCGACGGGCTCCCTCTCCGCGGCCGCGCACGGGCACGCGGGGTGTGCCCAGACCGGGCGCGCGTGCCAGTCGAACCCGGGCAACGTGGTCTCCCAGCGGGCTCCCGCACTGGACGGCAACCGCCCGTCGAGGAACGCGAGGGCATGCCCGGCGGCCAGCCCGGCGACGGTCGTGGCCAGCGCCAGATCGCACGCCTCGACCTGACGAGGCCGACCGGAACGCCACTGGGCCACCAGCCGCGGCCAGGTCTCGTCGCGATCGGCCCGCCCCTGGTCGAGACAGCCCGCGCAGGCCGTCTCACCGGGGAGGACCAGAGGGCCGACGACACCCGTTCCCTCCACGACCCCGGCATAGAGATGGGGTGTGCCCGAGGCGATCAGCGGCTCGGCGGCAGTGGGCTTGGGGGCGTGGACGTCGACACCGTCGCGCGGGGCGACGATCACCAGGGAGAAGCCGGGCTCCTCGCGAAGACGGTTCGTCGGCCCCTCCTCCGCCTGGCTCTTCGAAAACTCCGGTGGCGACTGCGGTCCTCGTCGGCGCCGGGGCGGGCGATCCGGTGCGGCGAGGCGAGCGGCCCGCCGTGCCGCCGTGTCCCTGCGGTCACCGATCGACTCGGCGGGCAGACCGCCCGGCGCCACGTCCCACGGCTCGACCCGGCCCACGTCGCACACGCCGACCTCGCCGACGCCCGCGCCCGACAGGAGAGAGGCGATGACGGCACCGACGCGGCCCGCGCCCCGTACCTGCACGCGCATTGAACGGCGGGCGGCCAGCTGCTTCATGGCGTCACCCGGGGCGGGCGCGATCAGCGAGAGCGTGGCGGCGTCCGGCCGGAGCCGGGCCAGGACCTCGGGTTTCCCCCGCAGTTCGTCGGCGGCCGGGCCGCCGCCCCTCACGTCGTCCAGCAGACCGGAGCGGGCGAGCCGGTCCACCAGCCCGTCCACATGCCCGTCGGGCAAGCCCATTCTGCGGCCCTCGTCACGCAGGAGCGGCAGCCCGCGCGTGCCGTCGAGCAGGTCGAGAAAACTCCCCGTTGCCGTGTCCATCGGCCCGAGCACCATGGCGTGCGCGGGCGCGAGCCCGAACTGCACGGTGTTGAGATCCCGCCAGCCGCGCCGCAGCGCCGGCTTCACCATCGGATGCATGATCGACCCCCGTGGTCGTGAGTAGGTCCCCGTGCGCCGACGGTGTCCGTGCATGGCTCGCCGACGAGTGCCAGCATGTACGGGCCGCGACGACTGGTGTCGAGAGTTGTCCACAGGCGGCCGTATTCGTCGTACAAATCAGGCTCTCGGAGTGCGGATCCTTACCGAACCGTTCGCGAGGCGGGACTTCCCCCATGTGCAGCGGGTAACGTCGGGGCGTGCCCGCCGACCCACTGCACCGCGCCGGAAAGCCACAGCGCAGCACGACGAGCCAGCCGCCAAGCGGTTCGGGGGCGAGCGCGATCGAGGTTCGCAGGAGCGCGCGACGGCGCAGAACCGTCTCCGCGTACCGCGAGGGCGATCGCACCGTCGTACTGATCCCCGCTCGTATGTCCGAGGCGGAGGAGCAACGCTGGGTGACCGTCATGCTCGACAAGCTGGCCGCACAGGAGAGTAAACGGCGCATCGGCGACACCGAACTGGCCGAGCGCGCCGAGCGCCTGTCGGAGCAGTTCTTCGGCGGCCGGGCCCGCCCGACGTCGGTCCGCTGGGTCACCAACCAGAACACACGCTGGGGCTCGTGCACCCCCGCCGAGGGCAGTATCCGGCTGTCGCACCGCCTGCAGGGCATGCCCGAGTACGTCGTCGACTACGTCCTCCTCCACGAACTCGCCCACCTGCTCGTGCCCGGCCACGGCCCGCGCTTCTGGCGGCTGCTGGAGGCGTATCCGCGCACCGAGCGCGCTCGCGGCTACCTCGAAGGAGTGGTGGCCGCCGACCGGCTGCCGCACCTGCCGGCCGGACGCGACGAGTGACAACACCCCTGATGCCACCGCCCGGCAAACGGGGCGCATCGGATGCCCGAGACGCGTAAAACGCGCACTACGGGCAGTCGGCGCACTCCACGCGCGCGTGTGCGTTTCGCGGTACGGGCGGCCGAAGCCGCGTTTTTGTACCGGGTCTGTACCAGCCTCGTACGGCTCGGGACTTTGCGGTTAGCCTGACGCGACGCGCACGCAGGCGTACTCACTTCGGGATGGGGGACGGTCGTTACGCATGGCCAGGGAATTCCAACGCGGCCACAAGGCCAAGATCAGTGACCTCACCGCGGGCACGGACCTGTACGTAGGCGTACAGATCACCGCCCCCGGACTGACCTTCGACATCAGCTGCTTCGGTCTGGACGCCGACGAACGGCTCTCGGACGACCGGTACTTCATCTTCTTCAACCAGCCGAAGAGCCCCGAGGAGTCGATCCAGCTCCTCGGTGCCCAGTCGGGCGACACGGAGTCCTTCCGAGTCACACTCGACAAGATCCCGCCGCAGATCCAGAAGCTGTCGTTCACGGCGACGATCGACGGCAACGGGCAGATGTCGCAGATCTCCCCCGGTTATGTCCGCATCGTCGCAGGTGGCGAAGAGGTGGCCCGCTATCCGTTCGACGGCTCGGAGTTCTCCACCGAGCGCGCCGTGATGCTGGGCGACTTCTACCTGAAGGACGTCTGGCGGTTCGCCGCAGTCGGCCAGGGCTTCGACGGCGGCCTGGACGCGCTGCTGAAGAACTTCGGAGGCGAGGTCGCCGAGGAGGAGCCCGCCGCCGCACCGCAGCAGCCCCAGTCCGACGCCGCCCCCGGCTTCGCCCCGCCCGCGTTCGGCGCACCGCCGGCTTCGGTGCCCGCCCCCGCCCCGGCGCCCGACCAGGGCTTCGCGCCCCCGGCTCCCTCGCCCTCCGTGCACGCCGCGCCGACCATCGTTGCGCCCCTGAACACGCCGCCCGGCGGCACGGTGCCGCCTCCGGCGGCGCCTCAAGGCGGGCCTTTCACGCCTCCCGGTGCCCCACCGCAGGGCGGGCCTTTCACGCCTCCCGGCGCACCACCGCAGGGCGGACCCTTCACGCCCCCCGGCGCCGCGCCGCAGGGAGGCCCGTTCACGCCCCCGGGCGCCCCCGTCGCCTTCCCGGGCCAGGCACAGCCCTTCGGCGGTGGTACGCAACTCGCGCCCGTGCCGCCGGAGGCAGGCCTACGCGCCGTTCTGACGAAGTACAGCGAAGCCCCCGTCGGCGACCGCTGGACCGAACAGAACCCCCAGCTCGTACGGACGACGCTCACCAAGGGCGCCAACATCCTCGCCAAGCAGGGCAGCATGGTCGCCTATCAGGGCGACATCGATTTCGCCCACAAGGGCTCCGGTCTGCTCGGCAAGCTCACCGGGCAGCTCACCGGCCAGGGCATGGCCCTGATGCGTTGTTCCGGCGACGGCGAGGTGTTCCTCGCCGACGAGGGCAGCCATCTCTTCGTCATCCGCCTGGAGAACGAGCAGCTCTACACCAGCGCGCGCGGAGTCCTCGCCTTCGACGAGGCGCTGGACACCGAGATCCGCCGTATCGAGGGTGCGGGCCTGCCCGGCGGCGGCCTGTTCAGCATGCTCTTCTCCGGCACGGGCGCGGTCGTCGTCAAGACGCGCGGCCTTCCCGTCGTCCTGCCCGTCGGCCCGGCCACCTACGTCGACGGCAACGCCGTCATCGCCTGGTCCGCCGGCGCGCAGGCCGTCACCACGACCTCGCTCAGGCTGCGCCGCTCCGGGTACGCCCGGCAGACCCAGGAGGCCATCAACCTCCAGTTCCGCGGCGCCCCCGGCAACTTCGTCGTCGTCCAGCCCTTCGAGGTGTGAGGCAGAGCATGGACCTCCAGACACTCAACGCGCACCGCTCCACGTCCACCGGCGTCCGTATGAGCGTGCACAGCTCCAAAACGCTCAAGGTCGCCATGGTCACCGGTCAGGACCTCCTGGCCAAGGCCGGCTCGATGATCGCGTACGACGGCTATGTGCAGTTCGACGCCGCGCCCGCCTCTCTGCGCCGCAGCGCCGAGGAGATGGTCAGCGGCGAGGGCGGCAAGCTGATGCTCTGCCGGGGCGACGGGGAGCTCTATCTCGCCGACTACGGCGGTGACGTCCTCATCCTCCACCTGAACAACGAGGCGCTGTCGGTCAACGGCCCGACCCTGCTGGCCTGCGACGCCTCCCTCCAGCTCACCATCGAGCCGGTCAAGGGCCTCGCCAAGCTCTCCGGCTCCGGCCTGACCAACCTGGTCATCCGCGGCACCGGATGGGTCGCCCTGGTCAGCCGGGGTGTGCCGATCTCCCTCGACTGCGCCGAGCGGGAGACGTATGTCGACCCCGACGCGCTGATCGCCTGGACCGACGGCCTCGACATGAAGGCCCGCCGCACCATCAAGGCCGGTGCCCTGATCGGCCGGGGCAGTGGCGAGGCCTTCCAGATCGGGTTCAAGGGGCAGGGCTTCGTGGTCGTCCAGCCCAGCGAGGACACCGGCGACCGCTTCAAGATCCGTGGCTGACCGGGGCTGAGAGGAGCACCAGCACACCATGCACAGCACACTCTTCGCGCACATCCCGGTGAACCACACCGAGCGCTACACACTGCAGAACCCGCAACTGCTCAAGACCGACGTCACCATCGGCAGCAGCCCCGTCCTCGCCCGGCAGGGCGCCATGGTGGCCTTCGAGGGGCAGGTGGAGTTCGACAGCCAGTACCGCAACCGCAGCTGGCGCAATGTCGAGCGGATGACCGGTGAGCGCCTCGAACTCATGCGCTGCAAGGGCAACGGCATCGTCTACCTGGCGAACTTCGCCCAGTACCTGCACATCATGGAGGTCGGCAGCGGCATCACCGTCGACTCCTCCGCCGTCCTCGCCTTCGACGGCTCCCTCAACGTCGGCATCGTCGCCGTGGACAGCGCCGTCGAGGTCGCCTCGGCGGGGGCGTACAACCTGGAGCTGTCCGGCGGTGGCAAGGTCGTCCTGATGACCTCGGGCGCGCCGCTCGCCCTCGAAGTCACGCCCGAGAAGAACATCTGCGTCGACTCGGACGCCGTCATCGCCTGGTCCACCTCGCTGCGTACGCAGCTCCAGGCGCCGACCTCCACCTCCGCCGTGTGGCGCCGCAGGGGCTCCACCGGTGAGGGCTGGGAGATGCACTTCGGAGGCCGCGGACACGTCCTGGTGCAGCCGAGCGAGCTGCTGCCGCCGCAGCACGTGCGTACGTCCGGGGTGCTCGGACAGTTCGGTATGGGCGGCGGCGGGCTGAGCGGGAACTCTCTCGGGGGCAGCCGCAACTGATCGGCCTTGGAGCACGGACAGGCACATGTGTAAGGGGCGGCCGCCATGGCGGTCGCCCCTTACGGCGTCTTCCCCCCGACGGGGGTCTTCCCCCAGTTCCGCAGCGCCACACCGTGCCGGGTGTGCCACATCGAGCCGGGCCTCAGAGTCGGGCCTCAGAGTCGGGCCCGCGTCGCCTCCAGCAGTCGTACGACCGAGTCGTCGGCCACGTCCGCCACCTCGGCGTACGGGAACCAGCGCAGGTCGAGGGACTCGTCGCTGATCGCCTCGACGGCGCCGGACGGGGCGAGGGCCGCGTACTGGACGTCCAGGTGCCAGGCGCAGGGTGTGTGATGGCGGTCCAGGCGGACCGGTCCGCCCGGCAGGAGAGTCAGCCCGGCGACACCGGATTCCTCCGTCGCCTCGCGCAGGGCAGAGCCCGCAAGGGTGACGTCCTCCGGCTCGCAGTGGCCGCCCATCTGGAGCCACATGCGCAGCTTCTTGTGGAGCGTGAGCAGCACCCGCTCGCGCTCGGGGTCGATCACCAGCGCGCTAGCCGTGATGTGGCCGTCGCCGCAGGCCTTCCACATGCCGTCCGGGTGGGCCGCCAAGTGGTCCAGATAGGTCTGGCGCAGCTCGGCCTGGTCCTCGTAGCTCTTCAGTACGAGGACCGCGTCGTCGTGCAGGCTCACTCGGTGTCGTCGTCCTTCTTCTTCAGGTCCTTCTTCAGGTCCGGCTTCTCCGTCGAGCCGCCCTCTGCGGCCTCGCCGAGCATCTTGTCCAGCTCGGAGAAGTCGAGCTGCTCGCGGTGCACGAAGCCGTCCGGGTCGTCCAGGTCGGAGGCCGTGGGCAGCATGTCCGGGTGCGCCCACAGGGCGTCACGGCCGTCGACACCGCGCGCGTCCGTCAGGGACGCCCACAGACGGGAGGCGTCGCGCAGGCGGCGCGGCCGCAGCTCCAGGCCGATCAACGTGGCGAACGTCTGCTCGGCCGGGCCGCCCGTGGCGCGGCGGCGGCGCAGCGTCTCCCGCAGCGCGTCCGCAGACGTCAGGCGCGGCTTCGCGGCCGCGTGCACCACCGCGTCCACCCAGCCCTCCACCAACGCCAGCGCCGTCTCCAGACGGGCCAGGGCGGCCTTCTGCTCCGGGGTGTCCTCCGGCTGGAACATGCCCTGCTGGAGCGCCTGCTGCAGCTCCTCGGGGTTCTGCGGGTCGAACTGACCGACCACGTCCTCCAGCTTGGCCGTGTCGACCTTGATGCCGCGCGCATAGCCCTCGACCGCGCCGAACAGATGCGAGCGCAGCCACGGCACATGGGCGAAGAGCCGCTGATGCGCGGCCTCGCGCAGGGCCAGATAGAGCCGGACCTCGTCCTTGGCGATGCCCAGGTCCTTGCCGAACGCCTCCACGTTCAGCGGCAGCAGCGCGGCCTTGCCGGCCGGGCCGAGCGGCAGGCCGACGTCGCTCGAGCCGACGACCTCGCCCGCGAGCACGCCCACGGCCTGCCCGATCTGCTGGCCGAACATGGCGCCGCCCATCGACTTCATCATGCCGATCAGCGGGCCGGCCATGGCCTGCATCTCCTCCGGCAGGATGTCGCCCATGGCGCCGCCGACCCGCTCGGCGACCGGGTCGACCAGCTCCTTCCACGCGGGCAGGGTGGCCTCCACCCACTCCGCGCGGGACCACGCCACGGCCGAGCCCGCGCCGGACGGCAGGGACGTCGCGTCGTCCAGCCACAGGTCGGCGAGGCGGACGGCCTCCTCGACCGCGGTGCGCTCGGCGGGGCCGACGCTCGCGTCCTTCGTGCCGTCGGAGGTGCCCTGCGCGACCGTCTGGCGGGCGATCTGTTTGGCCATGTCCCAGTTCACCGGGCCGCCCTCGTACGAGAGCATCTGGCCCAGCTGCTGGAAGGCGGCGCCCAGGTCGGTGGGGTTCATGGAACCGAACATCGCGGCGAACGGATTGTCGGCGCCGGAGCCGCCGGCCCCGGGGAACCCGAAGCCGAACGGGTTGGCCGGTCCCTGACCACCACCGCTCTCCTGGTCCTTCTTCTTGCCCTCGTCGCCGTCGTCCGGCTCCTCCGGCGGAAGGCCGAATCCGAATGGGGTGTCGCTCACGGGATTCCTCGGCTGGTAGGGCCGGCGGCTCTTCGCCGACGGCACGGGCTGCCCGAACACCATCCAGCGTAGACACCGCGGCGGGTTCGGGCCTCGGTGCTTCGCCGACTGAACGCCTGCGGCAGGATGGATGCCACCTGGTACGTACGCGTCACACGCGTATCTACTGAAGACAACCGCTGGAGACGCCCGGTGAGTTCCCCAGATCCGCAGGTTCGCGCAGCGCGAAACCTTTCAACCAATCCCGCCGTGCGAGGGCCCGTCGTCGCGGTCACCGGCGCCGCGTCCGGGGTCGGTGCGCTGCTCACCGAGCGGCTCGCCGCGTCCGACGAGATCCGGCAGGTCATCGCCATCGACGAGCGGCGCGGCGAGTGCGCGGACGCCCAGTGGCACATCCTGGACGTACGGGACCCGGCGATCGCCGACAAGCTGCGCGGGGCGGATGTCGTCGTGCATCTCGCGGTCGACCTCGACCTGGGTACGGACGCGGCGGCGCGCAGCGCGTTCAATGTGCGCGGCACCCAGACCGTGCTCACGGCGGCCGCCGCGGCCGGGGTGCACCGGGTCGTGCTGTGCACCTCGGCGATGGTCTACGGGGCGCTGCCCGACAACGAGCTGCCGCTCTCCGAGGACGCGGAGTTGCGCGCGACCGCCGAGGCCACCGGGGTCGGCGACATGCTGGAGATCGAGCGCCTCGCACGCCGGGCGCCGCGCGCCCATCCGGGCCTCAATGTCACCGTCGTACGCCCCGCTGTCCTCGTCGGCGGTACGGACACGGCGCTGACCAGGTACTTCGAGTCGCCGCGGCTGCTTGTGGTGGCCGGGTCCCGGCCCGCCTGGCAGTTCTGCCATGTCGAGGATCTGTGCGGTGCTCTGGAGTACGCCGTGCTGGAGAAGGTCGACGGGGAGCTGGCCGTCGGGTGCGAGGGCTGGCTGGAGCAGGAGGAGGTCGAGGAGCTCAGTGGGATCCGGCGCATGGAACTGCCGTCGGCGGTGGCGCTGGGCGCCGCGGCCCGGCTGCACCGGATCGGGCTGACACCTTCGCCGGCGGGGGACCTGGCCTACACGATGTACCCGTGGGTCGTGAGCGGGAGCCGGCTGTACGACGCCGGGTGGCGGCCGCAGTGGACGAACGAGGAGGTCCTCGCGGAGCTGCTGGAGGAGGTCTCGGGGCGGCACACGGTCGCCGGGCGGCGGCTGGGGCGGAAGGACGCGACGGCGGCGGGTGCGGCCGGCGCGACGGTGGCGCTGCTGGGCACGGCGGCGTTGGTACGGCGGGCGCGGAAGGCTCGGCGGCGGCTTTGAGGGTGCGCCCTTGCGGTGGCCGGGCGGGGGTGGGGCGCGCGGCCCGGCGCTCGAGGTGTGCCCTCTCGTCGGGACGGGTGCCACCTCGGCGGCACGACTGCCCGCGGTCACCAGCCGCTGTACGAGGCTCCGAGGCTCCGCGCGCGCGTGACTGGTGATACGACGATGTCGCCTGGTGTGCTGGTGAGGCACGATGGAGGCATGGCTGCCAATAACGATCATCCTGGTGAGCAGGGGGCCGACGAGCCCGTCAAGCTGATCGCCGTTCGCGAGACCGCCCTCTCCCTCGATGAGGTCTTCCGGGCCGTCGGGGACGACGCCGCCGGCGGGACCGCGCTCTTCGTGGGGACCGTGCGCAACCACGACGGAGGCGCCGACGTCGACACGCTCGGCTATTCGTGTCATCCGACCGCCGAGGCCGAGATGCGGCGGATCGCCGAGAAGGTGGTCGCCGACTACCCGGTCCGGGCGCTCGCCGCCGTGCACCGCGTGGGGGATCTCAAGGTCGGGGACCTCGCCGTCGTCGTCGCCGTGTCCTGTCCGCACCGGGGGGAGGCCTTCGAGGCCTGCCGCAGGCTCATCGACGACCTCAAGCACGAGGTGCCGATCTGGAAGCACCAGAAGTTCTCCGACGGGACGGAGGAGTGGGTGGGGGCCTGCTGAAGATCGGCGGGTCCGACGGCCGGTGCCGCCCGTGCTGTGGCCGGAAGGCATCCGTGTGTATTCCGGTTGCGTAACCGGCCCCCCGGCGTGAGCGTTGACGGAGCTGATGGTTAATCTGCTGATCAGTCAGTTGCGGTCGCTCGATTGGGGTTGGGAGGTCGGCATGGCGGCGCTTGCCTGGTTGCTGATTCCGCTTGTGGCTGCGATCTGTGCCGGACTGTGGGCCGGCTGGGTCGGCCGGAACCGCAAGACCATCGAGGACGACACCGAACTCGCGGGCTACACCCGTTTCCGCGAGGCAATGGAGAGGTCGCACTCCGCGAGCTAGGCGCACGTGCGCGCGTACCCGCTCGGCGGCCCCGACAGTGTGTTGACAGAGCTGTCCCGTACTGTCGTTCCATGCCACGCCGCACCGCGACGATGCTCGCCTCCACCCTGATGCTGATCGCGCTCCTGTGTGTGGGAGTGTTCATTCCCGTGCCGTACTCGGAGATGTCACCGGGGCCGACGGTCAACACGCTCGGGGACCACGGCGGCGAGCCGGTGCTGCAGATCTCGGGGCACAAGACCTATCCGACGACCGGCCATCTCAACATGACCACGGTCCGGGTCACCTCCGCCGACTACAAGATGAACCTCGTGGAGGCCGTCTACGGCTGGCTCGCGCACGACAACAAGATCGTGCCGCACGACACGCTGTACCCGGACGGCAAGACCGAGGAGGAGTCGACGCAGGAGAACGCCGAGGAGTTCAGCCAGTCCCAGGAGAGCGCCAAGGTCGCCGCCCTGGAGCAGCTGGACATCCCGGTGACGTCCTGGGTGATCGTCTCCAGCGTACGCAAGGACACCCCGGCCGAGGGCAAGCTGCACGCCGGTGACGTCATCAAGTCCGTCGACGGCACGGCGGTCGAGGCGCCAGGGGACGTGGCGAAACTGGTCACCAAGCACAAGCCCGGCGAGGACGTCGTCTTCACGATCGTGCCCGCGAAGGCGCAGGCCGCCGCCGAGAAGAAGAACAAGACGGCGACCGAGACCGAGAAGGTCACGATCACCACCGTCAAGTCGGACGACACGGGCGAGGACCGGGCGATCGTCGGCATCGCCGCCGGAACCGACCACACGTTCCCGTTCACCATCGACATCAAGCTCGCCGACGTCGGCGGCCCCAGCGCCGGGCTGATGTTCGCGCTCGGCATCTACGACAAGCTCACCCCGGGCAACCTCACCGGCGGCAAGTTCGTGGCCGGCACCGGCACCATCGACGACGAGGGGAACGTCGGCCCGATCGGTGGCATCGAGATGAAGACGGTCGGTGCGCGCGGCAAGGGCGCCCAGTACTTCCTGACGCCGAAGGACAACTGCGCCTCCGCCGCCAAGGACACCCCCGACGGCCTCACCCTCGTCAAGGTCGACACCATAAAGGACGCCCTGGACGCCCTGAAGGACATCCGCTCGGGCGACACAGCCGACCTCCCGAAGTGCACCTCCAAGGGCTGAGACACAGGACGACTCGAAGAGGACG
Source organism: Streptomyces graminofaciens (assembly GCF_030294945.1). Lineage (NCBI taxonomy): Bacteria > Bacillati > Actinomycetota > Actinomycetes > Kitasatosporales > Streptomycetaceae > Streptomyces > Streptomyces graminofaciens. The sequence continues at coordinate 5,060,426 of NZ_AP018448.1, read as the reverse complement.
CAAGAAGAGCACAAGAAAACAGACGTACACGCGCATGGGGGCGCCCCGGAACCGGGGCGCCCCCATCGCCGTACATCCGAAGCCGGAAGCGGCTGAAGGTCAGTCCACGAACGTCGCCGCCAGGGCCTCCGCCAGGCCCGGGACCAGCTCCGGGCCCGTCAGGACCTCCGTCGGGGTGTCCTTCTCGCGCAGGCGCAGGGCGGACTCGCGGGTGCCGTCGCGGAGCACCGCGACCGTCATCCGGACCTCCTGGCGGTCCGGGTGGTCGGCCACCCACTTGGTGAGGCGGGCGCCGTCGAGGTCCGCCGGTACGGACGCCTCGGCGGACGGCGGCAGCATCAGCCGCTCCACGGTCAGTGCGCAGCCGACCACCGAGTCCGGCCAGGCGATGGTGCCGAGGAACTCGTCAAGCGGCTTGCCGGACGGGACCTCGTCCTGCTCGATCGGGGTGAGACCGGCGGTCTCGGACTCGTCCTGAAGACCGAGCTGGGCCGCGAGCGCGGGTTCCTGGGCCCGCAGCCGAGCGGTATCCACGAGGGCGAAGAGGCGAGCGGGCTGGTCCCAGCCGAGGCCGGAGGCGTACTCGTCGAGCTCGAGCACGGCCCGGGTGAGCGGGTTCGCTGCCATGGGTGTGTTGGACATGGTCACAATCCTGCCTCGTTCGTCACCGGAACCGGGAACCGAGTAAAGCGTGAGTAAGTTGCATAGGTGAGGCCTCTACGATCACGGGGCCCGCTGGAGGGTCCGTAGACCGCGGGCCTGACGGATCGACAGCGACTTCGAGGTGCGCACCTTGGCTTTCCAGATGCCGGACCGCGGCGGAGGCCCGTCGGGGCCACGGATCAGAGTGGGCCGACCGTCCCGACGTGTCCGGACGCTGCTCATGACACTGGGCGTCCTGGCCGTCCTCGGCATGGCGTTCATCATGTTCGCGGGATTCTGGACGGACTGGCTCTGGTACCGGTCGGTGAATTACTCGTCCGTGTTCACTACCACGCTGTGGACGAAGATCGGGCTCTTCTTCGTCTTCGGTCTGTTGATGGCGGCCGCGGTCGGCTTCAACATCTGGCTGGCGCACCGGCTGCGCCCGCCGCTGAGCGCCATGTCGATGGAACAGCAGAGCCTCGACAGATACCGCATGGGCATCGCGCCCTACAAGAAGTGGCTGCTCCTCGGGATCACCGCCCTGGTCGGCCTCATCGCCGGCGCCTCCGCCTCCGGGCAGTGGCGTACGTGGCTGATGTGGGTCAACGGAGTGTCGTTCGGCCAGAAGGACCCCCAGTTCGACCTGGACGTCTCCTTCTACGCCTTCGACCTGCCCTGGTACCGCTTCCTGCTCGGCTTCGGCTTCGCCGCCGCCGTGCTCTCGGTGATCGCCGCCGCGCTCACGCACTACCTGTACGGCGGTCTGAGGATCACTTCCCCCGGCGCGCGCGCCACGGCCGCCGCCACCGGGCACCTGTCGGTGCTCATCGGGATCTTCGTCGCCCTGAAGGCGGTCGCGTACTGGCTCGACCGGTACGGCCTCGCCGTGAAGTCCAGCGACTTCAAGGCGACCGGCAACTGGACGGGCCTCAGGTACGTCGACGCGAACGCGTATCTGCCGGCCAAGACGATCCTGTTCTGCATCGCCGTGATCTGCGCGCTGCTCTTCTTCGCCACCATCTGGCGGCGCACCTGGCAGCTGCCGGTCATCGGCTTCGGTCTGATGGTGCTCTCGGCGATCCTCATCGGCGGGCTGTACCCGGCGATCGTCCAGAAGTTCCAGGTCCAGCCGAACGAGCAGGCCAAGGAAGCCCCGTACGTCGAGAAGAACCTCGAGGCCACACGCAAGGCGTACGGCATCGACGGCACCGACGTCGAGGAGTACTCGGGCACGAGCGACACCACCGACAAGGCCAAGCTCCGCGCGGACGCCGACACCACGGCGAGCATCCGCATGCTCGACCCGAACATCGTCTCGCCGACATTCCAGCAGCTCCAGCAGATGAGGAACTACTACGCGTTCCCCACCAACCTGGACGTCGACCGCTACAAGGGCCAGGACGGCGCGGAGCAGGACACCGTCATCGGTCTGCGTGAGCTGAACCTCGCGGGCATCCCGAAGAACAACTGGATCAACGACCACTTCCGTTACACCCACGGTTACGGCGTGGTCGCCGCCAAGGGCACCGAGGCCACCTCCGGCGGCCGGCCGGTCTTCACGGAGTCCGACCTGCCGTCCAAGGGTGACCTGGGCACCTACCAGCAGCGGGTCTACTACGGCGAGAAGACCACCCAGTACTCGATCGTCGGCGGTCCCCAGAAGGAGATCGACTACTCCGACGACAACGGCGAGAAGACCAACAGCTACAAGGGCGGCAGCGGGGTCAACCTCTCCAGCCCGGTCAACCGGGCCGCCTACGCGGTGGCGTTCAACGAGCCGCAGATCCTCTACTCGGGCGCGATCGGCGAGGGTTCGAGGATCCTCTACAACCGCACGCCCAAGGAGCGGGTCGAGGCGGTGGCCCCCTGGCTGACCATCGACGGCGACGCCTACCCGGCCGTCGTCAACGGGAAGATCCAGTGGATCGTCGACGCGTACACGACGACCAACGGCTACCCGTACGCCTCCCGCACCACCCTCGGTGACACGACGGCCGACTCGCTGACCGCGAACAACAACCAGCGGGCGGTGGTGGCCCAGCAGAACCAGGTCAACTACATCCGCAACTCGGTGAAGGCGACCGTCGACGCGTACACCGGTGACGTCAAGCTCTACCAGTGGGACACCGATGACCCCGTCCTGAAGACCTGGATGAAGGCCTTCCCGGACACGGTGCAGCCCAAGGCCGACATCTCGCCGGCGCTCATGGAGCACCTGCGGTACCCGCAGGACCTGTTCAAGGTCCAGCGCGAGCTGCTCACCCGCTACCACGTGAAGGACGCCCAGACGTTCCTCAGCGGCAGCGAGGTGTGGCAGGTCCCGGACGACCCGACCAACACCTCGGGCAACGCGGTGCCGCCGTACTACCTGAGCATGAAGCTGCCCAAGCAGTCGGAACAGGCGTTCTCGCTGACGACGACGCTCACGCCGAACGGCCGGGACAACCTCAGCGCCTTCGTCTCGGTCAACGCCGAGGCGGGCACGCCGGACTACGGCAAGATCAGAATCCTGAAACTGCCGACCAGCGAGCCGATCGACGGCCCCAAACAGGTCCAGAGCCAGTTCAACTCGGAACAGGACATCGCCGAGACCATCAGCCTCCTCAAGAGAGGTGACTCCCAGGTCGAGTACGGCAACCTCCTGACGGTCCCGCTCGACGGCGGACTGCTCTACGTGGAGCCCGTCTATGTGAAGGGCGGCGGCCTGAAGTACCCGCTGCTGCGCAAGGTGCTGGTCACCTACGGCGGCAACACGGCCTTCGAGGACACGCTCGACGAGGCGCTCAACAAGGTCTTCGAGACGGAGGGGTCGACCGCCGAGCCACCGGACGAGGGCGACGGCGAAGAACCGCCGACGTCCAGCGATCCGACGGTCAAGGCGGCGCTGGCGGACGCCCAGAAGGCCTTCGGCGAGGGTCAGCAGGCTCTCAAGGACGGTGACTGGGAGGCGTACGGCAAGGCTCAGGACGACCTCGCGGACGCGCTCGAGAGGGCCGAGGAGGCCCAGGCCAAGGTCGACTCCGAGACGGAGAAGGGCAGCGGCAAGAACAGCGACGACAAGGGCGACAAGAGCTCCGGGTAGCTCCGGGAGCGACTGATTCCGAGCTCCACCCCGCGCCGTGGTACGGTTGCAACACAACGGCGCGGGGTGGAGCAGCTCGGTAGCTCGCTGGGCTCATAACCCAGAGGTCGCAGGTTCAAATCCTGTCCCCGCTACTGAAGTTGAAGGCCCGGATCCTCTAAAGGATCCGGGCCTTCGACGTGTTGTGCGTGGAGGTTGGGAAATCTGTGTTTGACTTGTCGCTCTGTGGGCATGTCGACAAAACGCTGTAGTGACCTCAATGGCTGCGGTATACCAGGTGTACCCAGGTTGCAGGTGGTGCGACGATGGACGTTATGGGGGACAAGGCAACTCTGTTGGAGACAGGGCGGTTTGCGCGGCCTGCCGACTTTGCGATGCCTGCCGACTATGTGATGGGTGCCGACCTCGCGGAGCAGTTGACCGACTCCGTGCAGACATCGGGCGAACTCGTACAGACGTCGGCCGACTTCGTGCAGTCGGCGGACCGGGACGAAGTCGTGGACGCGGCAGAGGCCGTGGAGGAGGCCCGGCAGCGGCTCGCTGCCGAGGCCGGTGACGCCGAGGCGATGAGCGTGCTCGGCGCCATGCTGCTGCGTCGAGGAGACCTGGACGGCGCGGAGCCGTTTCTGCGCGCCGCCACGGCCGCCGGGGACCGGGCCGCGGCCAACAACCTGGGCGTCCTGCTGCACCAGCGCGGGTACCCGGACGACGCCGCCCAGTGGTGGCGGATCGCCGCCGTCGCCGGTTCGGCGGCCGCCGCGCACGCGCTCGGACGGCACCACCGTGAACGCGGTGACGAGCCGGCCGCCGAGTACTGGCTGCGCCAGTCCGCCGAGCAGGGCCACGCCCTGGGCGCGTACGCCCTCGCCGATCTGCTGGAACACCGCAGTGACGCCGGGGCCGAGCAGTGGATGCGGGTCGCCGCCGAGCGCGGGCACCGCGAGGCCGCGTACCGGCTGGCCCGGGCGCTAGACCTGAAGGCCGCACGCGAGGAGCGCGCGGCCGTGCGCGAGGGGCGCAGGGTGGCGCGTGCGGCGCTGGAGATCGGGGGCGCGAGCCGCGAGCCCGTACGGGATGCGCGTGCTGCCGTACGAGGACAGGAGTCCGGTGCCGACAACGGTGTCGGCGCGGGCGGTGCCGGGCCCTCCGCCGCCGAGGAGGCCGAGCAGTGGTACCGCCAGTCCGCCGCGCGCGGGCACCGGCGGGCCGCGCTGCACCTGGGCGCGATCCTGGAGCGGCGCGGGGAGCTGAAGGAGGCCGGGCGCTGGTATCTGACCTCCGCCAAGGACGGCGAGCCGCGGGCGGCCTGCGCCCTGGGCTTCCTGCTGCGCGACGCGGGGGACACCGAGAGCGCCGCCGTGTGGTGGCTGCGGGCCGCCCAGGACGGCGACGGCAACGCGGCGAACGCGCTGGGCGCGCTGCACGCCGAGCGCGGCGAGACCCAGACCGCCGAGCGGTGGTACCGGGCCGCGATGGACGCCGGTGACGTCAACGGCGCGTACAACCTCGGGCTGCTCTGCGCCGAGCAGGGGCGGACCGCGCAGGCCGATCAGTGGTACCGCCGGGCCGCGTACGCCGGGCACCGGGAGGCCGCGAACGCGCTGGCCATCCTGCTGCTCCAGGTCGGGGACGCGTCCGGGGCCGAGCCGTGGTTCTCCAAGGCGGCCGAGGCGGGGAGCGTGGACGCCGCGTTCAACCTCGGGATTCTGCACGCCGGGCGGGGCGACGACCCGACCGCGCTCGTCTGGTACGAGCGGGCGGCCGCCGCCGGGCACACCGATGCGGCGCTCCAGGTCGCCATAGCGCGGCTGCGGGACGGGGACGAGCGGGCGGCCGAGCGGCATCTGCGCAGTGCCGCCGGTGGAGGCAGCGCGGAGGCCGCGTACCGGCTGGCCGCGGTGCTCGACGCTCGGCGGCCGCCCCGGCCCGCGCATGAGCTGGGGGAGCCGGCGCGGGAGAGGACGGAGTGCGAGGAGTGGTACGAGCGGGCCGCGTCCCAGGGGCATCGGCGGGCGCAGGTGCGGGTCGGGATGCTGGCCGCCGCGCGCGGCGATGTGGTCGAGGCGGCGCGGTGGTACCGGGAGGCGGCGGAGGCCGGGTCTCGGAACGGGGCGTTCAATCTGGGGCTGCTGCTGGCCCGGGAGGGCAGTGAGCCGGAGGCGGCGTTGTGGTGGACGCGGGCCGCTGACGCGGGGCATGGGCGGGCGGCATTGCGGCTAGCCCTGGTCTACGCGCGTCGTGGGGAGCTGGTGGAGGGGCAGCGCTGGGCGGACCGGGCGGTGTCGCTCGGGCCTGCGGAGGTTGCCGAGCGGGCGGCGCGGTTGGGTGACGCGTTGCGGGAGGAGCTGTCCGCGTAGGCGCACTCCGGGGCCGGGGTGACGTGGGCGGACGGTTCGCGACGCACCGTCGCCTGCCCTGCCGATAGTGATTTGCGCTGGTCGATGCGGGTGACGTACTGTTGCGTTTAACGACGCGGGGTGGAGCAGCTCGGTAGCTCGCTGGGCTCATAACCCAGAGGTCGCAGGTTCAAATCCTGTCCCCGCTACTGAAGGCCGAAGGCCCGGAACCGATGAGGTTCCGGGCCTTCGGTGTTTCCGCCTTCGTTGTTTCCCGTTGTCGTTCGAGACGTGCTTACGCCGCCGCGCAGTTCGGGCACACGCCTCGGTACGTCACCTCTACGTCCGAGACCGTGAAGCCGAAGCGCTCGGAAGAGGGGAGGTCGGCGAGCGGGTTGCCCGTCGGGTGGACGTCACGGATGGTGCCGCACTGGGCGCAGACCAGGTGGTGGTGCGGACGGTGCGCGTTCGGGTCGTACCGCTTGGCGCGCTTGTCCGTGGTGACCTCGAGGACCTCGCCGAGGGAGACCAGCTCGCCCAGCGTGTTGTAGACGGTCGCGCGCGAGATCTCCGGCAGCTTCTCGACGGCGCGGACGTGCACCTCGTCGGCCGTCAGATGGACGTGGTCTCCGTCGAGGACCTCGGCCACGACGCGTCGCTGCGCGGTCATCCGCCATCCGCGGCCGCGCAGTCGGTCCAGAAGGTCACTCATACAGACCAGAATAACAGAAGGAGACCAGAACCCGAACGGGTGTGATTTTGGAAGTCGACTTGAGTTAGATTAGGTCTAAACAGGATCGAGTGGCGCCGAGGGCGCGTCACGCGGGGGCGTGCTGTCGCGCCGGGACCCAGCAGCGGATGATGTCGCGGACCGAGACGATGCCGATCGGATCGCCCCGGTCGAGGACGATGAGGTGGCGGAAGCCGCCGTGTGCCATGGCGCGGGCCGCCTCCTCCAGGGTCCAGGACGGCGCGGCGAACACGACGTCGGTGGTGGTGTGGTCGTGGGCCCGCTCGATGTCGGGGTTCTGGCCGAGGCCCACGGAGTTGAGGACGTCGCGTTCCGTCAGGATGCCGAGTCCGCCGGCGTCCGGGTCGAGGACCACGGCCGCGCCGATCCGGCGCGCGGACATCAGCGCGGCGGCCTGGCGAAGGGTGTGGTCGGGGCCGATGGTCAAGACCACCGTGCTCATGGCGTCGTGGACGAGCATGGAGTTCAGCCACCTCCTAGGGAGTCCCCGTGGTGGGCAGGTCAGGCTCGGCGCCGGAGGCGCCTGTTGAGCACTGCACAAGTTCACAAGTGGGGGAGCTCTCAATGTGGCAGGTAAAGCGGAGGTCAACAAGAGGGCGCGCGTGGTCAGTTCGGGGGCGCCCCGGGATCACTCCGGGGCACCGTGCGCATCGATACGACCGGTTCAGTAGCGCTGGTTGAGATAGCCCAGCAGCTCGTCGTGGAGCGGGCCGTTCGACGCCGCCGCGTTGCCGCTGTGCGGGCCGGGGCGGCCGTCGAGGCCGGTGAACGTGCCGCCCGCCTCGGTCACGATGATCGCGTTGGCGGCCATGTCCCAGAGGGACAGCTCCGGTTCGGCGCAGATGTCCACCGAGCCCTCGGCGACCATCATGTACGGCCAGAAGTCGCCGTACGCGCGCGTGCGCCACACATCGCGGGTCAGGTCCAGGAAGCCGTTCAGATGGCCGCGCTCCTCCCAGCCGCTGAGCGAGGAGTATGCGAACGAGGCGTCCGACAGCTTCGTGACGCGCGAGACGTGCAGGCGGGAGGCCGAGCTGAGGCTGCGGCCGGTGAAGGCGCCGTGGCCCTTCGCCGCCCACCAGCGGCGGCCGAGCGCGGGGGCGGAGACCACGCCGACGACGGGTTGGTAGCCGCCCTCGGCCGCCTCCATCAGGGAGATCAGGGTGGCCCAGACCGGGACGCCGCGGACGTAGTTCTTGGTGCCGTCGATCGGGTCGATGACCCAGCGGCGGGGGCCCGTGCCCTCGATGCCGTACTCCTCGCCGAGGATCGCGTCGCGGGGGCGGGCGCGCTGGAGCTGGCCGCGGATCAGTTCCTCGGCGGACTTGTCGGCCTCGCTCACCGGCGTCATGTCCGGCTTCGTCTCGACCTTGAGGTCGAGGGCCTTGAAGCGGTCCATCGTCGCGGCGTCGGCGGCGTCCGCGAGGACGTGGGCGAGGCGCAGGTCATCGAGATAGTCGGCCATGTTGCGAACGGTATCTGCCGAGGTCGGTGCGGGGCTACAGGGGGACGGGCGTGGGATGGGGATGGTGGCTGGGGGCCGGGTGTGGAGGGCACCCTCTGCCGTGGCCGGGCGGGCGTGGGGCGCGCGCCCACGGCGCTTGCGGGGTCCGCTGCGCTCACCGTGCCGCCCCAGGGGCATGACCGCCCGCGGCTGCGTCAGGCAGCCCCAGGGGCATGACCCTGCAGCTACGACAGCCCAGCGGCCCGACCGCCCGCAGTTACGCCAGAGCGAACCCCGCGCCCCTGTGCGCGCATCCTGGCCGACGCGCGCCCCCCGGTGCCGTCGCGAACCCTTGACAGTGGTCTGGTGCGCGTCAAATCTGGGCACAGAGCTGCTCGCCCCTGGGAGGCGATGATGCCTGCAGCGCGGGAATCCCTGCTGGACGCCGCTTACACGGCGTTGGTCCGACGGCCTTGGTCCGCTGTGCGCATGGTCGATGTGGCCGCGGCGGCCGGGGTGTCCCGGCAGACGCTGTACAACGAGTTCGGCAGCAAGGAGGGGCTCGCCCGGGCCCTGGTCCGCAGAGAAGCGGACGGCTATCTCGCGGGCGTCGAACGGGCTCTCGCCACGCCCCTGGAAACCCGGGATCGGCTGGCCGCGACCGCCGAGTGGACCGTGGCGGCGGCCCGGGGCAACGCGCTCGTCCGGGCCATGCTCACCGGCTGCTGGAGCGAGCGGCTGCCCTCGCCGACGCTCACGGCGGTGCCGTCGTCGTCCGCGGTGCCCGCGCAGCGCCGCGCGGACGGGCCGCTGCCCGCGCCCTCCGACTTCGTGACCCTGGTCCGCGACCGCGCGGTCCTCGTGCTCGCCGCGCCCGGCACCCCCAAGTCGGACACCACGGAACTGGCCCGCCTCTGCGAACTCGCCGTCCGGCTCGCCCTGTCCTGTGTGGCGGCGCCGCCGGGGGAGGGTGGGGTCATCGATCTCGTACGGACCGCGCTCCCGCGCCAGCTCAGCAGATCGCTCAACCAACGGACCGACTAGGGCCGGCCTAGTGCGCCGAGCCCGACAGCTGCAGGCCCACGACCCCGACGATCACCAGTGTGATCGAGACGATCTTCAGGATGGACACGATGTCGCCGAGGAAGACCATCCCGTAGATCGCCGTGCCCGCCGCGCCGATGCCCGTCCAGACCGCGTACGCGGGGCCGACGTCGAGCTTTCTCAGGGCAAGGGTCAGCAGGCCGAAGCTGCCGAGCGCGAAGACGCAGAACGCGACCGTCGGCCAGAGTCTGGTGAAGCCGTGCGACAGCTTCAGACAGACGGCGAACCCGGTCTCCAGAAGTCCGGCCACGACCACCAGCAGCCACGCCATGTCTCGTCCTCCCGTGTCCCCACGTTTCGTGACCGCTTCGTCGGTGCTCGCCTGATCTCGTCCGGTCTGGCTCCGACTGGTGCGATTATGCACTTACCGGGAGGAGGGGAACGCAAACAACGCGGAGGTCAGTCGCCTTCTCGTCGTTCGCGGGTGGCGAGCAGTCTGCGCAGGGAGTAGAGGCGCGCCGGGTCCGCGTGACCGTCCGCGACCCACTGGTCCAGCGCGCAGTCCGGCTCGTCGTGACTGCACGCGCGCGGACAGCCCTCGGTGCCGGGCACCAGGTCCGGGAAGGCGTTGATGACCCGGAAGGGGTCGATGTGTGCCAGGCCGAACGACCGTACGCCCGGGGTGTCCACCACCCAGCCGCCGTCCGAGCCCGCCAGGGGGAGCGCCAGCGCCGAAGTCGTCGTGTGGCGGCCGCGGCCCGTCACCGCGTTCACATGGCCCGTCGTGCGGCGGCGGTCCTCCGGGACCAGCGCGTTCACCAGCGTCGTCTTGCCCACACCCGAGTGGCCGACGAACGCCGTGATCTTGCCGTCGAGATGTTCGCGTACGCGGTCGGCGGCGCCGCCCGTCTCCAGTTCCTGGCGGCTCGTCACCACGTACGGGATGTCCAGGTCGCCGTACAGCTCCAGGATTTTGTCGGCCGAGGCGAGGTCCGACTTCGTCATGACCAGCAGGGGGGTGAGGCCGCCGTCGTACGCCGCGACCAGGCAGCGGTCGATCAGGCGGGGGCGGGGCTCGGGGTCGGCGAGGGCGGTGACGATGGCGAGCTGGTCGGCGTTGGCGACGACCACGCGCTCGTACGGGTCGTCGTCGTCGGCCGTGCGGCGCAGCACCGATGTGCGGTCGCCGATGCGGACGATCCGGGCGAGGGTGTCCTTCTTGCCGGAGAGGTCGCCGACGAGGGCGACGGTGTCGCCGACCACGGCGGCCTTGCGGCCCAGTTCGCGGGCCTTCATGGCCATGACCACGCGGTCCTCGACGAGACAGGTCAGCCGGCCCCGGTCGACGGTCAGGACCATGCCGTCGGCCGCGTCCTCGTGCTTCGGGCGGATGTGGGTGCGCGGGCGGTTGCCCTTGCGGTTGGGACGGCTCCGGATGTCGTCCTCGTCGGTGTGCTTGCCGTAGCGGCGCATGATCGTCGTCCGCCCGTCAGTTCCCGAGCATTCCGGCCCACAGTTCGGGGAAGTCGGGGAGGGTCTTGGCCGTCGTCGCCACGTTCTCGATGCGTACGTCCTTCACCGCCAGGCCGATGATCGCGCCGGCCGTGGCCATGCGGTGGTCGTCGTAGGTGTGGAAGACGCCGCCGTGCAGCGGGCGTGGCCGGATGTGGAGGCCGTCGGCGGTCTCGGTGACGTCGCCGCCGAGCTCGTTGATCTCCTTGGTGAGCGCGGCCAGCCGGTCCGTCTCGTGCAGGCGCAGATGGGCGACGCCGCGCAGCGTCGAGGGGGAGTCGGCGAGGGCGGCGACCGCCGCGATGCCCGGGGTCAGCTCGCCGACCTCGCTCAGGTCCACGTCGATGCCGTGGATGGCTCCGGAGCCGGTGAACGCCAGTCCGTAGTCCGTCAGTTCGCAGGTGCCGCCCATCTCCGTGAAGATCTGGCGGAGCTGGTCGCCCGGTTGGGTGGTGCGCGTCGGCCAGTCGGGGACGACGACCTTGCCGCCGGTCACCAGGGCCGCCGCCAGGAACGGCTGGGCGTTGGACAGGTCCGGCTCGATCGTCAGGTCCCGGCCGAGCAGGGCGCCCGGCGTGACCCGCCAGACGTTCGGCTCGCCGCCCGACTCCGGGGTGTCCACCTGCGCGCCGACCGAGCGCAGCATGTCCACGGTCATCCGGATGTGGGGGAGGGACGGGAGGGTCGCGCCGATGTGGCGGACCTCCACGCCCTGGTTGAAGCGGGGCGCCGAGAGGAGGAGCGCGCTCACGAACTGGGACGAGGACGACGCGTCGATCTCCACGGGGCCGCCGTCGAGGGCGCCGCTGCCGTGCACGGTCAGCGGGAGGGCTCCCCGGCTGTCGTCGTCGATCCGGGCGCCGAGCGTGCGCAGGGCGTCGATCACACCGGTCAGGGGGCGCTCGTACGACCTCGGGTCGCCGTCGAAGCGGATGGGGCCGTCCGCGAGGGCGGCCACCGGGGGCAGGAAGCGCATGACCGTGCCGGCGTTGCCGACGTCGACCGTGGCAGGCCCGCGCAGACCCGTCGGCAGTACGCGCCAGGCCTCGCCTGAGCCGTCCGGGCCGATCCCTTCCTCGATCTCGATGCCCATCGCGCGCAGAGCCGCCGCCATGAGGAGGGTGTCGCGGGAGCGCAGGGGGCGGCGCACCCAGCCGGGCTCGCTCGCGAGGGCGGCGAGCACGAGGGCGCGGTTGGTGACCGACTTGGACCCCGGGACGTGGACCGTCGCGTCGACGGCTCCGCTCGCGTGCGGGGCGGGCCAGAGGGCGGGCTGTGCGTTCAGGGCCATGCGGCCACTTTAGTGGGGCTTCGCGTTAGGGGGTGTCCTCCGTGATCGCCGGGCGCGGTACGGGTGCCTCTTGAGCGCCGTGGGCGTCTACGGGTTCGTTGTGGCTGGTCGCGCCCTGCTGCGGAGCCGCAGATCGATACGGCCCCGCGTCCCTCACGGGGCGCATCTCAAGGGGGCGAATCAGCGATTCAGAGCCCCAGCAGCCATCGGCCGCCCCCCAACAACGAACACAGCGACACCACGTGGAACAGGAACAACCACATCCACGCCGGTACGTGAGTCAGCCGAGACAGCTGGTCCGCGTCCGAGTCGCCCGCGCCGCCCCTGCGCCGCTTGGCCTGGAGTTCGAAGGCGGGGCGTACGCCGCCCAGCAGCAGGAACCACACCACCGCGTACGCGAAGGCCGCCTGGACCTGGGGGCCCGTCAGCCAGGAGACGAGCACGAAGGTGCCGCCGGTCAGGAGGACCGTCAGGGCGCCGTACGCGTTGCGGATCATCACCAGCATGGCGACCAGGAGGATCGTGGAGAGCCACAGGAGAAGCGTGATGCGGCCCGCGCCGAGGAGGGCGGCGCCGCCGAGGCCGAGCAGTGGGGGAGCGGTGTAGCCGGAGGCGGCGGTGAGGATCATGCCGAGGCCGGTGGGCTTGCCCCGGCTGACCGTGAGCCCGCTGGTGTCGGAGTGCAGGCGGATGCCGGTCAGGGTGCGGCCGGTGAGCAGCGCGACCAGGCCGTGGCCGCCCTCGTGCGCGATGGTGATGGCGTTGCGCGAGAGCCGCCAGACGCCGTGCGGGACGATCGCGGCGAGCGCGGCGACCGCCGTGGCTATGACGACCCAGGTGTCGGGGTCGGGCTGGGTACCGAAGATCTCGTCCCAGAGGCCTGCCAGCGAGACGGCTGCGATGCTTTCCATTGGCGGCGATGGCTCCTCTGGGTCGTTTCGGATCTGGCAGTGTGGCACTTATGTGCGGACGGTATGCGGCGAGTCGTAGGCCAGAGGATCTCGCAGGAGTCTTTGAGGTCGAGAAGTGGGAGCCGGAGGAGACCCTGGCGCCGGACTACAACGTGGCTCCCACCAAGGAGGTCTACGCGGTACTCGACCGCCCTCTGAAGGACGCCGATGACAAACGGCCGGTTCGCCAGTTGCGCAAGCTGAAGTGGGGACTGGTCCCGTCCTGGTCCAAGTCGCCCGAGGGCGCGGCCCGGATGATCAACGCCCGCGCCGAGACCGTCCACGAGAAGCCCTCGTACCGCCGGGCCTTCACCTCCCGGCGCTGCATCCTGCCCGCCGACGGCTACTACGAGTGGGTCACCGGCAAGGGGGAGCGTGATCTGGAGGTCGAGGGAAAGAAGAAGCGGCCCCGCAAGCAGCCCTACTTCGTGCTCCCCGCCGACGGGTCCGTCTTCGCGATGGCCGGTCTGTACGAGTTCTGGCGGGACCGTACGCTGCCGGACGACCACCCGCAGGCCTGGTGGGTCACGTGTTCGGTGATCACCACCGAGGCCGAGGCGACCCCGCTGGCCGTGGCCCCGGAGGAGGGCCCGCACGCCCTGGCGGAGATCCACCCCCGTATGCCCCTGATGCTCACGTCCGACCGCTGGGACGCCTGGCTCGACCCGGCCCGCACCGACGCCGACGACCTGCGCGAACTGCTGTCGCCGCCACCCGCCGGGCTGATGCGCGCCTACCCCGTCTCCACGGCCGTCAGCAACGTCCGCAACAACAGCCCGGAGCTGCTGAAGGAGCTGGAAGGGCCCGAGGAGGGCACACTCTTCTAGCGTGACCGAGATCGCAGAAGAGGTTGAGACCGACGCCGGTACCGCCCGCGTCACCTGGCACGAGGCCGAGAAGCCGGCGTTCGTCCTCGCTGTCGGCCATGGCGCCGGCGGTGGCATCGACGCGCGTGACCTGAAGGCCCTCGCCGCCGTCCTGCCCGCGCACGGGGTGACCGTCGCCCTCGTCGAGCAGCCCTGGCGGGTGGCGGGCAAGAAGGTCGCGCCCGCGCCGAAGACGCTGGACGTGGGCTGGCGGGGCCTGTGGCCCGCGCTGGCGAAGCCGGGGCTGCCCGTGATCGCGGGCGGGCGCAGCGCGGGGGCCCGCGTGGCCTGTCGTACGGCGAGGGAGCTGGGCGCGGTGGCCGTGCTCGCGCTGAGCTTCCCGCTGCACCCGCCGGGCAGGCCGGAGAAGTCCCGCGCCGGAGAACTGCTCGATGCCGGGGTGCCCACCCTCGTCGTACAGGGCGCGAACGACCCGTTCGGCCGACCCGAGGAGTTCCCGGAGGGGGCCCACGGGCTCGTAGAGGTGCCGTACGGCGATCACTCCTTCGGCGTGCCGAAGCGGGCGCCCGTCGACCAGGATCAGGCCCTGAAGGTCGTCACCGACGGTGTCGTGGAGTGGATCGCGTCACTCCGGTAGGGCGGACGGGGCGAGAGTGGGATGTGTCACTCGGTAAGGAGTCGGTGGGAAGCGGGGAATGCCGGGGTGCGGCTTTCTGTTGTGCGGATCAGACAGCGCTGACCGTGCTGACCGTCGTACGAGAGGAAGTCCGCCGCATGGGTTCGACCTTCTGCCCGAGCCGCAGCAGCCGTGCTGACCTGGAGTGGACGGTGCTGCACGCGGCCAAGAACGCCCCTATTCGGGCGGCGGCGGGCATGGATCGTCGTCTATCCTCCGATTCTGGTGGTACCGGTTTCGGTACTGCCCGGACGCTGGAGGAGGTGGGTCCGGTCACTGGGACCGACGCAGGGACCGAACACGGCCAGGCGGAGCAGCCCGAGGGCACCGAGACCGCCAGGGAGCGAAGCGCCCGGTTCGAGCGGGACGCTCTGGAGTACCTCGATCAGATGTACTCCGCCGCGCTGCGCATGACGCGCAACCCGGCCGACGCCGAGGACCTGGTGCAGGAGACGTACGCGAAGGCGTACGCGTCCTTCCACCAGTTCCGTGAGGGGACCAACCTCAAGGCCTGGCTGTACCGGATTCTCACGAACACCTTCATCAACTCGTACCGCAAGAAGCAGCGCGAACCCCAGCGCTCCGCGGCCGAGGAGATCGAGGACTGGCAGCTCGCGCGCGCCGAGTCGCACATGTCGACGGGGCTGCGCTCCGCCGAGTCGCAGGCGCTCGACCACCTGCCCGACTCGGACGTGAAGGAAGCGCTGCAGGCGATCCCCGAGGAATTCCGCATCGCCGTCTATCTGGCCGATGTCGAGGGCTTTGCCTACAAGGAGATCGCCGACATCATGGGGACACCCATCGGTACGGTGATGTCCCGGCTGCACCGGGGCCGTCGTCAGCTGCGCGGCATGCTCGAGGACTACGCCCGTGACCGTGGGCTGGTCCCGGCCGGCGCCGGAGAGTCGAACGAAGCGAAAGGCTCGGGGTCATGAGCTGCGGAGAGCCGCACGAGACGGATTGCAGCGAAATCCTCGATCATCTCTATGAGTTCCTGGACCGGGAGATGCCGGACTCGGACTGCACCAAGTTCGAGGCCCACTTCGAGGAGTGCTCGCCGTGCTTGGAGAAGTACGGGCTGGAGCAGGCCGTGAAGAAGCTGGTCAAGCGGTGCTGCGGCCATGACGACGTGCCGACCGATCTGCGGGCCAAGGTGATGGGGCGGATCGATCTGATCCGGTCGGGTCAGGCCGTTCCCGAGCACGATGTCGCGGCCACGGCGCCGGCGTCGGCCGCGCCCGTCTCTCCGGTCTCTCCGGTTTCTCCGCAGGAGTCCTGAGCGCCGAGCAGGAGCGCAGGAACTCTGACACACCTGCGGTATCACGTCCTGAGCCCGTTCCCGGGCGGCCGAACGGCCGCTCCCGGAACGGGCTCAGTGCTTCCCCGCCGCCGGTGGGGGCGGCTCAGACGTCGAGGCCGGTCTCGATGCGCTTCAGGGCGTGGCGGGCAAGCGCCAGGTTGCTGCGCGACCGGTCCAGCGCGAGGTAGAGGAACAGCGACCCCTTGCTGCTGCCGAGCGGGCGGATCAGGTGGTACTGCTGGCCCAGCGTGATCAGGATGTCCTCGATCACGTCGTTCATGTCCAGCGAGGCCAGCGTGCGCATCTTGGAGCGCACCACCTCGGTGTTGCCGGCCGCCGCGAGTTCGAGGTCGAGGTGCTGGCCGCCGCCGAGCGTGCCGAGCGACATACCGCTCTCGTAGTCGACCAGTGCGACGCCGATCGCGCCGTCGACGGTCATCGCTTCCTTGAGCGCGGTCTCGATGTTCATATTGCTGCCCCAATTCCTCAGTGCTGCTGACCGGTAACTGTCCGGCCATCTACGATCGAACGCGAGCGATCCTTGGGTCGCAAACGTCAACTTTGTTGTGGGTTGCGAAAGTTAGCGTTCAAACTACTGTGCGGCGCGTGAACGTGGAGGGCGAATGGGGGAACGGGCCACGGCACTCCAGGCCTCCCTGGACCGGCTACTCGACTCTCCCGGCGTCACCGGCGTCGCCCTGATCGACGCGGTCACCGGACTCACCTACGGCGTGGCGGGAGACGCCGTCCAGGCCGGCGCCGGGACGGAAGCCGCCGACCTCGCCAACCTCATCTCCGAGCGGCTCGGCGAGGCGGGGGCCGTGGGGGAGTTGGAGAGCGTGATCATGACCAGCACGAAGCGCCACCAGGTACTGCTCTCCGTGGTCAGGTCGGCCGGTGATCCGCTGCTGCTCGCGGCCGGGCTCGACCGCAGCCGGGCCAATGTGACCCTGGCACTGCGCAGCATGGGCGACCCGGCCCGCGAGGTGCTGGCGTGAAGAACCCCTCGGCACGCAATGTGCCGGCTCTCCTGCAGGCGCTGCGCGAGGAGGGCTTCGACGGCACGGTACGGGTCTCCGGTTCCCCCGGTGGCACGATTCACCTGCGCGACGGCCTGGTCGGCGCGATCGAGACACCGGGCGCGCCGACCGCGACGTCCGCGCTGCTCGCGTCCGGCCGGATCGACGACGAGGCCTGGCTGGCGGCGTGCGCGGCGCAGCCCGACGCCGACCGGCTCGGATCACATCTGGTGGCCGCGGGCCTGATCGGCGCCGGCGAGCTGGATGTCGTCTGTACGGCGGCCGTGTACGACGGTGCCTTCGCCATGGCGCTCAGCCCGCCCGGCGGTTGGGAACTGACCGGGCGTGAGCCCACGCTCGTCGCCCGGCCCGGAGTGGAACCACGGACACTGGCCGAGGAGACCACCCGACGCATGACGCTGCTGTCCCGGCTGTGGGGTCCTGCGGGGGAGCTGGCCCGGGTACGGCCGGCGCGGGTCGGCGGTTGGGGAGATCCGGATGTGCCGGGGGAACCTGGGGCTTCGGGAGACCGGGAGGGCGCTGGAGGCCTGGGGGCCACGGGAGACCCTGACGCCCCGGGCGGCTCGGCAAACCCTGGAACCACTCGAACTACTGGAACCACTGGACCTCAGGGGACCCGAGGAACCCCGAAGACCCCTGCGCTCGACGGCCGACTGACACGGCGTCACCTCGACCTCGTCGAGAGTGCCAATGGACGCCGTACGCCACGTGACATCGCGTTCGCCCGGGGGCGCGGGCTCTACGCGGTGATGCTGGACCTGATCCGGCTGGAGTCGTTCGGCGTCGTCCAGTGGGAGACCAGGACCACATTCGATGGCCGGCCCAGCACCGCGCCCCGGGTCCCGCAGGCGTACACGGCGTCGCAGGAGCCGTCGGCACGGGCGGGCCCCCTGCCCAGACGCAGACCCGGTGGGGGATCTCCCGCCGACGACCTCGGAGCAGAGGGCGGGTCGTGAGACCAGACGAAGACCCGGCCCGCAAACGCCGCCGGCGCAGCAAGGCCGCCCGGCTTCGGCGGGGCCTGGCCGCGAGTCCGCGAGAGACCGCGGCCGAACGGCCGACGGCACCTGTGGAATCGCCGCCGTCCCACGAGTCCGGCCGCACGGGGGTGGAGTCCGACTCGGGAGCTGCGGAGTCCGGCCTCTCGGCCATGGAGTTGGGCCGTGCGGCCGCGGAGTCGAGCCTTCCGGTGGCGGAGTTGGGTCTGGCTGATGTGGAGCCGGGCCTTCCGGCGAAGGAGCGGGGTTCCGCGGTTGCGGAGTCCGGTCTTCCGGCCCCGGAGTCCGTTCCTCCGGCCGTGCAGTCCGTTCCCGCGACCGACCTGCCCGTTCCCGCGACCGATAAGTCCGTTCCCACGACCGACAAGTCCGTTCCCGTTGCCGACGGGTCCGGCCCCGCGGCTCCAACGCCCGGCCCCACGGCCGAGCCACCGCCGCCGCTGCCCGTGCGGAAGCCGGCGCGGGGTGCGGCGCCCGGTTCCGGGGGTGTCGGCGACGACGGGCAGGGGAGCCCTGCCGGAGTGTCGCCGCCCGATTTCCCTTCCTTATCCCTTCTCTCGGCCGAGGACCTCCTCGCCGACCAACCCTCTGTCGAAATGCTGCGGCGCGTCCGCCGCGGGCTGCGGGCTCTCCCCGAGTCCGACCGGCATCTGTCCGACTGACTGAGCCGCTCGGGCCGCACGACCCACCGCAGAACATCTGGACCAAGGAGCACGTCCCCATGACCGCACACGCATCGACCGAATCGTTGACCGGCATCCTGGCCGCGCTGCGTGACCGGGTGATGGGCGTCTCCGAGAGCGTCCTGTCCACCGTGGACGGGCTGTTAGTCGTCGCCGACGTCGACAAGGTCCACGCCGAGTCCGTCGCCGCCCTCGCCGCCGCAACCCTTGGCGTCTCCCGTCGTATGGCCGACCAGTCCGGCGTCGGCGCGCTCCGCGAGGTGATGATCCGCTGCGGTTCCGGGCACGTCATCGTCGTGGCCGTCGGCGAGCGGACCCTGCTGACCGTGATGGCCGACGACGGCCTCGACATCGCCGCCTTCCAGCGCGAGACCCCCGCCACGGTGGAACAGCTCAACAAGGCCCTCGCGGCAGACGTGGCCGGCTGAGCGACGGCCTGGGAGCGAACGCCACCCAGACCCGTCACCGCAGCCGTCGCCACAGGAACGTCTCTTCACCCGAAGGGGTTAATCCCGCCACCTTGGCCCGACCTATTCCCCCATAGCCACCCCTGCCCGCCCCGGGCCGCCCTAGGCTCCGGAGCCTGAAATCACGGGAAGGCGGCGCCATGGGGTCGGTTCCGGCATGGGCACGTGCGTACGTCGCCTGTGTCGTTCTCGGTGCCCTGGTCTGTCTGGCCCCGCTGCCGGACGTACGCGCCCCGTGGTGGGCCGTCGCACTGCTCGCGGTGCTCTACGCGGCCTGTGAGCAGATCACCCGCTGTCCCTTCGTCGGCCACCGGGCGCCGAAGGGCATGGGCACGTTCTTCCCCGTACTGCTCGCGGGGGCTTTTCTGCTGCCGCCCCCGGCCGCCGCGCTCGTGGCCGTGCCGGGGGCGCTGCTCGCCCGGGTCGAGCAGCGGCCGCGTCGGCTGCGGCGGATCTGGCGCGCGGCGCAGCTGGCCCTCGCCGTGTGGGCCGCCTCGTGGGCGCACTGGGCGCTGGGCGGCCGGGACGCCGTCGCCGGACCCGACTTCCCGTACGCCCTGCTGCCCGCCGGGGCCGCGGTGCTCGCGTTCTGCGCGGTGCTGACCGTGCTCGACGGCGGGATCCGGGCGCTGGCCATGGGGGTCCCCCCACTCGAGCGGAGTCGAGAGTGGGGGAGGGGGCCGGTGCGCGGCGCGTGGGGCGGGCTCTTCGCCCGTTCACTGGGCCCCGTCGCCGTCCATGGGCTCGCCGGGCTGATGATGGCGGTGCTCTGGCGCAGCCCGTACGGACCGGTCGCGGCGCTGCTCGTCCTGCTGCCGATGTATGTGTCCTGCTGGGTGTTCGCCCAGTACCACCGGGAGCGGGCGGCGCACCAGGCGACCATCCGCGCGCTGGTGCAGGCCGTCGACATCAAGGACGGCTACACGCGCGGGCACAGCGAGCGGGTCGGGCAGGCGTCCATGATGATCGCCCGGGAGCTGGGCATGGACGACGAGCGGGCCGAGGTGCTCCGCTTCGCCGGCATCCTGCACGACGTGGGCAAACTCGGCGTCCCCACCCGGCTGTTGCGCAAGGACGGGCCCCTCACCCCCGAGGAACGGCGGGTCATCGAACTGCATCCCGAGTACGGCCACGAGATGGTCCGCGGGATCTCGTTCCTCGGCGAGGCCCGGGCGGCGGTGCTGCACCACCACGAGCGGCTGGACGGGAGCGGGTATCCGTGCGGGCTGATGGGGAACCAGATCCCCGAGTTCGCCCGGGTGGTGGCGGTCGCCGACGCCTTCGACGCGATGACCTCCACCCGGTCGTACAGCCGGGCCCGGCCGGTCGCCGCCGCCCTGGAGGAGCTGGAGAGGTGCGCCGGGGCGCAGTTCGACCCGGTCATGGTGCGGGCGCTCGTCCGGGCGCTGGACCGGTGCGGATGGCATCCCACGGTCACGGCGGAGGCCGGCGGAAACGTATCGGCGCAGCGCACACCCCCGGCCGAGCGGATCGTGGGGCAGCCCAACGCCACGGGTGGGAGGGCCGCTCCATGAGACCGGCCCGCCGCCTGCGCCGCCTCTCGCTCCTCCACACCACCACCGTTCTCCTCGCTCTCGTCTCCGTCGCCCACACCCTCTGGTACGGCCTCCACGAACCCGGGGCCGCCCTCGCCTTCGGGGCGCTCATCGCCGTCGGGGAGCTGTCCCGGTGGAGCGGGGAGGGGCGGGCCAGCGCGCCGCTCGGGGCCGCCGGGGCCCTGGCGTACGCGCTGCTCGGTGAGAACGGCGGACAGTCCACGCACCACGGGGTGCTCCAGGTCGTCGCGGTCGTCGTCGCTGCCGCGCTGGTCGGCTGTGTGCCGCACGTGGCGAAGGGGCGCGGGCGCACCCTCGACCACC